>NZ_BAAAZN010000067.1:0-503 GCF_039536925.1 Amycolatopsis ultiminotia | reverse complement strand
TCTTGTCGGGATGACGGACTTCGGCGACCAGGTCGACTGCGTGGGCACGGCGGGTAGCACGCTCGGCGGGTCCGGCCGGGCAGCGTGGCGGCGCGATCGGCGGTCAACGACGCTGGGGCTCCGCCGTCCAGCGGGTACGACAGCAGGACATGCAGCCGGTTGACGACCTGGGCGCGGCGCCGGACGAAATTCATCCCGGTGTTCGCTGAGCAGCCTCAGCGTCTCGGCGTGGTCGTCCTGGCGATGCTGCCGGTCCCCGCCGGTGAGCGCTGCCACCGCGACCGAGCGGGCATCGACCTGACCGGCCTGGCGGCCGTGCCCGATGGCCAGCGGACGCACCCGGCTGCCGAGTTTGGACAGCACGTCCACGACGGTGATGTCGTCGTCGATCAATCGCCGGGTCAATGGCCGGCCCAGGCCGTTGCTGGCCTCGATCGCCCAGCAGATGCCCGGAAACCGTCGTGCCAGACGACGCAGCTCACGATAGCCGCAGCGGCCTGCCG
>NZ_BAAAZN010000066.1:0-599 GCF_039536925.1 Amycolatopsis ultiminotia | reverse complement strand
TATACGTTGGGTTTGGAGGGTCCGGCGGTCACTGTTGATACGGCGTGTTCTTCGTCGTTGGTTGCTTTGCATTTGGCTGTGCAGGCGTTGCGGTCGGGTGAATGTGATTTGGCGTTGGCTGGTGGTGTGATGGTGATGGCGGATCCGACGGAGTTTGTGGGTTTTTCGCGGCAGCGGGTGCTTGCTGCGGATGGTCGGTGTAAGGCGTTTGCGGCTGGTGCTGATGGGATGGGTATGGCCGAGGGTGCGGGCATGGTGCTCGTCGAGCGGTTGTCGGATGCTCGGCGTCATGGGCATGAGGTGCTGGCGGTGGTTCGTGGCAGTGCGACGAATCAGGATGGTGCGTCTAATGGTTTGACTGCTCCGAATGGTCCGTCGCAGCAGCGGGTGATTCGTCAGGCGTTGGCTGGTGCTGGTTTGTCGGCTTCGGATGTTGATGTGGTTGAGGCGCATGGTACGGGTACTGAACTGGGTGATCCGATTGAGGCGCAGGCGTTGTTGGCGACGTATGGGCAGGGTCGGGTGGAGCCGTTGTGGTTGGGTTCGGTGAAGTCGAATATTGGGCATAGTCAGCAGGCTGCTGGTGTGGCGGGTGTGAT
>NZ_BAAAZN010000065.1:0-600 GCF_039536925.1 Amycolatopsis ultiminotia | reverse complement strand
GGGGACCTTTTATAGGCCGAGTGTGCTTCAGGCAACGCGATCCACCGCGACGTCGTCCTTGGCGGGGATTCGGTCACGCGGAGGGCCCTGCAGATCCGATGGCCCGCGTGATTCCCCACCAGCCCCGACGAATGCCCTACCGACAGCAGGGCACTTCACGAATTGGGTGCCAGTGTTGTTCGTTTCCCCGGTGCGTTTCGTTTCGGCAGGGACCTGTTACCGGCGCAACCGGTAGCGGATGAGCCGCGAGCTGTTGCCCACCACGGCGACCGAGGAAGCGTTGTGCAGGACCGCAGCGGCGACCGGGGACAGCCCGCCTGCCGCCGACACCGCCAATCCGGCGGCGTTGACCGCGATGGACATGCCGTAGTTCTGCCGGATCAAGCGGATTGCGCGACGGCCGAGGTCGCGCAGCTCCAGCAGGGCGCGCAAGTCGTCGGCGGCGAGGGCGACATCCGCGGTCTCGACGGCAACGTCGGTGCCCGCGACGCCCATCGCGATACCGATGTCGGCCAGCGCCAGCGCCGGGGCGTCATTGGTGCCGTCGCCGACGACCGCGACCGTGTGGCCCTCGGACTGCAATGCCCGGACCACGTCCTG
>NZ_BAAAZN010000064.1:0-636 GCF_039536925.1 Amycolatopsis ultiminotia | reverse complement strand
CCAACCCCGCCCTGATCTCCAACTGGGAACTCGGCCAACGCACCCCCTACGTGGTCGACGTCGCCGGCATCCTCGGCGCCCTCGGCGTCACCGGCGACGACAAACGACGCATCCTGCAACTCGCCCGCACCACCGACGCAGGCATGACAATCGCAGGCGACCAGAGCACTCCCGATCATCTGGCGATCCTGCGTGACTGCGAAGCCGTCGCCGATACCGTCCACGTCTGGCACCCGCTGCTCATCCCCGACCAGCTGCAGATCCCGGACTACTCCCACGCCGCCCTCACCGCCCAAGGATTCAGCACACACACCGCACACCACCTCGCGACCATCCGCGCCGACAGCGGCAACCTCATCATCGGCCCCGACGCCACACCCATGACCGCGTTCCTCGGCGAAGCCACCATCACCGACCCCGTCGCACCCACCAGCATCATGGCCCGCCAACTACGATTCCTCGACAACCTCGTCGCCACCACACCCAGACTCACCATCCGCATCGTGCCCGAACGCATCGGCTGGCACCCGGGCTTGTCCGGCCCGTTCACCCTCTACACCACACCCCGACCCGTCGCCTACTTCTCCCACCACGGCGCCGGATGCTTCATCCCCGACGACAACGGCGAATACCGCC
>NZ_BAAAZN010000063.1:0-674 GCF_039536925.1 Amycolatopsis ultiminotia | reverse complement strand
GCACCGGTGCAGGATTCGACGACGGCGGTGTCGGGGGTTCCGCTGCTGGAGGACGCGACGGGACTCAAAGACGCGATCGAGAACAAGGACTGGGCAGCGGTCGCGATCGGCGCGGTCGGCACCGCACTGGACACGCTGACCGCGGTAATGGACCCGTTCGGCGCGATCTTCGCCGCCGGGGTCGGCTGGCTGATGGAACACGTCGGCCCGCTCAAAGAAGCCCTCAACGCACTCACCGGCAACGCCGACGAAATCTCGTCCCAGGCCGAAACCTGGACCAACGTCGCCAAAGAACTCGAAAACGTCTCCGCCGAACTGACCGATCTGGTCAAAAAGGACCTGCAGGACTGGCAAGGCGACGCCGCCGACGCCTACCGCACACGGGCCGAGGACACCTCCGCGCTGATCGCCAGCGCCCAGAAAGGCAGCGAAGGCGCCGCCAGCGGCGTCAAAACCGCCGGTGAAGTCGTCGCCGCCGTCCGGTCCCTCGTCCGCGACACCATCGCCGATCTGGTCGGGCACCTGATCTCCTGGGCCCTGCAAGTGGTGTTCACCCTCGGCATCGGCATGACCTGGGTCGTACCCCAGGTCGTCACCGCGGTCGCCAAAACCGCGTCCAAGATCACCCAGGTCACCACGAAACTGGTCAAAGCACTCAAAGCACTCGTGCCGCT
>NZ_BAAAZN010000062.1:0-748 GCF_039536925.1 Amycolatopsis ultiminotia | reverse complement strand
GTGATCCGATTGAGGCGCAGGCGTTGTTGGCGACGTATGGGCAGGGTCGGGTGGAGCCGTTGTGGTTGGGTTCGGTGAAGTCGAATATTGGGCATAGTCAGCAGGCTGCTGGTGTGGCGGGTGTGATTAAGATGGTGCAGGCGTTGCGGTATGGGAAGTTGCCTGCGACGTTGCATGTGGATGAGCCTTCCCCGCACGTCGACTGGTCCTCGGGCCGGGTCGAGCTGCTGCGCGAACCGGTGGACTGGACGCCGGGGGAACGGCCTCGGCGTGCGGGAGTCTCGGCGTTCGGGATCAGCGGCACCAACGCGCACGTGATCCTCGAAGAGCCGCCTGCCGGGGAACCGGCCGAGGTGCCGGGTGTCCCGGCGATCACGGCACGGGCATGGCCGATCAGCGCCCGTTCGGCGGACGCACTGGCCGAACAGGCGGCCCGGCTGCGGGACCACTTCCGCACCCACACCGAGCTGTCGCACGCCGACCTGGGGTACTCGCTGGCCACCACGCGGTCGGCCTTCGAGCACCGCGCAGTCGTCCTGGGTGAGCCGGTCGAAGGGCTGTCCGCAGTCGCAAGTGGACAGTCGGTGCCCGGTGTGGTGTCGGGGGTTGTCCCGGCGGCCGGGCCGGGTCGGGTCGGGTTTTTGTTTGCTGGTCAGGGTAGTCAGCGGGCGGGGATGGGGCGTGCGTTGTATGCGTCGAGTTCGGTGTTTGCGGGGGCGTTTGATGAGGCGTGTGGTTTGGTTGAGGC
>NZ_BAAAZN010000061.1:0-818 GCF_039536925.1 Amycolatopsis ultiminotia | reverse complement strand
CGATCGAGTTCCGTGGCTCGGAACATGAGGTCGAAGAGTTCGGGGTTGCCGAGTCCGAAGGCCAGGTAGGCACGTCCCACTGCGGTGAAGCGCGCCGCCGGATCGGTCAAGCCCCTGACCGCGGCGACGAGAGCGTCCCCGAGCTGCGCGAAACCTTCGATCGCGAGAGCGGTCAGCAAACCGGCGCGGTTGCCGAAGTGCCATTTCGGGGTGGCTCGGGACACCCCGGCTCGTGCCGCGATGGCCCGGAGGCTGAGCCCTCCTGGCCCGTGTGCCAGTAACTCGGCGCGAGCGGAGGCGAGCAGGGCCGCGCGCACATCGGTCGGGTAGGCGGCATCGGACATGGGTGTCATAGCGCCAGTGTCGCAGACCGGTTTGACACCGTCAAAGACGGAGTGCACAGTGAAGACGTCAGCAACGTTGACACCGTCAAACTCGAGGGAGGACACCGCCATGAATCCGTGCCGGCCTCATCCGGGACTCGAGTGTCACGCACCGGTGGTTACCCGGGCGACGCCGCGCCTTGGCGGGCTCGTCCGGTGGAAGCAGCGGGCGGATCCGTGACCGCGCTCCGCCGCACCGATCATCGCCCGACGGCCTCGTCCCGACCACGGAACACGTGTTCCGGCAACTGTCCATAGGAGACTGTTATGTACCGTTGGTTCGTCCGCCGCAACGTCCGCGCCGCGTTTGCCGCGCTCTCGCGCGGGGAAATGTCGCTGATCCACGACATGGCCCCGGATGTGCACCACACCTTCCCCGGCCGCGGCGCCCTCGGCGGCCAACGCACCACCCGCGACGACGTCGCCGCCTGGCTG
>NZ_BAAAZN010000060.1:0-831 GCF_039536925.1 Amycolatopsis ultiminotia | reverse complement strand
GGCGCGCTTTTTGAGTTCTTTGGCTGCGGCGGCGGGGTCGGTGGCGTTGTAGATGGCGCCGCCGGCGACGGCGACGGTCGCGCCGGCCTCACGCACCGAGCCGATGGTGTCGATCTTCACGCCACCGGCAATGGAGAACGGCACCCCGGCCTCACGCCCATCAGCGAGCAACGTGTCGATCGTGTACCCCGGCCGGGCCTGCTCGTCCAGACCCGCATGGATCTCCACAAACGACACACCGAGCTTCGCGACCTCACGAATCCGCGCGACCCGCCCGTCCACCACCGTGATCATGTCCGCCACCACCTGCTTGCCGTACTTACGGCCCGCGGACACCGCACCCCGCACCGTGTCATCATCGGCGGCACCCATCACCGTCACCAGATCCGCACCCGCCTCGAACGCCAGCGCCGCCTCCAACTCACCCGCATCCGCAGTCTTGAGATCCACGAACACCAGCTTGTCCGGATGCGCCGCCTTGATCGCCGACACCGCACCAATCCCCGCCGACTTCACCAACGGCGTCCCCAGCTCCAGGATGTCCACATGCTCAGCCACCTGATTCGCCAACGTCAACGCAGCCGGAAGATCCAGCACATCCAACGCAACCTGCAACTGCACAACAATCTCCTCATCCGTCACGACAGAGCACAAACACCCGTCGACCACACCCCAGCCCCGCCGGCAGCGACACCCGCCACCCAGAACACGAAACCAGGCCAACAACCCCCACAACAATTCCCCACCCACCCAAAAACCAGCAACACCCCACCACATGCAAAACCACAATCCCCCATCCACACAACAAATAACCACCCACCACCGCACTGC
>NZ_BAAAZN010000059.1:0-849 GCF_039536925.1 Amycolatopsis ultiminotia | reverse complement strand
GGCCGGGTCGGGTCGGGTTTTTGTTTGCTGGTCAGGGTAGTCAGCGGGCGGGGATGGGGCGTGCGTTGTATGCGTCGAGTTCGGTGTTTGCGGGGGCGTTTGATGAGGCGTGTGGTTTGGTTGAGGCGGAGTTGGGGTGTTCGGTTCGGGAGGTGGTGTTGGGTGATGGTGTGGATGGGCGTGCGGATGAGACGTTGTTTGCGCAGGCGGGGTTGTTTGCGGTGGAGGTTGGGTTGGTTGCGTTGTTGGCGGAGTGTGGTGTTCGGCCGGGTGCGGTGGCTGGGCATTCGGTGGGGGAGGTTGCGGCGGCGTATGTGGCTGGGGTGTTGTCGTTGGCGGATGCGGCGAGGTTGGTGGCGCATCGTGCGCGGTTGATGCAGGGGTTGCCGGGTGGTGGTGCGATGGCGGCAATCGGCGTCGCGGAGGTGGATGTCGAGCTGCCTGAAGGGGTTTCGGTGGCTGCGGTGAATGGTCCGGGTTCGGTGGTGGTTTCTGGTGATGGGGATGTGGTTGAGGGGTTGGTTGAGCGGTATCGTGGGTTGGGTTGTCGGGTGCGGATGTTGCGGGTGAGTCATGCGTTTCATTCGTATCGGATGGATCCTGTGTTGGATGAGTTGGCGGTGGTGGCGGGGAGTCTGGCGTTCGAGAGTCCGCGTATTCCGTGGGTTGGTGCGTTGGATGGTGCGTTGGTCGAAGTTCCGGCGGCGGGTTATTGGCCGGCGCAGGCTCGTCAGGCGGTGCGGTTTGGTGATGCGGTTGAGTCGTTGGCTGCGCAGGGTGTTTCGGTGTTTCTGGAGATCGGGCCGGACGGCACGCTGTCGTCGATGGGCCCGGCAGTGCTGCCCGACG
>NZ_BAAAZN010000058.1:0-870 GCF_039536925.1 Amycolatopsis ultiminotia | reverse complement strand
AGAGCGTGTCTCATTTGGCGAGTTTCTTGTAACAGGTGATGGTGGCGGCGAGGGTGAGGAAGGCGAGGTAGTGGCTGGGTTTGCGTTCGTAGCGGATGGTCAGGCGCCGGTAGCTGGTCAGCCAGGCGATGGACCGTTCGATCACCCACCGGTGTCTTCCGAGTTTCTCGGTGGATTCGATGCCCTTGCGGGCGATGCGCGGGATGATCCCGCGCCGGCGGAGCCAGTCGCGTAGGGCTGGGATGTCGTAGGCCTTGTCGGCGTGGAGCTTGGCCGGTTTCCGGCGGCGCGGTCCGCGGCGAGACCGGATCGGCGGCAGCGCGTTGACCAAGGGTCTGAGCGCGTGACTGTCGTGAGTGTTGGCCGCGGAGATCCCAACGGTTAACGGAAGTCCGGCCCGGTCGGACAGCACATGGATCTTCGAGCCGGGCTTGCCGCGATCGACCGGGCTCCGACCGGTCAGACCGCCCCCCTTTTGGCCCTGACGGATGCTCCGTCCAGGACCGCACGCGACCAGTCGATCATGCCCTTGCCGCCAAGTTCGTCCAGCACCGCCCGGTGCACATCGCGCCACAGGCCGACCTTGGTCCACTCGGTGAACCGCCGATGCGCTGTCGGCACGGTGACCCCGAAGCTGGGCGGCAGATGTCGCCAGGCGCAGCCGCTGGTCAGCACGAACACGATCGCGGTGAACACCGCCCGGTCGCCCACTCGTGACATGCCGCCACCCTGCGGGCGCGTCTTTCCCGGCGGGATCAACGGTTCGACCAGCGCCCACAACTCGTCGGGCACCAGCCGTCGCGACAACTCGTCCATCACAGCTCATGATCATGCCCACACCTCAACCAACAACCAAGTGAGACACGCTCT
>NZ_BAAAZN010000057.1:0-886 GCF_039536925.1 Amycolatopsis ultiminotia | reverse complement strand
TGAACGTGACGCCTGAGGGGCGGAAGTTGTTGCGGCTTGAGGTGCGTAACAGCGAGACGCCGATTGAGAAGAAGCCGTCGTGGATTCGGACGCGGGTGCGGATGGGGCCGGAGTTCACGGAGTTGAAGGGGTTGGTGCGGCGTGAGGGTTTGCACACGGTGTGTGAGGAGGCGGGGTGTCCGAATATTTATGAGTGCTGGGAGGATCGTGAGGCGACGTTTTTGATTGGTGGGGATCAGTGCACGCGGCGGTGTGATTTCTGTCAGATTGATACGGGTAGGCCCTCGGCGTTGGATCGTGCGGAGCCGCGGAAGGTTGCGGAGTCGGTGCAGGCGATGGGGTTGCGGTATTCGACGGTGACGGGGGTGGCGCGTGATGATCTTGATGATGGTGGGGCGTGGTTGTATGCGGAGACGGTGCGGCAGATTCATGCGGTGAATCCGGGTACGGGGGTGGAGTTGCTGATTCCGGATTTCAATGCGGTGCCGGGGCAGTTGGCGGAGGTGTTCGGGTCGGGGCCGGAGGTGTTGGCGCATAATGTGGAGACGGTGCCGCGGATTTTCAAGCGGATTCGTCCGGGGTTTCGGTATGCGCGGTCGTTGGAGGTTCTCACGCGGGCGCGTGCGGCGGGGTTGGTGACGAAGTCGAATCTGATTTTGGGGATGGGTGAGATGCCGGATGAGGTGGCTCCGGCGATGCGGGATCTGGTGGAGGCGGGGTGTGAGATTCTGACGATTACGCAGTATTTGCGTCCGTCGCCGCGGCATCATCCGGTGGATCGGTGGGTGAAGCCGGAGGAGTTCGTGGAGCATTCGAGGGTGGCGGAGTCGTTGGGGTTTGCGGGTGTGATGGCGGGTCCGTTGGTGCGGTCGTCGTATCGTGCGGG
>NZ_BAAAZN010000056.1:0-1146 GCF_039536925.1 Amycolatopsis ultiminotia | reverse complement strand
GGTGAGTGTCCGCTGAACGGTGATTGCGCTGGCAGCAAAGAAGATCTGGGAGCGCTGCCAGAACGCGACCGCGGTTTCCTTCTTCTCGTCGGGCAGGATTTCGCTGTAGGCGGGTCGGGAATGATCGTCCACGGCGTTGTGCAGGTAGCTGTAGCCGACATGGCTGCGGCCGTGGGCGTCCAGGGTTTTGTCTGGCGTGCGGGTGCGGTGCCGCTGCCCGGCCTGACGGCCGACGGCCCGGTGGCCGCCTCCGTCGGGGATGTTGCCCAGTTTCTTGATGTCCACGTGTACCAGCTCGCCCGGGGTGGCGCGCTCGTAGCGCCGCACCGGCCGGCCGGTGCCACGGTCGAGGCGGGTCAGGCCGTAGCGAGCCGGCACGCGATGCACGGTGGAGGGCACCAGCCGCAGCAACGACGCGATCCGGGCTGGCCCCGACCGCCTCAGTACCCGAACCGTGATGATCCGCCGCTCGGTGCGCGTCGGGGTGCGGCGCGGGCTCAAGTGCGGACGAGAGGACCGGTCGGTCATGCCCGCCCCACCCTCGACGCGGTACCGGTTAGCCCAGCGTTGGGCGGTGGACACCGACACCTGGAACCGCTCGGCAGCTCGCCGTAGCGGCCATGCGTCGTCCACCACACAACGGGCCAGGCGCAGCCTGCCCGTCGGACTCAACGGGGCATTACGGTGCGACACGAGGACCTCCGTGACGTGGCGCAGACTGTGGTGACCCACACCACACCCGGAGGCCCTCCCTCACACCAAGATCATCCGACTACGTGTCCCCACGCTCGCAACCTCCCCGGGCAGCACACGTAGGGCGTGGCCGGTCAGTGGTTGGTGGGGTGGCCAGGTCGATCACGGCTTTGGAACTGTTTGAAGCGGTTGGAGCAGCGTTCGACGACGTTGCGGCGTGTGTAGGCGGTGGAGTCGAAGCCGGGTGGGCGGCCGCCGTGGCTGCTGCGGCGTGCCCGGTTGTTCTGCTGGTCGCGGCGTTCGGGAATGGTGGCGGCCAATGGCATGATCACCCGGACCTTGCCCACCGGCATTGCGAGAGTGCCGTTGCGAGACCAGCGCCAGAACCGGTCACAGACCGTCTCCCACGGCCCATACCGCTACGGCAGATCGCGCCATACCACCCCGGTCCTG
>NZ_BAAAZN010000055.1:0-1386 GCF_039536925.1 Amycolatopsis ultiminotia | reverse complement strand
TTAGTACTGCAATGACACTTCGTGATGTTTGTGTTGGTGGTAGTGGCTGGTTCGGGCTCGGGCTTGGCTGGTTCGTCGCCATCGTGACCAGTGCATCGCGTGCTGGATTGTGTGCTGGACCCGCGTGGTGACACGGTTGAATAGCTTGCGGATTTCGTTGGACGTGAGCGGTATCAGATCGGGTGTAGATCCCTTTTTTTCGCGGCGTCTCGAGTGATGACGAGGAATGCTGCCGCTGCCATGGAGAGAGTGATATGCCGATACCATGCTTCGTATCGGCGGACCTGGTAGTGGTCGAGTCCGGTTTCGTTCTTCGAGGTTTGGAAGCTTTCTTCGATCGCCCAGCGGCCGCCGGCGACGCGTACTAGTTCTTGGAGATGGGTGTCGGCGGGGCCGAAGCAAATGTAGTAGGAAATCTCGGTGGGGTCGCTGACCGAGCGGCGGGCGAGCAGCCAGTGGCCGACTTCCGGTCGGCGCAGCGGGCGGATGTCAACTACGGCCCAGTCGTAGATCCGCCGCCCGTGGGCGCCATCACCGCAGGACAGGCGTTGCCAGGCGACTGGGGCGACGTCCGCGATAACTGCGTGGGCGCGCCGCTGCCGCAGATCCATGGAAATCACCATCTGGGACTTGGGTACCGCCAGCACGTGTGCGATGTCGTGTTCTTCCAGCCAGAGCCGCAGTCGCCCAACCTGCCCGTATGCTTCGTCGGCGGTGAACCACGCGAACGGGACGCTCGCGGCGAGCGCACGTTCCAGCATTAATTGCGCCAGTTCAGGTTTTGTCGCGAATCCGACGTCGTCAGGAATGCCCGACGCGCTGCACCGGTCTCGATCGGCGATCCACTCTTTCGGTAGATACAATTCCCGATCGATCAACGCCCGGCCACGGTCCGACGCATACGCCAAGAATACGCCGATCTGTGAATTCTCGATCCGCCCGGCCGTGCCCGAATACTGGCGCGCCACACCAGCGGACTTCGTGCCCTTCTTCACGAACCCGGTCTCGTCCGCGATCAACACACCACGTTCGGAGTCCGCCAGCACCTCGACCACTGCGGCACGCACATCATCGCGCACGCCGCCGGCATCCCAGGCGTAGAAGTTCAGCAGCCGCTGCATGCCCTGCGGACCCGTCTCACCGACCATCTCCGCCAACGTCCAGCCGTTCTTGCGCTCGACTTCAGCCAGCAGTCCCCGTAGGTAGGACACCATCTGACGCCGCGGCTCCACCCGCGAGAACCGCGACGCGAACCGCCCCGCGAACGCAGCGAAGTGCGCCGACCAACCCGTCGCCATCTCCAACACACGAGATCAACTACACGATCGCCGGACCAAAGCCCAGCCGACACACGCAGCCACTCTATAACGAAGTGTCATTGCAGTA
>NZ_BAAAZN010000054.1:0-1862 GCF_039536925.1 Amycolatopsis ultiminotia | reverse complement strand
CGGGAGGCTTGGGATGTGCGGGATCGCGGGATGGGTCGACTTCGGGCGTGATCTGACCGCGGAGCGGTCGGTGGTGGAGGCGATGACGGTGGCGTTGTCGCGGCGGGGTCCGGATGCGAGTGGGGTGTGGTTGGGGTCGCGTGCGGGGTTGGGGCATACGCGGAATTCGGTGATTGATTTGGTGGGTGGGGTGCAGCCGATGGTGGCGGGGGAGGAGGTGGCTGCGCCGGTGGTGTTGTCGTATAGCGGTGAGGTGTACAACTTCCGGGAGTTGCGGGTGGAGTTGGAGGGGCGGGGGCATCGGTTCCGTACGCGTAGTGATACGGAGGTGGTGTTGCGGTCGTATTTGGAGTGGGGTGAGGAGTGCGGTCTTCGGTTGGAGGGGATGTTTGCGTTCGCGGTGTGGGATGGGCGGACGGAGGAGTTGGTGTTGGTGCGGGATCGGTTGGGGATCAAGCCGTTGTTTTATGCGGAGGTTCCGGGTGGGTTGTTGTTTGCTTCGGAGCCGAAGGCGTTGTTGGCTGGTGGGGTGCGGCCGGTGGTGGATGGTGATGGGTTGCGGGAGTTGTTTTCGACGGCGAAGACTCCGGGGCAGGCGGTGTTTCGGGATATGCGGGAGTTGTTGCCGGGGCATTCGTTGAGGTTTGGGTTTTCGGGGAGTGTGGTGCGGCGGTATTGGCGGTTGGAGGCTCGGCCGCATGGGGATGATCTGGAGGGGACGGTGGGGCGTGTGCGGTCGTTGCTGGAGGAGATTGTGACGCGTGAGTTGGTGGCGGATGTGCCGTTGTGTTCGTTGTTGTCGGGGGGTATTGATTCGAGTTCGGTGACGGCGTTGGCGAATGCGGCGCGGTTGCGTAATGGGGATGATCCGGTGCGGACGATTACGACGACGTTTGTGGGGTATGCGGAGAATTTTCGGCGGGATGATACGCGGGATACGCCGGATGGTCCGTATGCGACGGAGTTGGCGCGGTATGTGGGTACGGATCATACGGATATTGTGTTGGGGACGGCGGATTTGATGGATCCGCAGGCGCGGTTGGAGTCGTTGTTGTGTCAGGATATGCCGACGTCGTTGGGGGATATGGATATTTCGGTGTATTTGATGTTCCGGGCGACGCGGGAGCATTCGACGGTGGCGTTGACGGGTGAGACGGCGGATGAGATTTTTGCGGGGTTCAAGTGGTTGCATGATCCGGTGCAGGTGGCGGCGGATACGTATCCGTGGGTGGCGCGGGAGAAGAATATGGCTGGTGCGCAGTCGGGGCAGGGGTTGGGGTTGTTTGATGGGTCGTTGATGCGGAAGTTGGATATGCCGGGTTATTACGCGGATAGTTATCAGCAGGCGCGTGCGGAGGTGCCGCATGTGGATGGTGAGGATCGGGTTGAGTTCCGGATGCGGGAGCAGTCGTATTTTCATCTGGCGCGGTGGTTGCCGATGTTGCTGGATCGGGATGATCGGTTGGCGATGGCGTCGGGTTTGGAGACTCGGGTGCCGTTTTGTGATCATCGGTTGGTGGAGTATGTGTATAACACGCCGTGGAGTTACAAGAGTTTTGATGGGCGGGAGAAGAGTTTGTTGCGGGCGGCGATGAAGGATGTGTTGCCGAGGTCGGTGTTGGATCGGCCGAAGAGTCCGTATCCGGTGACGCAGGATCGGGCGTATACGCAGGCGTTGCATCAGGCTATGCGGGATGTGTTGGATGATCCGAATTCGCCGGTGTTGCCGTTGTTGGATGTGGCTGCGGTGAAGCGTGCGGTGCAGGATTCGGGTGGGGTGGCGCATGAGTGGCACAGCCGGATGAACATCGAGATGGCGCTCGGGTTCGACACCTGGATGCGCAAGTACGGCATCGAACTGG
>NZ_BAAAZN010000053.1:0-1975 GCF_039536925.1 Amycolatopsis ultiminotia | reverse complement strand
TTCAGGCCGGTGGCGATGAGGTCCATGACGGAGGAGTCGGCGAGGGTGGTGACGTCGCCGATGCGGCGGTTTTCGGCGACGTCGCGCAGGAGGCGGCGCATGATTTTGCCGGAGCGGGTTTTGGGGAGTTCGGGCACGACGAGGATCTGGCGGGGTTTGGCGATCGGCCCGATTTCTTTCGCGACGTGGTTGCGTAGTGCCTGGATGGCGTCGTCGCCGCCGTCGACGGCGTTGCCGCGCAGGATCACGAACGCGACGATTCCTTGTCCGGTGGTGGGGTCGCTCGCGCCGACGACCGCGGCCTCGGCCACGGTGGGGTGTGACACCAGCGCGGACTCGACCTCGGTGGTGGAGATCCGGTGCCCGGACACGTTCATCACGTCATCGACCCGGCCCAGCAGCCAGATGTCCCCGTCGGTGTCGTATTTCGCGCCGTCCCCGGCGAAGTAGAATCCCTGTTCGGCGAACCGGGACCAGTAGGTGTCGCGGTAGCGCTGGTCATCGCCCCAGATCCCGCGCAGCATCGCCGGCCACGGCTGGTCCAGCACCAGATACCCGCCCCCGCCGGGCCCGACCTCGACGCCCTGGTCGTCGACGACTTTCGCGGAGATCCCGGGCAACGCCCGCTGCGCCGACCCCGGTTTCGTCGCGGTCACCCCCGGCAACGGGGAAATCATGATCGCCCCGGTCTCGGTCTGCCACCAGGTGTCCACGATCGGCGCCCGCCCGGCGCCGATCGTGTCGCGGTACCAGATCCACGCCTCCGGGTTGATCGGCTCCCCCACACTGCCCAGCACCCGCAACGACGACAGATCATACTTCCCGGGAATGTCGGCGCCCCACTTCATGAACGTCCGGATCAACGTCGGTGCCGTGTAATAAATCGACACCCCGTACTTCTGGATGATCTCCCAGTGCCGGCCCTCGTGCGGCGTGTTCGGCGTCCCCTCGTACACCACCTGCGTGGCCCGGTTCGCCAACGGCCCGTACACAATGTAGGAATGCCCGGTGATCCAGCCGATATCGGCGGTGCACCAATACACATCCTCCCCCGCCCGGTGATCGAACACATAATGATGGGTATACGCCGCCTGCGTCAGATACCCACCCGAGGTGTGCAGAATCCCCTTCGGCTTCCCCGTCGTGCCCGAGGTGTAGAGAATGAACAACGGATGCTCACTGTCGAACGCCTCCGGCGTGTGCACCACCGACTGCGCCCCCACCAGCTCGTGCCACCACACATCCCGGCCCGCCGACCACGGAACCTCCCCCTCGAGGTCGTCCCCGGTGCGGGCAACCACGATCACCTTCTCCACCGACTCCGCCCCCGCCAGCGCCTCGTCCACATTGGCCTTCATCGGCGCCGCCTTCCCCCGCCGATACTGCCCATCCGAGGTGATCACCACCTTCGCCGCCGCGTCATCCACCCGCGCCCGCAACGCCGTCGGGGAAAACCCCCCGAACACCACACTGTGCAACGCCCCGATCCGCGCACACGCCAACATCGCGATAATCGCCTCGGGCACCATCTGCAACTGCACCGCCACCACATCACCCGCACCCACCCCGAGCGAGATCAACGCATTCGCCGCCCGGCACACCTCATCCTGCAAACGGGCATACGTGAAATCCCGGGTATCCCCCGGCTCACCCACCCAATGAATCGCAACCTGATCCCCGTACCCCGCCTCCACATGCCGATCCACACAGTTATACGCCACATTCAACGTCCCACCCACAAACCACTTCGCAAACGGCGCACCACCCCAATCCAACACCCGCGACCACTCCGTATCCCACGACAACCGCCGCGCCTGCTCCGCCCAGAACGCCTCCCGATCCCCGTCCCCGGCGGCATACAACCCCGCCGTCGCGTTCGCCCGCGCGGCAAACCCCTCCGACGGAGGAAACGTACGACTCTCAGTGAGCAGATTGTCCAACGCTGGGGACTGCTCGGTCATAATGCAAAGCCTCC
>NZ_BAAAZN010000052.1:0-2784 GCF_039536925.1 Amycolatopsis ultiminotia | reverse complement strand
TCGCCGGTGAGCGGCACTCGGTGTTCGTCGAAGCCTCTCCGCATGCGGTGCTGACCGGCGCTATCGCGGACACCCTCGACGAGCCCGTAGTTACCGGCACGCTGCGTCGCGACGACGGTGGCGCCGAGCGGCTGCTCACCTCCTTCGCCGAGGCGTACGTGCACGGCGTGCCCGTTGACTGGGCCACGGTGCTCGGCGGCGGCGCGACCACGCCGTTGCCCACCTACGCCTTCCAACGCCGCCGCTACTGGCCCGCGGAGCCGGAGCCGGAGGCCGCCGTCGCGGCGAGTGGTGCGGAAGGCCGGTTCTGGGCCGCCGTCGACCGTGGTGACCGCACGGAACTGGCGGACCTGCTGGCCTTCGACGGTCCTGGTCTCGACGAAGTGCTGCCTGCCCTGACCTCGTGGCGGCACCGGGAACAGGCCGATTCGACCGTGTCGGACTGGCGTTACCGCATCGACTGGGCGCCGCTCACCGAGGCGCCGGCAGTGCTGTCCGGCACTTGGCTGATCGTCGGCGAGGCACCGGAGCTCGGTGCCGCGATCCGCGACCGGGGCGCTGACGTGCTGACCCTCGACGTCGGAGTCCTGGATCGGGACACGCTCGCCGAGACGGTGCGCGGACTGCCGCCGGTCGACGGTGTGGTGTCCGCGCTCGCGCTGGACGAGACGCCGCTGGCTGCGTACCCGGCCGTCGCCCGTGGTGTGGCCGGAACGCTGGTCCTGGTGCAGGCGCTCGGCGACGCCGGGGTCACCGCGCCGCTGTGGGTGCTGACCAGCGGCGCGGTGAGCACCGGGGCGAGCGATGTGCTGACCAGCCCGGTGCAGGCGCAGGTCTGGGGGCTCGGCCGGGTCGTCGGGCTGGAGCACGCCGGCCGCTGGGGCGGTCTGCTCGATCTCCCGCCCGCATGGGACGACCGCAGCACGGCCCGGGTCTGTTCGGCGCTGGCCGGGCGCGAGGACCAGGTGGCCGTGCGTGCCTCCGGCAGCTTCGCCCGTCGCCTGGTGCGCTCGGGTACACGGCGTTCCGGCGGATCAGGTTGGACGCCGCGCGGCACGGTGCTGCTGACCGGTGGCACCGGGTCCATCGGTGGCCGGGTCGGTGCGTGGCTCGCGGACCGTGGTGCTCCGCGGGTCGTACTGACCAGCCGTTCCGGGCCGTCCGCGGAAGGGGTGGCGGGTCTCGCCGCGGAAATCGCCGACGGCGGGTCCACAGTGGACGTCGTATGCTGCGACACGGGCGACCGCACGCAGGTCGCCGAGCTGCTGGAGACGATCGCCGCGACCGGTCCCGCGCTCAGCTCGGTACTGCACTCCGCGAACGCCGTCTACGTGACGCCATTGGACAACACCAGCGTCGAAGGTCTTTCGGTGTCGCTGGGCGCGAAGGCTGCCGGTGCCCGGCACCTCGACGAGCTGACCGCCGACCTGGACCTGGACGCGTTCGTGCTGTTCTCGTCCATCTCGGCCACCTGGGGCAGCAACGAGCACGGTGCGTACGCCGCGGGCAACGCGTACCTGGATGCCCTCGCCGAGGACCGCCGAGCCCGGGGTTTACCGGGCACGTCGATCGCCTGGGGCGTTTGGGACACCCGGGACTGGGACGCGGTGAACGCAGTCCTGGAACAGCGTCCGGGCAGCGTCACGCCGGAACGTCTGCTGCGCCAGGGGATGAACTTCCTGGAGCCTGGGCGGGCGTTGACTGCGCTGGGTCAGGTGCTGGACGACGACGAGACGTTCCTGGCGGTGGCGGATGTGGAGTGGGCGCGGTTCGCGCCGGTGTTCACCGCGGCGCGGGAACGCCCGCTGCTGGAGCGCATTCCCGAGGCGCGGGAGCCCGAAGCAGCCGCGGCCCCGCCGGGCGAAACCGGTGAGCTGGCGGCAAAACTGGCCGGCAAGGACCCGGCCGAGCGGCTGCGGGTCGTGGTGGAGCTGGTCCGCGGCCACGCCGCGGCGGTCCTCGGGCACGGTGCGGCGGCCGAGGTACCGGCGGACCGGGCGTTCCGCGATCTCGGCTTCGATTCGCTCACCGCGGTCGAGTTGCGGAATCGGATCGGTGCGGCGGCCGGGCTGAAGTTGCCGTCCACTGTGGTGTTCGACTATCCGAATTCGATGGTGCTGGCGAAGGAGATCGTCGAGCGGATGTTCGGTGCGGCTGTGCCGGTGGTCACGCAAAGCCGTGAGGTGTCGACGGAGCCCATCGCGATCGTCGGCATGGGCTGTCGCTACGCGGGCGGGATCGACAGCCCTGACGCGCTGTGGGACCTCCTGGCCTCGGGCGGTGACGCGATCTCCGGCTTCCCCGTCGACCGCGGCTGGGACACCGAGGGCCTGTTCGACCCGGACCCCGACAATCCGGGAACCTCCTATGTGTCGCAGGGTGGTTTCCTGCACGGAGTCGCGAACTTCGACGCCGGGTTCTTCGGGATCTCGCCGCGCGAGGCGCTGGCGATGGATCCGCAGCAGCGGCTCCTGCTGGAAGTTTCGTGGGAGACGCTGGAACGTGCCGGGATCGATCCGGAGCAGCTGCGCGGTTCGGCAACCGGTGTCTTCGCGGGTGCAGCGCCGTCCGGTTACCTCGGCTCGGGTGAGTTCGACGGCGTGGAAGGGCACCTGATCATCGGTAACACTGGCAGTGTTCTTTCTGGGCGGATTTCCTATACGTTGGGTTTGGAGGGTCCGGCGGTCACTGTTGATACGGCGTGTTCTTCGTCGTTGGTTGCTTTGCATTTGGCTGTGCAGGCGTTGCGGTCGGGTGAATGTGATTTGGCGTTGGCTGGTGGTG
>NZ_BAAAZN010000051.1:0-2998 GCF_039536925.1 Amycolatopsis ultiminotia | reverse complement strand
ACGACGGTGGTCACCGTTTCTTGAGCCGCCGCCGATTGACCGTCAGTACCTCGTCTGACAGGTCCGGGGCGGCGTCCGCGATCGCCCGGGAGAGGATCAGCGCGCCGACCATTTGGCTGAACAGTGCCACCGCTCGCTCGCGGGCTTCGGCGGGAGTGAGTTCGGTGCCGGACTGGCGTGCGCGGTCGAGCAGCATGTCGGTGATGGTGGCGAAGTAGCCGTCGAGTCCGCGCCGGTATTCGGCCTGGGCGGCGGCGCCGTGGCGGCCGGCGTCGGATACGAGGGCGGCCGAGGCGCAGCCGATCTCGGGGTGGTCGCGGTGCTCGGCGTTGACGTACCCGTCGACCATGTCGTGCAGGGCCGCGCGCGCTGAGCGGGGATGCGCTTCGCGGATGGCGTCGAGCGCTTCGAGCGAGTCGGTGAAGCACTGGTGGAGGACTTCGAGAGCGAGGTCGTCCTTCGAGGAGAAGTGGTTGTAGAACCCGCCGTGTGTCATGCCTGCCGACTTCATCAGCTCCTCGATGCCGATGCCGTCGATGCCGCGCAGCCGGAATCCCGCACCGGCCGCGTTGACGATCTTCTCGTGGTTGAGCCGCTTCTGCTCTTGCGTGATGCGGGGCACGTCGACCACCTTCCCGATGAGCTCACTCGCCTCTCCCGATGTTACTCATCATCAAAGCCAGGATGCACGGCAGAGGCCGAGGCTTGACAGTTAATGATGACGTCTACAATCATAAATTATGATGACAGGCGTCATCGAAGACTGAAGGGACGGTCATGAACTTCGGAACCATCGGCGCCGGGACGGTCGCGCAGGCCATCGCCGGCCACCTCGTGACGGCCGGTCACACGGTGACGCTCAGCAACAGCCGCGGCCCGGACACGCTGCGCAACGTCGTGGCCCGGCTGGGGCCGCTCGCGAGCGCGGGCACGGTCGACGAAGCGGCCGCCGCCGACCTGGTCTTCCTCACCGTGATGTGGCCGCAGGTCGGTGACGCGCTGGCCGGGCTGCCCGGGTGGGACGGCCGCATCCTGGTCGACACCACCAACAACCTGGGCTCGATGCTGCCGACCGTCGCCGAGCTCGGGGTGGAGACGGCGAGCGAGTTCGTAGCCGATCGTGCGCCGGGCGCGCGCGTGGTCAAGGCTTTCAACACCCTCTACGCCCAGTACATTGCCGCCGATCCCCGGCACGCGGAAGGGCGGCAGCTGCTGTTCTACGCCGGCGACGACGAGGCTGCCAAGGCGGATTTCCACGCCGTCGCCGACGCCATCGGATTTGCGCCGGTCGACGCCGGGACGTTGCGAGAGGGCGGCCGCCTGATGCAGATCGGCGGGCCGCTCTCGGCGCTGCACGCCCTGCGGCAGGAATGAAGCCATGAAAGCACTCGCGTACGAGAAAGCGCACCCGCTCGACGCGTTCGCCATCACCCTGGCCGAGGTCGCCGAACCTCGGCTGCGCGACGGTGACCTGCTGGTCGAGGTCCGTGCGATCGGTATCAACCCGGGTGAAGCCGCGATCCGGCAGACGCGCAGCGCCGAGCCCGGCGGGCAGGTCGTCCTCGGCTGGGAGTTCGCCGGGGTCGTCGCCGCGGCCGGGCCCGCGGCCACCGGGTTCGCGGTCGGGGACCGGGTGATGGGCACCGGCGACGTCACCCGCGACGGCAGCTGGGCCGAGCGCGTCGCGGTCGACCACCGGGTGGTTGCCAAGATCCCGGACCGGCTCGCGTTCACCGACGCCGCGTCGCTGCCCATCGGTGTCCTCACCGCCTGGGAATCGCTGTTTCGCGACCAGGACGAGCTGCCGCGCGGTGTCGGCCGCGTGCTCGTCATCGGCGGAGCCGGCGGCGTCGGGTCGATGGCCACGCAACTGCTCAAGGCCACGACACCGGCATTCGTGATCAGCACGGCCTCGCGGCCGGAGTCGCGGAAGTGGGCGACCGCAATGGGTGCCGACCTGGTCGTCGACCATCGCGGTGATCTGGCCGGACAGCTCCGCACAGCCGGGATCGACCACGTCGACTTGGTGTTCTCGACCACGGGCACCAGCGGCCATCTGGAGGCGATCGTCGAGGTGCTGCGCCCCTTCGGTCACCTGGCCACCAGCGACCTCAGCGGCCCCTTCGACCCGGGGGCCTTCACCGGAAAGTCACTGTCGCTGCACAGCGAGATGGTGTTCAGCAAGATCGTGGCCGGCCGTGACGCCGGCAGCCAGGGCCGGATCCTCGCCAGGGCAGCGGACGGCGTCGCGGCGGGCCGGCTGCGCCCGATCGTCACCACCACGCTCGAGGGACTGACCGCCGAGACCATGCGGACCGCGCACACCCTCGCCGAGAGCGGCCGGACCATCGGGAAAACCGTGATCCGGGTAACCGGCTGAAACCGGTGAACGTGTTCGGCCCCACCGTCCCGCCGGTTCCGGCTGTTCGCGGCGGCGCGTGAAATGCCACCCTCAATGAAAGGAATTCCCTGACATGACAACGGATCTGCTCGACGGTGAGTACGTCCCCAGTGCCGACGCGAGGACCCGCGGTCAGGTCGAGCTCTACGAGCGCACCGACGGCCGTGAAGGCGCGACAGCGGAGGGCGGCCCTGTGGTCGTGGTGACCATGCGTGGCGCCCGCTCGGACAAGCTGCGCAAGGTCGCCCTGATGCGCATCGAGCGTGACGGTGTCTACGCCATCGGCGCGGCGGCCGGCGGCCAGGCCCGCCATCCGAGCTGGTTCCACAACCTCGTGGCGCACCCGACGGTACAGCTGCAGGACGGTCCCGATCGCCGGTTGATGACCGCCCGGGTAGCCGAAGGTGCGGAGCGGGAAAACTGGCTGGCCTACACCGACGAGCTCTACCCGTTTTTCGCCGGCCTTCGCGCCGCGGCCGCCGAGTCCGGCAACCGCGAAGTGCCGCTGATCCTGCTCGAACCCACCGAGAACTGACCGGACTCACCACGGGCGCCCGGCGCACACCCGGGCGCCCGCCATCCGGCCGACGCCGACCG
>NZ_BAAAZN010000050.1:0-4276 GCF_039536925.1 Amycolatopsis ultiminotia | reverse complement strand
CAGGCTCGTCAGGCGGTGCGGTTTGGTGATGCGGTTGAGTCGTTGGCTGCGCAGGGTGTTTCGGTGTTTCTGGAGATCGGGCCGGACGGCACGCTGTCGTCGATGGGCCCGGCAGTGCTGCCCGACGCCACCTTCCTTCCCCTGCTGCGCAAGGACTCTCCGGCGCCGAACGCATTCGTCGCGACACTGGCGCGGGCTTACACGCGTGGTCTGCCGGTGACTTGGGAAGCCGTCCTGACCGGGCAGAAGGTCGACCTGCCGACGTACCCGTTCCAGCCGCAGCGCTTCTGGCCGAAGCCACTCTCCGCGACGCCCACCGTGACCGGTGGCAGTGAGGGCGAGGCGCGGTTCTGGGCCGCCGTCGAGCACGGCGACGCCGACCTGCTGACCGAGGCACTGGCGGTCGACGGGGACCGGCCGTTCCGGGAGGTGCTGCCCGCGCTCGCGTCGTGGCGCCGCCGGGAACGCGACGACTCCACGACGGCCGCCTGGCGTTACCGGATCATCTGGGAACCGGTCACCGAAGCCAAGGCCGCACTCGACGGAACGTGGCTGGTGGTCGCCGATCCCGCGCGAAACACGAATGACTGCGTGCGTGCGCTCACCACAGCGGGCGCCGAGGTGGTCGAGGCCGGATTCGACGCTGTGCACGCGGGCGAGTTCGCCGGGATCGTGGCGCTGCCCGCGGCCGGGGACGAGCCGGTGCCGGGCTTCCCGGTCGTGCCACAGGGCATCGGCCAGGTGCTGGCCCTGGTACAGGAAGGTCTCGACGCGCCGCTGTGGGTCGTCACCGAGGGCGCGGTCGCGGCCGGGCCGGGCGAGGCCGTGGCGGATCCGGCGCAGGCGCAGATCTGGGGCCTCGGCCGCGTGGCCGCACTGGAGTTCCCCGAGCGCTGGGGCGGGCTGGTCGACCTCGACGGCGACGCGGCGAAGCTGGCCGCGGTGCTGTCCGGTGCCGAGGACCAGGTCGCGGTCCGGCCGTCCGGACTGCTGGCCCGACGGCTGGTGCGTGCGCCGCGTGCGGAGCTGACGCGCACCTGGCAGCCGCGCGGCAGCACGCTCATCACCGGGGGCACCGGCGGGATCGGTGCTCACCTAGGCCGCTGGATCGCCGGGCGTGGGGCACCGGAACTGGCGCTGACCAGCCGGTCCGGTCCGGCGGCCGCGGGGGTGGCCGAGCTGGCCGCCGAACTCGCCGGCCAGGGCAGCGCGGTCCAGGTCCTCGCGTGCGACACCGCCGAACGGACGCAGGTCGCGGCAGTGCTGGACCGGCTGCCCGGCCTCACCGCCGTGGTGCACGCGGCCGGGATCGGGCAGACCACCCCGACCGCGGAGGTCACGCTCGAGGAGCACACCCGGGTGGTCGCAGCGAAGGTCGCGGGTGCGCGGTGGCTGGACGAGCTGACCGGTGACCTGGACGTGTTCGTGCTGTTCTCGTCCATCGCGGCGACCTGGGGCAGTGCGCGCCAACCCGCCTACGCTGCGGGAAACGCCTACCTCGACGCGCTCGCGGTGAACCGGCGGACACGAGGCCGGGCGGCCACCTCGGTGGCGTGGGGCCTGTGGGACGGCGCAGGCATGGGCGCGGGTGCGGCGGGCGAGGAGTTCGCCCGCCGCGGGCTCGGGATGATGGATCCCCGCCGCGCGATCGGTGCACTCGCGCAGGCGGTGGACGGCGGGGACACCGCGGTTGCGGTCGCGGACGTGGACTGGGCACGGTTCGCCCCGGCATTCACGGTGCGGCGGCCCAGCCCGCTGCTCGGCTCCCTTCCGGAGGCGTGCACCGCCGAGGAACCGGTACCGGTGGCGGACGACGGATTCGCGCAGCGGATCACCGGTATGTCCACAGTGGATCAGCAGCGGACGTTGGTGGACCTGGTGCGCGGCGAGGCCGCGGCAGCGCTTGGCTTCACCGACACCGGCCAGCTCGAGCCGGACCGGGCGTTCAAGGACCTCGGGTTCGACTCGCTGACCGCGATCGAACTGCGGAACCGGTTGAGTGCGTGCACCGGACTGGCCTTGCCCGCAACGCTGGTGTTCGACCATCCTTCGCCGGGCGCGCTCGCCGGATTCCTGCGGGCGGAGCTGGTCGGCGACTCCGCGGAAGCGGAGCTGCCCGAGCAGCTCGACCGGTTCGAGGCGCTGCTGGCCGGCGCCGAGCCGGACGAGCGCACGCACGAGCTGGTCACGGCGCGGCTGCAGCGGGTGCTGGCGGCGTGGACGGACCGCGCCGGTGGCGGGGACGAGGTCGCGAGCCGGATCGAGGCGGCGACCGACGACGAGATGTTCGACTTCATCAACACCGAGCTCGGCCGGTCGGAATGACCAGGCGGGCACTGCGGTGCGGCGAGGGTGAGTGAGGCGACGGTGGCGGACGAAGACAAACTGCGCGACTATCTGAAGTGGACGGTCACCAACCTCCACGACACCCAGCGGCAGCTGCGGGAGGTCCAGGAACGCGGCCGCGAGCCGATCGCGGTCGTGGGCATGGGCTGCCGGCTGCCCGGCGGTGTGCGCGGCCCCGGCGACCTGTGGGAGCTGGTCGCCACCGGCGGCGACGCGATCTCGGATTTCCCGTCCGACCGTGGCTGGGAGGAGGCCGGCGACTACGCACGTCAGGGCGGTTTCGTCCATGACGCGGCCGATTTCGACGCCGGGTTCTTCGGGATCTCACCGCGGGAAGCGTTGGCGATGGATCCGCAGCAGCGGCTGTTGCTGGAGGTCACGTGGGAGGCGCTGGAGCGGGCCGGGATCGATCCGCAGACGTTGCGCGGTTCGCGCACGGGTGTGTTCGCCGGCGCCGCCACGTCCGGTTACGCCGCCGGGTTCGCCGGTAACAGCACCGGTGCCGAGGGCTATCTCATGACCGGTAACGCGGGCAGCGTGATCTCCGGCCGGGTCTCGTACACGCTCGGCCTTGAAGGTCCGGCGGTCACGGTGGACACGGCGTGTTCGTCTTCGCTGGTGGCGTTGCATCTGGCGGTGCAGGCGCTGCGGCAGCAGGAGTGTGGCCTCGCGCTCGTCGGCGGTGTCACGGTGATGGCGACTGCCGGGACGTTTGCGGAGTTTTCCCGGCAGCAAGGGCTTTCCGCGGACGGTCGGTGTCGTTCGTTCTCCGCGGACGCGGACGGGACCGGCTGGTCCGAAGGCGCCGGGGTACTCGTGGTGGAGCGGCTCTCCGACGCTCGCCGCAACGGTCACCACGTGCTCGCCGTGGTGACCGGCACCGCGGTCAACCAGGACGGCGCGTCGAACGGTCTCACCGCGCCCAACGGACCGTCGCAGCGACGCGTGATCCGCGCAGCGCTGGACAGCGCGCACCTGTCGGCGGCGGACGTCGACGTCGTCGAGGCGCACGGTACTGGGACGACGTTGGGTGATCCGATTGAGGCGCAGGCGGTGTTGTCGACTTATGGTCAGGGTCGTGCCGAGCCGTTGTGGTTGGGTTCGCTGAAGTCGAACTTGGGGCATGCGCAGCAGGCTGCTGGTGTGGCCGGTGTGATCAAGATGGTGCAGGCACTGAAGCATTCGCGGTTGCCCCGGACCCTGCACGCCGATGAACCGACACCGCACGTGGACTGGAGCGCCGGGAACGTCCGGCTGCTGCAGGAAGACGTCGACTGGGCGGTGGGTGAGCGGCCTCGGCGGGCGGGTGTGTCGGCGTTCGGGATGAGCGGGACCAATGCGCACGTGATCGTCGAGGATGCGCCTGCCGAGGAGCCCGAGCCGGTCGAACGGCCGGAGCCGGTGGTGCGGACCGACGTGGTGGCGTGGCCGGTCTCGGGACGCGGCGAGGCATTGGCGGCACAGGCCACCCGGCTGCGGGACCAGCTGGCTGCGCACCCCGCCGAGGCGGCGGACGTGGCGTGGTCGCTGGCCACGACCCGGTCGGCGTTCGAACAGCGGGCGGTGGTGCTCGGGACCGGTGACCAGCTGACCGCCGGGTTGGCGGCGCTGGCCGAGGGGCAACCCGCGCCCGGTGTCGTGCGCGGCGTTGGCGCAGCGCAGGGGAAGACAGTCTTTGTGTTTCCGGGTCAGGGTAGTCAGTGGGCCGGGATGGGTCGGGAGTTGGCTGCTGCGTCCCCGGTGTTCGCTGCGCGGCTGGCCGAGTGTCGTGCGGCCCTGGCGCCGTATGTGGATGTGGACGCCGCGCTGGTCGGTGAGTTGGTGGGTGCGGATGTGGTGCAGCCTGCGTTGTGGGCGGTGATGGTGTCGTTGGCGGAGGTGTGGCGGGCTGCGGGTGTGGAGCCGGATGCGGTGGTGGGTCATTCGCAGG
>NZ_BAAAZN010000049.1:0-5262 GCF_039536925.1 Amycolatopsis ultiminotia | reverse complement strand
TTTTTTGTTTTTGGAGAATCCTCGTTGGGTTTTCTTTGAGTTTGATGTGTAGTCATTGGTTGAACTGTTCATTGTTGGAGAGTTTGATCCTGGCTCAGGACGAACGCTGGCGGCGTGCTTAACACATGCAAGTCGAACGCTGAAGCATCTTCGGGTGTGGATGAGTGGCGAACGGGTGAGTAACACGTGGGTAATCTGCCCTGTACTTTGGGATAAGCCTGGGAAACTGGGTCTAATACCGGATAGGACTCTCGGGGGCATCTTCGGGGGTGGAAAGTTCCGGCGGTATGGGATGTGCCCGCGGCCTATCAGCTTGTTGGTGGGGTAATGGCCTACCAAGGCGACGACGGGTAGCCGGCCTGAGAGGGTGACCGGCCACACTGGGACTGAGACACGGCCCAGACTCCTACGGGAGGCAGCAGTGGGGAATATTGCACAATGGGCGGAAGCCTGATGCAGCGACGCCGCGTGAGGGATGACGGCCTTCGGGTTGTAAACCTCTTTCGCCAGGGACGAAGCCGTGAGGTGACGGTACCTGGATAAGAAGCACCGGCTAACTACGTGCCAGCAGCCGCGGTAATACGTAGGGTGCGAGCGTTGTCCGGAATTATTGGGCGTAAAGAGCTCGTAGGCGGTTTGTCGCGTCGGCCGTGAAATCTCCACGCTTAACGTGGAGCGTGCGGTCGATACGGGCAGACTTGAGTTCGGTAGGGGAGACTGGAATTCCTGGTGTAGCGGTGAAATGCGCAGATATCAGGAGGAACACCGGTGGCGAAGGCGGGTCTCTGGGCCGATACTGACGCTGAGGAGCGAAAGCGTGGGGAGCGAACAGGATTAGATACCCTGGTAGTCCACGCTGTAAACGTTGGGCGCTAGGTGTGGGCGACATCCACGTTGTCCGTGCCGTAGCTAACGCATTAAGCGCCCCGCCTGGGGAGTACGGCCGCAAGGCTAAAACTCAAAGGAATTGACGGGGGCCCGCACAAGCGGCGGAGCATGTGGATTAATTCGATGCAACGCGAAGAACCTTACCTGGGCTTGACATGCGCCAGACAGCTGCAGAGATGTGGTTTCCCTTGTGGTTGGTGTACAGGTGGTGCATGGCTGTCGTCAGCTCGTGTCGTGAGATGTTGGGTTAAGTCCCGCAACGAGCGCAACCCTTATCCTATGTTGCCAGCACGTCCTTCGGGATGGTGGGGACTCGTGGGAGACTGCCGGGGTCAACTCGGAGGAAGGTGGGGATGACGTCAAGTCATCATGCCCCTTATGTCCAGGGCTTCACACATGCTACAATGGCTGGTACAGAGGGTTGCGATATCGTGAGGTGGAGCGAATCCCTTAAAGCCGGTCTCAGTTCGGATCGCAGTCTGCAACTCGACTGCGTGAAGTCGGAGTCGCTAGTAATCGCAGATCAGCAACGCTGCGGTGAATACGTTCCCGGGCCTTGTACACACCGCCCGTCACGTCATGAAAGTCGGTAACACCCGAAGCCCATGGCCCAACCCGTTAGGGGGGGAGTGGTCGAAGGTGGGACTGGCGATTGGGACGAAGTCGTAACAAGGTAGCCGTACCGGAAGGTGCGGCTGGATCACCTCCTTTCTAAGGAGCACAACACATCCATGCTCCCGGGATACCCGGAACCGAGTGTGGGGTGGCTCAGGCTGAGAAACCGGTTGTGTTTCTGTCTGGGTTGCTCAAGGAATTGTGGAACTACTGGTTATCGCCGGTCGTGGTGGTGGAGGTTCCTGTCTAGTACTGCGGAGTTTGTTCTGCGTGGAACGGGGGGACGGATGCCGGGTGGCTGGGTGTTTGCTGGCATGCTGTTGGGTCCTGAGGCAACACACGTTGTTTCTGGTGTGGTGTTTGAGAACTGTAGAGTGGATGCGAGCATCTTTGTGGTCAAGTTGTTAAGGGCACATGGTGGATGTCTTGGCTTCAGGAGCCGATGAAGGACGTGGGAGGCTGCGATATGCCTCGGGGAGCTGTCAACCGAGCTGTGATCCGAGGATTTCCGAATGGGGAAACCCAGCACCAGTGATGTGGTGTTACCTGCCGGTGAATGTATAGCCGGTGTGGAGGGAACGCGGGGAAGTGAAACATCTCAGTACCCGTAGGAAGAGAAAACAAGAGTGATTCCGTGAGTAGTGGCGAGCGAAAGCGGAGGAGGCTAAACCGTGCGTATGTCAAGCTGTCAGGCGTTGTATGTGCGGTGTTGTGGGACCCATCGTGAAGAGACTGACATTTCTTCGGAGTGACGCATGAGTTAGTGGAACCGCTTGGGATGGCGGGCCGGAGTGGGTGAGAGCCCCGTACGCGAAAGCTTGTGTTGTTGTTTTTGGTGGTGTTCCCGAGTAGCAGCGAGCTCGTGGAATTTGCTGTGAATCTGCCGGGACCACCCGGTAAGCCTAAATACTTCCTGGAGACCGATAGCGGACGAGTACCGTGAGGGAAAGATGAAAAGTACCCCGGGAGGGGAGTGAAAGAGTACCTGAAACCGTGTGCCTACAAGCCGTCAGAGCCTGTGATGGGTGATGGCGTGCCTTTTGAAGAATGAGCCTGCGAGTTAGTGCTGCGTGGCGAGGTTAACCCGTGTGGGGTAGCCGTAGCGAAAGCGAGTCTGAAGAGGGCGAGTGTAGTCGCGTGGTCTAGACCCGAAGCGGAGTGATCTACCCATGGCCAGGCTGAAGCGTCGGTAAGACGTCGTGGAGGGCCGAACCCACTTAGGTTGAAAACTGAGGGGATGAGCTGTGGGTAGGGGTGAAAGGCCAATCAAACTCCGTGATAGCTGGTTCTCCCCGAAATGCATTTAGGTGCAGCGTCACATGTTTCACTGCGGGGGTAGAGCTACTGGATGGTCTAGGGGCCTTACCGGGTTACCGAAATCAACCAAACTCCGAATACCGTGGTGTGAGAGTGTGGCAGTGAGACGGCGGGGGATAAGCTTCGTCGTCGAGAGGGAAACAGCCCAGAACACCAGCTAAGGCCCCTAAGTGTGTGCTCAGTGGGAAAGGATGTGGGATTGCCCAGACAACCAGGAGGTTGGCTTAGAAGCAGCCATCCTTGAAAGAGTGCGTAATAGCTCACTGGTCAAGTGGTCCTGCGCCGACAATGTAGCGGGGCTTAAGCACACCGCCGAAGCTGTGTCATTCACACGATACATCCGCGAGAGCTTTCGGGTTTTTGTGTAGTGGTGTGGATGGGTAGGGGAGCGTCCTGCATCCGGTGAAGCGGCGGCGGAAGCCAGTCGTGGAGGGTGTGGGAGTGAGAATGCAGGCATGAGTAGCGAATGCAGAGTGAGAAACTCTGCCGCCGGATGACCAAGGGTTCCTGGGCCAGGCTAATCCGCCCAGGGTAAGTCGGGACCTAAGGCGAGGCCGACAGGCGTAGTCGATGGATAACGGGTTGATATTCCCGTACCCGAGCATGTGCGCCCATGGTGAGGCGGTTGATACTAACCACCTGAAGCCGCATGGTGCTGTCTTCGGATGGTGTTGTGTGTGTGGAGCGTGGGATCTGATTCCGTAGTAGTCAAGCGATGGGGTGACGCAGGAAGGTAGCTCCGCCAGTGAGTGGTTGTACTGGTGTAAGCGTGTAGGCTGGGACATAGGTAAATCCGTGTTCTGTGTGGCTGAGACGTGATGCGTAGCCGTTTGAGGTGAAGTGGGTGATCCTATGCTGTCGAGAAAAGCCTCTAGTGAGTGCATGCACGGCCCGTACCCCAAACCAACACAGGTGGTCAGGTAGAGAATACTGAGGCGATCGGGTGAACTGTGGTTAAGGAACTCGGCAAAATGCCCCCGTAACTTCGGGAGAAGGGGGGCCAGGCACTGTGAAGCCCTGTGCGGGTGGAGCGGTGGTTGGCCGCAGAGACCAGCGGAAAGCGACTGTTTACTAAAAACACAGGTCCATGCGAAGTCGCAAGACGATGTATATGGACTGACGCCTGCCCGGTGCTGGAACGTTAAGAGGACCGGTTAACTCCCTTTGGGGGGTGAAGCTGAGAATTTAAGCGCCAGTAAACGGCGGTGGTAACTATAACCATCCTAAGGTAGCGAAATTCCTTGTCGGGTAAGTTCCGACCTGCACGAATGGCGTAACGACTTTCCGGCTGTCTCGACCACAGGCCCGGCGAAATTGCATTACGAGTAAAGATGCTCGTTACGCGCGGCAGGACGGAAAGACCCCGGGACCTTTACTATAGTTTGGTATTGGTTTTCGGTTCGGCTTGTGTAGGATAGGTGGGAGACTGTGAAGCGATCACGCTAGTGGTGGTGGAGTCGTTGTTGAAATACCACTCTGGTCGAATTGGGAATCTGAACCTCGGGCCATGATCTGGTTCAGGGACAGTGCCTGATGGGTAGTTTAACTGGGGCGGTTGCCTCCTAAAGGGTAACGGAGGCGCCCAAAGGTTCCCTCAGCCTGGTTGGCAATCAGGTGTTGAGTGCAAGTGCACAAGGGGGCTTGACTGTGAGACAGACATGTCGAGCAGGGACGAAAGTCGGGACTAGTGATCCGGCACCTCCTGGTGGAAGGGGTGTCGCTCAACGGATAAAAGGTACCCCGGGGATAACAGGCTGATCTTGCCCAAGAGTCCATATCGACGGCATGGTTTGGCACCTCGATGTCGGCTCGTCGCATCCTGGGGCCGGAGTAGGTCCCAAGGGTTGGGCTGTTCGCCCATTAAAGCGGCACGCGAGCTGGGTTTAGAACGTCGTGAGACAGTTCGGTCCCTATCCGCCGCGCGCGTAGGATACTTGAGGAAGGCTGTCCCTAGTACGAGAGGACCGGGACGGACGGACCTCTGGTGTGCCAGTTGTCACGCCAGTGGCATGGCTGGTTGGCTATGTTCGGAAGGGATAACCGCTGAAGGCATCTAAGCGGGAAGCCTGTTCCAAGATGAGGTATCCCACCCCTTTTTGTGGGTTAAGGCCCCCTAGAGACGATGGGGTTGATAGGCCAGAGATGGAAGCACAGTAATGTGTTGTTGAGTTGACTGGTACTAATAGGCCGAGGGCTTGTCTACGAAGGTGTTACGCATCCACTCTACGGTTCTGAAACACCACACCGGTGGGTGTGTGTTGTTTCGGAGTGTTTCGGTGGTTTTAGCGTCAGGGAAACGCCCGGTCCCATTCCGAACCCGGAAGCTAAGCCTGACAGCGCCGATGGTACTGCAACCGAAGGGTTGTGGGAGAGTAGGACACCGCCGAACTCAACCCAAAAAAGGTAGTGGTGGTGTGGGGCGGGGCCCCGGTCGAGAACCCG
>NZ_BAAAZN010000048.1:0-5489 GCF_039536925.1 Amycolatopsis ultiminotia | reverse complement strand
AGGACACCGCCGAACTCAACCCAAAAAAGGTAGTGGTGGTGTGGGGCGGGGCCCCGGTCGAGAACCCGGAACACGGTTCTCCCAGACCCCAACCCACACCACCACTTTCTTCATGTCTGCGTCCGGTGGTGACCCGCCACGACAGGCGATCGTGCAATGACCCCCCGCGGGCGGGCCGGGAGCGGTGGGTGGCGAAACCCCCCACCAGCGGGATGATGTTGCCGGTGACCCGGACATGACTACCGGGATGCCGCTCTCCCGCAGCACCATCCCCCGACACCGCAGCAACACCCCCGGCCCGGCCCGGACCGCCAGCAAGCGGGTTCTGCATCCCACCCGACAATCGGGGGACGCCATCCCAGCCCCCGCCGGCCGCCAACACCAGCCCAACCCCCGGCCCGGGACCCCCCGCCCGGCCCGGGACCCCGCCCGGCCCGGACCGCCATCGAACGAGTTTCTGCCTCCCACACCCCACCCCACAACAGGGGACGTGTGAGGCCAGACCCCCCGCCCCACAGCAGCGCCGCGATCAGACCCCGGGCCCCATCGAGCGGACCCGGTATACGCCGCCCAACGACCGGATGTTCACCATCCCAGCCCCTGCCGGCAGCACCGGCCCGAACCCCCGCCCGGCCCGGCCCGCAATTGAGCTGGTTCTGCATCCCACACCCACCCCACTGCAGGGGGCGTGTGAGGCCAGACCCCCGCCCCGCCGTAGAGCCGCGATCAGACCCCGGACCCCCAGCGAAACGGCCCGTATCCCGCACCGCCGGCTGACGCTTGTGTGGCGGGGTTGCACTCGTCAATCACTTTTCTTTTGGCGGTTCTTGTCGGTTGGCGCTCACGCGGCGAGGTTACTGCCCGGCATCGCTTTTTCGTCGGCCCCGAGCCTGACCGGTCGGCCTGCTCGCAGTGGGCGCTGTCCGTGCGCCACTGCGCAACGGTGTCCCGGTCCCGGCGTGCAGGGGGATTCTGTATCCGTGGCCCTGACCTGACAGTGGGTGGGTTTCCCAGGCAGTTTCGTCGACACGTGGATTTGCTATCCGGGTCCCCGCCCCGCCATCGGGTTCTGCATCTGAACCCCGCCCACACAGTGGGGTTCGCCAGCCCGATCGCCCGGTGCCAGGGCCTCTCGCCGGGCGCGGCTGAGGCCAGTCCCATCCGGGCCGCATCCACTCTCAGTGCCAACGCTTCGGTGTCGGCGACCAACGAGACACCGACTGCACCCAGCGGCGTTGCACGACACAGATCATCGGGCGGGCGGGCTCGTGCCGATACTTCTGCCTGGACTCGGTGGCAGCACGTCGGTAGTCCGAATCGGAGGCAGGGTGGGCCCGGCGGAGTTCGTGGAGTGGAGTCAGGCAGGCCGGTACCGACGAGAACCTGCACTCACGAGAACCTGCACGCACGAGAATCCGTCACTCACGAGAACCTGCACGCACGAAAAAGCGCCGGCCGCCGATGGCGGCCGACGCTGTCCCGGTGAAGTCAGAGTGCGGAGCCCTTCTGCCAGTCCGTCCAGGACTTGGACCAGTCGCCGTACAGGTCCCACACCGGTAGCTGGGGGCCGCCCGAGTTGGCGACTTCCACGACATCGCCGAGGCCGAAGTTCTGGAAGAACCACTGGGCGTTCGCGGCGTTCAGGTTGATGCAGCCGTGTGACACGTTGGAGCTGCCCTGCTGGCCGACGCTGTTCGGGTTCTCGTGCACGAACTCGCCGTCGTTCGAGATGCGTTGCGAGTACTTCTCGTCGGAGCGGTATGCCTTCGGGTCCGGCGGGCAGACGCCGTAGGTGCACGAGTCCATCGTGTAGTTCGCCTGCTTGTCGGAGATGACGTGTGCGCCGAGGTGGGTCGGGGTGGCGTCCTTGCCCATCGAGATCGGCATCGTCTTCACCATCGCGCCGTCGTGGAAGATCTGCATCTGCTCATTGCTGCCGTCGGCCTTGGCAATCCACGAATCATGCACTTTGTACGTTTCGGTGCGATCCTCCGCGCCGAAGACGCCATTTCCGAAATCGACACCGTAGATCTTCGCGGAGACCGTGAGCGTGGTGCCGGCCTGCCAATACTCCTTCGGCCGGTAGTGCACGTTCTTGTCGTCCATCCAGTACCAGCTGCCCTCCTGCTTCGGCGACGACTCGACGGTGAGCGCCTTCTCCACCGCCGCCTTGTCCTTCACCGCGGTGCCGAAGCTGAACACGATCGGCTGGCCGACCCCCACGCCGGTGCTCTTCACCGCGGACGGCGCCGGGATCAGGTTCGCATTGGCCTGCTTCTTCGGCGAGACGGTGACGACATCGCCTGCCTTCTCGACCGGCTTGCCGTCGGCGCTCTGGGCGTGCGCGACCACGTGGTAGGTGCCGCCGTAGCCGAGCACCTCGCTGTTGGTCCAGCTGAGTCCGTCCGCCGCGATCTTGCCCTCGACCGCCTTGCCCTTCGAGTTGGTCACCGTGACACCGGTGAGCTTCCCGTTGGCCGCCTTGACGACGATGGGCGTGGTCGGGCTGACCCCGTTCGCGTCGGCAGGTTCGATCGACACCGACGCAGGGGTCGCGGACTGGTTCGAGCCCGGCCCGCCGGCGGCGGTGCCGCCGGCGTCGTCACCGGACGAACAGGCCGAGGCCAGCAGGGTCGCGGCAAGAATTCCGGCGACCGAAAGAACAGTCTTCTTCGGGAACATTTTGTCTCTTTTGCGAGGATCGCGGACCGGCAGGCTTCTTCTCTCAAACTACGCGATCGGAAAGACGTCTCGAGCGGCGGATGGGTGCATTGCGGTGATGCGAATCACGAGCCGACCAGTCCGGGCGCCCCGTAAAGGCCAGGTCCCTCGACGACCAGCTCTTTCAGGTAACCACGGACGGCGTCGCGGGCCTGCCGTGCGAGATCATCCGTATGAGTGAAGTCGAGTGGGCTGACCCGGACCGGTGCCGGTCCGGGCAGGTACACGACAGGTGCCTCGCGGGCGGCCAGCGGAGCCTCCAGCACGGCCTGGTTGCGCATGCTGATCATCGCGGTGAACATCATCACCTCGGCGAAGGTACGGGGCGCACCGGGCATCTTCCCCGGGAATGCGCAGTCCAGCACCACGAGCGACTTCGCGCCCATCCGCAGCGCCTGCCGCATCGGCACGTTCGCGACCAGCCCGCCGTCGTAGAGCAGCCGCCCGTCGTGCTGCACCGGCGGGAAGATCCCCGGGATCGCGCAGCTGGCCAGCAACGGCGCGTGCAGCTGCCCGGACCGGATCAGCATCGGCTCGGCCGTTTCGACGTCGGTGGTCACGACGCCGAGCGGCAGCGCCAAGTCCTCGAACCGGCGCGCGGGACCGAGATGCTCGTCGAGGATCTTCGCCAGCCCGGTGTTCGGGAACAGGTGGGTCTTGCTGTGCCGCAGGGTGCGCACCTGGCTGAGTACGCCACCGGGGAACGCCTCGTGCTTGGTCATGTGCGACCAGATGTCCTGCAGCCGCTCCAGGTTGCGTCCGCCGGGCACGGCGAGCACGGCGGCGTTGAGCGACCCCACGGACGTGCCGACGACCAGGTCCGGGGCGATGCCCGCCTCGTCGAGTGCACGCAGCATGCCGACCTGCAGCGCGCCGAGGCTGCCGCCTCCGCCGAGGACGAACGCGACCGGTCGCGGGAGATCGAGGGGATCCATACCCCGAATCTAGTGAGCGGTGGCCTTCTCTTTCAGGTGACTTCTCACTCGGCGGCGTGGACCGGCTCCTCCTCCGCCGGTTCGGGGGCCTTGCGGTTTTTCATCCGCAGCAAGAGGAACACGAGCACGCCGACGACCGCCGCGGCAGCGATCAGGAAGCCGGTGCTGAGCGCACCCTCGACCTGTTTGGCGGCTTCGCCGAGCGCGGCGCCGAGGCTGATGTGCCCGAGCGACCAGCACAACGCGCCGAGCGCGGTGGCGGGCAGGAACTTCCGGAACGGCAACCGGGACGCGCCGGCCGCGGCAGGCGTGAGGGTGCGCAGCACCGGCAGGAAACGGGCGAAGAACACCGCCCACGCACCGCGCCGCTCGAGCACCGTGGCGGCACGGTCCCAGGCGTCCAGGCCGTACTTGCGGATCAGCTTCGTTTCCCGCAGGCGCGGCCCGAACTTCCGGCCGAGCCCGTAGCCGACCGAATCGCCGAGCGCCGCGCACACGGTGACGACGGCCCACAAGGTGAGGAACCGGGGTACCGACGTCGCCGTGGTGGCCGCGACGAGCAACCCCGACTCGCCGGGAGCGAGGAAGCCGAGCCCGATGGTGCACTCGGCGAACACGAGTCCACCCGCCGCCGCGACGAGACCCGGTTCCGGGAGCTCGTGCAACCAGTTCACGACGTCGGTTACCAAAGCCATGAGATCACTTTACTTATTCTTTGGAATCGACGTCCTCGCTGTGGGGGAAACCGGGGACATCTCAGGGGTGGCTCGTAAGGGACCGGCCGGGTTGATGGGCCGAGACTGGCGCGGGGGAGAGCTGCTCGCGGACCAGCCGGCGGAGGGTGCGGTTCTTGTGCGCGGAGCGTGCTCTTGTACGCGGAGCGTGCTGAAGGCCGGAGAGGTCTCTTGCGCGGAGCGAGCGGGGGAACGGGGACGTCCGGGCGGGCAGCGGTGAGGCCTCGGCGGTCAGAGGTCGCTGCCGCGAGTCGTGTATGCGGAGCGTGCGGTGGTATCGGTGGAGTTTCGACTGGCCCCGATGGTGCAGGGCCTCGCGTGGCGGCGCTGAGGTGGGTCTCGCGGTGCGGCGCAGGAAGTGGCCTGGCGGGCGCGGGGCCTCGCTGAGGTGGAGCGGCGCCGGGGGTGAAGTGGCGCTGGGGGTGGAGCGGCGCTGGGGGTGGAGTGGCGCTGGGGGTGGAGTGGCGCTGGGGGTGGAGTGGCGCTGAGGGGTGGAGCGGCGCTGAGGGGTGGAGCGGCGCTGAGGGGTGGAGCGGCGCTGAGGTGAGCGGCGCTGAGGGTGGCACGCTCCGCGTGCGCGAGGGTGGGGTTGCGCTGAGGTGGGCCGCGCTGAGGGTGCACGCTCCGCGTACACGAGGGTGGCGCTGAGGTGGGCGGCGCTGTGGCGTCGTCTCATGGGGACGTAATTGCGCTCGGCGGAATGCGGTCGTTTCGTGGGCCGCGATCGGGTTTGCCGGAGATGCCGTCGTTTCGCGGGGGTGTGATCGGGCCCGCCGGAGATGCCGTTGCGGGTTTGGGTGTGGGACAGCGCAGCCTGCCCGTGGTCGGAGACCGTGGGCGGGCTGCGCTGCTCGGAATCAGCGGGCCAGCAGGGAGCTGGCTTCTTGGGCGGCCGGGCCCTGACTGGTGAGGTGGGCCAGATTGTCCGGCAACGCCTCACCACGATGCGCCTTCGTCTGCGCATACAACCGGCCCGCACGATACGACGACCGCACCAACGGACCCGCCATCACACCCGCAAACCCCAACGACTCCGCCACCCTCGAATGCTCCACGAACTCCTCCGGCTTCACCCACCGATCCACCGGATGATGCCGCG
>NZ_BAAAZN010000047.1:0-6486 GCF_039536925.1 Amycolatopsis ultiminotia | reverse complement strand
CCACCACACCACCACCAGCACCCACCGCACCCCGAGTCACCACCACCAACAGCGACCCCTCCAACCCAACACCCGCCAACCAACACTGCACCACGTCCAACACCCGCGACGTCAACGCCAACGGCGACTCGTCACCGACCGCATCCAGCACCGCCGCCTCAGGCGCATCCTCGGCCAGCGCAGCAATATCGTCCGCGGTAGCCACCGCGACCCACGACGGTTCGGGAGCGTCCACCGCGGTGGAAAGCTCGGTCCAGTCCACTTGGAACAGTGCGTCGGTGCGGGCCGTGTCCGGCTGCTCGACAGACACCGCGCGGAACACCAGCGAATCCACCGTCACGACCGGGGAACCGGTCTCGTCCGCAGCGTCCATGGACACCGCACCGGACTCGCCGGGCACCAGCCGCACCCGCAGCGCCGACGCGCCCGCGGCGTGCAGCACCAGGCCGTGCCAGTCCAGCGGTTGCCGCTCGTCTGCCCCGTCGTTCCGCAAAGCCGGGTGCAGCGCCGAGTCCAGCAACGCTGGGTGGATGCCGAACCTGCCCGCTTCACCAGCCTGTTCCTCAGGCAGCGCGACCTCGGCGAAAAGCTCCGCTCGGTCACCACTGCCGCGCCGCCACACTGCCCGTACGCCCTGGAACCCCGGCCCGTACGCATAACCGCGCTCGGCAAGGTCGCCATAGAAACCATCCACGTCGACCTTTCGCGCGCCGGGCGGCGGCCAGGCGGTGAAGTCGAATCGGTCGTGCGTGGCAAGCGCAGCCGAAAGATGCCCGGTGGCGTGTCGCGTCCACACTTCGCCGTCGCCCTCGCGCACCGAGTAGATCTCGACCGTGCGCGACCCCTTCTCGCCGGGTCCGCCCAGCGCGATCTGCACCCGCATGCCACCGTGCTCCGGCAGTACCAGCGGGGACTCGATGACCAGGTCGTCCAGGACCGAGCACCCGGCCTCGTCACCGGCTCGCACGGCCAGTTCCACCAGAGCGGCACTCGGGACGACCACAACACCGCCGACCGTGTGCTCGGCCAGCCACGGATGCGTCCGCACCGACAGACGCGAGGTGAACACCAGGCCGTCGGACTGCGGCAGCGGCACGACCGCGCCCAGCAGCGGGTGACCGGCACCGGCCAGCCCCAGCGACTGCGCATCCGCGGTGACCGCCGGCTGGAGCCAGTAGTGCTGGTGGTCGAAGGCGTAGGTCGGCAGCTCCACCGTGCCGGACGACGGTGGGAGCAGTCCGCTCCAGTCGAGCGCGACACCGCGGACGAACAGCTCCGCCATCGAGGTCATCAGCCGTCGCAGGCCACCGTCCTCGCGGCGCAACGACCCGGTCACCACTGCGTCTACCTCGGTGCCGTCCACCACCTCGGTGATCGGCTGCACCAGCACCGGATGCGCGCTGACCTCGACGAACACCCCGTGCCCCTGCGCGAGCAGGTCGGCGACGGCGGGGCTGAACCGCACCTGTTGACGCAGGTTCCGGTACCAGTACTCGCCATCGACGACCCCGGCGCCGGAAATCCGCTCGCCGGTGACGGTCGAATAGAACGGCACCACCGGTGCCTGAGCCGTGATCCCGGACAGCGTCCCGGCGAGGGTGTCTCGGATGTCCTCCACGTGCCGCGTGTGCGACGCATAGTCCACCGCCACCCGACGGGCGGAGAGTGCTTCCACCGCCTCGGCCAGTGCTTCGGCGTCTCCGGCGATCACCACCGAGGACGGGCCGTTGACCGCGGCGACCTCGAGACGGCCGTCCCACGGCGCCAATCGGGCAACCGCATCGTCGTGGCTCAGCGCGACCGAGGCCATTCCCCCGCGGCCGGACAGCTCCGCCACGATCGCCTGGCTGCGGACCGCGACCACCTTGGCCGCGTCCTCAAGCGACAGTGCACCCGCAACGCAGGCCGCGGCGATCTCGCCCTGTGAATGGCCGAGCACCGCGTCCGGCACGACGCCCACCGAGGCCCACACGGCCGCGAGACCGACCATCACGGCGAAACTGGCGGGCTGAAGCACGTCGACCCGGTCCATCAGCTCCGGGTCGGTCTCACCACGCAGAACGTCCACAAGGGACCAATCGACCCACGGCCGCAGTGCAGCCGCGCACTCCTCGATCCGCTCGGCGAAAACCGGCGAGGAGTCCAGCAGCTCCCGGCCCATCCCGACCCACTGCGTCCCCTGTCCGGGGAACACCCAGACGAGCTTGCCCGGCACGCCCTCTCGGCCGGTCACCAGACCGGCGGCACTCTCGCCGCGCGCCAGCGCACCGAGCCCGGCCTTGGCTTCCTCGACCGACCCGGCCACCACCACGGCGCGGTCGCCCAGCACCGCACGGGTCGACAGCAAGGCGTCCGCCACGCGGGTCAACGACTGCGCACCTTCGAGGAACTCCGCCAGCCGCTCGGCTTGTCCCACCAGTGAACCGGCGCTGCGCGCGGACACCACCAGCGGCACCACACCGTCGGGCAGGTTCTCTTCCGCGACGACCCGCACGTCTTCGGCGGGCGCCTCCTCGATGATCAGGTGCGCATTGGTTCCGCTGATGCCGAAGGAGGACACGCCGGCCCGGCGCGGACGCCCGTTCCGCGTCCACTCGCGGGGTTCGGTCAGCAGCTCGACCGCACCCGCCGACCAGTCCACCTGTTTCGTGGGCTCCTGCACGTGCAGCGTCGGCGGCAGGACGTCGTGCCGCAACGCCTGGATCATCTTGATCACCGCCGACACGCCGGCGGCCGCCTGCGTGTGCCCGAGGTTCGACTTCAACGAACCGAGCCACAACGGCTCCTGCGGATCGCGGCCCTTCCCGTAGGTGGCCAGCAACGCCTGTGCCTCGATCGGATCACCCAGCGCCGTCCCGGTCCCGTGCCCTTCCACGACGTCCACATCGGACGGTGCCAATCCGGCACCGGCCAACGCACTGCGGATCACCCGCTGCTGTGCGGGGCCGTTCGGCGCGGTCAGGCCGTTCGACGCACCGTCCTGGTTCACCGCACTGCCGCGGACCACCGCGAGCACCTGGTGCCCGCGTTCCCGTGCCACGGAGAGCCGTTCGAGGACCACGATGCCGACGCCCTCGGACAGCACGGTGCCGTCCGCACCGTCGGCGAATGCCTTGACCTGCCCGTCCTCGGCCATCCCGCGCTGCCGCGACATGCCGACGACGCCGATCGGCGAACCCATCACCGCGACGCCACCGGCCAGCGCCATCGAGCACTCGCCCTGTCGGAGTGCTTGCGCGGCAAGGTGAATCGCCACCAGCGACGACGAACAAGCCGTGTCCACGGTGACCGCGGGCCCCTCGAAGCCGAAGGTGTAGGACACCCGCCCGGACGCCACACTTCCCGCGGTGGCGGTGGTGACGAAGCCTTCGAGTTCCGCGGGCATGTTGCTCAGCGACTCGAGGTAGTCGTGGATGGAGACACCGGAAAAGACGCCGACGTCCTCGCCCCGCGCCTTGGTCGGGTCGATGCCCGCTCGCTCCAGCGCTTCCCAGGAGGCTTCCAGCAGCAACCGCTGCTGCGGGTCCATCGCCAGTGCTTCGCGCGGCGAAATCCCGAAGAACCCCGGGTCGAAAAGTCCCGCCTCGTGCAGGAACCCGCCTTGACGGGTGGCGGAGGTGCCCGGTCGATCCGGGTCCGAATCGAACAGGCTCGCCAGGTCCCAGCCGCGGTCGTCCGGGAAGGCCGACATCCCGTCCCTGCCCTCGGACACCAGCCGCCACAGGTCCTCGGGCCCCAGCACGCCGCCCGGCAACCGGCACGCCATCCCGACGATCGCGATCGGCTCGTCGGGATCCACCGCGGACGCCGCGACGGTGGCGGGGGTGCCCGCCACCGTGGCGCCCAGCTCGTCACGCAGGTGCCGAGCCAGTGCCACCGGCGTCGGATAGTCGAAGACCAGCGTGGCGGGCAGCTTGACGCCGGTCGCCGCGCTCAGCCGGTTCCGCAGCTCGACCGCGGTCAGCGAATCGAACCCGATGTCGCTGAACCCGCGGGTGCCCTGCGCCAGCTCGGGACCGCTGAAGCCAAGCACCGCGACTGCCTCGGCCTGGATGATGCCCAGCAGCAGGCTGTCCTGTTCCTCCTCCGACAGGCCGGCGAGCCGCTGGACCACCCCGCCGCTGCCGGCCGCAGCCGTGCGTGCCACGCGCCGGCTTGCCCGGACCAGGCCACGCAGCAGGTGCGGGACTTCCCCGCCTGCAGTGGCCTGAGTGCGCAACGTCCGCAGGTCCAGCTTGATCGGCACGAGCAGTGCCCGGTCGGTCTGCACGCCGAAGTCGAAGATGTCCAGGCCCTCTTCGGGCGTCATCGGCAGCACGCCGCCGCGGCTCATCCGTGCCTGGTCGACGGCGGCGAGATTCGCGGTCAGACCGTCGGCCTGCTCCCACAGACCCCACGCCAGCGACACCCCCGGCAGGCCCGCTGCCCGGCGCTTGGCCATCAGCCCGTCCAGGAAGGCGTTCGCCGCCGCGTAGTTGCCCTGGCCTGCCGAGCCCATGAGTGCGGCTGCGGACGAGAACACGACGAACGCATCGAGGTCGAGGTCGCTGGTCAGCTCGTCGAGGTGCCGCACCGCGTCCACCTTCGGCGCGAACACGCCGGCCAACCGCTCTCGCGTCAACGTCCCGATCACGCCGTCGTCCAGCAACCCCGCCATGTGCACCACCCCGGTCGGGGGATGCTCGGCCAGCAGAGCCGCCACCTGGTCCCGGTCCGAGACGTCGCAGGCCACCACCGAGACGTCGGCACCCTGTTCGGTCAGCTCGGCGACCAGTTCGGCCGCGCCTTCGGCAGCCTGGCCACGGCGGCTGGCCAGTACGAGCCGCCGGACCCCGTGCCCGGTCACCAGGTGCCGGGCGACCAGCGCGCCCAGCGACCCCGTGCCGCCGGTGATCAGGACCGTCCCTTCCGGACTGAACACCGCGGGCTCGTCCGGCACCCGGCCGGTCGCGCGGACCAATCGGGGTGCGGAGAAAGTCGTTCCCCGCACCGCGATCTGCGGCTCACCACTGGCGAGCACCGCACCGAGCAACGACGGCACCGCCCCGGTGTCGGTATCCACCAGGACGATCCGGCCGGGGTTTTCCGCCTGTGCGGCCCGCAGCAATCCCCACACCGCCGCCGCGGCCGGGTCGGTCACCACGCCGTCGCCGGCCGGGACCGCACCGCGGGTCACCACCACCAGCCGCGATTCCGCCACCCCGGCACCGAGCCACGCCTGCACGACTTCCAGCACCCGGCTGGTCAGTGCCAGCGGCGCTGATGACCCGCCGAAAGCTTCCAGAACCGCGACCCGGTCGGCCACAGCCGCCACGTCGTCCGCAGTGGCCACCGATGTCCACGACGGTGCAGACACCACCTCGGCCGTGGACAGCTCGACCCACTCCACCTCGAACAGCGAGTCACGGTCTTCGCCCGCCGCGGTCTCCAACTGCTCGGTGGAAACCTCGCGGGAGACCAGCGAGTCCATCGTCACGACCAGGCCACCGGTCTCGTCGGCAGCCTGGAACGACAGCGCGTCCGGACCGGCAGGCGCGACCCGGACCCGCAACGCCGAGGCACCCACGGCGTGCAGCACCAGTCCGTTCCACGCGAACGGCAGCACATTGCGGTCGTCGTCCGGGTTGGCGAAAGCGTTCGTGTGCAGTGCGGCATCCAGCAATGCCGGATGAATGCCGAACTTTCCGGCGTCTTCCCGGTTCTCCTCGGGAAGCGCGACCTCGGCGAAGACCTCGGCGGCGGCCCCGCTGCCACGCCGCCAGACCGCCCGCATGCCCTGGAACGGGCCACCGTAGGCGTATCCGCGTTCGGTCAGGTCGGCGTAGAAGTTCTCGATGCCGACCGGCTGCGCACCGGCAGGCGGCCACGCGGCGAAGTCGAATTCGTGGTTCGTTTCCCGGGTCTCCGACGAAGCCGCCAGTAGTCCGGTGGCGTGCCGCGTCCACTCGCCGGCCCCATCCACGTCCTCCCGCAGGGAGAACACATCCACAGTGCGCAGGCCGGTTTCGCTCGGCCCGCTCACCGCGACCTGCACGCGAACCCCGCCACGCTCGGCCAGCACCAGCGGCGCCTCGATCACGAGCTCTTCGAGCACACCGAAGCCCAGCTCGTCGCCGGCTCGCACGGCGAGATCGACGTACACCGTGCCGGGAATGAGCACGACGCCACCGATCGCGTGCCCGGCCAGCCAGGGATGCGACTGCAGCGACAACCGCGAGGTGAAGACCAGCCCGTCCGACTGTGGCAGCGGCACGACCGCACCGAGCAGTGGATGATCGGCGCCGGCCAAGCCCAGCGACACCGCGTCGGTCGCCGACTCGCCCATCTGAAGCCAGTAGTGCTGGTGGTCAAACGAATACGTCGGCAGGTCGACCCGCCTGGACGGCGGCAGCACCCCGGACCAGTCCACCGGTACACCACGCACGAACAACTCGGCCATCGACGTCAGCAACCGCCGCAAACCACCGTCATCACGCCGCAACGACC
>NZ_BAAAZN010000046.1:0-6861 GCF_039536925.1 Amycolatopsis ultiminotia | reverse complement strand
CTTGTCTCTGCAGTCGCCGTGTGCGGTCGTACTCGCGTTGCCATTGACGTGGTCCGATCGCGGCAAGTTCTCACGACACCGTCGTCTGGCTTCGTGTTGCGTTTTCGGCTATGCGACGTGGTGGACGTCACGTTGGCTGAGAGGCCTGGGTCAGGCGGAAGGTGAAGTAGTCGACTCTCCAGCCGTCCTTCTCCAAGCTCGCCTGGGCGATGACCTCTGTCCTGAAGCCTTCCTGATCAGCCAGGTGCTTCAGGTAGTCCAGGTCGCCGGAGGTGCCGAAGAAGATCAGCATTCTGCCGGTCGGGGTGAGGTGCCGCTTCGCGGCGCCGAAGAACTCGGTCATCGCACGATAGTTCTCGTCTGTGATGGCGGCCTCGAACTGGTCCCGAGGGGAGAACCATCGGAACGGCGGGTCGAAAACGATCAGGTCGAATTCGCCGCCGACATCGCTGAACACGTCGCTGTGACGGACCTCCACCCGATCCGCGACGCCGTTGCGCTCGGCGTTGCGCCGAGCTGCCTCGACAGCGTCAGGGTTGATGTCGACCGCCAGGACGTCGACGGCTTGCGAGGCCGCCATGATGGCGTTGACGCCACTTCCTGTCCCCATGTCAAGCACGCGGTCGCTCTCGTGGACCTCGGCCAGGACAGCCTCACCGAGGAGATAGGACACGCCCGTGATGGGCATGACCTCGGGCGGAATCACCAACGTCCTGCCGAGGTAGGTGACTGTTTGACCAGGACCGGCTTCCGCCTTCCCGGTGTTGTAAGCGTTCTCATGCCATTGGCGGATGCGCTTGGCGTGCTCCTCGGTGACCATCGGGGTGTAGTCAGCAGCGTTGACCGGACGTTTCGGCGGGGGGTCGGTTTCGGTCATGTCGGCACCTTATTCAACGGCTCAATGCAGGGGTATTGAATTGGTCTGTTCTTCAGTCGTCGCTGGCGATCAGTGGGCCTGAAGGCGTCGGATATTGGACGCTTCTGCGGCGCACCGGCGAAGCCGGGTGATCTCGTCGTGTTGCGCAGTAAGTTGAGCAAGGGCTTGGCTCCGGAACTCCGTGAGCTCGTTGATCGTGCCGGTTGACTCGGTGAGGCGTTGCTTGAGTGCCGTGACCTCGCTCTTGAGTCGGGTGATCTGGGCGTCGCGCGGGTCGGGCTGGTCGCCGGCCTGCTGCAGGGACCGCAGGCGCCGTTCGAACTCGGCGCGCAGATCGGCGTAGGGCCGGGTGCCGTAGAAGGCCGTGCGGTCGACGCTGGCCTCGGCGGCGAGGGTCTTGATGTCGCAGCGGCCTCCAGGCGGGATCTCGCCGCGCAGGAGCCGATCCATGGCAGCGCGGATCCGATTCTCGTTGGCGGTGCGCTGAGCCGCGGTGATCCGCATGTCATTCCTCGTTCTGGTGCGTGGCGGTGTCGATGGAGTCCAAGACGGCCAGGGCTCGGTGGAGGTCGGCTTGCAGGCGGGCTCGTTCGGTCTTGCGGGTGGGGCCGAGGCTGCCCAGGAAGGTCGTGGTCTGTGCGGCGTGCTCAGCCCAGACCGGCCGGTGGCAGGGGTGATGGGTGGCTTGCGGGCAGCGCGCGGAGTCACACATCCCCGCCAACGGTCGGTCAGCGTGCGGGGTGCCGGCGAGTTTCAGGCAGAGCGCCCGGGACGGGTCGGTGAACCAGCAGTAGTTGGCCGCGCCCAAGTGCAGCGCCTGGGCACGTTTGGTGACCAGGTTGAGGACTTCCCGGTCGCTGCGCTGGGTCTTCGGCGGCCCCGCTTCGCCGGTGGTGAGCTTGCCGTCGATGTGGGCGAAGAACTCCGTCAGCTCGCGGGCCCCCGGCCCAGCAGGCATGATCCCTTGCAGATAGTTGCGGAACTCGGCCCAGACGAGATCCAGATTGCGCTCGGCCTCGTGCTTGTTCACCTCAGCCAACAGTTCGGCTTGCGCCCCGCCCGGTCGAGACGCGTACCCTTCCGTCGTTGCCGTCGCGATGTGCTTGAGGTGCAGTTTCGCGGCGAGCAGGCCCCCGGGACGGTAGGCCAACTCGATCGCCAGCGTCCTGCGCAGGGCGCGCAGGCTGACCGGAGCCTCAGGAATGGGGGCCAGTCCAAGTCGCTGGGCGGCCGGGCCGTTGACCCAGTTGCGGAACCAGGTGTAGCGGACGTCGAAGGCGAACCGGCCCAGCAGCGGCACCCCGTTCTCGGGATTGTCATGCAGCTGTTCGAGCAACTGAGCGGCGCGGTAAGCGGGTTCGATGACGACCCATTCGTCAGCGAGGCCGCCCAACTGCTGCCCTTTGATGAGTTTGCTGGCCAGCCGGTAACGGACCAGCCCGGGACCATAGTGCTCAGGTGGGCGGCAGCTGCCGACTTCCAGCTCCATCAGCTCCGACGAGCGCATTCCGGACACCGCGGCCAGCAGGGCGATCGCGGCGGTGCGGACGATTCCGACCACCGCGATGGCTTCCAACCGGTCCAGCGGCAGTGTCCAGGCGATGGCGCCGTCCCCAACAGCGCGGTCGACGACGGAAGCGTTGCGGCCAAACGGTTTCTCGGCGCCGACGATTGCCAAAGTCGCTTCGATGCGCTCCCGTAGGTGCGGGATCCACTTCCGCCAGAACTGGGTGAACCCGGCCTGGCGGGCCAGCAGCCCGAGAGAAATCCGGATCAGCGGGTCCTCGGGCGACCCGTCAGCGGCCAGCCGGTCGCGGATAGTGTGCTCGGCCGCCAACGGCAGCGGTTCGCCCCGACGCTCGTAGTCAGCCAGCAGTTGCGCGATCTCCTTCTCAGGCAGCGTGGAGGTGAAAACGTGGTCCCCAAGCCGGTGTGACCATTTCCGGTCGGCCTCCCTGACCTGTGTGATCAGGTCGATGGCGTGCGGGCCGAGGGTGTCCACCAGATAGCGTGCAGCGGCCAGCAGCGGTTGCAAGACCGTGTCGGCGACCGGCGGGGTCTTGTTCTGGCCAACGCCGCAGGGCATCTCGGCGACCACTGACGGGGCGGCACCGCCCCAGGGCCGCAGATCCTCGGGAACCCGGTCAACGCTGAACAGCTCACGGTGGTTGACCAGATCGACGACGCTCTGAGCGGCGGCCCGTCGGGTCCCGGGGCTGCGTTCGCCGACGACCTGGCCGTCCTCGTCGAGCAGGTAGCGCCGGTGAGCCAGGTATCCCTCGCAGCGACCGGCGTCCACCTCGCCGAGGCTGGTGACGCCTTGGACGGTGAGCCAGTTCAGGAACCGGGTCAGCTCGGCCAGCCGCCCGGACGCGGTCAGCAGGTGCAGCGGGGTCCGGTAGGCGCGAGGCAAGGGCATCACGGCCTCATGCCTGGGGGCGAGCATCGCCGTGATCTGTTCCTTGGCGATCACCCGCCAGCGGGGGTTGGTGATCGTGGTGAAGTCGAACCGGCGGCTGACCTTGGACATCTGGTTCGGCAAGCCGATCACGGCGGTGAAATCCCACCGGTCGTCCTCGAACACCGGGCGGTGTGTCCCGTCAGGCAGGGCGAGGCCAGCTTCGCGACAGATGTCCAGGCCGGCGAACACCGACTGGCGCGGCCCGGAGGCGAGAGCGGTTGTCATCGAGTGGACTCCTCCGGGCGCAGGGGAAGCTCGTTATCGCGGTCGCCGACGCGGCCAGAGGCGTGTGCGAGGACGGCGGAGTCGAAGCGGTCCAGCACGTGGCCGACCCGCTGGGAGTAGGGGCCGAACACGGCCATGAACTGGGCAGCGGGCATCTGCCGCCATTGGCGGGAGAAGAACGCCTTGAGCCGCAACAGGTTCGCGGCGTGCCGAGGTGCGAACACTGCCAGCGGGCAAAGCAGGCAGACCCAGGGCCGGGCCGGGCAGGGTTTGCCTTTCGGGCCGTGCAGGCCGGCGAGCTGATCGGCGCAGGCCGCGGTGAACACATCACGTTGTCCGCCAACGAGTTCCGCGATTACGGTGTTATCCAGGTTGAGCGCGGCGACCAGCTGCGGATAGTCCTGTGCGAGGGTGGCTGCGTCCTCGTCGGTTACGACCGTGGGTGGGTGGGCCTTGCGCAGCAGGTCGTGCTGGGCGTCCTCCACGATCGCTTCGACGGCTCGACGTTGGGAGGGCGTGGTGGCGGTCAGGTAGTGGTCACCCTCCACCTCCGGGCTGTGGTTGGGATCGATGGTCGCCCGACCACGACCGGCCCAGCTGCTCTTGTCCCGCAGCGACTGGAATGTGGTGCGGATCCGCGAGCGGTGGATCTTCATCGGCATGCCGTCGGCGTCGAGCAGGTCGTGACGGACGACCCAGCGTTGGATCGCGACCCGGCTGGCCGAACCGACGTCCGCCGTGATCTCGGTGCCGCCGGGCTTTCTCAGTCGCAGCCACAAAAGCCGACGCTGCTCGGGTTCGGCGTGGCCGCGCAGCAACGCCGAGTGCGCCAGCCACTGCTCCAGCAGCCGGACCGCCCGCCGGGGCAGATTGAGACTCTCGGCCGCGGTGCGGCCCTTGACGTAGGACAGCAGGATGGTCGAATCGCCGGCCCAATCGATATCGTCGGTGACCAGATCGTCGATGCCGTCAGGGACGATGCCGGAGTAGATGCCGAACAACAGTCGATAGGCGATCACGACATCCAACCGCGGAAACAGGTCCGCACTCGCCTCGAGCACCCCGCCGCGCTGGCGGACCACGTTGTCCGAGCAGCCCAGGTGCTGTCCGAACGCGACGATGCCGACCGGGCCGATCCGGGCCAGCAGCCAGCGCAGGTTGTCCTCGCTCCACCCGTGCTCGCGTGGGTGCTGACCGCGTCGGGCCGCGGCCAGGGCGGCCTTGTGCCGGGTGAACGACTCGTCCACGATCCCGCGGCAGGTCTGCGTGAGCCGCTCCCATTGGTCTTCTGGATAGGGCGGTAGCTGTTGGTGGTTGCGCTGGGGGTTGTAGGCCCGGCCGACCGCCAACTCGGCCAGCGTCGTGTCCAGGTGACCGCCAGCGAGCTGGAACCCGTGCAACATCCGGCGGGTGCACGCCTCTTTCGGGCCGCTGGTGGCCATCCAGTACTCGGCCATCTGCGCCCGACGCAGGTCCGCCGCCCCACCGGTGAATCCCTGGGCGGCCAGCGTGCGGGCCAGGTGCCGGATGGACTGGGTGTAGTGGGTCAGCGAGCCGGCCGAGTCGACCGTGCCGTGCGGATGGATCAGCTCCACCAGGCCGACCAGGAGGTCACGGGCCAGCTGCAGGCAGGGCAAGCCATCCAGCTCGAATCGGACGGTGGAGCCGTCGCTGAACACGCACTCGATGCCCAGGGGGTCCTCGGTCACGGTGGCCGGCATCAGCACACCTCGCCTTCACCGTCGTCGAACTCCGCCGCGGCCTCCCGCTCGGCGGCGGCCTCGCTGAGCAGACCGTCGGTGATGCCGGCGTTCTCGTAGGCGTCGCGGTAGATCCGGGTCATATCCAAGCGCTTGAGGTACTTTTCCGTTGTCAGCACTGAGGAATGACCGAGTAGATCCCGCAACACCAGCAGCGGGTCTGCTTTGGACAGATAGAACACCAGCGCGGCATCGGCGTCGGTGTCCTTGACCAACTTCGCCGCTTGCCGGTAGTGCCCGGTCACCAGATATTCCAGGGTGCGCATCGAGAAGGAATGGCGCAGCCGGTGCGGGTGAATATGAGGGAACCGCGGCTCGAACCGAACGCGGATCCGGTCAGCGGTGCGTTCGAACACCGTGGCCCAGGCGGTGAACGGTCCGCCGCCGTTGCGCAGCGCCAGCAGGCACGAACCCCCGCCCGGAGCGACCAGTCGACGTCGCTCGCCCGGTGTGACCGTGTCCCATCGGCAGCGGACACCGTTGATCTGTCCTCCCCGGGCGTCCGGGTTGGTCACCAGCAGCGGCTCGCCCCAGCGTCGCGGCGGCCTCCAGGTCGAGCCGTCCGCGGTCACCGCACGGTCGAGTTCCAGGTAGTGGTGGACGGCCGCCAGCGCGTCGTAGGAGATCCAGGTGGTGCGGAACCTACGGCCCTTGGTGATCCCGGCCGGAACGGGGAACGGGATCGGAATCGCCACCGGCTTGGGTGGAAGCGCTGGGATCTCGTAGGGCAGCAGATAAGTGAACTCCTGTGCACGCAGCCCGGTGCCCAGCGCGAGCCCGCCGACGGCGGCGTTGCGGGCCAGTTCACGGCCCCGGTAGCCAGTGTCCAGCGCGCCGTCCGGGGCGAGCCCGCGCAGGCCGTTGAGGAACAGGTCGGTGAAATCCGGCTCTAGGTACTTGATCGTCACGTGCGGCTTCGGAGTCCGTCGCACCGCCAGGTTCACCCGAACCTCCCGCCCAGTGCCGTGGAACAACGCCCGTGCGGTGCGGTAGGTGAACGGCTCGGCCTCAGCGTGGCCTTCCTCCATAGCCCACCGGTAGAACAGGGACAAGATGCTCATGTGCTGGCCCCACGTGGTGGCGGCGAACCGCTGCCTGAGCGGGCCGGTCGCGCGATGCTCGGCGTACCGGCTCAACCCCAGCTTCAATCGCTCTCGCGAGTCGAACAGCGCGACGCCGTGCTCGGCGAGGAATTCCATCCACTCCCTGACCGCCCGCGCGTACGCCTCCCACGTGTTCGGCGCTGGCGCACCGCTGGCGGGTAGCTCGCGCAGCCACCGGTTCACCACAACGGTAGGACGGGGCGCGCCCGGCGCGTCCTCGAACCGCAGGTCGTCATCGACCAGCACCGGCATCCGCTCCGGGATCAGCGGCCGACGCTCGAGTTCCCAGGACTCCCAGCCCTGGGACGAGAAGAAGCTCAAGATCATGACCGGAGACCATAGAAACACCACACGACTCAAGGCAAAGCGCAAACACCCTGCTCCCGTACCCCGTCAAGGCTAATCGCCACACGAAAACTAAGCGGGGAGAATGTG
>NZ_BAAAZN010000045.1:0-9563 GCF_039536925.1 Amycolatopsis ultiminotia | reverse complement strand
GTGATCCGATTGAGGCGCAGGCGTTGTTGGCGACGTATGGGCAGGGTCGGGTGGAGCCGTTGTGGTTGGGTTCGGTGAAGTCGAATATTGGGCATAGTCAGCAGGCTGCTGGTGTGGCGGGTGTGATCAAGATGGTGCAGGCGTTGCGGTATGGGAAGTTGCCTGCGACGTTGCATGTGGATGAGCCTTCCCCGCACGTCGACTGGTCCTCGGGCCGGGTCGAGCTGCTGCGCGAGCCGGTGGACTGGACGCCGGGGGAACGGCCTCGGCGTGCGGGAGTCTCGGCGTTCGGGATCAGCGGCACCAACGCGCACGTGATCATCGAAGAGCCGCCTGCCGCCGAGCCGGTCGAGGTGCCGGTGCGGATGCGTGCACTCGACGCCGTGGCGTGGCCGATCGGTGCCCGCACCGCCGCGGCGCTGCCGGCGCAGGCCGCCCGGGTGCGTGACCACCTCGCCGCGCACCCCGAGCTGAACCCGGCGGACGTCGGATTTTCCCTGGCCACCACGCGTTCTGCGCTCGAACACCGGGCCGTGGTCGTGGGCGACCCGGCCGAAGGACTGGCCGCGCTGGCCGCCGGGCGTTCGGCACCGGGAGTGGTCACCGGCGTGGCGCGGTCCGGCAGCCGGGTCGGGTTCCTCTTCGCCGGACAAGGCAGTCAGCGAGCCGGGATGGGCCGTGAGCTGTACGCGGCCAGCCCGGTGTTCGCGGCGGCGTTCGACGAGGCGTGCGCGCTGATCGAGCTGGAGCTGGGACTGCCTGTGCGGGATGTGGTCCTCGGCGGCGCGGAGGACGAGCGCGCCGACCAGACGCTGTACGCGCAGACCGGGTTGTTCGCGGTCGAGGTCGGACTGGTCGCGATGCTCGAAGCCGCCGGAGTGCGGCCGGACGCGGTCGCCGGACACAGCGTCGGCGAGATCGCTGCTGCGTACGTTGCCGGAGTGCTGTCGCTCGCCGACGCGGCCCGGCTGGTGGCCAACCGGGCACGGCTGATGCAGGCGTTGCCTGCCGGCGGGGCGATGGCCGCGATCGGCGCCGCGGAGGCGGACGTCGAACTGCCCGAAGGGGTTTCGGTCGCCGCGGTCAACGGTCCCGGTTCGGTAGTCGTGTCCGGCGAGGAGGAAGCCGTGACCGCGTTGGCCGAACAGCACCGCGAGGCCGGGCACCGCGTGCGGCGGTTGCGGGTGAGTCACGCGTTCCACTCGCACCGGATGGACCCGGTGCTGGAGGAGCTGTCGCTCGTCACCGCCGTGATCGCACACCAGCCGCCGAAACTGCCGTGGGCAGCCGCGCTCGACGGCGTGCTCGTCGAGACGCCGGACGCGGGCTACTGGCCGGCACAGGCACGCGGCGCCGTGCGGTTCGCGGACGCGGTGGAAACACTGGCGGCACAGGGTGTTTCCGTATTCATCGAGATCGGCCCGGACGGCACGCTGTCGTCGATGGGTGCGGGTGTCCGCCCGGAAGCGACGTTCTTCCCGGTGCTGCGCAAGGACGCGGCCGCCGAGGACGCCGTGCTGACCGCACTGGCGCAAGCCCACGTGCACGGTCTCGACGTCGACTGGGCGAACGTGCTCAGCGGTTCCCGGGTCGCGTTGCCGACCTACGCGTTCCACCACGAACGCTTCTGGCCGGAAAACCTCGGTCCGGCGCAGCCGGAGTCGGTGTCGGATTGGCGCTACCAGACGGAATGGCATCCGATCCCGGAGCCGGAACCCGCCGCGCTCGAGGGCAATTGGCTGCTGGTCGGCGACTCGCCGGAGGTCGCCGCCGCGCTCACCGAGCACGGTGCCACGGTCGTCACCGATGCCGAGAACCTGCCGGACAACCTCGACGGCGTCGTCTCGACGCTTGCTTACGACACCACTCCGATCGACGGTTCGCCCGCGTTGACCCGAGGCCTCGCCGACACACTCGCGTTGGTGCGACGCGGCATCGACGCTCCGCTGTGGGTGCTCACCCCGGAGCTCACCGACCCGCGTCAGGCGCAGGTCTGGGGCCTCGGCCGGGTGGTCGCGCTGGAGCATCCGGACCGCTGGGGCGGCCTGATCGAGCTGGCGGAGCTGGATGGCGAGCGGCTGTGCACAGTCCTCGCCGGCCTCGGTGAAGACCAGGTCTCACTGCGCTCCGACGGTCTCCACGTCCGCCGTCTCATCCGGGCTCCGGCGCCGCGACCGGCGGCGGAGTGGCAGCCGCGGGGTTCGGTGCTGGTCACCGGCGGGACCGGTGGCGTCGGCGGGCACGTCTGCCGCTGGCTCGCCGGGCGTGCCGCGCCACGCCTCGTGCTCACCAGCCGTTCCGGTCCGGCTGCGCCGGGCGTGGCCGGGCTGGCCGCGGAGCTGGCCGGCCAGGGCAGTGCGGTCGACGTCGTCGCGTGTGACACCGCGGTACGCGAGCAGGTCGCCGGGATCGTCGGACGGACTCCGCAGCTCCGCGCCGTGGTTCATGCGGCGGGGATCGGGCAGGGCATCGCGGTCGCGGACCTGGACGAGGCCGGGCTCGCGGAGTCCCTCGCAGCCAAGGCGGCCGGTGCGGTCTGGCTGGACGAACTGACTGCGGACCTCGACGCGTTTGTGCTGTTCTCCTCGGTGTCCGCGACCTGGGGCAGTGCGCTGCAGCCCGGCTACGCGGCGGCGAACGCTTTCCTCGACGCACTTGCCGAACGGCGCCGCGCGCGCGGCGAGGCGGCTACCTCGGTGGCGTGGGGTGTGTGGCGCGGCGCCGGTATGGGCGCCGGTGCGGCTGCGGAGCAGCTCAGCCGGTTCGGGTTGGTGCCGATGGATCCGCGGCTCGGTATCCGGGCGCTCGCACAGGCCGTCGACGCGCGCGAAGGCGTGGTGGCGGTGGCCGATGTGGAGTGGCCGGTGTTCGCGCCGACGTTCACGCTGCGGCGGCCCAGCCCGCTGCTGTCGACGCTGCCGGACGCCGGACGTGCGCTCACCGTCGAAGCGGGTACCAGCGGGCTCGCCGAACGGCTCGCCGGACTGTCCAGGGCCGAGCAGGACCGGCTGCTGGTCGACCTCGTGCGCACCGAGGCCGCGACCGTTCTCGGGTATGGCTCGGCGGACGCCGTGGCCGCGGATCGCGCGTTCTCCGAACTCGGGTTCGACTCGCTCACCGCGGTCGAACTGCGCAACCGGCTCGGCACGGCGGCAGGGCTCACGCTGCCCAGCACGCTCGTGTTCGACCACCCCACCGCCGAGGCGCTGGCGGCGTTCCTGCGGGTCGGGCTCGGCGGCGCGGACGACGGCGGGCCGGGTGCCGTGCTCGCCGGGCTGGACCGGCTGGAGGCAGGCCTTGCCGAGGTGACCGACGACGGGCTGCGGGAGGACGTGCGCCGCAGGCTGCGCGGCATCCTCGCCGGCCTCGACCGGGAACCGGAAGCGGACCAGGGCATCGAGTTCGGTTCGGCCACCCAGGAGCAAGTGTTCGACTTTCTCGACAAGGAACTCGGGAGCCTGTGATGGAGAGTCAGGAAAAGCTTTTCGACTACCTCAAGAAGGCGTCGGCCGAGCTCCAGGAGACCCGGCGGCGGCTGCGCGGCCTGGAGGCCGACCGCGACGAGCCGATCGCGATCGTGGGCATGGGCTGCCGGCTGCCCGGCGGTGTGCGCGGCCCCGGCGACCTGTGGGACCTCGTCGCGACCGGCACCGACGCGGTGTCCCCGTTCCCCGGCGACCGTGGCTGGGAGGATACCGGCGACTACGCGCGCCAGGGCGGTTTCGTCCACGACGCCACGGACTTCGACGCGGCCTTCTTCGGGATCTCGCCCCGCGAGGCGTTGGCGATGGACCCGCAGCAGCGGATGCTGCTGGAGGTCACGTGGGAAGCGCTGGAGCGGGCCGGGATCGATCCGCATTCGCTGCGCGGATCGCGGACCGGTGTATTCGCGGGTGCCTCGTCCGCCGGTTACGGCACCGAGCTGGCCGGTGGGAACAGTGGTGCCGAGGGCTATCTCATGACCGGTAACGCGGGCAGCGTGATCTCCGGCCGGGTCTCGTACACGTTGGGTTTGGAAGGTCCGGCGGTCACGGTGGACACGGCGTGTTCGTCTTCGCTGGTGGCGTTGCATCTGGCGGTGCAGGCGCTGCGTAATCGCGAGTGCGGGCTGGCTCTCGCCGGTGGTGTGACGGTGATGGCGACTGCTGGGACGTTTGCGGAGTTTTCCCGGCAGCAAGGGCTTTCCGCGGATGGTCGGTGTCGTTCGTTCTCCGCGGACGCGGACGGTACGGGTTGGTCCGAGGGTGCCGGCGTGCTCGTGGTGGAGCGTCTTTCCGATGCGCGCCGGCACGGGCATCGGGTCCTCGCGGTGGTCACGGGCTCGGCGATCAACCAGGACGGTGCGTCCAACGGTCTCACCGCGCCCAACGGTCCTTCCCAGCAGCGGGTGATCCGTTCCGCGCTCGCGGCCGCGCGGATCAGCCCCGAGCAGGTCGACGTGGTGGAGGCGCACGGTACTGGGACGACGTTGGGTGATCCGATTGAGGCGCAGGCGGTGTTGTCGACTTATGGTCAGGGTCGTGCCGAGCCGTTGTGGTTGGGTTCGCTGAAGTCGAACTTGGGGCATGCGCAGCAGGCCGCTGGTGTGGCCGGTGTGATCAAGATGGTGCAGGCACTGAAGCATTCGCGGTTGCCGCGGACGCTGCACGCCGGTGAGCCGACGTCTCAGGTGGACTGGTCGGCCGGGAATGTTCGGCTGTTGCAGGAGGAGGTCGAGTGGGTCGCGGGTGAGCGGCCTCGGCGGGCGGGTGTGTCGGCGTTCGGGATGAGCGGGACCAATGCGCACGTGATCGTCGAAGAGGCGCCTGCCGCGGAACCTGTTGAAGCTGTTGCAGCGCCGGATGTTCTGACTGCTGGGGCCACGCCGTGGGTGCTGTCGGGGCGGACCCCGGACGGGCTCGCCGCGCAGGCCGCACGGCTGCGGGACCATCTGCTGCGCTACCCGGCTGATCGTGGTGATGTGGCGTGGTCGCTGGCCACGACGCGTTCGGCGTTCGAACACCGGGCCGTGCTGCTTGCCGACGATGCCCTCGCGGCGCTGGCCGAGCGGCGGCCGGTACCGGGCCTGGTGACCGGCCGGGCCGGGGCGCGGGGGCGGACGGTCTTTGTGTTTCCGGGTCAGGGTAGTCAGTGGGTTGGGATGGGTCGGGAGTTGGCTGCTGCGTCCCCGGTGTTCGCTGCGCGGCTGGCCGAGTGTCGGGATGCTTTGGCGCCGTATCTGGATCTGGACGCTGCACTGTCTGGTGAGTTGGTGGGTGCGGATGTGGTGCAGCCTGCGTTGTGGGCGGTGATGGTCTCACTCGCCGAGGTGTGGCGGGCGGCGGGTGTGGAGCCGGATGCGGTGGTGGGTCATTCGCAGGGGGAGATTGCGGCGGCTGTGGTGGCGGGGATTCTGTCGTTGGAGGATGCGGCGAAGGTGGTTGCTTTGCGCAGCAAGGCACTTACCGCACTGGCGGGTCGTGGTGGAATGCTGTCGATCGCCGAGCCTGCGGATGCCGTGCGTGCCAGGATCAAACGATGGGGTGCCCGGGTTTCGGTGGCTGCGGTGAATGGTCCGGTGTCCACGGTGGTCAGTGGTGATCCCGAAACGCTTCAGGAACTGGCGGACAGCGCGGATGGTGCGGATGTGCGTACTCGGATGGTGTCGGTGGATTATGCGTCACATTCGGCGCAGGTGGATGAGCTGCGGGACGAGATTATCCAGCAGTTGCAGGGGATTGAGCCGCGCGAGGGTGAGGTCCCGCTGGTCTCGTCGATGAGTGGTGAGTGGAATCCGCAGATGGATGCGGAGTATTGGTTTGCGAGTCTGCGGGAGACGGTGGAGTTTGAGCGGGCGGTTCGGGTTTTGGGTGAGGGTCATGGTGTGTTTGTTGAGGCTTCTCCGCATGCGGTGTTGACTGGCGCTATCGCGGACACCCTCGACGAGCCCGTAGTTACCGGCACGCTGCGTCGCGACGACGGTGGCGCCGACCGGCTGCTCACGTCGTTCGCCGAGGCGTACGTCCAAGGGGTGCCCGTCGACTGGTCCTCGTTCCTGCGCGGCACCGCGATCGACTTGCCGACCTACGCGTTCCAGCGCGAACGCTTCTGGCCCGAGGCCAAACCCGCCACCGCGGCGGAGGACTGGCGCTACCGGATCGTCTGGACCCCGCTCGGTGAGTCCACTGCGGCACCGGACGGCAAGTGGCTGCTGCTCGGCAACGCACCCGAGGTCGAGCGGGCGCTTGCCGGACGGGGCGTCGAGATCGTCACGGACGCCGCCGAGGGCGGGTTCACCGGCGTCGTGGCGGTGGAACCGACGCTGGCGGAGACGCTGGAGCTGGTGCAGCGGGACCTCGGTGCGCCGCTGTGGGTGCTGACCCGCGGTGCCGTCGCCGCGGTACCCGGCGAAGCGGTTCCGGCGCCCGAACAGGCGCAGCTGTGGGGTTTCGGCCGAGTGGCTGCGCTCGAACACCCGGAACGCTGGGGCGGTCTGATCGATCTACCGTCCACAGTGGATGATCGTACCGCCGGGTTGCTGTGTGCCGCGCTGGCCGGGACCGAGGACCAGCTCGCACTCCGCGGCGCCAGCACGCTGGCCCGCAGGCTGGGGCACGCTCCGGCGCCGCAGCGCACGCAGGAGTGGCAGCCGCGCGGGCCGGTGCTGATCACCGGTGGCACGGGTGCGATCGGCGGGCACGTCGGCCGCTGGCTGGCCGGGCGTGGCGCGGAAAAGGTCGTGTTGACCAGCCGCTCCGGGCCCGCCGCCGGGGTGGCACTCGCCGCGGAACTGGCTGGGCTGGGCACGGCGGTCGAGGTAGTGGCGGGTGACGTCGCGGAGCGGTCCCAGGTGGCGAACCTGCTCGGCCGGACCGCCGTGACGGCCGTGGTGCACGCCGCCGGGGTCGGCGAAGGCGGGCCGATCGCGGAGACCACCGCGGCGGATCTGGATTCGGCGATGCGTGCGAAGGTGCACGGCGCACGGTGGCTGGACGAGCTGACCGGTGAGCTGGACGCGTTCGTCGTGTTCTCCTCCGGTGCGGCGATCTGGGGCAGTGGCGGCCTTTCCGGGTACGCCGCGGCCAACGCCCACCTCGACGCGCTCGCGGATTCCCGGCGTGCCCGCGGCCTGGCGGCGACGTCGGTCGCCTGGGGGCTGTGGGGTGGCGGCGGCATGGTGGGCGGCGACGCCGGTGCGCAGCTGCGCGGTCTCGGCATGCGGGTGATGGCCCCGGAGCGGGGCATCGACGCGCTGGCCCGGATCCTCGACGGCGACGAGCCGTCGGTCACCGTGGCGGACATCGACTGGCAGAGGTTCGCGCCCACCTTCACGCTCCACCGGCCCAGTCCGCTGATCGCCGGGCTGCCGGAGGTCACGGCCGCACTGGCCACCGCGGACGGACCCGACGAGCCGGTGAGCGAGCTGGGCCGCCGGCTGGCCGGGTTGTCGCGTGAAGAGCAGCTGCGTGAGCTGACCGACCTGGTGCGCGCGGAGGCCGCCGCGGTGCTCGGGCACACCGGGGTCGAGGCACTGGAGCCGCGCCGTGCGTTCAAGGAGCTGGGATTCGACTCGCTGACCGCGGTGGAGCTGCGCAACCGGCTGACCGCGGCGTCCGGGCTGAAACTGCCCTCGACGTTGATCTTCGACTACCCCAACGCCGCCGCGCTCGCCGAACTGCTCGGCTCGCGGCTGACCGGGGTGCACGTCGGGCCGGACAGCCCACGGGTCACCGCGGCCGCCGACGGTGAACCGCTGGCGATCGTCGGCATGGGCTGCCGGTTCCCGGGCGGTGCGACGTCACCGGAGCAGCTGTGGGAGCTGCTCGCCGCGGGCACCGACACGATCTCCGCCTTTCCGACAGATCGCGGCTGGGAAGCCGTCGAGCAGCGCTACGGCGATCCGGACACGAGCTATGTCCGCGAAGGTGCGTTCATCTACGACGCGCCCGAGTTCGATGCCGGATTCTTCGGCATCAGCCCGCGCGAGGCGCTGGCGATGGACCCGCAGCAGCGCATGTTGCTGGAAGTCGCGTGGGAAACGCTGGAAGGCGCCGGGATCGACCCGGCGAGCCTGCGCGGTTCGGCAACCGGCGTCTTCGCCGGCGCCACCTACTCCGGATACGGCATGGGCCTCGAGGGCGGTGAAAGCGGCGCCGAGGGCTACCTGATGACGGGTGGGCTCACCGCTGTCATCTCCGGCCGCATTTCCTACACGCTCGGTCTGGAGGGCCCGGCGGTCACCGTCGACACCGCGTGTTCGTCCTCGCTGGTCGCGCTGCACCTTGCGGCACAGTCGCTCCGATCGGGGGAGTGCTCGATGGCACTCGCCGGTGGGGTGGCAGTGCTGTCGACGCCGGGTGCGTTCGCGGAGTTCTCGCGTCAGCAGGGGATGGCCGCCGACGGCCGGTGCAAGGCCTTCGCAGCCGACGCGGACGGTATCGGCTGGGGTGAAGGCGCCGGGATGCTGCTGTTGGAGCGGCTGTCCGACGCGCAACGCAACGGCCACGAGGTCCTCGCCGTCGTCCGCGGCACCGCAGCCAACCAGGACGGCGCGTCCAACGGCCTCGCCGCCCCCAACGGCCCCTCGCAGCAACGGGTGATCCGCGCTGCGCTCGCCGATGCCCAACTGTCCACAAAGGATGTCGACGCGGTCGAGGCGCACGGCACCGGCACCGCACTCGGCGATCCGATCGAGGCGCAGGCCGTGCTCGCGACCTATGGGCAGGACCGTGCCGAGCCGCTGTGGCTGGGCTCGATCAAGTCCAACATCGGGCACCCGCAGACCGCCGCCGGCGTCGCGGGCGTGCTCAAGATGGTGTTGGCGCTGCGGCACGGGCAACTGCCCCCGACCCTGCACGCCGAGGAACCGTCGGCCGAGATCGACTGGACCGAGGGCAACGTCCGGCTCCTCACCGAGTCCGTGCCGTGGCCCGCAGGCGAGCGGCCGCGGCGTGCCGGGGTGTCGGCATTCGGTGTCAGCGGCACGAACGTGCACGTCATCGTCGAGGAGGCGCCCGCCGCGGAGCCGGTGGTGGTCGAACGGTCGCCGCTGGTCTCCGCCGCGGCACCGGCGTGGGTGGTGACCGGCCGCACCGAGGACGGACTCGCCGCGCAGGCCGGCCGCCTGCGTGAGCACGTGCTGGCGCATCCGGACCTCGACCCTGCGGACATCGCCTGGTCGCTGGTCACCACGCGGTCGCCGTTCGAGCACCGCGCCGTGGTCACCGGGAGCGATCCGGCGGCAGCGCTCGCGGCCATCGCGACCGGCCAGCCCGCGCCCGGCGTGGTGACCGGCACGGTCGTCCCGGCCGGGGCGGGCCGCGTGGTGTTCGTGTTTCCGGGTCAGGGTAGTCAGTGGGCCGGGATGGGTCGGGAGTTGGCTGCGGTGTCTCCGGTGTTTGCGCGCCGGTTGGCTGAGTGTCGGGATGCTTTGGCGCCGTATGTGGATGTGGATGCGGCGCTGGTCGGTGAGTTGGTGGGTGCGGATGTGGTGCAGCCTGCGTTGTGGGCGGTGATGGTGTCGTTGGCGGAGGTGTGGCGGGCTGCGGGTGTGGAGCCGGATGCGGTGGTGGGTCATTCGCAGG
>NZ_BAAAZN010000044.1:0-9867 GCF_039536925.1 Amycolatopsis ultiminotia | reverse complement strand
CTCAACCCACCGCTCCAACTCCACCGCACACTCCTCAACCCGCGCAGCAAAAACCGGAGAACACTCCAACAACTCCCGACCCATCCCCAACCACTGCGCCCCCTGACCCGGAAACACCCACACCACCTTGCCCGGGGCACCCGACACAGGCACCCGGCCCGTCACGACGCCCGGCGCATCCTCCCCCCGTGCCAGTGCAGCCAAACCGACTCGGGCCTCCTCCGCCGAGTCCGCCAGCACCACCGCACGCTCGCCAAAGACCGCACGGCCCGACACCAGCGCACCAGCCACCCCAGCCAACGACACCCCAGAATCCACATAGGACCCCAGACGTTCCGCCTGACCAGCCAACGAACCAGCACTCCGCGCCGACACCACCAACGGCACCACACCACCCGACACCACCGCACCCGACACCGAATCCTCAACAGCACCTTCCTCCAGGATCAAATGCGCATTCGTCCCACTAATCCCAAACGACGACACACCCACACGACGCGGCCGACCACCCCGCGGCCACTCACGCGCCTCCGTCAACAACTCCACCGCACCAGCCGACCAATCAACCTGCGTACTCGGCTGATCCACGTGCAAAGTCGGCGGCAGAACGCCATGCCGCAACGCCTGCACCATCTTGATCACACTCGCCACACCCGCGGCGGACTGCGCATGCCCGATGTTCGACTTCAACGAACCCAGCCACAACGGCCGCTCCGGATCGCGGTCCTGACCATAAGTGGCGAGCAAAGCCTGCGCCTCGATCGGATCACCCAACGCAGTCCCCGTACCATGCCCCTCCACCGCGTCCACATCGGACGGAGAAAGGCCGGCGCCGGACAAGGCCCGGCGGATCACCCGTTGCTGCGACGGGCCGTTCGGCGCGGTCAACCCGTTCGACGCACCATCCTGATTCACCGCGCTGCCACGCAACACCGCCAGGATCCGATGCCCACGCTCGCGCGCCACCGACAGCCGCTCCAGTACGACGATCCCGACGCCCTCGGCCCAGCCCGTGCCGTCGGCGCCGTCCGCGAACGCCTTGCACCGTCCGTCCCCTGCCAGACCACGCTGGCGCGAGAACTCCACGAAGGTGCCGGGCGTGCCCATCACCGTCACGCCGCCGGCCAGCGCCATCGAACACTCGCCCTGTCGCAGCGCCTGCCCGGCTAGGTGCATCGCCACCAACGACGACGAACACGCCGTGTCGATGGTCACCGCCGGCCCCTCGAAACCGAACACATAGGACACCCGCCCCGATGCCACACTCGACGCGGCCGCAGTGCTCGCGTAGCCCTCCAGCTCCGAGGCAGCCGCGCCCATTCCGTAGCCCTGGTTGGAAACCCCGGCGAAGACGCCGACATCGGTGCCCTTCAACGAGACCGGGTCGATCCCCACGCCCTCCAGCGCCTCCCACGACGTCTCCAGCAGCAACCGCTGCTGCGGATCCATCGCCAACGCCTCCCGCGGCGAAATCCCGAAAAACCCGGCGTCGAACTGCCCGGCCCCGGCCAGGAATCCGCCCTGGCTGGTGTAGGACGTCCCGGAGCGGTCCGGTTCCGGGTCGAACAAGCCCGCCAGATCCCAGCCCCGGTCCTCGGGGAAGGGAGACATCCCGTCCCGGCCCTCGGCCACCAACCGCCACAGGTCCTCGGGATCCGCCACCCCGCCCGGCAGCCGGCACGCCATGCCCACGATGGCGATCGGCTCACCGGGATCCGCGGCCGCCGCGGGCACCGCGGGCGTGCCCGCCACCGTGTCACCGAGCTCGGCACGCAGGTAGCGGGCGAGCGCGACCGGATTCGGATAGTCGAAGACGAGCGTCGCCGGCAGCTTCAACCCGGTCGCCGCGCGCAGCCGGTTCCGCAGCTCCACCGACGTCAGCGAGTCGAAACCGGCGTCCTTGAACGCCGTGTCCGCGCGGACGGCGTCCGCTCCGGTGTGTCCGAGCACGAGCGCAACCTGGCCGCGAACCACTTCGAGCAGCAGGGTCTCCTGCTCCGCCGCGGCGAGCCCGGCCAGCTGCCCGGCCAACCCCTTGTCCACTGTGGAAGCGGCACGGGCCTGCTGCCTGCCGGCGCGGACCAAGCCACGCAACAGGTGCGGAACCACGCCACCGGCACGGGTCTTGTGCAGGTCGAGTTTGACCGGGACCAGCTGAGCCCCGGCCACGCTCAACGCGGCGTCGAACAGCTCCATGCCCTCCGCGGGCGAGATGGCCAGTACACCACCGCGGTTCGCGCGCGCCTGGTCGGCGTCGCCGAGGTGCGCGGTCATACCGTCGGTCTGCTCCCACAGGCCCCAGGCCAGTGCCGTTCCCGGCAGGCCCGCGGCACGGCGGTTCTCCATCGCCGCGTCCAGGTAGGCGTTGGCGGCGGCGTAGTTGCCCTGGCCGGCCGAGCCGAAGACACCCGACGCGGACGAGAACACCACGAACGCGTCCAGCTCCAGGTCGCGGGTCAGCTCGTCGAGATACCGCACCGCGTCCACCTTCGGCGCGAACACCCTGGCCAGCCGCTCCCGGGTCAACGACTCGAGCACACCGTCGTCGAGCACCCCCGCCGTGTGCACCACGGCGGATGGCGGGTGCTCGGCCAGCAGCGCCGCCACCTGCTCGCGGTCGGACACGTCGCACGCCACCACGGAGACCGCTGCGCCCTGCCCGGTGAGTTCGGCCGTCAGCTCGTCCATGCCCTCGGCGTCCGGGCCCCGCCTGCTGACCAGCACCAGCTGCCGGACCCCGTGCCGGGCCACCAGATGCCGGGCCACCAGTGCACCCAGCGATCCCACACCCGAGACCAGGACCGTCCGTTGTGGACCGAACACGGCGGGCAGCTCGGACGGCTCGGACGGCTCGGCACGGGCGAGGCGAGGCGCACACAGCGCGGTTCCCCGGATGGCGACCTGGGGTTCACCACACGCCAGCACCGAAGCCAGAACCGGCTCCGCGCCGCCTTCGGCGTCCGGATCGAGGTCAAGCAGGACGATCCGGTCCGGGTTCTCCGCTTGGGCGGCCCTGAGCAGTCCCCACACCGAGGCCGCGGCGGGATCACTCACCACGTCGCCGTCGGCGGGCACCGCACCCCGGGTCACCACCACCAGGCGCGACTCCTCGGAAGCGGTCCCCGCCAGCCAGGCCTGAACGATCTCCAGTACCCGCGAAGTCACGTCCAGCGCGCCGTCCTCAGCACCGACGGCTTCGTACAGCACTGCCGGGGGCGTGCCGTCGGCCAGTTCCGAGACTTCATCGGGGGTCGCCACTGCCACCCAGGACGGCACGGAGGACGCCTCGACCGCGGACAGTTCGATCCACTCCAGCCGGAACAGCGAGTCGCGGTTGTCCGCGGCGGCGGCACCGAGCTGTTCGGTGGATACCGGGCGGGACACCAGCGAGTCTGCCGTCAGCACGAGACCGCCTGCCTCGTCCGCGGTCTCGACCGACAGCGCGTCCGGACCGCTCGGCGCGAGCCGGACCCGCAGCGCCGAAGCACCCGCGGCGTGCAGAACCAGGCCGTTCCACGCGAACGGGAGCACCGGCTGTCCGGGTTCGGCCTCCGCCGCGGCACCGGCCATACCTGCGTGCAGGGCCGCGTCCAGCAGTCCGGGGTGGATGCCGAAGCCGGCCGCCTCCGCACGCTCCGCTTCGGGCAGGGCGACCTCGGCGAACACCTCGTCGCCGCGCCGCCACACCGCCTGCAGTCCCTGGAACGCCGGCCCGTACGTGTAGCCGCTTTCGACGAGTCCGGCGTAGAAATCCCCGACCTCGACCCGCTGCGCACCGGCCGGGGGCCAGGCGGTGAAGTCGAATCCCGGTGCCTGCTCGGGCGGCCTTGCCGACAGGAATCCGCTGGCGTGCCGGGTCCACACCTCGGTGCCGGCGTCCTCGCGCAGCGAGTACACCTCGACGGTGCGTGCACCGGTCTCCCCCGCCGCTCCCACCGCGACCTGGATCCGGACTCCGCCGCGTTCCGGGACGACCAGTGGCGCCTCGATCACCAGTTCCTCGAGGACCGGGCAGCCTGCCTCGTCACCCGCCCGGACCGCCAGCTCGACGAGCCCGGTACCGGCAACGAGCACCACCCCGCCGATGACGTGATCGGCCAGCCACGGATGCGACCGCAACGACAGCCGCGAGGTGAACACCAATCCGTCCGACTGCGGCAGCCGGACCACCGCGCCCAGCAGCGGGTGATCGGCCGCCACCTGCCCGAGCGACGCCGCATCCGTCGCCTGCGCGGTCGGCTGGAGCCAGTAGTGCCGCTGGTCGAAGGCATACTTCGGCAGGTCGACCCAGCCGGTCGCGGGGGACAGCATGGCCGACCAGTCCACCGGCACACCGCGGACGAACAACTCGGCCACTGCAGCGATCAGCGCCGGCTCCTCCGCACGGTCGTCGCGCAGCGCCGCGACACAGGTCGCCTCGTCCGCGGTCTCCTCGACGAGAGCGGTCAGCGCCGCACCCGGGCCCAGCTCCACGAACAGCGATCCGCCATCCGCCACCGCGGCCGCGATGCCGTCCGCGAACCGCACCGGCCGCCGCACGTGCTCGGCCCAGTACTGCGGATCGGCGAGCTCACCCGGCTCGGCGATCCGGCCGGTCACGTTCGAGACCACCGGGATCTCCGGTTCCTGCCACTTCACCTCGGCCAGCTCGGCGGCGAACTCCGCCAGCATCGGCTCCATCCGCGCGGAATGGAAGGCATGCGAGACCACCAGCTGTTTCGTCTTGTGCCCTCGTTCCCGCATCCGGCCCGCGGCCGCGAGTACCGCGTCTTCGGCACCGGAGAGCACCACCGCCGACGGACCGTTCACCGCGGCAAGTTCCACGCCGTCGCCGAGCAGCCCGGCGACCTCGTCCTCGGTGGCGGCGACCGCGGCCATCGCCCCGCCCGGAGCCAGCGCCTGCATCAGCCGTCCCCGCGCCGCGACGATCCGTGCCGCGTCCGGCAGCGAGAACACGCCCGCGACGTGCGCGGCGGTGATCTCACCGATCGAGTGGCCGATCACCACATCCGGCCGGACCCCCCAGGATTCGGCCAGCCGGAACAGCGCGGTCTCCACCGCGAACAGCCCGGCCTGCGTGAACACCGTCTGGTTCAGCAGCCTCGTGCTGCCCGCAACCTTGCCCAGTACGACATCCCGCACCGAGTGGCCGACCCATCCGGCCAGGAACGCGTCCAGCTGCTCGCAGGTCTCTTCGAACGCCGTCGCGAACACCGGATACCGGTCGTAGCACTCCCGGCCCATCCCGAGCCGCTGCGAACCCTGGCCGGGGAAGACCCACACGACCTTGCCCGGTGCAGCCGAACCGGTCACCACGCCGGGCGCACTTTCACCGCGCGCCAAGGCATGCAATCCGGCCAGTGCTTCCTCGTCCGATCCCGCGACCACCACCGCGCGGTCGTTCAGCAAAGCCCGGCCGGACAGCAGCGCGCCGGCCAACCGCGACAATGTCGTCTCGTCGTGCTCGAGCAGTTCCGCGAGGCGTCCGGCTTGAGCGGCCAAGGAAACCGTGCTTCCGGCCGACACGACCAACGGCACCGGTCCGGCGGGTGCGGCGTCCTCGGCGGGAGGCTGCTCCGGGGGCGCCTCCTCCAGCACCAGGTGTGCGTTCGTCCCGCTGATCCCGAACGCGGACACCCCGGCCCGGCGCGGCCGTCCGTCGCTCGGCCACTCCCTGGCCTCGGTCAGCAACCCGACCGCACCCGAGGACCAGTCCACCTCCGGGGTCGGCTCTGCCACGTGCAGGGTCGGCGGCATGACGCCGTACCGCAGGGCCTGCACCATCTTGATCACCCCGGCCACGCCTGCGGCCGCCTGCGCGTGACCGATGTTCGACTTCACCGAACCGAGCCACAACGGCCGCTCCGGCTCGCGCGCCTGGCCGTAGGTCGCCAGCAACGCCTGCGCCTCGATCGGGTCACCCAGCGCGGTTCCGGTGCCGTGCGCCTCCACGATGTCCACATCGGACGGCAGCAGTCCGGCACCGGACAGTGCCTTGCGGATCACCCGTTGCTGCGACGGTCCGTTCGGCGCGGTCAGGCCGTTCGATGCACCGTCCTGGTTCACCGCGCTGCCACGCAGCACCGCCAGGATCCGGTGGCCACGCTCCTGCGCCACGGAAAGCCGCTCGAGCACGACCACCCCGGCGCCCTCGGCCCACCCGGTACCGTCCGCCGTCGAAGAGAAGGCCTTCGACCTGCCGTCGGCAGCCAGCACCCGTTGCCGGGAAAACGCCACGAAGGTGCCGGGCGTCGGCATCACGGTCGCGCCACCGGCGAGCGCCATCGAACACTCGCCGGCACGCAACGCCTGTGCGGCGAGGTGAATGGCCACCAACGACGAGGAACACGCGGTGTCGACCGTGACCGCCGGACCTTCGAGACCGAACACATAGGACACCCGGCCGGACGCCACGCTGGACGCCGCACCGATGCCCGAAAAGGCCTCCAGCTCCGGGGTGATCGCGCCGGCCCCGTAGCCCTGGGTGAACACCCCGGAGAACACTCCGACGTCGTTGCCCTTCAGCGACAGCGGGTCGACACCGGCGTCTTCCAGTGCCTCCCACGACGTCTCCAGCAGCATTCGCTGCTGCGGATCCATGACCAGCGCCTCGCGGGGCGAGATCCCGAACAAGCCCGCGTCGAACAGCCCGGCGCCGCGCAGAAAACCGCCCTGTGTGGTGTAGGACGTTCCCGGGTTGTCCGGATCCGGATCGAACAGGCCGTCCAGCTCCCAGCCGCGGTCGTCGGGGAAGTCGGAAAGCGCGTCGACCCCGTCGGCCACCAGCCGCCACAGATCCTCGGGTGAGGACACGTCGCCGGGGAACCGGCACGCCATACCCACGATGGCCAGCGGCTCGTCGGCGTGCCGGGCACCCTGCTTGCGCAGGCTGTGCAGTTCGGCCGTGACCCGCTTGAGGTACTTGAGGAGCTTTTCGTCCGTGGCCATTCTTGGATCCTCACAAGGTATTGATGGAACGTCCGTCGCGAACCGGGTCAGGCGATCCCCAGTTCCTCGTCGATGAAGTCGAGGACTTCCTCGGCGGAAGCGGATTCGAGTTGCTCCGCGGCCGTGGAAACTTCCGCCTGTTCAAGAACTCCGTTGCACCTGGCCACCAGACCTTGAAGACGAAGCGTGATACTGGTTTTCATGGACTCGTCGAGAGTCAGCCTGCTGATCAGCGACTCGACGTCCTCGAGCTTTTCGTGCACGAAGGACAGCGAGTCGCCACTGATGCCGAGCTCGTCGCGCAGGTGCCGGGCGAGGACCAGCGGGGTCGGGTAGTCGAAGGCCAGCGTTGCGGGCAGCTGCAACCCGGTCGCCGATCGCAGCCGGTTGCGCAGCTCGACCGACGTGAGGGAGTCGAAACCGGCGTCCTTGAACGCGGTGTCCGCCCGGACCCCGTCCGGCCCGGAATGTCCGAGCACGGTCGCGACCTGACCACGTACCAGATCGACGAGCAGCGCCTCCTGTTCGGCTGTGGCAAGACCGGAAAGCCGGTGAAGCAGATTGTTGTCCACTTCGGACACATCCTGCGCCTGCTGCCGTCCGGCCCGGACCAGTCCACGCAGCAGATGCGGCACCGCCGTACCGGAGCGCGCCGCACGCAGGTCCAGCTTCACCGGCACCAGCAGCGCCTCCTCGTGCCCGGTGGCCGCGTCGAACAGGGACATCCCCTCTTCTGCGGTCATCGCCTGGACACCACCACGGCTCATCCGTGCCTGGTCGGCTCCGCCGAGGTGCGTGGTCATGCCGGTGGCCTGCTCCCACAAACCCCACGCCAGCGACAATCCGGGCAGACCCGCCGCCCGGCGCTCGGCCATCTTCGCGTCGAGGAATGCGTTGGCCGCCGCGTAGTTGCCCTGCCCCGGCGAGCCGAACACGCCGGATCCCGACGAGAACACGATGAACGCGTCGAGGTCCCGCTCCCGGGTCAGCTCGTCGAGATGCCGCACCGCATCGACCTTCGGCGCGAACACACCGGCCAACCGCTCCGGAGTCAACGCACCGATCACGCCGTCGTCCAGCACTCCCGCCGTGTGCACCACGCCGGTGCAGTGGTGCTCGGCCAGCAAGGCGGCCACCTCGTCGCGTTCGGACAGATCACAGGCCACAACGGACACTTCCGCACCTTGACCGGTGAGGTCGGCGACCAGGTCCTCGGCGCCCTCGGCGGCCGGGCCCCGGCGGCTGGCCAGCACCAGATGCCGGACCCCGTGCCGGGTGACCAGGTGGCGCGCCATGACGCCGCCAAGCACGCCCGCGCCGGAGACGAGGACCGTCCCTTCCGGATCGAACACGGTCGACTCGGCGCGGTTTTTGTCACCGGCCCGAACCAGGCGCGGTACGTGGAAGGACGTTCCCCGCACGGCGACCTGCGGTTCGGCGCAGGCCAGCACCGAACCCAGCACGGACTCGATCCCGTGCCCGGAGGCCGGGTCGAGGTCGACCAGCACGATCCGGCCCGGGTTCTCCGCTTGCGCGGAACGGACCAGCCCCCACCCCGCGGCCGCAGCCGGATCGGTCACCGTCACGCCGCCGGCGGGCACCGCACCGCTGGTCGCCACGACCAGTCGCGAATCCTCCGGTCCGGGCCCGGCCAGCCACGCCTGGAGCACCTCCAGCACCCGGGAGGTCACCACCAGCGGGGAATCCTCGCCGCCGTCGACCTCGAGCACCGCAGTCGCGCCATCGGCCAGCGTAGCCAGCTCGTCCGCGGTCGCCACCGCCGACCAGGACGGCGGCGTTTCGGCTTGAACCGGCGGAAGTTCGGTCCAGTCCACTTGGAACAACGAGTCGCGGGTTTCCCTCGCAGTGTTCAGCTGTCCGGCGGAGAGCGCCCGAAGCGCCACTGCGTCCGCCGAGGCCACCAAGTGCCCAGTGCCGTCGGCCGCGATCAACGACACGGTGTCGGGTCCGTTGGCGGCCAGCCGTACCCGCAGCACCGACGCACCCGCGGCGTGCAGCACCAACCCACGCCATTCCAGGGGTTGCCGTAGTTGTGCTCCGTCCTCGGCCGGCAAGGCCGGGTGTAGTGCCGCGTCCAGCAACGCGGGGTGGATGCCGAACCTGCCGGCCTCCGCACGCTGCTCGTCGGGCAGGGCGACCTCGGCGAAGATCTCGGCATTGTCGCCACTGCCGCGCCGCCACGCCGTCTGCACGCCCTGGAACACCGGCCCGTAGTCGAACCCTTGCAGGGCAAGGTCTTCGTAGATTTCCCCGGCGCCGACCGGCTGCGCGCCCGATGGCGGCCAAGCGGTGAAGTCGAATTCGGCGCCGGCACTCGGCGTCGCCGAAAGCACCCCACTGCCGTGCCGGGTCCACACCTGCGTGTCTCCGTCAGGCTGGGAGTACACGTCCACCGTGCGCGAACCGTTCGTACCCGGCGCGCCCACCGCAACCTGGACCCGAACCCCACCACGCTCCGGGACCACCAACGGCGCCTCGATCACCAACTCGTCCAACACCGCACAACCGGCCTCGTCACCAGCCCGCACGACCAACTCCACCAGCCCGCTGCCGGGAAGGACGACCACCCCGTCGACCGCGTGCTCAGCCAGCCAGGGCTGCGCTGCCAAGGACAACCGCGAGGTGAAGGCCAGGCTGTCCGACTGCGGCAACCGCACCACCGCACCCAGCATCGGATGGTCGGCAGCGACCTGCCCCAGAGACGCCGCATCGGTCGCGGACTCAGTGGGCTGGAGCCAGTAGTGCTGGTGATCGAAGGCATATGTCGGCAGGTCGACCCGCCTGGACGGCGGCAGCACCCCGGACCAGTCCACCGGTACACCACGCACGAACAACTCGGCCATCGACGTCAGCAACCGCCGCAAACCACCGTCATCACGCCGCAACGACCCAGTCACC
>NZ_BAAAZN010000043.1:0-9984 GCF_039536925.1 Amycolatopsis ultiminotia | reverse complement strand
TGCCGCGCTCTCGCGCGGGGAAATGTCGCTGATCCACGACATGGCCCCGGATGTGCACCACACCTTCCCCGGCCGCGGCGCCCTCGGCGGCCAACGCACCACCCGCGACGACGTCGCCGCCTGGCTGGGCACGGAATAGCCGAAGCCGCAGCAGGGGCCATCGCCTCAGTCTGACGCGACACCCCGGATCACCTCGGCCAGGCGGCCGCTGGGTCGCACGGCAGTGCCGCCCATCAACAGCACAACCCACATTGAGCGCGGACGCGGCCTCGCCCGTGTGCAGCTGCGGATATGTGTCGCGTCTGTCGCCGAGGAGCTCTGCCGGCGGCTCAAGACGACACCGCGCATGACTGCGTGAGGTCTCACGCATGCCGCCGAGATGACCAGGGCACTGCGCAGGCCAGCGGGGTGACCCTCCTCTTCGACGCCTGGAGTCAGCCTTTCACACTCACTCCGCACCCCTGGCCGCGACCATCGCCGCCGGCAAGTTCCAGGCGTCCGTCCGCCGCACCCCCAAACCACTGCCGCGCAAGGGTCCTCAGCCGCCCGGCGTCCCGGGCGGTGTCGGCTGCGCTACGGCCGGGCCTGGCGTTCGAAGGCCTGCTCGACACCCGTGCGTTCGACCGGAGGACCCGGCACTGCAGCCGGGCCGCCGGTGGCGACGCCGTTCAGGAACAGCGCGATCTGGCGTCGGGCAAGGTGGTCCCAGTCGAGGTCGTGGGACCTCGGGTAGGTGATCATCGCGCTGAACGTGATGATGTCGGTCGCGTTGACCGGCGAGTGGATCGTGCCCTCGGCGCGGCCGGCTGCGATGAAGTGCTCGAGCCGCCGGTTGATCGCCCGGCGTGCTTCCACGGCTTCCGGGGTGAGCAGCGGCGGTGCGCCGTGCAGCGGAAGGACCAGCTGGTCGCCGACGATCAGCGAACCCTCGAGAAACCGGGCGACCGCGTCCAGCCCGCCGAGCCCGGCTTCCTCCTCGATTCCGTCCAGAATCCCGTTGAGCAGACCGTACGCGCGGTACTCCAGTGCGTGCAGCAACGCGTCACGGTCGGGGTAGCTCCGGTAGAGCGTGCCGATCCCGAGGCCGGCCTCGGCCGCGATGGTGGCCAGTGGGACGTTGCGGCCTTCCCGCAGCATTGCCGTGACAGCCGCCGCGAGGAGCCGTTCACGGTTGGCTTCCGCATCTCGGCGGGCTTTGCGCGGGCGGGGCATCGGTTCTCCTCGGCGTGACGCGACATTCGGCTCAATGCAACTGGACAGTGCCGGCCAGCTTAGACTAGTATCGATTATCCGGACGAAATGTTCCGGATTGTGGGTCGACGTGGTACCACGCTGACTGTCCTTTGTGGGGTATCCAGCCGCCTCGGCGAGAAGGGAACGAGCAGGTGGTCGATGTGGCGGTGGCCCCGTTCGAGATCGAGGTGCGCACCCGTGCCGGTGATCTCGCCAGGGCCGACGTGTACCTCCCGGAGCATGCCTCCGGTCCGCTTCCGGTGCTGCTGGGCGCATCGCCGTACCAGAAGTCGCTGCGCCGGCTCCCGGCACACCCGATCTTCCCCTTCGTCGAGTACGGCCCGATCCAGTTCTACCTCGACCACGGCTACGCCTACGTGGCGATGGACGTGCCCGGCACCGGCCGTTCCGAGGGCAGCTGGGATCCGGTCTCCCGGCAGGAGGGGGAAGCCGTCCACGACATGATCGAGCACGTCGCGGTGCAGGACTGGGCGAACGGCGCGGTCGGCATGGTCGGCATGTCGTACTACTGCTGGAGCCAGTGGAACACCGCACGCACGCGTCCGCCGCATCTGAAGACGATCGTCGCCTACGACGGCGCCACGGACATGTACCGCGACTGGATGTACCACGGCGGTATCCCGAGCACCCAGGGATTCTTCGCGTCCTGGCTGTTCGGCTCGGTGCTCATGCAGCACCAGCTCAACGGGATCGACTTCCACGACGGCCGCAAGGACCAGTTCGCCTTCGACGTGCTGAGCCACCCCTTCGACGACGAGTGGCACCACCGCCGGTCCCCGTTCTGGGAGCTGGACCGGATCGACATCCCGGTGTTCTCGATCGGCGCCTGGGGCAAGGCTTCACTGCACCTGCGCGGCAATTTCGCCGGCTACGAGCGCGTCCGCGGCCCCAGGCAGCTGCTGATCGCGCACCCGGACACCTTCGCCGCCGCCCAGCAGTACTACTTCGACGAGGAGTTCCACCGCACCGAGGTGCTGCCGTGGTACGACCACCACCTCAAGGGCGTGCAGAACGGTGTGATGGACCGGCCGAACGTCCGGTTCTACGTCAACAACGAGAACACCTACCGTGCGGCGAGCACCTGGCCGCCCGCCGACGCGGAAACGGCGACGCTCTATCTGTCCGGCAACCACAGCGGAACGGTGACCTCGCTCAACGACGGCTCCCTCACCGCGGAGGCGCCCACACCGGAGCAGGACCGCACGTCCTGGTCCTATCCGGATCCGCAGTGGCGGGCCGGGGTCACCGTCTTCGACGCCGAGGGCAAGCCCGACCACCTCGCGCGGGTAACCACCTTCACGTCCGAGCCGATGGACCGCGACCGGGAGTTCACCGGGCAGGGCGTGCTGACCCTGCACGCCTCGACCGACCAGCAGGACGTCGACCTCATCGTGTCGTTGTACGTGGTGCCCGGACCGGAATCCGGGGCGCCGCCGAAGCGGGTCACCCAGGGCTGGCTGCGGGCCTCACATCGCGCCGAGGTGCCCGAGCTGACCACGCCGCTGCGTCCGTTCCACGACCACACCGAGGCCGAGCCGCTCACTCCCGGCCAGGTCTACGAGCTACGGGTCGAGCTGTTGCCGATGTCGTTCCTCGCGCGCCGCGGGGATCGGATCCGGTTGTCGATCAGTAACCACGACTCGACGATCGCCGACGCTCCGATGACCCACTTCTACGGCCGGAAGGTCGGTACCGACACCTATCACCACGACCGGGCCCACCCGTCTGCCATCCAGCTGCAGGAACGGCCGCGATGATCGCTGTCGCCGAGGCAGCCCTGCTCCGCGCGGAGCCGCTCACCGTCCCCGCGCATTCGCTCGCTTTTCCGGAGAGTTTCCCACTACTGCAAGGAAAAACCATGACGCTGCACATGCTTCTGCCCGGTGAGACCGCGCTGCTGCTGATCGACCACCAGGACGGCACGATGAGCTGGGTCGGCTCGATCGACCAGGACGTGCTGAAGGCGAACGCGCTCGCGCTCGCCAGGGCGGCCAAGGCACTGGAGATACCGCTGGTCCTCACCTCGTCCCTCGAGGACCAGGCACAGGGGCCGCTGGCCAAGGACTTCGAGGAGTTCGTGCCGGACGAGTACGCCGGCCGCATCAAGCGCACCGGGGTCGTCAACGCCTGGGACGACCCCGCGTTCGCCGCTGCGGTCGAGGACACCGGACGGCGCATCCTGATCATCGCCGGGGTGACCAACGACGTGTGCACCGTCTATCCCACGATTACTGCGCTCGAGCGCGGCTACACCGTGTACGTCGTCGCCGACGCGGGCGGTTCGCCCAACGGGGTCGCCGACGAGGCCGCCCTGCGCCAGATGGAATCGGCCGGCGCCGTCATCGCGTCGACGAACATGATCCTCACCGGGCTGGCACGCGACTGGAATTCCCCTGCCGGACAAGCCGTTCTGCCTGCCGTCGCCTCGCTCATCCCGAACTGAGCGGTGGCGATGCAGACCCTGCCGCGGGAATTCACCCGCCGCGAAGCGTGCGTCAACGGCACCACGCTGAGCTACCTGATCGGCGGCGAGGGTGCACCGCTCGTGCTGCTGCACGGCTGGCCGCAGACGGCTCTCGCGTGGCGGCACGTGCTCGCGCCACTCGCCGGGCTCGGTTTCACGGTGGTGGCGCCCGATCTTCGCGGGCTCGGTGAGTCCGCGCGGGCGGAGTCCGGCTACGACAAGGACACCCAAGCCGACGACCTGTGCGGGCTGTTGAAAGCGCTGCGGCTGGACCAGGCCGTCCGCCTGGTCGGGCACGACATCGGCGGTATGGTCGCGTTCGCCTGCGCCCGGCGGTACCCCGAGACGGTGGAGCGGCTCGTGCTCGCCGAACTCGCGGTTCCCGGGTTCGGGCTGGAGCAGGCAATGGACGTGGCACACGGGGGCCGGTGGCACTTCGGGCTGTTCATGACCCCGCAGGTGCCGGAGCTGCTGGTCGCCGGTCACGAAGAGGAGTTCTTCCGCTGGTGGTTCGCTCACCTCGCGGGCAGGCCCGATGCGATCGCCCCGGCGGACGTCGCGGCGGTCAGCCGCTCCTACTCGGGTTTCGCCTCGTTGCGCAGCGGTTTCGAGCACTACCGGACGCTGCTCGCCGACGGGCAGGTCAACCGCACCTGGTACGAGGACGGCGGACGGCTCACCATGCCGGTGCTCACCATCGGCGGTGGACTGGGCGCCGGCACCCGGCTCGCCGACGGCCTCCGGCCCGCGGTGCCCGGCGTGACCACGGCGGTGCTTCCCGGCGTCGGCCATTTCGTTGCCGAAGAGGATCCCGGACAGTTCCTCCGGATCCTGGCGCCGTTCCTGATCGGAACTGTCCACAATAGACCGGAGAGAGAATGACGACCGAACCCGGCAAGTCCCCGATTCCCGCCGACGATCTGCAACGGCAGCTCACCGTCGCCCGTCCCGGCGACAAGGGCAGCCTGAAGCACATCGCATTGGCCGGCGACATCTACACCATCCTGGTGACCGGTGCGCAGACCAACGGCCGGTACTGCCTCATCGACATGCGGATCCCGCCGGGTGGTGGCCCGCCGCCGCACCGGCACGACTTCGAGGAGATGTTCACCATCCTGGAAGGACAGATCCGGTTCACCTTCCGCGGCCAGGACGTCACTGTGAACGCGGGCGAGACGGTGAACATCCCGGCGAATGCCCCGCATTTCTTCCGCAACGCCTCCGGCCGGCCCGCACGCATGCACTGCATGTGCACCCCGGCCGGCCAGGAGGACTATTTCCGGCAGGTCGCCGACCCGGTCCCGAGTGCGAACTCGGAGCCGCCGAAACTGACCGAGGCCGAGCAAGCCGAACGCGGCAAGAAGGCGGCGGAACTCGCCGCGCAGTACCGCACCGAGCTGCTGGCGTGACGGAAAGCGTCGTGGCCCGGCTTCGCCACCGACTGCGCTCACCGTCGAGGCCACGAGCCGCTCGCGGAGTCTTGCCTGATGACCGGCCCGTATCAGTTCGGCCAATTCGATCTCGGCGGAAACGGCGAACACGTGAGCGATATCCTGCGGCTTCCAGCCAGAGCCGCAGCCGACCGGCCCGCCCATAGACCTCATCTGCGGTGAACCACGGGGATGCTCAACCAGCACATCACGAAGTGTTGCTGCAGTACTGAAAGCGTGACCAATTTCGTGAGTTTCTTGTAGCAGGTGAGGGTGCGGAAGGCGCAGAGGTGGTTGGTTTAGCGGCCGTCGCGGATGGCGAGTCGGTGGTAGCTGAAGGGCCAGGCGATGGATCGTTCGATGCCCCACCGGTGTTTGCCGAGTGCGCGGTGGCGGGGTCGGCTCGGTCGGACAGAACATGGATCTTCGATCCGGACTCGCCGCGGTCGACCGGGTTCGGGCCGGGCATGGGTTCTTTTTTCGCGTGCACCGATGCTCGGTCAAGGACTGCCCGGGACCAGTCGATCTCGCCTCGACCACTCAGTTCGTCCAGGACAGCCCGGTGCAGCCGGGGCTGCAGACGGGCCTCGGTCCATTCGGTGAACCGGCGATGCGCGGTCGCCACCGTGACCTCGAACGACGGTGGCAGCATTCGCCACGCACACCCGCTCGTCAGCACGTCCACCACCGCCGTGAACACGGCCCGGTCCTCGACCGGCGCCCTGCGGACGCGGCGCAAACGATGGGAGTGTGGATGGTCGTGTGCCGTGGTCGATGCGTTGTACCGGCGGTTGGTGCCGGACGAGTTGCGGGCTCTGGCGGAGCCGTTGAGGAATCGGCACGCGAGCGTGGCCGGCGAGATCAGTACCGGGGACTATGCGTCATTCGGCCACAGCGTGGGCGCGGCCATCGCTTTCGAGGCGTGCGTCCTCACCTGGGACGGCGGCCACCGCGGCGGTTGCACGCTCCGCGTACAAGAGTTCGTCTGCGGCAGTGCGGTGCCGCCAATGGAGTCCTCCCGGGGTCGTGACCTGCGGTTGCTGCCCGACCGGGCATTCCTCGACGTGGTCGCGAAGCTCGGCGAGTTGTCTCGCGCGGTGAAAGCCGAGCCGCGCTGCGGCACGAGTTCCTGCCCGGTCTGCGTGCCGGCTACGCCCTGGCCAAAACGTATGACTACCAAGACGGGCCGGAGCTGACCTGCCCGGTGTGCGCGTTCCGCGCAGCAGGACCGACGCGCACGTCGACCAGGTAGGACTGCGGCTATGGCACAAGCACACCGACGAAGGCGCACACTGTCTCTGAGGTGTGCCCGGCGGCTCGAGCGGCTGGCCCGCTCAGGGTGCGTTACCGCTCGCGGTGTTCGGAATTCCGGATCTTCAACGCCGGTGTCTTGTCGAGCTGCAGGATGCCGATCGCTTGATTGCTGACCTGCGCACCACTGGCTACTGAATGCAGAATTCCGTTGTAGACGAGGTCCCAGATTCGGCGATCCAACTGCAGTTCTTGTGTGCTTCGGGAGAAGCCTCCGCCCTTATTGTAGAGCCAGAGGTGGAAGGTTGTACCGCCGTAAGAAGCATCTATTTTTGTCAGTTTGTACAGGTCGAGCCAGATTCGCTTCTTGATGCCCCAACGGGAGCGCTCTACCAGTAACCAGTCTGCGCCGGCCGCGTAGGTGAGATAGGTGAACGGGCTGCTCGTCAAGAATGTACCGACGACAATGATGATCCACATGGGCCACGCTGTGAATGCGCCGAAGCCGTCGCCATGAAATAGGGAAATCGCGGCAACAATCACGAGCATGATGACAAATCCTACGACGATGCTCGTGAATTTCCCTTTGCGGCTCTCCCGGTGCCAAGCCAGGACTGGTCCCTTGTCTGGTGGAGGTGCAGGCTTATGCGAGAGCCGGGTTTCGCGGCCAGGGTCGGCATAGTGCGGGCGCTGCTCGCCTCCGAAGTAGCTTAGGCCATGCGGTGGGAATGGCTCACCGGTTTGCGGGTCCGGCCGGGGAGGAAGGTCAACAGGGCCGTCTGCGCTATCCGGCGTCGGTGCTTTCGTCATGGGTGTGTTTCCTGCCTATTTCGGCACGAGCCAGTCGGTGACAGCTTGCCCGCCGATCGCGCCCGCGATACCACCGGCTGTTCCTACCACGAACGAGCCAACAGGACCCAGCGGTGCGCCGTAGATGGCGCCAGCTGCTGCGCTCGCCGCTATACCGCCGAGTGCGCCGCCTACGATCAGGCCGCCAGAATCAGCGACAGCCTTCCCCCAGGTCTGCTCGCCCTTATAGGCCGAATAAGCCTCATTTCCCACGGTAAGAAGGCTGCCCACGTAAGGCATTCCTTTGGCTAGCTTCTGCCCCGCCTTCAGGCCTAGTCCCGCGTCTTCTGGTAGGACGTGGAGCTGGCCCTTGCCGGGGTACTTGGCAATCCAATCGCGAACTTTTGGAGGCACGTCTTTGACGTACTTTTCGAATTGTTGTGCGCGGGTTTCGTAGGACGCCTTATTGCCGCGCGATTCGTCGGCTGCCCATTTGAGGAGAGCTTTGTCCTCAGGTGTCATGTTGATGAGGGTGCCGTTGGCCCAACCGTCGAAGAATTGGGCGCTGGTGGCGGCGCGTTGGGCTTTCTGCAGGGCTTCCATGCGGGGGTTTTCGAAGGAGCTGATGTAGCTGTTGACGCGGGCGATGGTGGTGGTGCCGACTTTGTAGGCGTCGATGTCGAGGCGGCCTGAGGGTGGCTGGATCGCTTGGCGGAGTGCTTGGTGTGCGTTGCCTTCGGTGGTGCGGGCAGCGTCGACGATGGCTTTGCATTCGTTGTAGACGGCGACTTTGGTGTTGTGGTCGGCGACCAGGCTGTTGTACTGCTTGACATCGCCTTCGTAGATGCCGACCGCGCGGGTTCCGCCGCCGGCGGTGCAGACCTCGATCGGGGTGCCGGGTTTGTTCATGGGGATCGGGTCGGGTTCGACGATGAAGGGCCCGTCGACGCGCAGGTCGCCGGCGTGGGCTTTGGCCAGTGCGTCGTTCATGCGGGCGATCACCGCATCCAGCGAGGACGCGAACTCGCGGAGGCCGCGTTCGGTGCTGGCGGCCCAGTTGGCCATGTCGTCGGCGGTGACGTCGATGTTGTCGATTGATTCCTGGAATGCCTGGCTGGCCGGCCCGTGCCACCCGGCTTCGGCGCCGCTGCGGGCGTTGCGGACGTTCCCGGCGGCGTGGTGGCCGGCGTCGGCGACGGTGTGCAGCCAGTCCGCGGCGGCGGTGCAGGTGCCGGATGAGCCGTTGACGGTGGTGTTGAGTGCTTGTCCCATGCTGCTCTCCCCTTCAGCCATGGATTTTAGCCGTGGACGTGTATTTCGCGGTGGGTATCCGGATCGTCGGCGTGCTTGTCGTTGAGCTTGAGCTGTCCGGCGTGGTTGTTCTCGATGTCGTCGTAGGCGCCATTGGCGGCGTGGACCTTTTCGGCAGCCCCGCCCGCTGCACCTGCGGCGCCGACGCCCATCTTCATGATGTCGTCCAGGACGGTTCCGATGATGGCGGATGACGCGCCGGCATCGACCGCCTGGACTACTCGTGAAGTGGTTGCGTCGAGCGCCTTTTCCCCGTCGCGGAGCTGTCCGGCGACGCCGGTGAGGGCGCCTTCGGTGTAGCTGTAGCCGCTGCTGGTGTCGCCATAGGGCATGGACATGCCTTACTCCCCTCCGATCGCTGACCGTGACGTCCAGTTGTGCACGGGTGCGGTGTGCCGGAACTCCTCGGCGAGCACGGGGTTGAGCAGCACACCGTGCCCGCCGGATTCGTGCACTACGTGTTGGAGGTCGCCGGTGTCGATGGCGACCCAGGGCTGATACGGGCCGCATCCGGCGGCCAGCAGCTGCGGTGAGGTGTAGGCCAGCAGCACCGGCCGCCCGTTCCGGACGGGTTGCAGCTCGAGTTCGACCACGTACTGGCCGGTCCGCACCGGGCGCGAGGGCACGTAGACCCGCCCATCCGGCTCGTCCAGCGGCTCGACCGGCTCCAACGGCGGCTGATCACGACTGTCGACGTCCGGGTAACGCGGCACGGGGTCGAGCACAGCATCGAACGCCACGACACCGATCCCCAGCTCCTGGCATACCTCGACCAGCCGGTCCCGGGCGACCTGCACCCACGGCTGCCCGCTCCCGCAGGCATCGACGAGCAGCTGGATCGACGAATAGGCTGCGATCGCGAGTTCGTTCCGCGCGGTCTGCCGGACCTCAAGCCCACCCGGTCGCCCGCCTTCACCCGCGGTGACCAGCACGAACACCAGATCCGGTAGTCGCCCCGGCACGTCGTCCAGGCGCACCAGTGCCTGTCTGGCGGCGGACACGTCTGATCCCACCACTGTTCCTCCCCCTGCACTACACGACCGTGTGTGGTCGCGTTGTCACTGTAATAGTGACTTGCCGGGGTTGTCAGCAGTGTGTGCATGATCGTCGTCGCTCGCGACCGTCTCTACCAGCAGAGACGGCTGGTGGTGCCGCGTCGAGTGTCCTCGGGTGCCGACGGTTCGCGGGGTCTGGCTGGGGCGGTGCGGTGTGGGGGAGGGGTGCGCGGTTTGTTGTTGTGGTGTGGGTGGGTCAGGTGTTGTCGGTGTCCTGCGGGTCGAATGTGGCGGCGAACTGTTCGATGGCCATGGCTGATTCGAGCGGGGTGAGGGCGAGGTTGTCGAGTTGGTTGATGACGTGGCGGTATTCGCCGTTGTCGTCGGGGATGAAGCATCCGGCGCCGTGGTGGGAGAAGTAGGCGACGGGTCGGGGTGTGGTGTAGAGGGTGAACGGGCCGGACAAGCCCGGGTGCCAGCCGATGCGTTC
>NZ_BAAAZN010000042.1:0-11841 GCF_039536925.1 Amycolatopsis ultiminotia | reverse complement strand
CAGGCTCGTCAGGCGGTGCGGTTTGGTGATGCGGTTGAGTCGTTGGCTGCGCAGGGTGTTTCGGTGTTTCTGGAGATCGGGCCGGACGGCACGCTGTCGTCGATGGGCCCGGCAGTGCTGCCCGACGGCGTATTCGTGCCCTTGCTGCGCAAGGACACCCCGGCTGCCGACGCCGTGCGCGGCGGCCTCGCCCGCGCCTACGTGCACGGCGCGCCGCTCGACTGGACCACCGTCCTCAGTGGACGCACAGTCGAGCTGCCCACCTACGCCTTCCGCCGTCACCGATTCTGGCCGGAGCGGTCGGTGCGGACCACCGCGGCCGACTCGGGTTTTTGGGCTGCCGCCGAGTCCGGAGACCTGACCTCACTCGCCCTCGATGCCGACCGTCCGCTCCGCGAACTGCTGCCCGACCTCGTTGCCTGGCACCGTCGTGAGCAGGACGACGCGGTCCTCACCGGCTGGCGCTACCGGAGCACCTGGGTGCCGGTCCGCGAAACCGCCGCGACGCTGTCCGGCACCTGGCTGCTGGTCGGTGCCGCCCCGGACCTCGCCGCTGCGCTGGCCACGCACGGCGCCGACGTGGTCACGGCCGCCACCCCGGACCAACTGACCGGCATCGTGCTCGCCTTCGACGACACCCCGCACGCCGAGTACCCGACGGTCCCGGCGGGCATTGCCGACGTACTCGACCTGATCCGCAGGCACGATGCGCCGCTGTGGGTCGTCACCCGCGGCGCGGCCGGGCTCGACGGTGAACGGGTTTCCGCCGACCAGGCGCAGGTGTGGGGTCTCGGCCGGGTCGCCGCACTGGAACACCCGGACCGCTGGGGCGGCCTGATCGACCTGCCATCCACTGTGGACGAACGAGCCGCGGACCGGTTGTGCGCCGTGCTCGCGGGCCTCGGCGAGGACCAGGTCGCGGTGCGCGCGTCCGGGCTGCTGGCCCGCCGTCTCGGGCACGCGCCCGCGCCGGCCGCGCACCCGCCGTGGCAGCCCCGTGGCAGCGTCCTGGTCACCGGCGGAACCGGCGGCCTGGCCGGGCACGTGGTCCATTGGCTCGCCGGCCGGGCCGCGCCGCGGGTGGTGCTGACCAGCCGCTCCGGGCCTGCCGCGGCGATCGCCACGGCCGCCGGACTGGCCGGCCGCGGGACTGCGGTGGAGGTTTTCGCCGCCGACATCACGTGCCGGTCGGACGTCGCCGCGTTGGTCGGCCGGATCGACGACCTGACCGCGGTCGTGCACACCGCGGGCATCGGCCAGGCCACCCCGCTGGCCGAAACCGACGTGGCCGAGCACGCCGACGTGACTGCTGCGAAGATCCTCGGCGCGCGGCACCTCGACGAGCTGACCGGCGACCTCGACGCGTTCGTGGTGTTCTCCTCGATCTCCGCGACCTGGGGCAGCGGCCTGCAGCCCGGCTACGCCGCAGGCAACGCATTCCTCGACGCCCTTGCTGCAGACCGGCGGGCCCGCGGCCTCTCGGCGACCTCGATCGCGTGGGGACTGTGGGACGGCGGGGGCATGGGCGTCGGCGAGGCTGGGGAGACGCTGCGTCGCCGTGGTTTGCGGAAGATGCCACCGCAGCAGGCAATCCGCGCGCTCGCGCAAGTTCTGGACGCGGGCGAGCACCACGTCACCGTTGCCGATGTCGACTGGGCTCGCTTCGCCCCCACGTTCACCCTGCGTCGACCGAGCGCGCTGCTGAGCGATCTGCCCGAGGTCGTGCAGGCGCTCTCGGTGCCGACCGAAGAGGCGGCCGGCGGCGACAGCGAGCTGGGCCGGGCACTGGCCGGACTGCCGCGCGCCGAGCGTGACCGCCGGCTCGTGGCACTGGTCCGCGAGGAGACCGCCGCGGTGCTCGGTCACGACGGGCTCGGCGAGGTGCCGGCCGACCGCGCGTTCCGCGACCTCGGCGTCGACTCCCTGACCTCGGTCGAACTGCGCGACCGCCTGACCACGGCGACCGGCCTGCGGCTTCCGGCGACGCTCGTGTTCGATCACCCAGCTCCCGCTGCCCTCGCCGCTTTCCTGCGCACCGAGCTGTTCGGCGTGCAGGAAAGCGGCGACGTCGCGGAAGCGGCCGTCGCGGCGGCTGCCGACGAGCCCATCGCGATCGTCGGCATCGGCTGCCGCTACCCGGGTGGCGTGACCGGCCCCGAGCAGTTCTGGGACCTGCTCTCGTCCGGCACCGACGCGGTTGCCGGCTTCCCGGTCGACCGTGGTTGGGCGGTCGCGGAGGACGCCTCGTCGCCCTACGCGCACCGCGGCGGTTTTGTCTACGACGCCACGGAATTCGATCCGGCGTTCTTCGGGATCTCCCCGCGCGAAGCGCTCGCGATGGATCCGCAGCAACGGCTGCTGCTCGAGGTTTCGTGGGAAGCGCTGGAACGTGCCGGCCTCGACCCGCACGCGTTGCGCGGCACCCGGACCGGTGTGTTCGCGGGCGCTTCGGCTTCCGGCTACGGCGAGTTGATGACCGGCACCGCGGGTGCAGCAGGTTACCTGCTCACCGGTAACGCGGGCAGCGTGATCTCCGGCCGCGTCTCCTACACGCTCGGCTTGGAAGGCCCGGCGGTCACGGTGGACACCGCGTGCTCGTCTTCGCTGGTTGCGCTGCACCTCGCGGCGCAGGCGCTGCGGTCGGGCGAGTGCTCGCTGGCGCTCGCGGGTGGTGTTGCCGTGATGGCCACGCCGGGTGCGTTCGCCGAGTTCTCCCAGCAGCAGGGCCTCGCTTCCGACGGCCGGTGCAAGGCCTTCGCGGACAGCGCCGACGGCACCGGCTGGGCCGAAGGCGCCGGGATGCTGGTCGTGGAACGACTGTCCGATGCACAGCGCAACGGCCACCGTGTCCTCGCCGTGGTCCGGGGCAGCGCGATCAACTCCGACGGCGCGTCCAACGGCCTTTCCGCCCCCAACGGCCCGTCGCAGCAGCGCGTGATCCGCGCGGCACTGGCCAACGCCGGACTGTCCACTTCGGAGGTCGACGCGGTCGAGGCGCACGGTACCGGCACCTCGCTGGGCGATCCGATCGAGGCGCAGGCCGTGCTCGCCACCTATGGCCAGGATCGGTCCGAGCCGCTGTGGCTGGGTTCGGTCAAGTCCAACCTCGGTCACGCGCAGACCGCGGCCGGCGTCGCGGGCGTGCTCAAGATGGTGCTGGCGTTGCAGCACTCGCGTCTGCCGCGGACGTTGCACGCCGCCGAACCGTCCACGCACGTCGACTGGCCGTCCGGAGCGGTGCGCCTGCTGCAGGACGAGGCCGAGTGGCCGGTGGGAGACCGGCCACGGCGTGCCGGGATCTCGGCGTTCGGGATCAGCGGGACCAACGCGCACGTTATCGTCGAGGAGGCACCCGCTGCCGAGGCACCCGCGCCTCGGACACCGGTGGTGACCGGCGTGACGCCGTGGGTCCTCTCCGGCCGCACCGCAGCCGGGCTCGCGGCCCAGGCGGGACGGCTGCGGGAACACGTCCTTGCGCACCCCGGGCAGGATTCCGCCGACGTGGCGTGGTCGCTCGCCACGCGGCCGGTGTTCGAACACCGTGCGGTGGTGCCGGACGTGGCCGGGCTCGCGGCGGTCGCGACCGGCCGGCCCGGCACGGGCGTGGTCACCGGGATCGCGGGTACGCCGGGGCACACGGTGTTCGTGTTCCCCGGGCAGGGCAGCCAATGGCTCGGGATGGGCCGGGAACTGGCCGAGGTCTCGCCGGTGTTCGCGGCCCGGCTGGCCGAATGCCGTGCGGCGTTGGCGCCCTACCTGGATCTGGATGCGGCGCTGGCGGGTGAGCTTGCGGGTGCGGATGTGGTGCAGCCCGCGCTCTGGGCGGTGATGGTGTCGCTGGCGGCGGTGTGGGAAGCGGTGGGTGTTCGCCCGGACGCAGTCGTGGGTCACTCCCAAGGGGAGATCGCGGCGGCTGTGGTGGCGGGGATTCTTTCGCTGGAGGATGCGGCGAAGGTCGTGGCGCTGCGGAGCAAGGCACTTACGGCGTTGGCCGGTCGTGGCGGGATGCTGTCCATCGCCGAGCCCGCAGATGCGGTGCGCACCAGGATCGAGCCGTGGGGCAGTCGGGTTTCGGTGGCCGCGGTGAACGGCTCGCAGTCCACTGTGGTCAGTGGTGATCCCGAAGCACTGCGGGAACTCGCCGAGCGGACCGACGCCCGCACGCGGATGGTGCCGGTGGATTATGCCTCGCACTCCGCACAGGTCGACGAACTACGAGACGAGATTGTCCAGGTGCTGCAGGGAATCGAGTCGCGCGAGGCTGCGGTTCCGCTGATCTCGGCGATGAGCGGCGAGTGGAACCCGGTGATGGACACCGAGTACTGGTTCGCCAGTCTCCGTGAGACGGTCGAGTTCGAACGGGCCGTCCGGGCACTCGGCGAGACCGGGCACGGCGCGTTCCTGGAGATCTCTCCGCACGCCGTCCTCACCGGCGCGATCGTGGACACTCTCGGCGACCCGGTCGCGGTCGGCACCCTGCGTCGTGACGACGGCGGCGCCGAACGGCTGGTCACCTCGTTCGCGGAGGCATTCACGCGCGGCGTCGGAGTCGACTGGCATGCGGTCACCGGGGGCGGTTTCGTCGACCTGCCGACTTACGCGTTCCAGCGCGAGCGCTACTGGCCCGAGCCACGCGTGACCGGCGAAAGCGACGAGGAGTCCGGTTTCTGGGCCGCGCTCGAGCACGGTGACCTGGACGGACTCGCCGACGCGCTGGCCGTGGACCAGCAGAGCCTCGGCGCGGTCGCCCCGGCGCTCGCCCGCTGGCGGCGCCGGGAACGCGAGGAGGCCGCGGTCACCGGCTGGCGCTACCGGATCACCTGGGCCACCGTGCCCGAGCAGCCCGCGACGTTGTCCGGCACCTGGCTGCTGGCCGGTGACGCCCCGGAGATCGCGGCGGCCCTCACCGCCCGCGGGGCGGAGGTGCGCCCGGCTGACCTGGCAGTGCCGCCCGAGGACGTGCGGGCAGTGGTGTCCGTGCTCGCCCTGGACGACGCCCCGAGCGACGGCCACCCGATCGTCCCGCGCGGGCTCGCCGACACGCTTTCCTTGGTGCAGCGTGGAATCGACGCACCGCTGTGGGTGCTGACCCGCGGCGCCGTGACGACCGGCCCGCAGGAGTCGCCGAACCCGCGGCAGGCCGAGATATGGGGCCTCGGCCGGGTCGTCGGCCTGGAACACCCCGAGCGCTGGGGCGGGCTGATCGATTTGCCGCCCACGTGGGACGAGCGGGTCGCGGACCGGCTGTGCACGGTGCTCACCGGCGCCGAGGACCAGGTCGCGGTGCGGGCAGGCGGGATTCTCGCCCGTCGTCTGGTACACGCCCCGAAGCCGCGTCCGGCCGCGCCGTGGATATCGCGTGGCACAGTCCTGGTGACCGGCGGCACCGGTGCGGTCGGCGGGCACGTCGGCCGCTGGCTGACCGAGAGGGCCACCGTGCGCGCCGTGCTGACCAGCCGCTCCGGGCCCGGCGCGGACGGCGTCGCCGACCTTGCCGCGGACCTCGCCGGGAACGGCACCACGGTGGATGTCGTCTCGTGCGACACCGCCGAGCGCGACCGGGTCGCCGGGCTGCTCGACCGGATCGCCGCGACCGGGCCCGCGTTGTCGGCCGTGGTGCATGCGGCCGGCGCGGGCGGTGGTGGCCCGGTGGCAGGCACCACCGTGGCCGACCTCGCGGACGTCACCGAGGCGAAGATCGCCGGTGCCGTCCACCTCGACGAACTGACCGAGAACTTGGATGCATTCGTCCTGTTCTCCTCCGGCGCCGCGACCTGGGGCAGCAGCTACCAGCCCGGATACGCCGCGGGGAACGCGTTCCTCGACGCCCTCGCCGAGTCCCGCCGTGCCCGCGGTCTCGCCGCCACGTCGGTGGCCTGGGGACTCTGGGGTGGCGGTGGACTCGGCGGTGGCGAAACCGGCGAGCAGCTGCGCCGCTTCGGCCTGCGCACGATGGACCCGCGGCTCGCGGTCCGCGCACTCGGCCAGGTGCTCGACGGCGGCGAAAGCGCGGTGACTGTCGCGGACGTCGACTGGAGCACGTTCGCGCCTGCGTTCACCCTGCGTCGGCCGAGCCCGCTGCTGTCGACACTGCCGGAAGCCGCGGTCGAACCCTTGCCGGAAACGGCTTCCGCAGCCGGTGCGGGCCTCGCCGAGCGGCTGAACGGTGCACCGCGCGGGGAGCAGGAGCGGGTGCTGACCGAGCTGGTCCGCGGCGAGGCAGCGGCCGTACTCGGCTACGCCGAGGTCGACGCGGTCGAGCCCGAGCGGGCGTTCCGCGAGCTGGGTTTCGACTCGCTCACCGCGGTCGACCTGCGCAACCGGCTCACCGCGGCGACCGGACTGACGCTGCCGACGACGCTGGTCTTCGACTATCCGACCCCGGCCGTGCTGGCCGGATTCCTGGGGAGCGAGCTGTACGGGGACGCCGAGGGCGAGCCCGTCTTCGCCGACCTGGACCGCCTGGAAACGACCCTCGAGGGCATCCCCGAGGGCAGTGAGCTGCGTGCGGACGTCACCGCGCGCTTGCGGACCGTGCTGTCCAAGTGGCTGGACGGTCGCGCGGGCCCGCCGGAGGAGGCCGTCACCGGCCGGCTCGAGACGGCCTCCGCCGACGAGGTCCTCGACTTCATCAACAACGAACTGGGGATGGCGTGATGGCAGATGACCAGCAGCTGCTCGGCGCGCTGAAGAAGCTGGCCGCGGACCTCTACCAGACCCGCGAACGCGTCAAGCAGCTCGAATCCGGGGAGAACGAGCCGATCGCCGTGGTCGGCATGGGCTGCCGGTACCCGGGCGGGGTCACCGGGCCCGACCGGTTGTGGGACCTGGTCGTGTCCGGTACCGACGCGGTTTCCGGCTTCCCGTCCGACCGCGGCTGGGCCGACGCCGATACCGGTTACGCGCGCCAGGGCGGGTTCGTGCACGACGTTGCCGACTTCGACGCCGCGTTCTTCGGCATCTCCCCGCGCGAAGCGCTGGCGATGGACCCGCAGCAACGGCTGTTGCTCGAAGTGTCGTGGGAAGCCTTGGAGCGCGGTGGGATCGACCCGCATTCGCTGCGCGGTTCGCGGACCGGCGTGTTCGCGGGCGCGTCGTCGTCGGGCTACGAAGCCAACCTGGTCGGCAACGATGCCGGCGGTGAGGGCTATCTCCTGACCGGCAACGCGATCAGCGTCATCTCCGGCCGCGTCTCGTACACGCTCGGCCTCGAAGGCCCCGCGGTCACGGTCGACACGGCGTGCTCGTCTTCGCTGGTGGCGCTGCACCTGGCGGTCCGCTCGCTGCGCTCGGACGAGTGTTCGATGGCACTGGCCGGTGGCGTGGCGGTGTTGTCCACGCCGGGTTCGTTCGTCGAGTTCTCCAAGCAGCAGGGCATGGCTGCCGACGGACGGTGCAAGGCATTCGCCGCCGGTGCCGACGGCATCGGCTGGGGTGAGGGCGCGGGCATGATCGTGCTGGAGCGCCTTTCCGACGCACGGCGGAACGGCCACCCTGTGCTGGCCGTGATCCGCGGCAGCGCGACCAACTCCGACGGCGCGTCCAACGGCCTTTCCGCCCCCAACGGACCGTCGCAGCAACGCGTGATCCGCGCTGCGCTCGCCGATGCCCAACTGTCCACAAAGGATGTCGACGCGGTCGAGGCGCACGGCACCGGCACCGCGCTTGGCGACCCGATCGAGGCACAGGCGCTGCTCGCGACCTACGGGCAGGACCGGTCCGAGCCACTGTGGCTGGGTTCGGTCAAATCCAACATCGGCCACACCCAGACCGCAGCCGGAATCGCCGGCGTGATCAAGATGGTGCAGGCACTTCGGCACGGCGTGCTGCCCCGGACGTTGCACGCCGACGAGCCTTCGCCGCACGTCGACTGGAGCGCCGGGGACGTCCGGCTGCTGCAGGAGGAGGTCGAGTGGGTCGCGGGTGAGCGGCCTCGGCGGGCGGGTGTGTCGGCGTTCGGGATCAGCGGGACCAACGCGCACGTCATCGTCGAGCAGGCGCCGGTTGCCGAACCGGCCGAACCGGCCGAGCGCACGATCGTGCTGGCACGGTCGGTCACGGCGTGGCCGGTGTCCGGGCGCTCGCCGAGCGGACTGGCGGCGCAGGCCGGGCGGCTGCGGGAGTTCGTGCTGGGACCGGGTGCGGAGGCCGCGGACGTCGCCTGGTCGCTGGCCACGACGCGGTCGGCGTTCGAGCACCGTGCGGTGGTGCTCGGGAACAGCCGGGAGGAGCTGGCGGCCGGGCTGGCCGCGGTCGCCACGCAACAGCCGGGAACCGGCGTGGTGACCGGGATGGTCCCGTCCGGCGGGGCGGGCCGCGTGGTGTTTGTGTTTCCGGGTCAGGGTAGTCAGTGGGTTGGGATGGGTCGGGAGTTGGCTGTGGTGTCTCCGGTGTTTGCGCGCCGGTTGGCTGAGTGTCGGGATGCTTTGGCGCCGTATGTGGATGTGGATGCGGCGTTGTCTGGTGAGTTGGTGGGTGCGGATGTGGTGCAGCCGGCGTTGTGGGCGGTGATGGTGTCGTTGGCGGAGGTGTGGCGGGCTGCGGGTGTGTGCCCGGATGCGGTGGTGGGTCATTCGCAGGGGGAGATTGCGGCGGCTGTGGTGGCAGGTGTTTTGTCGTTGGGGGATGCGGCGAAGGTGGTTGCTTTGCGCAGCAGGGCTCTCACGGCGTTGGCGGGTCGTGGTGGGATGTTGTCGGTTGCGGAATCGGCGGATGCGGTGCGGGTACGGATTGAGCCGTGGGGCGACCGGGTTTCGGTGGCTGCGGTGAATGGTCCGGTGTCCACGGTGGTCAGTGGTGATCCCGAAGCGCTTCAGGAACTTGCGGACAGCGCGGATGGTGCGGGTGTGCGTACTCGGATGGTGTCGGTGGATTATGCGTCACATTCGGCGCAGGTGGATGAGCTGCGGGACGCGATTATCCATGACTTGCAGGGTATCGAGCCGCGCGAGGGTGTGGTGCCGCTGGTCTCGTCGATGAGTGGTGAGTGGAACCCGACCATGGATGCGGAGTATTGGTTCGCGAGTCTCCGCGAGACGGTCGAGTTCGAGCGTGCCATCCGGATCGCCGGTGAGCGGCACTCGGTGTTCGTCGAAGCCTCTCCGCATGCGGTGCTGACCGGCGCTATCGCGGACACCCTCGACGAGCCCGTAGTTACCGGCACGCTGCGTCGCGACGACGGTGGCGCCGACCGGCTGCTCACTTCCTTCGCGGAGGCCTACACCCAGGGTGTGCCCGTCGACTGGACGACTGTGTTGCACGGGCAGCAGGTGGAGCTGCCTACCCATGCGTTCCGGCGGCAGCGGTTCTGGCCGCAGCCCGCGGTGGCCGCGCCATCGGCGGCGGACACTGCCGAGTCCGGCTTCTGGAGCGCCGTCGAGCACGGGCATCTGCGTGAGCTGGCCGAAACGCTGGAGGTCGACGACCGCGCGCTCGGCGAGGTGCTGCCCGCACTGGTGTCCTGGCGACGCCGGGAGCGGGCCGAATCCGCGGTGGCCGACTGGCGCTACCGCGTGAGCTGGAGCGCGGTGCCGGAACCGGAGAACACCCGGCTGTCCGGGACCTGGGTCGTCGTCGGTGCGGACGAGGACTGCGTGCGTGCACTGGTCGACCGGGGTGCGGAGGTGGTCACCATCCCGGTGGCCGACCGCGAAGGGCTGGCCGTCGCGTTGGCCGGACTCGAACCGGCCGGGGTCGTTTCGGTGCTGGCGTTCGACGAGACGCCGCTGCCGGACCACCCGCGCGTGCCCGCCGGGACAGCTGCGAACCTGCACCTCGTCCAGGCCCTCGGTGACCTGGGAAGCAACGCTCCACTGTGGATCCTCACCCGCGGCGCGGTGTCGACCGGGCCCGGTGATCTGCTCACGAACCCGCAGCAGGCCCAGGCGTGGGGACTCGGCCGCGTGGTCGGTCTGGAGCACCCGGACCGCTGGGGCGGCCTGATCGATCTTCCGTCCACTTGGGACGAACGCACCGCGGCACGGCTGTGCGCGGTGCTGTCCGGTGGTGAGGACCAGGTCGCGCTGCGCGGCGCCGGAGTGCTCGCGCGAAGGCTGGTCCGCGCGGCCGGATACCGCTCGGGCCCGGAGCGCTGGGTACCCCGCGGCACGGTGCTGCTGACCGGTGGCACCGGCTCGACCGGTGGGTATGTCGGCCGCTGGCTGGCCGGTCGTGGCGCGGAGCGGCTGGTGCTCGCCGGGCGTTCGGGCCCGGCCTCGCCGGGGGTGGCGACGCTGGCCGCGGACCTGGCGGTGGCGGGCAGCGGCGTCGACGTGCTCGCCTGCGACGTCGCCGAGCGCGACCAGGTCGCCGGGCTGCTCGACCGGATCGCCGGGACCGGGCCGGAGCTGACTTCCGTGCTGCACGCGGCGAACACCGTGTACGTCACGCCGCTGGACGAGACGGACGTCGACGGCTTGTCCGCGTCTCTCGGCGCGAAGGCGGTGGGCGCCCGGCACCTCGACGAGCTGACCGCCGGACTCGACCTGGACGCGTTCGTGCTGTTCTCCTCCATCGCCGCGACCTGGGGCAGCAATGACCACGGCGCCTACGCTGCGGGCAACGCCCACCTCGACGCCCTCGCCGAAGACCGCCGCGCCCGCGGCCTGCCGGGTACGTCGATCGCCTGGGGGGTTTGGGATACCCGGGACTGGGATGCGGTGAACGCGGCCGCCGACCAGACCAATCCCGGCACCGTCACCCCGGCCAAGCTGCTGCGCCAGGGGATGAACTTCCTCGACCCCGACCGCGCGTTGACTGCGCTGGGTCAGGTGCTGGACGACGACGAGACGTTCCTGGCGGTGGCGGATGTGGAGTGGGAGCGGTTCGCGCCGGTGTTCACCGCGGCGCGGGAACGGCCGTTGCTGGAGCTGATCCCGGAGGCGCAGCCGAGTGAACCGGTCGCGGTTGCCGAGGAGGCGACCGGTGAGCTGGCGGCGAAGCTGACCGTCCTCACCGGACCGGAGCGCCTGCGGGTGGTGACCGAGCTGGTCCGCGGGCACGCTGCCGCGGTGCTGGGTCACGCCTCGGCGGAGGACGTGCCGGCGACGCGGGCGTTCCGTGAGCTGGGTTTCGATTCGCTGACCGCGGTCGAGTTGCGGAATCGGATCGGTGCGGCGGCCGGGCTGAAGTTGCCGTCCACTGTGGTGTTCGACTATCCGAATTCGATGGTGCTGGCGAAGGAGATCGTCGAACGCGTCTTCGGTGCGGCTGCGCCGGTGGTCACGCAAAGCCGTGAGGTGTCGACGGAGCCCATCGCGATCGTCGGCATGGGCTGTCGCTACGCGGGCGGGATCGACAGCCCCGACGCGCTGTGGGACCTCCTGGCCTCGGGCGGTGACGCGATCTCCGGCTTCCCCGCCGACCGCGGCTGGGACACCGAGGGCCTCTTCAACGCCGACCCGGACCATCCCGGCACGTCGTACGTGGCCGAAGGCGGCTTCCTCCGTGGCGTAGCCGACTTCGACGCCGGGTTCTTCGGGATCAGTCCGCGCGAGGCGCTGGCGATGGATCCGCAGCAGCGGCTCCTGCTGGAGGTCACCTGGGAGACGTTGGAGCAGGCGGGAATCGACCCGGAGTCGCTGCGCGGGACCGCGACCGGCGTGTACGCGGGTGCAGCGCCGTCCGGTTACGGCTCCGTCATGGCCGGAGACGACGGCAGCGAGGGCTACCTGATCATCGGTAACACTGGCAGTGTTCTTTCTGGGCGGATTTCTTATACGTTGGGTTTGGAGGGTCCGGCGGTCACTGTTGATACGGCGTGTTCTTCGTCGTTGGTTGCTTTGCATTTGGCTGTGCAGGCGTTGCGGTCGGGTGAATGTGATTTGGCGTTGGCTGGTGGTG
>NZ_BAAAZN010000041.1:0-12690 GCF_039536925.1 Amycolatopsis ultiminotia | reverse complement strand
AACCAGCCGAGCTTTCCCCATTCACCAACCCACGCAACCCCGCCAACGCCTCGGTGTCCGAACCAGCCACCACCACAGCACGCTCACCCAACACCGCACGACCCGACACCAACGCACCAGCCACATCGGACAGCGGCACATCGCTGCCGCCCTCGATGAAATCCGCCAACCGACCCGCCTGCCCCGCCAACGAAGCAGTGCTGCGCGCCGACACCACCAACGGCACCACACCCACCGGCACCGGCACCTCAACAACCGGTTCCGGCTCCACCACCGGCGCTTCCTCCACGATCAAATGCGCGTTGGTGCCGCTGGCCCCGAATGCGGAGATCCCGGCCCGGCGCGGATGCCCGTTCTGCGGCCACTCCCTTGCCTCGGTCAGCAGCTCGATGGCACCGGTCGACCAATCCACCTGCGGGCTGGGTGCGTCCACGCCGAGCGTCGCCGGAAGCACCCCGTGTTGCAGCGCCAGCACCATCTTGATCACCGCGGCCACGCCGGACGCCGCCTGCGTGTGCCCGAGGACGGACTTGACCGAACCGAGCCACAGCGGCTGTTCCGGGTCGCGCCCCTGTCCGTAAGTGGCCAGCAGCGCCTGCACCTCGATCGGGTCGCCGAGCACCGTGCCCGTGCCGTGGCCTTCCACTGCGTCCAGATCGGACGGCGAAAGCCCGGCGCCGGCCAACGCCTTGCGGATCACCCGCTGCTGCGACGGACCGTTCGGCGCGGTCAACCCGTTCGACGCACCGTCCTGGTTCACCGCGCTGCCGCGGATCACCGCCAGCACCTGGTGTCCTTGCTCCTGAGCCACCGACAGCCGCTCCAGCAGCACCATGCCCACGCCTTCCGCCCAGCCGGAGCCGTCTGCACACGCGGCGTAGGACTTGCAGCGCCCGTCGAAAGCAAGTGCTCGCTGCCGTGCGAAGCCGACGAACCCGCCCGGGGTGGCCATCACCGTCGCGCCACCGGCGAGTGCCATCGAGCACTCACCCCGGCGAAGTGCCTGTGCGGCAAGGTGAATCGCCACGAGCGAGGAGGAGCACATGGTGTCCACAGTCACCGCGGGGCCCTCTAGCCCGAGTGTGTAGGCGACCCGTCCGGATGCGACACCGCCCGCGGTGCCCAGTGCGCGCTCCAGGCTCATGAAGCCCTCGAACCCGCTGAGGTCGGGGGCGTAGTCCTGGTGCACGACCCCGGCGAACACGCCGATATCGCTGCCCCGCACCGAATGCGGGTCGATACCGGCCCGTTCGAGGGTCTCCCAGGACACCTCCAGCAGCTGCCGCTGCTGGGGATCCATCGCCACGGCTTCCCGCGGCGAGATGCCGAAGAACCCGGCGTCGAACTGCGCCGCATCGTGCAGGAAGGCGCCCTCGGACACGTACGTCGTACCCGGGTTGTCCGGGTCCGGGTGGTAGAGCCCTTCGACGTCCCAGCCGCGGTCCTCCGGGAAGCCGGTGTAGACGTCCGCGCCCTCGGACACCACGCGCCAGAAGTCCTCCGGGCCACGGATTCCACCGGCGTACCGGCAGCCGAGGGAAACGATCGCAATGGGCTCCGCGGCAGCCGCGGCCAGCGCGTTGTTCTCCTGCTCGAGCCGGGCGTTCTCCTTCAGCGAAGCGCGCAGTGCCTCAACGATCTGCTCGTCTGGGGCCGACATACCCATCCTCCACGATTCGTTCACCATCGGTCAGCTCGTCTTGCCCAAAGCCCGTTGCACGAGCCCGGTGATGTCCAGTGCGTCGATCAGTTCCACGTCGTCCGCGGCGGGCGGTGCCTCGGTGCCCGGCGCGTCCGCGGCGGATTCCGCCTCGGCGAGCCCGAGCAGGGTGTCCAGTACGCCGGCCTCCTTGAACCGGGCGAACGGCACCGCGGAGAGGACCCGCCGGAGGTCGTCCTCCCGCCCTTCCACGCCGTCGTCGGCTTCCCGGAGCAGTTCGGCACGCAGGTAGCCGACCAGCGCCTCCGGGGTGGGGTAGTCGAAGATCAGCGTCGCGGGCAGCCGCAGCCCGGTGGCCGCGTGCAGGCTGTTGCGGAGGTTGACCGCGGCCAGCGAGTCGAAGCCGACCTCCTGGAACGCCTGGCGCGGGCCGATGCCCTCCGCGCCGCCGTGGCCGAGCACCGTCGAGGCGTGCCCGCGGACCAGCCGGAGCAGGATGCGGCTCTGTTCGGCATCCGGGACCGCCCGCAACGACTCCGCGAGCGACGCCGCGGTGTCTCCGTCTTCGCTGCCGTCCTGCGACGGCTGGAGCACTGCCTTCGCCTCCGGCAGATCGGCGAACAGCGGGCTGGTCCGGACCGAAGTGAACGCGGGGATGAAGGCACCCCAGTCCATATCGGCCACCGCTACGAACTTCTCGTTGCCGCCGACCGCCTGCACCATCGCGGTCACCGCCAGCTGGGGCGCCATCGGGAGCACACCCCGGCGGCGAAGCTGGGCGAGCGCGGCCTCGTCCATCCCGATACCGATCTGGTCGAGAGCGCCCCAGGCGATCGACGTCGCCTTCAAGCCACGGGCCCGGCGCCATTCGACGAGTGCGTCGAGGACAGCGTTCGCCGCGCCGGACGGGCCCTGGCCACCGCCGCCCCACACCCCCGCGATCGAGGAGAAGACCACGAACGCGTCGAGCGGGGTGTCCTCGAACAGCTGGTCCAGCCACATCGCGGTGGACACCTTGGCCGCGAACACCTCGGTGAGATCGGATACCCCGGTGTCGTCGACGGAGCTGGTCTGGGTGATGTCGGCGGCGTGCACCACTGCGGTCAGCGGCTGTTGCGGGGCCGACGCGGAGACCAGCCGCGAGATCTCGTCCCGGTCGGCGTCTGCGCAGGACTCCACGGCCGTGGTGAGCCCAAGATCGGCCAATTCAGCGCGCAGTTCCGGCACGCTCTCGCCGGGCGCGTGCCCGGTGGTGGTGACGATGAGCCGTTCGGCGCCGGAAAGCGCGAGCCACACCGAGGCGTGCCTGCCCAGTCCTTCGGCACCGCCGGTCACCAGCACCGTGCCGCGGGGCTCCCACCGGCCCGCACCGGACGGCACGAGCTTGCGGACCAGCCTCCGGCCGTACACACCGGACCGCCGGACCGCGAGCTGATCTTCATCACCGGCACCGTTCAGCACTCCGAGCAGGTACTGGGCCGCGCGCGGATCGGCTGCGGCGGGCAGATCGATCACGCCGCCCCACCGGTCGAGGCGTTCCAGTGCGACGGCGCGGCCGAGACCCCACACCGACGCCTGGGCCGGCGCGGTGACGGTGTCCTGGATGCCGATGTTCACCGCACCCGAGGTGAGGCACCACAACGGCTGGGTGGCGTTGCCATCGCCCAGCGCCTGGACCAATGCGAGCGTCGACGCCGTGATCGCGGCCGGGTCCGCTGCCGCATGGTCCAGTGCCAGCAGGGACAGCACTCCGGTCAGGTCGTGCTCGGCCAGTACCCCGGCGAGGCGCTCGGCGAGCCGTTCCCGGACGGTGTCGGACTCGTCGAGTTCCAGCCGGACGATGCCGAGTCCCTGACCGGTCAGCTCCTGCAGGAGTGCGCCGGCGGCACTGTCCTGCGGGAGACCGGCCGGAACGACGACCAGCCAACGGCCGCTCGGCACACCGGTCACTTCACGATCGAGCGGCTGCCACGTGAGGTGGTAACGCAGCTTCTCCGCGGTCGAACGCTCGCGGCGCCTTCCCCGCCACTGCGCCAGTACGGGAACGACCGCGCCAAGGGCACTGCGCTGATCGGCCGACGCCATCTCCAGCAGTTCGCCGAGAGAATCCACATCGGACTGTTCGACGGCGGCCCAGAACTCGGCGTCGGCACCCTCGGCCACGTCCGCAGCGTCGGTGTCCGATTCGGCTTCGTGCAGCCAGAAGTGCCTTCGGTCGAAGGCATACGTCGGCAGGTCCACCCAGCCGGACGCGGGCAGTATCCCGGACCAGTCCACCGCAACGCCCCGGACGAACAGCTCCGCCGCGGAAGCCAGCACCCGCCGCGGACCACCGTCGTCCCGCCGCAGTGACCCGGCCACCACCACCTCGCCCTCGGCGCCGTCTGCGGTCTCGGTGATCGGCTGGACCAGCACCGGATGCGCGCTGATCTCCACGAACACCGTGTGGCCCAACGTGATCAGCTCGGCTACCGCCGGGCTGAACCGCACCTGCTGACGCAGGTTCCGGTACCAGTACCCGCCGTCGACGACACCGGCGTCTTCCACCCAGTCACCGATGACGGTGGAGTAGAACGGCACCACCGGTGCCTGCGCACGCACTTCCGCCAATGCCTCGGCGAGCACGTCGCGGATGTCCTCCACGTGCCGGGTGTGCGAGGCGTAGTCCACGGCCACCCGCCGTACCCGGATACCGTCTCCGGAGAGCACTTCCAGCGCTTCGTCCAGCGCATGGGCATCACCCGCGAGCACGACCGAGGACGGGCTGTTGACCGCCGCCACCTCGACCCGTTCCGCCCACGGCGCCAACCGCGTGAGCGCGTCTTCCGCACCCAACGCGACCGAAGCCATCCCACCGCGACCGGAGAGTTCCGTGGCGATTGCCTTGCTGCGCAACACCACGACCTTCGCCGCGTCGTCGAGCGAGAGCGCACCCGACACACAGGCCGCGGCGATCTCCCCCTGGGAGTGTCCCACCACCGCGTCGGGTACCACCCCCATCGACGTCCACACCGCGGCCAGTCCCACCATGACCGCGAAGCTGGCCGGCTGCACCACGTCGACCCGATCCAGCAGATCGGATTCACCGCGCAGCACCTCGATCAACGACCAGTCGGTCCACTGTTCCAGCGCGGCAGCGCATTCCTTGATCCGGTCGGCGAAAACCGGCGAAGAGTCCAGGAGTTCCCGGCCCATCCCCACCCATTGCGAGCCCTGGCCGGGGAACACCCACACGAGCTTGCCCGGTTTTCCCGCGCTTCCGGTCACGAGGCCGGGTGCGTGCTCGCCGCGCGCCAACGCCCGCAACCCGGCCAGCGCCTCGTCGTCCGAACCGGCCACCACCACCGCGCGCTCACCCAGCACCGCCCGGCTCGAAACCAGCGTGCCGGCCACGCTCGCCGGCGACCCGGCATCCTCGATGAACGCAGCCAGCCGTCCGGCCTGGCCGGAAAGCGAAGCGGTACTACGTGCGGACACCACCAGCGGTACCACCGGCGCCGGCTCTTCCGCGGCAGTGACGAGTGCGGCGGAGGGGTCCGATCCTGCCGGCCACTCGCGATCCGGCCCGGCCTCGTCGGCGGGTGCTTCCTCGATGATCAGGTGCGCATTCGTGCCGCTGGCCCCGAAGGAGGAGACGCCGGCCCGGCGCGGACGTCCGTTGCGCGGCCACTCCCGCGGCTCGGTCAGCAGCTCCACCGCACCGGCCGACCAGTCCACTTGATTCGTGGGCTCGTCCACGTGCAAGGTGGCCGGCAGAACACCGTGCCGCATTGCCATGATCATCTTGATCACCCCCGCAACGCCCGCGGCCGCCTGCGTGTGCCCGATGTTCGATTTCAGCGAACCCAGCCACAACGGGTTTTCCCGGCCCTGCCCGTAGGTGGCCAGCAATGCCTGCACCTCGATCGGGTCACCCAGTGCGGTGCCGGTCCCATGCCCTTCCACTGCGTCCACATCGGACGGTGAAAGTCCGGCACCGGCCAGCGCGGCACGGATCACCCGCTGCTGCGACGGACCGTTCGGCGCGGTCAGGCCGTTCGACGCACCGTCCTGGTTCACCGCACTGCCGCGCACCACCGCCAGCACCCGGTGGCCGCGTTCGCGTGCCACCGAAAGCCGTTCCAGGACCAGCACACCGACGCCCTCGGCCCAGCCGGTGCCGTCCGCGCCGTCCGAATACGCCTTGCACCGTCCGTCAGCGGACAACCCACGCTGACGCGAGAATTCCAGGAAGGCATCCGGACTGGCCATCACCGTTGCACCGCCGGCCAGCGCCATCGAACACTCGCCCTGCCGCAGCGCCTGCGCGGCAAGGTGCATCGCCACCAGCGACGACGAACAGGCCGTGTCCACCGTGACCGCAGGACCCTCCAGACCGAACACATAGGACACCCGGCCCGACGCCACACTCGACGACGTACCGGTCATGACGTAGCCCTGGACGTCCTCGGGCACCTTGCGCAACCGGGTCACGTAGTCGTGGTGGACGATTCCGGTGAACACCCCGACGTCGCTGCCCCTCGTGGAAAGCGGGTCGACGCCCGCCCTTTCCAGCGCCTCCCACGAGGTTTCCAGCAGCAGGCGCTGCTGCGGGTCCATGGCGAGTGCCTCCCGCGGCGAAATCCCGAACAGTCCGGCGTCGAACTGTGCCGCGTCGTGCAGGAATCCACCGGTGCGCGTGTAACTCGTGCCCGGGTGGGCGGGGTCCGGATGGTAAAGCCCCGTCAGGTCCCAGCCGCGGTCGACGGGGAACCCGGACACCGCGTCCCGCTGCTGTGCGACCAGGTTCCACAGCTCCTCGGGACTGTCCGTGCCGCCCGGCAACCGCGTGCTCATCCCGACGATCGCGATCGGCTCGTCGGAGGACGTTGCCGTCGTCGCCGGTCCGGGCACCGCCGGGGCTTCCCCGAGCAGTTCGGCCCGCAGGTGGTCGGCGAGAGCGGTGGGCGTCGGATAGTCGAAGACCAAGGTGCTGGGCAGGTCCACGCCGGTGAAGTCACGCAGCCGGTTCCGGAGCTTGACCGCGCTGAGCGAGTCGAATCCCAGCCCCTTGAAGGACTGGTCCACGTCGAACCCATCCGGCTCACGATGGCCGAGCACGACCGCGGTGCTCTCCTCGACCAGCTCCAGCACCAGCCGGTACTGCTCCGCGGCGGACAATCCGGCCAGCCGGCCGGCGATCGAGTCGTCGGTGCCGTCCTCCTCCGGGACATCCACCACCGTGCGCGCTTCCGCGAGGTGCACCGGCGCGTCGTCGAATTCGACCCAGTACCGCTTGTGCTGGAAGGCATAGGTGGGCAGGTCCGGCCCGACCGCCGTGACCGGCCGGTCGAGCACTGCCGTCCAGTCCACGGCCACGCCCCGCACGTGCAGTTCCGCGAGCGCGCTCAGGACGTCGACGGCCTCCTCGCCGTTCTTGCGCAAGGTGGCGACGCAACTGCGCTCCGGCCCGCCGAGCGTGCCGAGCGCCATCGCCGCGAGTGCCCCACCGGGCCCGAGTTCGAGGAACGTCGTGGCGCCCTGGCTGCGCATCGACCTGGCGGCATCGCCGAACCGCACCGCGTTCCGCACTTGGTCGACCCAGTAGTCCGGCGTGTCGAGCTGCCCGGGTTCACCGGTCAGTGTCGAGACGACGGTCAGGGCACCTGGCCGGTACGACAGGCTTTCCGCGACCGCGCGGAACTCCTCGAGCATGGGCTCCATGAGCGGGGAATGGAAAGCGTGGCTGACCCGCAACCGTCGCGTCTTGCGGCCGCGGCCGGCCAGCTCACCGGCAACGGCGAGCACGCCGTCCTCGGTGCCGGAGACCACCACCGCGTCGGGACCGTTCACCGCCGCAATGCAGACCGCGCCCGGCGCCTGTTCGAGCAGGGCCGCGACCTCCGCCTCGGTCGCCTGAACGGCGACCATCGCGCCGCCTTCCGGCAGGTTCTGCATCAGCCGGCCGCGCGCGGCGACCAGCTTGCCGGCCTCGGCCAGGTCCAGCACCCCGGACACGTGCGCGGCGGCGATCTCGCCGATCGAGTGACCGGCAACGAGGTCCGGCCGCACACCCCAGGACTCGAAAAGCCGGAACAGTGCGGTTTCCACCGCGAACAGAGCGCCCTGCGTGTATTTGGTCTGATCGAGCAGTGCACTGTCGGACGACCACATCACTTCGCGGAGCGGGCGCTGGCAAAGGTGCTCTTCCACCGCCTGGCACGCGGCGGTTAACGCGTCGTGGAAAACCGGGAACCTCTCGGCAAGCGCACGTCCCATGCCGACCCACTGGCTGCCCTGTCCGGTGAAAAGGAAGGCCAGCTTGCCGGTGACCGGGGTGCCGGACACGATGCCGTGCGCTTCGCCCCGGCCGAAGGCGCTCAGGTCCGCAGCGAGCTGTTGCCGGTCGGACGCGAGGACGACAGCCCGGTGCTCGAGCTGGGCACGCGTGGTGGCGAGCGCGTGCCCGGCATCGATGAGGCGCACGTCGGGCCGGGCGTCGAAGAAACCGGCGAGCTGTCCGGCCTGGCCACGCAGTCCGGCCGCCGTCGACGCCGACACGAGCACCGGCACCGGGTGGCCGGTTGGCTCCGGTACCGGCTCCCGGGTCACCGGCTGGTCCGGCGCCTCTTCGAGGACGACGTGCGCGTTCGTGCCGCCAATACCGAACGAGGACACCCCGGCCCGGCGCGGACGGCCGTTGCGCGGCCAGTCCCGGGTCTCGGTCAGCAGTTCCACCGCACCGGCCGACCAGTCCACATGGGACGACGGCTGGTCCACGTGCAGCGTCCGGGGCAGCACGCCGTGCCGCATGGCCAGCACCATCTTGATCACACCCGCGACGCCCGCGGCCGCCTGCGTATGGCCGATGTTCGACTTCACCGACCCGAGCCACAACGGCTGCGCGTCCGGCCGTTCCTGACCGTAGGCCGCCAGCAGCGCCTCCGCCTCGATCGGATCACCGAGCGTCGTGCCCGTGCCGTGCGCCTCCACTGCGTCCACATCGGACGGTTTGAGGCCGGATCCGGCCAGCGCTGTGCGAATCACCCGTTGCTGCGAGGGGCCGTTCGGCGCGGTCAGTCCGTTCGACGCACCGTCGGAATTCACCGCCGATCCGCGCAGCACGGCCAGTACCTGGTGGCCGTGGCGGCGGGCATCGGACAGCCGCTCCACGAGGAGCACTCCCACGCCCTCGGACCAGCCGGTGCCGTCCGCACCGTCCGCGAACGCCTTGCACCGGCCGTCGGGGGCCAGTCCTCGCTGCCGGGAGAACTCGACGAAGGTCTCCACGGTGCCCATCACCATCACGCCGCCGGCCAGCGCCATGGAGCACTCGCCGCGGTTCAGCGACTGCGCCGCCAGGTGCAGTGCCACCAGCGACGACGAGCACGCGGTGTCCACCGTGATGGCAGGCCCCTCGAAGCCGAAGTGGTAGGCGATACGGCCGGAGAGAACGCTGCCCGAACCACCGGTGAGCCGGAATCCCTCGACGCCGGCTGCCCCGTGCATCCGCATGCTGTAGTCGTGGCTGTTGACCCCGGCGAACACGCCGACGTCCTGTCCGGCCAGCGTGGTCGGGTCGATCGCGGCCCGTTCGAACAGCTCCCACGACGTCTCCAGCAGCAGCCGCTGCTGCGGGTCCATGGCGAGCGCCTCGTTCGGCGAGATGCCGAAGAAGGCGGCGTCGAAGCCGGCGACGTCGTCGAGGAAGGCACCGTGGCGGACGTAGGTGGTGCCTTCGTGGTCGGGATCTTCGTGGTAGAGCCGGTCGGTGTCCCAGCCGCGGTCACGCGGGAATTCGGTGACCGCGTCGACGCCGTCGGCCACCACCCGCCACAGGTCCTCCGGGCTGTGCACGCTGCCGGGGAAACGGCACGACATCGCGACGATCGCGATCGGTTCGTCCGCAGGGGCGGTGGTGGTGCCCGGCTCGGCCGGATGCCGCGTTCCGCCGCCGAAAAGCTTGGCGCGCAAGTGTTCGGCGAGTGCGGTGGGCTTCGGGTAGTCGAAGATCATCGCCGTGGAGAGGGTGCGCCCGGTCGCGGCGGCCAGCCGGTTCCGCAGCTCCACCGCGGTCAGCGAGTCGAATCCGGCGTCCCGGAACGTCCGGTTGGGGTGGACCGCGTCCACGTCTGCGTGTCCGAGTACCTCGGCCGCATGCCGCCGCACCAGGTCGAGCACGGCCTCGGCCTGTTCGGCGGCACCGAGTGCGGCCATCCGCTCGGTCGGGGAAGCCGGCCCGGACACCGCGGCAGCCACCGGTCGCGACGCCGGAACCAGCCCGCGCAGCAGCGACGGAACCTCTGCCGCGGTCCGCTCGAACTTCGCCGCCACCAGTGCACCGTCGGTACCCATGGCGGCGTCCAGCAGAGCCGTTCCCTCGGCTGCGGAGAGACCCGCCATGCCGATCCGCTGGTTGCGTCGCAGGTCCGCGGCGCCCAAATGCCCGGTCATGCCGCTGGCCGTCGACCAGTAGCCCCAGGCGATGGACACCGCGGGCAGGCCGAGGCGTTGCCGGTGCTGCGCCAGCGCGTCCAGGCAAGCGTTGGCCGCGGCGTAGTTGGCCTGCCCGGGATTGCCCAGCACGCCTGCCGCCGAGGAGAACAGCACGAACGCGGCAAGGTCCAGGTCACTGGTGAGCTCGTGCAGCTGCCACGCCGCGTCCAGTTTCGGCCGCAGCACGGTGTCGACACGTTCCGGCGTCAGCTCGGTGAGCACCCCGTCGTCAAGGACCCCGGCGGCGTGCACCACGGCGGTGAGCGGGTGCTCGGCCGGGATGGCGTGCAGGACGGCTTCGAGCCCGGTCCGGTCCGCCACGTCGCACGCGGCGATGGTGACGGATGCACCCAGCGCGGTCAGCTCGTCGTGGAGTTCCGGGGCTTCACCGCGGCGGCTGACCAGCACCAGATTCCGGACGCCGTGCGTGGTGACGAGGTGCCGCGCGGTCAGTGCACCGAGTGTGCCGGTACCGCCGGTGATCAGCACGGTGCCTGCCGGGTCGAGCGGACGTGCTTCCCGTGGCTCCGGCACGCGCGCCAGCCGTGGTACCTCTGCGACACCGTTGCGCATCCGCACCTGCGGTTCGCCGCTGAGCACCACGGCGGGCAGGGCGGACCGGTCGTCGAGCTCTGCCAGCACGATGCGGCCGGGGTGTTCGGACTGTGCCGAGCGCACCAGGCCCCACACCGCGGCGGCGCCGAGTTCCGCACTGTCCCCGGTAAGCACGACCAGCCTGGTCTCCGCGAGCGCGGGTTCGGCCAGCCAGGCCTGGAGCACCGCGAGGGCCGCGCTGACCGACACCCGCGGATCGGCGGCGGTGGCTTCGTACCGCAGGACTTCCGGCGCGGCAGCAGCTGCGGCAACGACGTCCTCGCCGGTCGTCACCGGCACCACGTCGAGAGCTCGGTCCACTGCCGGAAGCGGTAGTTCCGTCCACTCGACCCGGAACAGTGCGTCGTGCGGCGACGTGCCGGTGATGCCTGCCTGTTCCGGGGAAAACGGCGTGCTTTGGACCGCTTCGACGGTCAGGACGGGCTGCCCCGTGGGGTCGGTCAGCCGCAGGCCCGCGGTCGAAGTCACGTTCAGCGCGGTGGCGCCCGACGCCAGCAGTGAAACCCCGGTCCACGTGGACGGGAGCGCGCCGTCGGGGACCACCGTGCGGACAGCGGCGTCCAGCAGGACGGGGTGGATCCCGTATCGGTCAGCCTCACGCAGTGCGGCTCCGTCCAGTGCAACTTCCGTGATGGTCCCGGCGTCGGAGGCAGTCACCTCGGCGAGAGCCGGCGAGAGCGTGCCGTGGGCATGTCGTGTCCACTGCGCGTCGAGTCGGGCGTCCGCGGCACGGGAGTAGATGTCCACCGACCGTCGACGGCTTTCGTCGGGTTCACCGACGACGACCTGGATGCTGCGGCTGCCTTGCCGCGGCAGCACGACCGGCGTATCGATGCTCAGTTCGTCGAGGGCGGGAGCGGCGGCCAGATCACCGAGCCGGATGGACAGCTCGACCAACGCCGCGTTCGGCACCACGACGACGTCGGAAACCGCGTAATCCGCGAGCCACGGGTGTGTACGAAGCGACCACCGGGACGTCGCCAGGAGACCGGCCGAGTCCGGCATGCTGACGACCGCACCGAGCAGCGGATGATCAGCCGCCGCTTGTCCCAGCGCCACCGCGTCCGTCCGAGCGGCCGGCTGGAGCCAGTAGTGCTGGTGATCGAAGGCATACGTCGGCAAGTCGACCCGCCTGGACGGCGGCAGCACCCCGGACCAGTCCACCGGTACACCACGCACGAACAACTCGGCCATCGACGTCAGCAACCGCCGCAAACCACCGTCATCACGCCGCAACGACCCAGTCACCACTACCTCGGCACTGTCAACACCCTCCGCACGATCAACCACCTCACTCACCGACTGCACCAACACCGGATGCGCACTCACCTCCACAAACACCCGATAACCCTGACCCAACAAATCCAGCACCGCCGGACCAAACCGCACCTGCCGACGCAAATTCCGATACCAATACCCACCATCCAACACACCAGCGTCCTCCACCCAACCACCAGTCACCGTCGAATAAAACGGCACCACCGGCGCCCGCGCCTCAACCCCCGCCAGCATGTCGGCCAATGCATCGCCAGCAGCTTCCACCTGCCGGGTATGCGACGCATAATCCACCGCCACCCGACGGATCCGCACACCCTGGTCGTCAAGCACATCAAGGGCTTCATCCAACGCCTCAACATCACCCGCAACCACCACCGACGAAGGACCATTCACCACAGCCACCTCCACCCGACCACCCCACCGCTCCAGCCGCGCAACCACCTCGTCCTCGCTCAACGCCACCGACGCCATACCGCCACACCCCGACAACTCCGCCGCAATCACCTGACTACGCAACGCCACCACCTTCGCCGCATCCCCCAACGACAACACACCCGCCACACACGCCGCCGCAATCTCCCCCTGCGAATGCCCCACCACCACATCCGGCTCAACACCCACCGACAACCACACCGCCGCCAAACCCACCATCACCGCAAAAC
>NZ_BAAAZN010000040.1:0-13869 GCF_039536925.1 Amycolatopsis ultiminotia | reverse complement strand
CCAGCCGAGCTTTCCCCATTCACCAACCCACGCAACCCCGCCAACGCCTCGGTGTCCGAACCAGCCACCACCACAGCACGCTCACCCAACACCGCACGACCCGACACCAACGCACCAGCCACATCCGCCAACGACACATCACCGCCACCCCCAACGAAATCCGCCAACCGACCCGCCTGCCCCGCCAACGAAGCAGTGCTGCGCGCCGACACCACCAACGGCACCACACCCACCGGCACCTCGACAACCGGTTCCGACTCCACCACCGGCGCTTCCTCCACGATCAAATGCGCATTCGTCCCACTAATCCCAAACGACGACACACCCGCCCGGCGCGGGCGGCCGTCACGCGGCCACTCCCGCGCCTCGGTCAACAACTCCACCGCACCAGCCGACCAATCAACCTGCGTACTCGGCTGATCCACGTGCAAAGTCGGCGGCAGAACGCCATGCCGCAACGCCTGCACCATCTTGATCACGCTGCCGACACCCGCCGCCGCCTGTGTGTGACCGGTGTTCGACTTCAACGAACCCAGCCACAACGGCCGCTCCGGGTCGCGGTCCCGACCATAAGTCGCCAACAAAGCCTGCGCCTCGATCGGATCACCCAACGCAGTCCCCGTACCATGCCCCTCGACCGCGTCCACATCGGACGGAGAAAGGCCGGCGTCGGCCAGCGCCGCGCGGATCACCCGTTGCTGCGACGGGCCGTTCGGCGCGGTCAGCCCGTTCGACGCACCATCCTGGTTCAGCGCACTGCCACGCAACACCGCCAGCACCTGGTGCCCACGCTCCTGTGCCACCGACAGCCGCTCCAGCGCGATCACGCCAACACCCTCGGCCAGCCCCATCCCGTCCGCGCCATCCGCGAACGCCTTGCAGCGGCCGTCCTCGGCCAGCCCTCGCTGCCGGGAAAACGACACGAAAGAGCCGGGTTGCGCCATTACCATCGCGCCGCCGGCCAGCGCCATCGAACACTCGCCCTTCCGCAACGCCTGCGTGGCCAGATGGATCGAAACCAGCGACGACGAACATCCCGTGTCCACCGTGACCGCAGGACCCTCCAGACCGAACACATAGGACACCCGGCCGGACGCGATGCACGGCGCCGCCCCGGTGCCGACGAAACCTTCCAGCTCCGGTGTGACCACCCCGCCACCGGCTCCGTAGCCCTGGCTGGACACACCGGTGAACACACCGACATCGGTGCCCTTCAACGCGGTCGGGTCGATACCCGCTCGTTCCACGGCTTCCCACGACGTCTCCAGCAGCAACCGCTGCTGCGGATCCATCGCCAACGCCTCCCGCGGCGAAATCCCGAAAAACCCGGCGTCGAACAGTCCAGCACCGGTCAGGAAACCGCCCTGGCTGGTGTAGGACGTGCCCGGCCGGTCCGGGTCCGGGTCGAACAAGCCCGCCAGATCCCAGCCCCGGTCATCGGGGAAATCGGCGACCGCGTCGACCCCGTCGGCCACCAGCCGCCACAGGTCCTCCGGCGAGCGCACGCCACCCGGGTAGCGGCACGCCATGGCAACGATCGCAATCGGCTCGTGCGCCTGGTCCTCGACCTCGCGCAGCCGCTTGCGGGCATCGCGGGCGTCGGCGATGGCCCGCTTGAGGTAGTCGCGAAGTTGCCCCTCGTCAGCCACTGAACTCAGCTCCCAGAAGATCCGTCGTGCCGATTGCCATGCGTGTCTCAGTTCGTCCCGTCGACGAGGGCGAACAGCTCCTCGTCGCTGGCGGTGTCGAGATCCTGTTCGGAGGTGTCCGGCCGGGCACCCGCCGCTTCGGCCACCTTCAGCAGGTCCCGCAGACGGGCGGTGATCCGGTCCGAGCCGGGCCCGTCGGATGCCGCGATCGTCCGCTCCAGGCCGGCGAGCCCGGCCAGCACCGAATCGGCCGGAGACACCTCGTCGACCGCGAGCTCGCCACGCAGATGGCGGGCAAGGACCTGTGGATTCGGATGGTCGAAGACCAGCGTTGCAGGCAGTTTCAGACCGGTCGCCGCGCGCAGCCGGTTGCGCAGCTCCACCGAGGTCAGCGAGTCGAACCCGGCGTCCTTGAACGCGGTGTCCACCCGGACCCCGCTGCTGTCGGCATGGCCGAGCACGACCGCGACCTGGCCGCGGACCAGTTCGAGCAGCAGGGCTTCCTGTTCTGCCACGGCCAATCCGGCCAGCCTGGCGGCCAGTCCGCCGTCCGCACCGGACACCGATCGAGCCGATCGCCTGCCCACCCGGACCAGTCCGCGCAACAGGTGCGGCACCGAGCCACCGGTCGCCGCATCGGCACGCACCTCACGCAGGTCCAGCTTGATCGGCACCAGCAAGGCCTGCCCGGACGCCACCGCGGCGTCGAACAGTTCCATGCCCGCAGCGGATTCGAGCGCACGAACCCCGCCGCGGCCCTCCCGCCTGCTCATCCGCGACAAGGTGAGTTCGTCGATGGTGTCCGCCATCCCGGTGGTCTGCTCCCACGGGCCCCAGGCCAGCGACAACCCCGGCAGACCCGCCGCACGGCGGTGCGCCATCAACCCGTCCAGGTACGCGTTCGCCGCCGCGTAACCACCACTGCCCGCGCCCATGAAGATCGACGAGGCGGAGGAATAGACGATGAACGCGTCGAGGTCGAGATCGCGGGTCAGCTCGTCGAGGTGCCGTACCGCGTCCACCTTCGGCGCGAACACCCGGCTCAGCCGGTCCGGCGTCAGCGCCGCGGTCACCCCGGCGTCGAACACGCCCGCCGTGTGCACGACAGCGGTCAGCTGGTGCTCCTTGAGCAATGCCGCCACCTGATCACGATCGGAGACATCACACGCGACAACGGAAACCTCCGCGCCTCGTCCGGTCAGTTCGTCGACCAGGTCTTGCACGCCCTCGGCGTCCCGGCCCCGCCGGCTGGCCAGCACCAGACGCCGCACACCGTGCCGGCCGACCAGGCTGCGCGCCGCGAGACCACCCAGCGTGCCTGCACCCGAGACCAGGACCGTCCCTTCCGGATTGAACACAGTGGACGAATCCGGTGTCTCGGTAACGCGGGCGAGCCGCGGCACCGAGAACGTCGCTGCCCGCACCGCGATCTGCGGTTCACCGCTGGCCAGCACCGCACCGAGCAGCGGTGGCACTTCGGCCCCGGGATCGAGATCCAGCAGAACGATCCGATCCGGATTCTCCGACTGGGCCGCCCGGACCAGACCCCACACCGCCGCCGCGGCCGGATCGGTCACCGCGCCGTCACCGGCGGGCACCGCACCCCTGGTCACCACCACGAGACGCGAATCCTCCGAGCTTTCCCCGGCAAGCCAGGCCTGCACGACCTCCAGCACCCGTGCGGTCAGGACCAGCGGAGACTCCACGCCGACGGCTTCCAGCACCGCAGTCTCACCGTCGGCCATCGCCGCCACGTCGTCGGCGGTCGCTACCGCCACCCACGGCGGCGACGGCAGTGCGCCGTCCACAGCGGACAGCTCGGTCCAGTCCTGCCGGTACAGCGAGCTGGTCCGTCCGGTGTCCAGCGCTTCGGTGGACACCGCACGCAACACCAGCGAGTCCATCGTCAAGACCGGGCCGCCGGTCTGATCGGCAGCCTCGACCGACAGCGCGTCCGGTCCACCCGGCGCGACCCGGACCCGCAACGCCGAGGCACCCACGGCGTGCAGCACCAGTCCGTTCCACGCGAACGGCATCACCGACTTCCCGGGTTCCCCCGTCGCGGCCGCGGCGATCGTCCCGGTCTGCAGTGCCGCGTCCAGCAACGCGGGATGAAGGCCGAAGCCGGCCGCCTCGTCGCGCTGGTTGTCGGGCAGGGCGACCTCCGCGAACACCTCCTCGCCTCGCTGCCACACCGCACGCACGCCCTGGAAGGTCGGCCCATACGCGTAACCGCGCTCGACGAGATCGGCGTAGAAGTCCCCGATCCCGATCTGTTGTGCACCCGCCGGAGGCCAGGCGGTGAAGTCGAATCCGGTGCTGGTGGACGGCGTCGCGGACAGCAGGCCGGTCGCATGCCGCGTCCACCCGTCGACGTCGTCCTCGCGCAGGGAGTACACGTCCACCGTGCGCGAACCGTTCGCATCGGGCCCGGCGACCATCACCTGGACGCGGACTCCGCCGTGCTCGGGCACCACCAGCGGCGCTTCGGTCACGAGTTCGTCCAGTACCGGACAGCCGGCCTCGTCACCGGCGCGCACGGCCAGCTCGACCAACCCGGTGCCGGGGAAGAGCACCGCACCGCCGATCGCGTGATCGGCGAGCCAGGGATGCGACCGCAGGGACAACCGCGAGGTGAAGACCAGTCCATCGGACTGCGGCAGCGGCACGACCGCGCCGAGCAGCGGGTGTTCGACCCCGGCCTGCCCCAGCGAAACCGCATCCACCTGCCCGGACGACCGGAGCCAATAGTGCTGGTGGTCGAAGGCATACGTGGGCAGATCCACCCGTGCGGGTGGCACCACCCAGGACCAGTCCACCCGCACACCACGCACGAACAACTCGGCCATCGACGTCAACAGCCGCGGCAGACCACCCTCGTCACGCCGCAACGACCCTGTCACCACGGCTTCGGCGCTGTCGACGACCTCGTTGATCGGCTGCACCAGCACGGGATGCGCACTGACCTCCACGAACGCCCGGTGCCCCTGACCGAGCAACGCGAGCACCGCCGGGCCGAACCGCACCTGATGACGCAGATTGCGGTACCAATACCCGCCGTCCAGCACTCCGGCGCCGGAGATCCACTCACCGGTCACCGTCGAGTAGAACGGCACAACCGGCGCCAGAGGCCGGATCCCGGCCAGCCTCTCGGCCAACGTGCCCCGGATGTCTTCGACCTGCCGGGTGTGCGACGCGTAATCCACCGCCACGCGGCGAACCCGGACACCCTCAGCTGACCACGCTTCCACCGCCTCGTCCAGTGCCTGCGCTGCACCGGCGATCACCACCGACGACGGCCCGTTGACGGCGGCCACCTCGATCCGACCCGCCCACGGCTGCAGTCGCGCGGCCGCTTCCTCCTCGGCCAACGCGACCGACGCCATCCCGCCACGACCGGACAGCTCCGCCGCGATGGCCCGACTGCGCAACACGACGACCTGCGCAGCGTCCTCGAGGGACAGTGCACCGGAAACGCACGCCGCCGCGATCTCACCCTGTGAATGCCCCAGCACGGCGTCCGGCCGTACCCCAGCCGATTCCCACACCGCCGCCAGGCCGACCATCACCGCGAAACACGCCGGCTGCACCACATCGACCCGGTCGGCAAGATCCGGGTTGTCGCCACGCAACACGTCCACCAGCGACCAGTCCACCCACCGCTCGAACGCAGCGGCGCACTCGGCGACCCGCTCCGCGAAAACCGGTGACGCATCGAGCAGTTCACGGCCCATACCGAGCCACTGCGTGCCCTGCCCGGGAAACACCCATACGACTTTGCCCGCCGTACCCGACCCGGCCACCACACCAGCCGCGTCTTCGCCGCGGGCCAACGCCCGCAACCCGGCCAGCGCCGCACTGTCCGAACCTGCCACCACCACAGCGCGTTCGCCCAGCGTCGCGCGGCTCGACGCCAACGACCCGGCCACCTCCGCGAGTGGCACCTCGGCCGATTCCACAAAATCCGCCAGCCGCCCTGCCTGAGCTGCCAACGAACCGGTACTGTGCGCCGAAATCACCAGGGGCACCGGTCCCGCGTGGGTCGATTCTCCCACCGCCACCGGTTCCTCCGGCGCTTCCTCGATGATCAAATGCACGTTCGTGCCACTGACCCCGAACGAAGAAACACCGGCCCGGCGCGGGTGGCCGTCGCGCAGCCACTCCCGGCCCTCGGTCAGCAACTCCACCGCGCCTTCGGACCAATCGACCTGATCGCTGGGCTCGTCCACGTGCAAGGTCGGCGGCATGACCCCGTGCCGCAACGCCTGCGCCACCTTGATCACACTCGCCACACCCGCGGCCGCCTGCGCATGACCGATGTTCGATTTCAGCGAGCCCAGCCACAACGGCTTCTCCGGAGCACGGCCCTGCCCGTAAGTCGCCAGCAATGCCTGCGCCTCGATCGGATCGCCCAAGGCGGTGCCGGTTCCGTGCGCCTCTACCATGTCCACATCGGACGCTTTGATCCCGGCGTTGGCCAGCGCGTCGCGAATCACCCGCTGCTGCGAAGGGCCGTTCGGCGCGGTCAACCCGTTGGAAGCACCGTCCTGGTTCACCGCGCTGCCACGCAGCACCGCCAGAACCCGGTGTCCACGCTCGCGCGCCACCGACAACCGTTCCAGCACCACGACGCCGACACCCTCGGACAACACCATGCCGTCCGCACCGGAGGAGAACGCTTTGCACCGACCGTCTGCAGCCAGTCCGCGCTGCCGGGAGAACACCACGAAGGAGTCGGGATCCGACATCACCATCGCCCCGCCGGCCAGTGCGATCGAGCACTCTCCTGCCCGCAACGCCTGACCGGCCAGGTGCATCGCCACCAACGACGACGAGCACGCCGTGTCCACAGTGACCGCCGGACCTTCCAGGCCGAACACATAGGACACCCGGCCCGAAGCCACACTCGACGCCACACCCGTGCCCGCGAAGCTCTGCATTTCCGGTCCGGCCAGGCCGCCGCCGTAACCCGATCCGCCCGCGCCGGTGAACACGCCGACATCGGTGCCCTTCAACGAAGTCGGGTCGATACCGGCGCTCTCCACCGCCTCCCAGGACGTCTCTAGCAACAACCGCTGCTGCGGATCCATCGCCAGCGCTTCACGCGGCGAGATCCCGAAGAACCCCGCGTCGAATAGTCCGGCGTCCTGCAGGAAACCGCCCTGGTCGGTGTAGGACGTACCGGAACGATCAGGATCCGAGTCGAACAACCCCGCCAGATCCCAGCCACGGTCGTCCGGAAATCCCGACACTGCGTCGCGTCCCGCGGAAAGCAGCCGCCACAAATCGTCCGGCCCGGCAACGCCGCCCGGCAGCCGGCAGGACATGCCCACGATGGCGATCGGCTCGCGGGAAGCGCCGATCAGCTGCCGGTTCCGCTTCTTCAGCGTGTCGGTCTCTTCGAGCGATTTCCGCAGCGCCTCGACGACCTTCTCATATGACGCACTCATCACATGCCCCCTTCACTCGTCGCCGAAAGCCAGTTGCACGAGGTCGTCGACGTCCAGTTCGGCAATCGAGCGCTCTTCGCCCGCGTCGTCGGCAGCGTTGACGACCGGCTCGCCCTGTGCGGCCAGCTCGGCCAGCGCGTCCATCAATCCCGCTTCCCGCAGTCGGTCCAGCGGGATCGACGCGAGCACGTGCCGCATCCGCTCCTCGTCCTTGCCGTGCCCATTCGCGGCGCCGTTGGCAGCAGCGGCGGGCAGCAGCTCCGCGCGCAGGTACCGAGCGACGGCCAGCGGGGTCGGGTAGTCGAAGACCAACGTGGCGGGGAGCTTCAGCCCGGTCGTGGCGCGCAACCGGTTCCGCAGCTCCACCGACGTCAGCGAGTCGAAACCGGTGTCCTTGAAGGCGGTATCCGCACGCACCGCCTCCGGCCCGTGGTACCCGAGTACCACCGCGACCTCACCACACACCAGGTCGACGAGCAGTGCTTCCTGGTCGGCCGCGGCGAGTCCGGCCAGCCGGCCGGCCAGGCCACGGTCCACTGCGGACCCCGCTCGCGCCTTCTGCCTGCCCGGCCGGACCAGGCTGCGGAGCAGCGTCGGCACGGTGCTCGCCCGCATCGCCGCCAGGTCGAGCTTGATCGGCACCAGCAGCGACTGGTCCACACGCAGCCCGAGGTCGAACAGGTCGAGACCCTCGGCCTCGGTCAGCTCGAGCACGCCATTGCGGCTCGCCCTCGCCTGGTCGACGGTGCTGAGCTGGGCAGCCATCCCGCTGCTCCGCTCCCAGAGTCCCCAGGCGAACGAGCGGCCCGGCAGACCGGCCGCACGACGATGGGCCATCGCCGCATCCAGGAAAGCGTTCGCCGCCGCGTACGGACCCTGGCCACCGCCACCGAGCACACCGGCGACCGACGAGAACACCACGAACGCGCCGAGATCCAGGCCGCGGGTCAGCTCGTCGAGGTGCCGCACCGCGTCGACCTTGGCTGCGAACACCTTCGCCAGCCGGTCCGGGCTCAGCGTCTCGATCACGCCGTCGTCGAAGATGCCGGCCGTGTGCACGACACCGTTCAGCAGGGGCAGCGATGCCACCAGCTCGGCGACCTGGTCTCGGTCGGCGACATCACAGGACACAATCGACGCTTCGGCACCCAGTTCGGTCAGCTCGGCAACCAGTTCCGGTGCGCCCTCGGCAGCCAGGCCCTGACGGCTGGCCAGTACCAGGTGCCGCACACCGTGCCGGACCACCAGATGCCGGGCCAGCAGACCGCCGAGCGCACCCGCACCGGAGACCAGGACCGTCCCTTCCGGACCGAACCCGGCGGGCGAATCCCCGGGCTGGGCAGTGCGCGCGAGACGCGGCACGGAGAAGGTCGCGCCTCGCACCGCGAGCTGCGGCGCACCGCTTGCCAGCACCGGGCCGAGGACCGATGCCACTCCGTCTTCGCCGGTGGGATCGAGGTCCAGCAGGATGATCCGGTCCGGGTGCTCGACCTGCGCGGAACGGACCAGTCCCCACACCGCGGCCGCAGCCGGATCGGTGACGGTGTGTTCGCCGCCGGCCGGCACGGCTCCGCGGGTGGCCACGACCAGCCTCGGCTCCTCGAGCGCGGGCGCGGCCAACCACGCCTGCAGTACCTCGAGCACCGCGGAACTCGCGGCAAGCGCCGTGTCGTGTCCGGCGACTGCCACGACCGCCACCGACGGCACATCCGGCTTCTCCGCCAGTGCCGTCACGTCGTCCGCGGAGGCCACCGATACCCACTGCACCGACCGCGCATCGTCCACAACAGCCAGTTCGGTCCAGTCCACCCGGAACATCGAGTCGCGGCCGATATCGGTCGCGGCACCCCACTGCTCGGCGGAGACCGGCCGGGAAACCAGCGAATCCATCGTCAGGACCAGACCACCGGTCTCGTCGGCGGCCTCGACCGACAGCGCGTCCGAGCCGCTCGGCGCGAGCCGGACCCGCAGCGCCGAAGCACCCGCGGCGTGCAGGACCAAACCGTTCCAGGCGAAGGCGAGCACCGGCTCGCCGGGCTCCGCACCGGCACCGACCGTCGCGGCTTGCAGAGCTGCGTCGAGCAACGCCGGGTGGACACCGAACCGGCCGGCTTCCTTGCGCAGCTCTTCGGGCAGGGCGACCTCGGCGAAGACCTCGTCATCGCGCCGCCACACCGCCCGCAGCCCTTGGAACGCGGGCCCGTAGCCGTAACCGCGCTCGGCCAGATCGGCGTAGAAGGTCTCGACGCCGACCTGCTCTGCGCCTGGTGGCGGCCAGGCGGCGAAGTCGAATCCGCCGCCGTCGCCGGGAGTCGACGACAACGTCCCGGTGGCATGGCGGGTCCACGCCCCCGTGGCGCCATCACGCTGGGAGTACACGTCCACGGTGTGTGCACCGGTCTCGTTCGGACCGCTCAACGCGACCTGCACGCGGACTCCGCCGTGCTCGGGTACCACCAGCGGAGCTTCGATGATCAGCTCGTCGAGGACCGTGCACCCGGCCTCGTCACCGGCACGCACGGCCAGTTCGGCCAGTCCGGAACCGGGCACGATCACCACGTCACCGACCGCGTGATCGGCGAGCCATGGATGCGACTGCAGCGACAACCGCGAGGTGAACACCAGACCGTCGGACTGCGGCAGCTGGACCACCGCGCCGAGCAACGGGTGATCGGCCGTCGCCTGCCCCAACGAAGCCGCGTCGGTCGCCGACTCGGCGGGCCGCAGCCAGTAATGCCGCCGGTCGAAGGCGTACGTCGGGAGGTCCACCGGCCCGGTCGACACCGGCAGGACACCGGTCCAGTCGAGTGCGACACCCCGCACGTACAGCTCGGCCATCGAGGTCACCAGCCGCCGCAGGCCACCGTCGTCCCGCCGCAGCGAACCGGCCACGACCACCTCGGTGTCGTCGGTGTTTTCGCTGATCGGCTGCACCAGCACCGGATGGGCACTGACCTCGACGAACACCCCGTGTCCCTGCCGGAGCAGGTCTGCCACCGCAGGTCCGAAGCCGACCTGGTTGCGCAGATTCCGGTACCAGTAGCCACCGTCCACGACACCGGCGGCAGAGATCCAGTCGCCGGTGACCGTCGAGTAGAACGGCACCGCCGGCGCCTTGGCCGAGATCCCGTCCAGCGTCTCGGCCAGCAGGTCCTGGATGTCCTCCACCTGGTTGGTGTGCGAGCCGTAGTCCACGGCCACCCGCCGGACCCGGACTTCCTGCTGCGACAGTGCCTCGAGCACCTCGTCCAGTGCGGCGGCCGCCCCGGCGATCACCACCGACGTGGGGCCGTTGACCGCAGCCACCTGGACCCGGTCCGCCCACGGCGCCAGCCATGCCGTTGCCTCCGCTTCACTCAACGCCACCGACGCCATGCCGCCGCGACCGGAGAGCCGGGCAGCGATCGCCTGGCTGCGCAACGCAACCACCTTCGCCGCGTCCTCAAGGGACAGTGCGCCCGCGACGCAGGCCGCGGCGATCTCGCCCTGGGAGTGACCGACTACGGCGTCCGGCTGGAGCCCCACCGACTGCCACACCGCGGCGAGGCCGACCATCATGGCGAAGCCGGCCGGCTGCACCACGTCGACCCGATCCAGCAGATCGGACTCGCCACGCAGCACCTCGATCAGCGACCAGTCCACCCACGGGGCCAACGCGGCCGCGCACTCGGCGATCCGCTCGGCGAACACCGGTGAGGAGTCCAGCAGTTCCCGGCCCATCCCGGCCCATTGCGAGCCCTGGCCGGGGAACACCCACACGAGCTTGCCCTGCGCAGCGGCCCGTCCGGCGAGCACGTTCGCGGTGCTTTCCCCGCGTGCCAACGCCGCCAATCCGGTGACCGCCTCGGCGCGGGAACCGGCAACCAGTACCGCACGCTCACTCAGCGCGGCCCGCTTCGTCACCAGCGCACCGGCCACCCCCGCCAGTGGCACGTCGCCCTCGATGAACGCGGCCAGCCGTCCGGCCTGTCCGGCCAAGGAAGCAGCACTGCGCGCGGACACCACCAGCGGCAGCACCTCCGCGGTATCGCCGGAGTCCGGCTGCACGTCCTGGTCCGGCGCCTCCTCCAGGATCAGGTGCGCATTCGTCCCGCTGACCCCGAACGCGGACACCCCGGCGCGGCGCGGACGACCGTTGCGCGGCCAATCACGAGCCTCCGTCAGCAACTCGACCGCACCGGCGGACCAGTCCACCTCGGGGCTGGGCGCATCCACATGCAGGGTCGGCGGCAGCACCTCGTGCCGCAGCGCCTGCACCATTTTGATCACGCCCGCCACCCCGGCGGCCGCCTGCGCGTGACCGATGTTCGACTTCAGCGAACCGAGCCACAACGGCTTCTCCGGATCGCGGTCCTTCCCATACGTGGCCAGCACGGCTTGCGCCTCGATCGGATCGCCGAGGGTCGTTCCCGTGCCGTGTCCCTCTACTACGTCCACATCGGACGGAGCCAGTCCGGCGTTCACCAGCGCCCGGCGGATGACCCGTTGCTGCGACGGTCCGTTGGGTGCGGTCAGGCCGTTCGACGCACCGTCCTGGTTGACCGCACTTCCGCTCAGCACCGCCAAGATCCGGTGTCCGCCGGCACGCGCCACCGACAACCGCTCGAGGACGAGCACGCCGACGCCCTCAGCCCAGCCGGTACCGTCGGCCGCCGCGGCGAACGCCTTGCAGCGGCCGTCGACGGCGAGACCGCGCTGCCGGGAGAACTCCACGAAAGCGCCCGGGTTCGCCATCACCGTCGCACCACCGGCCAGCGCCATCGAGCATTCACCCTGCCGCAGCGACTGAGCGGCGAGGTGCATCGCGACCAGCGAGGACGAGCACGCCGAATCGATCGTGACGGCCGGGCCTTCGAAACCGAACACATAGGACACCCGGCCGGACGCCACGCTCGACGATCCGCCGGTGCCGGCGAACCCCTCCAGCTCCGGCGAGACGACGCCGGCCCCCGGTGCGACATAGCCTTGGCCGAACATGCCGGTGAACACACCGACGTCGTTGCCCTTCAACGAGATCGGGTCGACACCGGCGCCTTCCAGCGCCTCCCACGAGGTCTCCAGCAGCAACCGCTGCTGCGGGTCCATGGCGACCGCCTCACGCGGCGAGATCCCGAAGAACCCGGCGTCGAAAAGCGCTGCCTCGTGCAGGAAACCGCCGTGGCGGGCGTAGGTCGTGCCGGGTCGATCCGGGTCCGGATCGAACAGGCCCGCCAGGTCCCAGCCGCGGTCTTCGGGGAATCCCGACACCGCGTCCCTGCCCTCGGACACCAGCCGCCACAAGTCCTCCGGTCCCGCAACACCGCCGGGCAACCGGCAGGCCATGCCGACGATGGCGATCGGCTCACCGGTGTCGGCGGCCACCACCGGCGGCGCCACCGGAGCCGCTGCCTCGTCACCGAGTTCGGCACGCAGATGCCGGGCAAGAGCCTCCGGGTTCGGATAGTCGAAGACCAACGTCGCGGGGAGCTTGAGCCCGGTGGCCGTACGCATCCGGTTGCGCAGCTCGACCGCGGTCAGCGAGTCGAAACCGGCCTCCTTGAACGCCGTGTCCGCTCGGACCGCCCCCGCGTCGGCGTGCCCGAGCACTGCCGCGACCTGGCCACGGACCAGGTCCAGAAGCAGCGTCAGCTGGTCCGCCGAAGAGAGTCCGGCCAGCCGGCCGGACAGCTCGTCACGCTTGTCGCCGGTGCCGGCCGAGCGGGCCTGCTGCCTGCCCGGCCGTACCAGACCACGCAGCATGTGCGGGATCGCACCGCCGGCCGCGGCATCGGCACGCACCCCGCTCAGGTCCAGTTTGGCGGGCACCAGCAGGGACTGGCCGGACCGCACGGCGGCGTCGAACAGGTCCATGCCTTCCGCCTGCGTCATCAGCTGCAGACCGCCACGGCGGCTCATCCGGGACCGGGTGGCCTCGTCGGTACCCGCCGCCATGCCACTGGACTGCTCCCACAAACCCCAGGCCAACGACAACCCCGGCAGGCCCGCCGACCGCCGATTCGCCATCAGCCCGTCCAGGAACGCGTTCGCCGCCGCGTAACTACCGCTGCCGGCACCCATGAACACCGACGAAACCGAGGAGTAGACGACGAAAGCGGCCAGCTCCATGTCCCGGGTCAGCTCGTCGAGGTGCCGCACCGCGTCGACCTTCGGGGCGAACACCCTGGCCAGCCGTTCCTCGGTCACGGTCTCGATCACGCCCGCATCGAGGACGCCTGCCGTGTGCACGACCCCGGTCGGCCGGTGCTCCTCGAGAAGACGCGCTACCTGGTCGCGATCGGAGACATCACACGCGACGACCGAGACCTCCGCGCCCTGTTCGGTGAGTTCGGCGACCAGGTCGGCGCTGCCCTCGGCGTCCTGCCCCCGCCTGCTGGCCAGCACCAGCCGCCGTACGCCGTGCCGGGTGACCAGGCGCTTGGCCACCAGACCGCCCAGCGCACCCGCGCCCGACACCAGAACTGTCCCTTGTGGACCGAACACCTCGGGTACGTCCGGCTGTGAAACCGCGCGAGCCAGACGTGGCACGGAGAACGCCGAGCCACGCACCGCGACCTGCGGCTCGTCGACGGCCAGCACCGAACCCAGCACCGAACCCGCATCGGCGGCCGTCGACTCCGCGCCCGCAGCCGCCGCCGGGTCAAGATCCAGCAACACAATCCGACCCGGATTCTCCGCCTGCGCCGCACGCACCAAACCCCACACCGCAGCACCAGCCGGATCACCCACCACACCACCACCAGCACCCACCGCACCCCGAGTCACCACCACCA
>NZ_BAAAZN010000039.1:0-19229 GCF_039536925.1 Amycolatopsis ultiminotia | reverse complement strand
CGCGAACGCAGCGAAGTGCGCCGACCAACCCGTCGCCATCTCCAACACACGAGATCAACTACACGATCGCCGGACCAAAGCCCAGCCGACACACGCAGCCACTCTATAACGAAGTGTCATTGCAGTATTAGAGATGGTTTCAGAATGAGTTCGGCGTGTCTGCTGTAGACGGTCGCTGAGCTGCGGCAGAGTTGTTCGACATGGCTGCCGATCTTGTTCCTGACTCGTTGTGGGAGCGTGTGGAGCCGTTGCTGCCGGCTCGTCCACCGCGCCGGTACCGGTTCCCGGGCCGCCGGCCGGTCGATGACCGGACCGCGCTGCGCGGGATCATGTACGTACTCAAGAACGGGATCAGCTGGAGCCAGCTCCCGACCGCCGCGTTCGGCGTCTCGGGTGTGACCTGTTGGCGGCGGATGCGGGACTGGACCGAAGCCGGGGTGTGGCCGGCGCTGCACGAGCTGCTGCTGGCCGAGCTGCGCGCCGCCGACAAGCTGGATCTGGGCCGGTGCGCGGTGGACTCCTCGCACGTGCACGCCCTCAAAGGGGGGACCATGTCGGGCCGTCGCCGGTCAACCGTGGCCACCCCGGCTCCAAGCACCACCTGATCGTCGAGGGTCACGGGCTGCCCCTGGGCGTGACGCTGACCGGCGCCAATCGTCACGACATCACCCAGCTGTTGCCACTGCTGGATGCGGTCCCGCCGATCCGCGGCCGCCGAGGCCGGCCCCGACACCGACCCGGCACGCTCTACGGCGACCGCGGCTACGACTCCAACCCGCACCGACGACGCCTGCGCGAGCGCGGGATCCGCCCGCGCATCGCCCGTCGCGGTGTCGCGCACGGCTCCGGCCTCGGGAAGGTCCGCTGGGTCATCGAGCGCGGGTTCGCCTGGCTGCACGCGTTCAAGCGGCTGCGGACCCGCTACGAACGCCGCGCTGACATCCACCTCGGCTTCCTCCAACTCGCCTGCGCCCTGATCTGCCACCGCGAACTCATGAAGTCATTCTGAAACCATCTCTTAGTCGACAGTTATTCAGTTTGGGGAGGATCTATGTCCAAAATCGGAACTGTGCAGCGCGCGGCCGTGGTGGTCGCGACAGCGCTCGCGCTCGGCGGAGGTGTCGTCACCGAAGCGTCGGCCGCCTCGACGGAGCCGGCTCGGGTGCTTGATCCCTGTGGCTACGTCGATCCTGGTATGTATCGGCATTGCGACGGTGGGAGTGGCTCGACTGTCATGCTCGACGTGCAGGACATTTTCCGGAATGTCTATCACTACTGCGTTGGCCCTGGCGTGACGAACGTGCAACCGGTGATCCGTTGGAGGGTGATCGACGCGTGGTGGAACGGTGGTGTCGGTTGCCAGCCCGGGTATTACGGCCCTGCGTAGCCGGCGTGCGGTGTTGCGGGCTGCCGAGCCTGCAACACCGCTCAACTGCAGGTCCACCTGGGCGGAGAGGTTTCGGCGAAGCATCGGTATCGCGGATTTCGAGCGTTAGTTCGACTGAACCGAGTAGGTCTACTCAGCGTAGTTCGTGTAGTTCATATGGGTGGACTGTCGCTAAGTGTATCCATCTGCACACACTCCGGGCATACGGTGGTGGGTCCAAGATCGTTGGCAGAGGAGGACTGCCGGTCAGGTGGTGGGCTCCGGGGAGGGGGCGAACCGATGGCAGCAAGCGAGCGTGGCCACTTTGCCGCGGCTGTGCGCTCCGCGGAGTTTCGCGCAGTGTGGCTGGGCGAGGCGCTGTCTGTCGTCGGCGACCAGTTGGCGCGAGTTGCGCTCGCGTTGCTGGTGTACAGCCGGACGAACTCGGCTTCCCTCACGGCGTTGACCTATGCGTTGACGTTCGCGCCTGCTGTGCTCGGTGGTTTCCTTCTGTCCGGCCTTGCGGACCGGTATCCGCGACGCACGGTGATCGTGGTGAGTGATCTGGTCCGGTGCGGTCTGGCCGGCTCGATGGCGATTCCGGGTCTTCCGTTGTCGGTGTTGTGGTGCCTGGTGGGTGCGTTGACGCTGGCCGGTGCTCCGTTCAAGGCGGCGCAGCTGTCTCTTCTTCCGGATGTGCTGCCGAACGGGCTGTACAAGGCCGGCCTCGGCTTGCGGCAGGTGACGATCCAGGTTGCGCAGGTCGCAGGGTTCGGTCTCGGGGGCGTCTTGGTCGCCGCGATCGGCGCCGGCGGCGTACTGGCGGTCAACGGCGGCACGTTCCTGATCAGCGCCGTGATCGTCCTTCTCGGAGTCCAAGCCCGTCCGGCGTCGCGGAAAGCTTCGCCGTCGCAGGTGGACCCGGGTGTCGCCGTCGGGCCTCGGCTGGGTGCCCAGCTTGTCGTTCCGGTGATCTTGATTTCGCTGGTCGGCTTGCTGATGGTGCCCGAGGGGGTGGCCGCGCCATACGCCGAGGCCGCGGGCGCGGCGTCGTTCACGGTGGGCTTGCTCATGGCCGCTGATCCGGTGGGCAGCGTGATCGGCGGCTGGTGGGCCGGCAGGAGCAGTTCGGCGACGTCGCAGCGGGCTGTGGTGGTTCCGGCGATAGTGGCCGGCCTGCCGTTGGTGGCCTCGGCCGTGACGCCGTGGGTTGCCGGAGTGGCGGTGTGGTGGGCAGTCTCGGGCGTCTTTTCGACGATTTACCTGGTCCGCCTGCAGGCACTTGTTGCCGAGATAGTCCCGGACGCGCGGAGGGGCACCGTGATGGGCAGGTTGGGAACGTGTCTCTACACGGCGCAGGGAGTGGCCATGGTCGGAGCAGGTCTGGCGGCTGACCGAGTGGGCCCGGCGACCACGGTGGCAGCGTCGGGTGCAGCTGCGTCCGTGGTGGCAGTCGGTGCCGCGATCGTGTGGAGGGGAGCTCGTCCGCGCCAGCTGAAGGCCGACGAGGACGAGCCCGCATCGGGAACTCGGTTACCTTCACCAGTCCTTATTGCGCATGCGACCCCTCCAGGGACATCCGGCGGTAGGAAGGGCCGCAGCTGAAAACCTGTGGTGAAGACCGTGGCCCTCCCCGTGGGAACGGAAGCGAGAACAGTATGCAGCGCATGACCGATTCAGGGCAGCCCAGCAGGGCACGCCAAGTGAAAAACTGGGCGATCTGGTCACTACCTGCACCTGTGCGCTCATTTGTCCTCTTGGTCGAGGCGGCAGCGGTCACGATGGTGGCGCTCGGCGCAGCGTCTGCCCGGGTGACCGTGCCCGACCTGGTCGGCTGCGCGATCGTGACCAGCCTCGGTATCGCCGCCGCCGAGATGGCCCGCCAGGTGGAGCGTCGACGCCGCCGATTCGCCGACACGCCGCACGTGAACTTCTCCTCGGTGTGGACGTTGACCGCCGCTCTCGTGCTCCCCGGCGTGCTGGCGGTGGTCGTGGTAGCCGCGCTCTACCTGCACTTGTGGCTCCGCAGTTGGCGGGGCGTCTCCGGTGTCCTCGCGCATCGGACGTTGTTCAGCGCCTGCAACGTGATTCTGTGCTGCCGGCTGGCCGCTTGGTGCGCTCGCAGCGTGGGTCTGCTGCCGCTTGGGCATGACCGAGGCCCGTGGGCTGCGCTCGGTGCGGCGGCGGTGATCGCGGTCTATTTCGTGGCGAACTCGCTCGTTGTCGCGATCGCCATTGGGCTCTCGACCTCGTCATGGTCGCTGAAACGCCTGGTCGGCCGGGTGAACGAAAACCTTCTCGAGCTGGCAACCCTGTGCATGGGACTGGTGGCCGCCCTGCTGCTCACGTTGGTTCCGTGGTTGCTCGTACTGATGTTCGTCCCGCTGTACGCCTTGCACCGCAGCGCGCTCATTCGCCAGTTCGAGCGCGCGGCCACGACCGACTCGATAACTGGCCTGCTGAACGCCGCCAGTTGGCGCGCACTCGCCGATCACGAGCTGAAGCGGGCCCGGACAATGGGAACCCCCCTCGGCATCCTGCTGGTCGACGTTGATCGGTTCAATTCGGTGAACACCGTGCACGGGGTGCCCGTGGCCGATGGCGTTCTCCGGGCGGTCGGTACAGCCCTGCGCGCCGCTGTCCGGAGCGACGACCTCTGCGGACGGTTCGGCGGTGATGAGTTCGTGGTGATGCTTCCGGGCAGCGACGTCAGCGGAGTGCTCGCGGTTGCGGACCGCATCCGCGCTCGCGTTGCCGATACCGAGATCGAGGCTGTAGCTGGCGAGCCGCTGCACATCACGGTGTCCATCGGCGCGTCAGTGTTCCCGGCAGCCGGGCCAGAGCTGGACGATGCGCTGATCGTGGCGGACAACGCGCTCTACGCCGCCAAGGACTCCGGCCGAAACCGGGTTCAACTCAGCGAGACGACGTAGCCCCGACCGGGAACTTACTATGAGGTGCCGGCTCGGCGGTTCCCGGCGAACTTGGCCAGCGGCCGCAGCATGCTCAGCAACTCACGGCCGTCCGCGGTGAGCTTGTACCAGGCCCAACTGCCCTTGACCTGCTTGTCTTCGGTACGGCGATCGACCAGCTTGTTCGCTTCCAGACGGCGAAGGGTGTCGGTCAGCGTCCGGGGGCTGAGCGGCCTTTTGTGCGTGATCCAACCTTGTTGGTCCTCGGTCTCGTTCACCTTCGCGAGCAGGTCGGAAAAGGTTCGTTCACCTACTGCCAGCGTGGAGATGACCGCGACGGTCCACTGACCGGTCAACAGGGTCAGCAGGTCGTGGAGGCCCTGCCGGTAGGGCATGTTGCGATCGTTCACTCCTTGCTGCCTACACGATTCCACCACGGTGCGCCAACGGTGCCCCGCGTGATTCCTGGAAGTGCCGTCTCTGCCGTCTGAACGGGTGAAAGTCCACGTGGTGAGTCCAAACTCAGTACGCCGTTACGTTGCATTCACCTCGGACGGATGCGTTAGACCTGGGTCGTACCCGGACATCGGTTCCGGGGACGGAAGCAGCGAGATGCCTCGGCCGCCACCCGGTTCGGGCTGGGCCAGCGGCCGGGCATCTCGCCCCAGACCAACGCGGCGACGGCGACGCAGCATCGAGCTGCCGCAGCGCAACGCGAAGGAGTCGACGATGGCGACGCGAATTGCCCAGATGCCCCGTCACAGAACCTCACCTGTAGCGGGCAACGTGCACTCGAGCCCCCGCGACGGCCGTAGCCGTCTGGAGCGTCGAGCACATGCTCCGGAGGAGTCGGACGCTACGTCCGTTCCGGACGTCGCGTACAGGCAGCCGGAAGGCAGCGTGGAGCCGCCGTGCCCAGGCTGAACAGCACCGTGCGGACTCGAACCGCCGGACCACCGAAAGGTGAGAAGATGTCGCGTTGCGCAGGACGGGAGCCGATTCCCCGGAGCCTGGACACCTTGCGGACTTGGCTGGACGTGTCCTGGCGCTGTTCCGGGCCGTCGCGGCCGTCGTTAGGGGCCTTCGATGACTTCACACCTCGGGTGGCTCGCCTACGCCGCGGGCTTCATCGTCGGCTCGTTGTCGGTGATGGTATCCGAGCGGACGGCTGGCGAACTTCAGCTCTTGCGACCGGCCGGCGCACGTCCCGTGGCGTACGGCGCGGTCTCCGTGATTGTCGGTCTCCTGTACCTGCTCGGAGCACTCCGATTCGGTACGACGCCGCTGTTGCTGGCGTGGTGCTGGGCATGTTCGCTCGGACTCAGCCTCATACTGACGGACTTGGCGTTTCGCCGACTCCCGTTCAGCTTGGTGGCGGCGTTAGCGATTGGCTGCTTCGCCGCGTTCCTGACCGCCGCAATCATCGACGGGCAAGGAAGTCGGCTGGTGTTCGCGTGCGAGGTGGCGGCAGCGATGTTCACGGTGGCAGCGCTGCTCCAGTTCGCGCTGCCGGAGCACACCGGTGGTGGAGATACCGCGTTGTACGGGGCTCTCGCGCTCTACTTGGGCTGGTTCAGCTGGACTGGGTTGCTGCAAGGCTTCCTGCTGGCGTCCGGTCTCACTGCGGTGGTCGCGCTCGTGGTCGCGGTACGCAGCGGGCGCGCCAGGGTGCGGTTTCCCGCCGGACCCTCGCTGATCGTGGGAGCGCTCGCCAGCGTGTTGATCAGATAACGGCGCGGGAAAGCGCTGGATCGGTCGGACCGAATCAAACGGTGCGCCCAGAGCAGTGGAGGGCCTGATCATGCTGATCGACTTCCGTCGAGTGCGTCGGTTTGCCACGCTGATGGGTGCCATGCTCGCGGCCAGCACCGTGGTGAGTTGCAGTGGCGGGGACGCGCCGTCGCCACCCACCATGCCTAATCTGTCGGCTCCATCCCCGAAGCAGACGGCGACAAGTGCGCCACTGCGTGACGAGCGACAAGCGGTCGTGTCTGCGTACACCCAGTTCTGGCCGCGTTCCTTGCATATCGACCAAGAGCCAGAGCAAATCTGGCGGAGGGCGCTGGCCGCTGTTGCCGCGGAACCTCAGCTCTCGACGACGCTCGATGCTGTGCATCGTCAGAAGGCCACGGGTGTCACGACTTATGGCGATGTCACAGTGCGAATCTCCTCAGTTGACGTGTCGGGTGCAACGGCACACGTCGTGGACTGCCAAGACGCCTCCGACCTCGGACAAGCGGACGCCCGCACCGGTGCGAAGAAGACGGTCGGTGTGGCAAGGATGCCGGTGCATGCTGTGCTGACCCGCGACGAGGCTGACGGAAGCTGGAAGGTCTCCCGCACCGAGTTCCCAGGCGGTGAGTGCTGATGTGTCGACGCAGTCGTCTTGCCAGTGCGATGGCCTGCATGGCAACGAGCGGGATCCTGCTCGCCCATCCGGGTACCGCAGCGGCGGACGGCCAGGACGACGGCCAGGTCATTGTGACTCCGTCCGACCCAGCCGGCCGGTACTCGCCGCCTGGCGTGGATATGCGGGTGTTGGAGTCCCAGGGCGAGGCCCCTGTCGAGCGGTCACCGGGGGCCGCGCAAGATCGGCAGTCCGGTGCGGGCGGGAACAGCAAACCGAAGTCGCCGAGCGGGCTACCGCCGGGGTGCTTCTTAGGCGGATTCGGCGCTGGCGCCGGCCCTCGCGGCAACGGTCCGGCCGGCGGTGCGTTCGGCGTGCGGTGCATGCCCTCGCTACGGGAAGACCCGGCACCCGCAGATGCAGCGGATGCTCCGCCGGTGCCGTCACCGGCCGAACTAGCGGCACAGGCTTTCGAACAACTGCGCTTGCCCTTGCCGGTACCGCGGCACTCGCCGGATGTGAGGCTGCCGGACGGACGTGCGGCCACCATCGTCGGGGAAAACACCTGGCTCTGGACCGATCGGAGCGTCTGGAAGCCGGCTGCGCGGCGAGTCCAGGTGGGAGCGGTGTGGGCCGAGGTGACCGCTGTCCCGACGGGTATGACGTTCACCTCGGGCACCGGTGGCTCGACGTCGTGTTCAGGGCCGGGAACTGCCTACCAGCGGTCCTTCGGGACCCACGCTGCCAGTCCGGACTGTGGCTTCGTCTACACGAGGTCGTCGTACGGACTGCCCGGTGAGCAGGCTCGGGCGGAGTGGTCGATCGCGTGGTCGGTGCACTGGACCGGGTCGGACGGCGCGACCAACGTCGGTGGCGATTTTCCGCAGATGCTGTCACGTGCGTCGGCCACTTTCGCTGTCGCAGAGGTCCAAGCGCTACGCGCGAGGTAAGTGCGTGCAGAAGCAGCACAATCGAATTCCGTCGAGTGCGGGCATCGCGAATTTATTGTTATTGAATGGGGAGGGAGTTGCCCCGGTGGGTGCTGCTGTGTCTTTTTCGCGACCGTCACGGAGCGACCGGGCGGAGGCTTCAGGTAAGGGTGGAGTGCCGCGGATACCGCGGCGCCGGCGCTGGTGGCTGCTTGCCGTGGCGGTGGTGCTGGCCGCGGTGACCGCCTATGGGAACTACGCCTTGATCGTGGGCCAGGATGAACGCGTCGACGTGCTGGTACTGGTCCGGGGAATCGGGTGGGGCCAGCAGATCAGCGATGCAGATCTCGGCGTGGCCAAGGCCGTCCCGGACCAGCCCCTGGCCTCCATTCCCGCTGTTGACCGGGACAGGGTCGTCGGGCAGGTGGCGCGATCGACGCTTCCGCCGGGGACACTGCTTGCAGCCAGCCAGTTCACGGCTCAGCCGGTGCCCGGGCCGGGCGAGCGGCTCGTCGGACTGGCGGTGAAGCCGGGACATCTTCCCGCTCGTGGCCTGTCTGCTGGCGACCTGGTGCAGGTTATTGCGGTCATGAACAGCCCTGGCACTGACGCGAGTCAAACCGCGGAAAGCCCGTCCGCGCCGTTTCGTGCGCGGGTACTGGGTGTCGGTCCGCCGGACTCGACGGGCGGGGTCACGGTCGACGTCGTTGTCGGCGTGGATGCGTCCGCGGCCGCGACCAACGCAGCCGCGGGGCAGGTCGTCGTGGTCCAGCTCGGCCCCGGGGCATGACACGCGTGGACTGTCCACAAAGGAAGGTGAGTTCGGTGGCAATGATTACGATCGTCTCGGGAAAGGGTGCGCCGGGCGCGACCACGACGTTAGCCGCGTTGGCCGTTACCTGGCCTGCGCCGGTGTTGCTGGCCGACTGCGACCCGGACGGCGGCGACCTCGCGCCGGGATGGCTGGGGCAGTGGGTACTGGCCGGTCAACTCCGCACCGAGGTAGGGGTGTTGTCGCATGCCACAGCAACACGGCACGCGCCGGCCGGCGACCCGGCCCGCTTGCTGGAGCACGTACAGGCAGTGCCGCCGGCCCGGCACGTCGGCTTGTTGGCCGGGTTGAGCGCGACGAGCCAGCAGGGCGCGGTCGGCGTCTCGGGGTGGACTCGGCTCACCGTTGCGCTGGCGGCATTCAAGACTGCGTCCGGGCAATCGGCCGACGCCTTGGTCGACGCCGGCCGTTTCGGTGCCACGACACCCTGGCCCTTGCTGCTGGCCGCGGATTTGGTGTTGGTTGCGGTGCGCCCGACGACGCGACACGTGCTCGCGGCCCGTCCTGTGCTTGCCGAACTCGGCACGCGTCTCGCTTCCGCCAGGCTAGGCCTGGCGGTGTGCGCTACAACCGCCGCTGGCACGCGAGAGGTTCGGGCCGCGCTGGGCCGAGACACTGCGCTGGAAGTGCCCGCGGACGCGACGACCGCGTCAGCGTTGTCCGAGGGCATGGACGGCGGGGCGCTGCCACGTCGGTCGCTGCTGCTGCGCAGCACCCGAGAAGCCGCAGGCCGCCTGCATCGCACTTACCACCGTCACAACCCGCACGACCTGCCTGCGTCAGCTCCGCGTGCGTCGGCGCATCTGCTCGCCGGAGAAGCGCGATGACCGCCAAACGTCCGCCGATGACACCCGACCACGACGGATTCGGGCAGGCGACAGTGCGGGAACTCCGCGAATCGGTCGCGACGCGGCTCGAGCGCGCTGCATCGGGCGAGACGCAGCTGGAGAACCCGTTGTCGGCTGAGGAACAGTCGGCGCGGATGCGCGCGTACGTGGCTGATGAGGTCTCTACCTGGGTCCGGCGCCGCGCCCACGCCGGGCACCCACCGCTGCCGGTGGAACAGGAAGGCCGCCTGACTCGCGCCGTGATGGCTGCATTGTCCGGCCTGGGGACCTTGGAGGAGCTGCTCGAACGCGAGGATGTGGAGAACATCCACGTCCACGGCTGTGACCACGTCCTGCTCGAACTCGCCGACGGCACCATCGAGCAGTGGCCTCACCCGGTCGCCGACACCGATGCCGAGCTGGTGGAGATGCTGGCGGCGATGTTCGCCCGCCAGGGCCAGACCTCGCGAGAGTTCAACGCCGGGCGCCCGCTGGGGAACCTCCGCATCGCCGCGGGTGGACCGCTGGGGGCTCGGGTGGCGGCGGTGATGGAGGTATCCGATCGACCGCGGGTAGCGATCCGCCGTCACCGCCTGGTCGACGTCGGGCTGCATGACCTCGTCGCGGGCGGCACTCTCGATCCGGTTCTCGCCTCGTTTCTGCGGTCCGCGGTGCTCGCGGGCTGCAACATCATCGTCTCCGGTGGCCCCGCGGCCGGGAAAACGACGCTGCTGCGGGCGTTGTGCCGTGAGATCCCGAGTTTCGAACACGTGGTGACGGTGGAGGAGGAGTACGAGCTCGGTTTGCACTTGAGTTCGCGGCCGCTCGTCACGCCGCTGGAAGGACGGCCGGCCAACTCCGAGGGGATCGGGGAGATCTCCCTGGACGATCTGCTCAAGCAGACGCTGCGGCACTCGCCGAGCCGAGTGATCGTCGGGGAAGTCCGTGCCGGTGAAGTCACCGCCATGCTGCGCGCATTGGGCAACGGGGCGGCGGGCGGCATGTGCACGCTGCACGCCACCAGTGCTCTGGCTGTGTTCGAGCGGATCGCGGCGTTGGGACAGCTCGCGACTCCGCCACTGCCGATCGAGGCCGCGTACCAGTGGACTGCCTCAGCCATCGACCTCGTCGTGCACGTCGCTCGCGCCCACCAGAGCCACACTGCGGGTCCCGGCCGGAGGAGGTTCGTATCCGAGGTGGTCGAGGTCGGCCCCATCGGGGATGCCGGTCGCCCGGACACCACCCGGATCTTCGCGCCGAGCCTGCACGATGGTCGCGCGGTTCCGGCGTATGCCCCCAGCCCGGAGCTACTGGAACGCCTCGAACGCAACGGCTTCGATCGCCGAACCCTCGATACTGCTGCTGTCCGGGTCGATACGGGTTTCGCGCAGGTAGGTGCGCGATGACCGGCGTGTGGCCGGGAGTGTTCGGCGCCGCGATGGTCGCCGCGATTGCCTGCGCCGGTGCCGCGTTCCTCCCTTCCGCCACCGATGAATCCCGTTCGGGCTTAACGATCAGGTGGAACCGCTGGTGGCGTTACCTCGGCAGGTGCGTGTCGCTGCGGCGGGCGTTGACGGCGCTCGCGGCAGCAACACTCGTGTGGTCGGCTACCGGCTGGCCGGTGGCTGCGTTGCTCACCGCAGCGGCGGTCTTCGCCGTCCCGGCATTGGTCCGTGGTCAGGACGCGCGACAGTTCATCGAGCGACTGGATGCGTTGGCGAGCTGGGTGCGGCGGCTGGCCGACCTCCTTGCCTCCGGTGCGGGTGGGCTGGAACAGGCCATCAGCACCTCCGCGCGCACTGCACCCGCTGCGCTGACCACCGAGATCGAGACGTTGGCGACCCGGGTACGCACCCGCGGCCTGGAGTCCGCGCTGCGCGCGTTCGCCGAAGAGGTCGGCGACGAGGCCGCGGACGATGTGGTGCTCACCCTGATCCTCCGCGCCCGTGCCGGTGGACGCGGTCTGGTCGATGTTCTCGACGCTACTGCGACCGCTCTCGAACGCAGCGTCGTCGCTCGCCGGGACATCGAAGCCGACCGCGCGAAGCCCCGCACCGACGTGCGCGCCATCCTCGGCATCACCGCCGTCTTGTTCGGCGGGCTGGTGATCTTCGCCCACGAGTTCCTCACCCCTTTCGACGACGTGCTCGGCCAGCTCGTGCTGGCCGGCATCGGGGCGCTGCTCACGGCGGCTGGCTGGTGGATGCACTTGCTGACACGACCTCGCCGCTCCGTGCGGCTGCTCGGCCCCGCCTCCCGTAGCCCTGCGGCGAAGTCGACCCGGCTACCAACCGCCACTGGCGTCCAGCTTCGTTCGGAGGAGGCGCGATGAATCCCGGTGCCGTCGCCGTTCTGCTGGGCGCGCTCGGCGCTGCGGCGCTGCTGTGCCTACTCCTCGTGGTGCTGCACCCGGCGCCCGTCAATGTCGCCGCCGCGCTCGCGGAGCTGGACGACCGTACGCGCCGTCAGGCCGACGGCGTCTCGCCCCGCAGCCGCTGGTCGAGTCGCGTACAGCTTGCCGCTGCCCAAGCGTCGCGGTCTGCCAACCCATGGTGGGGAATCCCCACGGCCGACCTCGACATGCTCGACCGGACCGCGGAGCACTACCTGCTCCGCCGGCTGTTCTGGGCAGGCACCGCGACAGTCGTCGTCATCGTGCTCGCCTTATTGGCTTGGCTGGCCGGGATCGATCTCTCTACGGCGGTGACGGGACTTGCCCTGCTCGTCGCTGCAGTGGCCGGATCGATGGTGCCCGTCCTGGCAGTCAAGGAAGACGCCACCCGCGCCCGTGACGAGTTCCGGCGTGCGACGGCCACCTACCTCGACCTGGTCGCGCAGGAGCGCGCCACCGGACGCGCGCCCAGCCAAGCCTTGGACGAGGCCGCCTCGGTCAGCGACTCCTGGGTGTTCGCCCGGATCCGTCGCACGCTCGGCCGTGCCCTGCACGCCGGCCACACTCCGTGGGAAGCCCTTGCCCTCCTCGGAAAGCGGATGGGAGTGGCTGAACTCGCCGACCTGGCCGACATCCTCGCGGCCGCCGCCGACGGTGCCGCGATCTACACCACCCTGCTGGCGAAGTCGAGCGCACTACGAGCTGCCGCGCTGGCAGCAGACAAAGCCGATGCCAACTCACGATCCCAACGTCTCGCACTTCCCGTCGCCTTGCTTCTGACGGCATTCCTTCTCTTGGTCCTCTATCCGGCGATGCTCCGCCTACTCGGCAGCGGAGCCTGACCACGCAACCGATACGAGACAACATTGTCCGCATCCCTGAAGGAGTTGACCACCCGATGTTCAAGACCACCCAACGCGCCCTCACCGTTGCGTTTCGATACCTCACGCACCTTGAGCACCTCCTGAACGTCCTCGCGCTCGGCCTGGTTGTCAGCGTGTATCGCAGGTGGTCGCGGGTGCGTTCCTCCGGGGACCGAGGCTCGGAATCCGTGGAAAAAGCCGTACTCGTGGCCATCGGCCTCGCTGTGGCGATCGGGCTAGGCGTCGCCATCCGAGGGGCCGTGCAGAACTACCAAGCGCAGATCAAGTAGGTCATGGGACCAGGTGGGGAGGACTCAAACCTATGACACAGCTACAAGAACCAGGATCGAGCACGACCCTGCGGAACCCGAACGTTCGCCGCTTGCCCGTCCTGTGCCGCGTCTTCTTCTCGCACGAGGCATCACGAACGATGGTGTGCGGAATACTGGCCGTGCTGATCGGGGTCGCTGCTGGCTCGGTTGCGGTGTGGTTCTCACTGATCGGCGGCATCGTCGTGTGTCTTGGTGTCGCGAGCGGGGTGAACAATCTTCTCACCGCTCGCTCGATCGAAGACAACGGATCCTGCCCTGAACTACGGTCACCGGGCGAGTGCTGTTACCAGACTTGCGATTTCGCCACAATGGACCCGGCAGCCACGGAGATCGCGAACCGCGTGATCGACGCTGTCGCTCAGCTGCGCACTGCTCAGGCACGAGCCTGGTTGGACCCGGACCTCCCACGCGCGGCCCACCGCCTAGCGTGGGAGGTGTTGTGTTGCCTGGATTGCACACGCGCCGCCCGGGATTTGGCGGCGCAACTTGCGGATGCTCCGGAACACGCGGCCCTCGCCGCAGCTCTCCACGACACCATCAACGTCATCGACTATCGGCTGAACGAATCCGCGCAGCACCTCGCCGGCTGCGTCGTGCTCGCCCACGAATGGGACCGGAAGCTGAGGGACATCGACACCCGTCACAGAGGTGACCGCGAGCTGTCCTCGCTGCAAGAAGCCGTGCGTCAGGGCTTGGCCACAGAGACAGAGTCATTGCTGCACAACGCGTTCTATCGCATCACCGCAGCGCGAGACCTCACCGAGGCCGGCCCCTTCCCGTGGGAACAACCTCGGCTCGATTGGACCACGAACTCGCAGGTGACCCATCACCTCACTGATTGAGCCTGGCACCGGAGAAGACGGAGGTACCGACCATGGTCGCACTCAACGACGAAATCGACCGGCGAGTGACAGAGAACGATATTCCGCTCACCGAGCGGCGATCTGCCGCCGCCAAGCAGGTTGCCGAACTTGCCCGACGCCGAGTCGCCATCGCCGCAGACCTGCACGATGTGGACGAAGAGCTAGCCCGCACGCTGACCGCTTCCGCGAAGATCATGGAGATTGCCGAGCTGGCCCGGTTCACCGACGTCTCTGCGGCTGACCTCAGCCGATGGCTCGATGCAGGACAACCGAAACCTGGCAGGCGAAAGAAGCCGACCAGTGACAGGACCCGAACGAAGAACGCCGTGTACTCCGCCTCCGATGCGATCGTGAAACCGCTACCCGGTAACCGCGGTGCGTCCGCCGCGCCAGGACCTATCGGGGCGAACAGCGCAACGGCTCCATGATACGCGGCAATGGGACCGGCCACCCAAGACACGCGCGGGCGATACAACGTATCGGTACCACCGAGGGACGGGATCGCGGAGCAGAGTCGGTTGGCTTGGCCATCTTGTTCCCCCTCGCCCTGGTGTTGATCCTCTCTGCGGTGCAGGGCGGCTTGTGGTGGCACGCCCATGCTGTCGCCGCGCAAGCAGCCCAGGCCGGAGTGGAGGCTGGACGTCCGGTCGGTGGCACGACTACCACGGCGACCGAGGCCGCGCGCTCGTTCGCCACCCGCGCCGGCCGCGGCGTCCTCACCGCCCCCGAGGTCCACACCACCGTCACCGCGGACACCGTCCAAGTGGAGGTGTCGGGCACCGCCATCCGGTTGGTGCCCATCCCGGGCCTAGACATCCGCGTCGCCGCATCCGCGCACGCGGTGAAAGAGCGCTTCACCGTGCCCGCGCTGGCGGCTGGAGACGGCTCATGAGGTCCCGAAACCGAACACGCCATGGCTGGTCGCGCTGTTGGAGTGACACGGGTTCAGTCAGCGTCGAAGCCGCGGTCCTGGTGCCTGCCGTGCTCTTCGTCGGGCTGCTGATCATTGCCGGTGCTCGGGTCAGCTCGGCACAGCAAGCGGTCGACAACGCCGTCGCAGCAGCAGCGCGAGCTGCCTCGATCGCGCGCAGTCCCGATGCGGCGCAACAGGCCGGAACCCGCGTCGCCCGCGAACGGCTCGACCGCGAGGGCCTGACGTGTCACACCTCCAGCGTGTCGGTCGACGCCAGCCAGATCGCGGTCGGCCGTGCCGGACAGGTGCGGGCAAGTCTGACGTGTCACGTCGCGTTGAGCGATCTCGCACTTCCGGTCCCCGGCGGCACGGACACGATCACGAGCACCTTCACCAGCCCCACCGATCCCTACCGAGGCATCCCATGACCACCCGGACAACGCCGCGGGACACGGGATCGGTCAGCGTGATAGTGGCCGTCTTGGTGCCCGCGCTGCTGCTCGTCTTCGCCTTGGTAGTGGATGGCTCCGCGCGGCTGCGGGTCATCGCCCGCGCCGACGCGCTGGCCGCCGAAGCCGCCCGCGCGGCCAACACCGCGGTGGACACCCGCAGCCCCGCGGTCAGCATCGACACGACGACCGCAGCGCGCACTGCCGCCGACTACCTCGCTCGTGCCGGGCATCCCGGTCAGGTCAGCGTCGCCGGACCGCGCGCGGTCCGCGTGACCGTCACCGTCGTCGAGCCCACCCCCATCGGGTTGCTCGGCGGTACCGCCGAGGCGACCGGCACCGCGTTGGCCGAACTCGGCGTCGGCACCCGGACCGGTGACCTGCCATGACCGCCGCACCAGCCCAGCGGATTCGCGGGGCACTCGCCGCGCTGGCCTTGCTTGCCTTCATTGCCGGGATACCGTGCGGACTTCTCGCGCTTGGCGCCGCCCCGGCCCGCCTGTTTCCCGACCATTGGCCCGACCCGGCTCCGATCGGTCAATGGCCCGAACGGATCTGGAACGCGTTGCGGTGGGCGTGGCTGACCGGCGACCTCGTGCTCTGGCTGATCGTGGCGGTGGCGTGGGCCGGCTGGTTCTTACTGACTCTTTCCGTCGTGGTCGAGGTGATTCGCCAGACGGGGCACGGTGTCCGTACCGCCCGCGGTCTGCTGCGCCGGGTGCCGCGTGGCCGATGGATCGCCGGACTGGTGGCCGCCGTTCTCGTGGCCACCTCCGCCGGTACCGCAGGGGCATCGACAGCCCCGGCAACACCGGTTGCGGCCACCGCGCCGCCATGGCCCCACCAACATCCCGTCACGGCAGCCCGGGTCTCCGCAACGGACACCGCGATCGACCAGACTGCGGGGACCGTCGGCGCCCCGAGCACGTCGTCTCCCGCAGCGGAGGGAACGGACGACGCCGTGCCCTACACGGTGGTCCACGGCGACACCTTGTGGGACTTGTCCGAACGCCACCTCGGCCGTGGCACCCGCTACCACGAGATCGTGCGGCTCAACCTCGCCCTACTCGCCGACAGCCCCGGCGACCTGGAACCGGGATGGACGCTGCGGTTGCCACCGGACGCCGTCGCCTTGCCCCATCCCGCGGACATCGCCACAGCGAGCGAGCGCACCGTCACCGTCGAGCCCACCGACACGCTCTCGGCCATCGCGGAACGCGAACTCGGCGACCCGGACGCCTGGCACGCGATCTTCGACCTCAACGCCGGCCGCACCCAACCCGACGGCCGCGCGCTGCGCCACCCCGACCAGATCCTGCCCGGCTGGCACCTCGTCCTGCCCGCCCAAGCGGCACCACCACCCGCGCAGCCACCAGAGCAGCCCGCGACGCCACCGAACAACCCGACACCCGCGCCCGCCCCAGAAGGCCCCGCTACCTCCGCCGAGCAGCCCGCCCCGCCGCACGCACCTCGAGGAGAACAGCCGGACATGCCCGAGGCACAGCCCGGAACCGGTATCGCACTGCCGACCGGTGCGTTCGTCGGCCTCGGACTGGCTGCCCTGATCACCCTCGCGATGATCACCGTCCGACTCCGGCGCCGCCGCTGGTACCACCCCGGCGCACGCGACGACGCTGACCCTGCCGGGCTCCCAGTCGTCCGCGCACTGCGCATCGCCCACGACACCACCGCGCCCCAGCCGGTCGACGACAACCCAGCCGCTGCGCCCGCACCACCTGGACATCCACGACCGGCCGACATCCACGCCCGCGACCGAGCCCAGGCCACGGTCCGTGCTGTGCTCCCGGCACCCCAGGACACCTCGCTCGGCGTACGCGACGGGCACGCCATCGCGCTCGACCTCGCCAACACGCGGGGACTGGGACTCACCGGTCCCGGTGCCCACGCCGCCGCACGGGCCTTGATCATGACCCTGCTCGCGCAGGCCACCAGCGACGGCCTCGACGCCATGATCGTGATGCCCGCCGACGACGCCCGCGCGCTCTTCGGACACGACCTGGCGGATCCCGTCCCGGACCGGCTGCGCATCGTCGATGACCTGCCCGCAGCGCTGGCGACGTTGGAAGCCGAGCTGGTCGCCCGCACCGACACCGGCGACCTCGCGCGGGACGACCCGCCAGCGAATACGGCACACCCGCACAACGACATCGGGCCTGCCGTGGTGGTGGCCACGCCCACCGCGGACACGAACCGGCGCGCGTACGCCGTCCTCGACAATGGCTCGCACCTCGGTCTGGCTGGCGTGTTCCTCGGCCCCTGGCACCTCGGCGGCACCGTGCGCGTGCGCGACGACGGCACCGTCGAAGCGACCAGCCTCACCCTGAGCGAAGACCTGGCCGGTGCCCGACTGTTCACACTGCCGGACGCTGACGCCCGTGACCTGCTTGCACTCCTGCACGCGGCCGAGCCCGGCGGCGACGACTCGATCCGAGACCGCACCGTCGCCGGCAGCGCCGCGGAACCAGGTACACAGCGGCAAAGCCGGGCCGAGAGCACGACGGCGAGTGCCGAGCCACTCGTCTCCGAGTACGAGTTCGCTACTGTAGCCGTGACCCCGTCGACGGAGACCGCCAGCGACGACCGCGGCGAGTCCCCGACGACCGGAGCGTCCGGACCGGCTGATTCAGAAACGATCGAGCCATCCCCGACGGAGGTCAGCAACCAGCCGCGCCCCTCGGCCGCTCGGCGCGACGACACCCCGGCGACCGCGCCAGCCCTGGCCACAGATCCTGTCCCGGTCCCGCCGCTGCACCTGCAGGTGCTCGGCCGGCTGCACCTGACCAGAGCGGACCCCGAACCCCGTGACCTCATCGACGTTCTCGCTCCGCGGCAACGCGAGATCCTGGTCTACCTGGCGCTACACCGTGACGGGTGCCGACGCGAAACCCTCAGCGCCGCGCTCTGGCCGGACGCTCCCGGCGAACGTCCCTACAACAGCTTCCACGCGACCCTGTCCCAGCTACGCCGCGGCCTTCGCCGGGCAAGCAACGACGACACCCTCGACATCGTCGTCAACCACGACAGCCACTACCGGCTCGACCAGGCGATCCTGACCGCCGACCTCTGGCGGCTCCAGGACGCCATCACCGCCAGCCGCCAAGCCCCGGCAACAGAGGCCGTCGCGGCAGCGAGCCGCGTCACCGAGCTGTACTGCGGAGACCTCGCCGAAGGCATCACCGCAGACTGGATCGACGGACCCCGCGAAGCACTCAGGCGCGACGTCCTCGACACGCTCAGCACCCTGATCCGCAAGATCAGAACCGACAGCCCCGAACAGGCACTCGCTCTGCTGGAACAAGCCCGCCACCTCGACCCCTACAACGAGGCGATCTACCGCGACCTCATGCGCCTGCAAGCGCGACTCGGCCAGCACGACAGCATCCCACGCACCCTGCACCTGCTCACCACATCGCTGGAGGACCTCGACCAACGCCCAGCCCCAAGCACGCTCCGCCTCGCGGACGCCCTACAACAGCCGAGAAATCACATATCCAATCGACAAGCCAGCTAAACGAACCCATCGCCTCGCGCAGAAATAGCCGTGATTCTCATTGCGAACCCACCAGTTGTCGGAGGCTGTCCAACACGAGGCAACATCGCTACACTGGGCTGATTCCTCACGGGACACTTTGAACGCCGTGATGCGAACTTATTCGTGTGATTCCGGGAAGCAGTGGTCGTGCTGCGGAGGCGATCCGTAGCACGACCCGAGACCAGTACTCTGCCGCGTGTACAACCGGCACGGAGTCGGCGGCGATCCCGTAGACCTCTCGCCCGTCCACCTTCCTCTCCACCTTCCTCTCCACCTTCCTTTCCGGACTCCCACTAGAGAGGAAGGGGCGCGTCAAAGCCTTGTTGCAGGCCAACGCTGGGCAACCCCTTCCTCCGTGTCCCCCGACTTCGGTGCCGGCAGGCACGTGAACAGTCGGCTTGGGTGGTGTGTTGGCTATCTGATGCTCGCACTGCCTTCCGTCCGCGAGTCCCGTTCTGCTGTAGCCAGCTTCTTCTTCATTCTCCTTCTCCTCAGCTTTCCTTCCATTCTTCTTTTTGATCCTAAGAGCGTGTCTCACTTGGTTGTTGGTTGAGGTGTGGGCATGATCATGAGCTGTGATGGACGAGTTGTCGCGACGGCTGGTGCCCGACGAGTTGTGGGCGCTGGTCGAACCGTTGATCCCGCCGGGAA
>NZ_BAAAZN010000038.1:0-24042 GCF_039536925.1 Amycolatopsis ultiminotia | reverse complement strand
ACCGAGAGTTAGCCTGCGGGCAATACCGGGCGGGCCCGGACCGGCCGACCGCCGGTTCGCGCCGCGTGGCCGGAGGCGCCCGGCCGCCGTCGGGCACGGCTCGGCCACCAGCGCCACTGCCCGCGCCCCCGCTCCTCGGCTTCAGGTCCGCGCCCGGTCGGCCGTCCACACCGAATAACCGCAGGTCACAGTGCTTGTCGGGCCGGGCGCGGGAGGCGTATCGACACCCGGTGCCGCTGCCGTGTTCGCCGGGTTCCGCTCGTCGCAGCGCGGCGCCCGTTCGTCAGTGATTCGGTGCCGGTCGTTCGCGATCGGTTGCCAGGCCGGGTGCGGGCGAAGAGGCTGGAGAAAGACAAGCCGAGTTCAGGGCGACTATACCCAATGGTCACCCTGGCCGAACCCTCGACGGGCAACGGTGCCTTGTTGTACGGCCGTTGCCGGGGTCGAATTTGAGGGAGGACGCCATGAGGTGGGAAACGCCTGATTTTGCGGTGGTCGAGGGGTGCCCGGAAGCCGGCGGCCAGCTGTGCCGCCACCGTTGACGGATTGTCGAGCCTGTGTTAATTCATTGCCTCGGAGCCGCCGCGGGCGGCGGCTATCCGCAGTGGAACTGCGCTTGTGCCGGGTGTCGTAAGGCCCGTGCCAAGCCCGAAGCCGCGACGGCGCACGCGGGGATTGCGATTTCCGGCGACGGCGAGCAGTGGTTTCTGCTGAATGCAACCCCGGACGTGCACCATCAGATAGCCGCCGATCCCGCTTTGCATCCGGGTCCGGAAATCCGGGAGACACCGGTCGCCGGTGTGTTGCTGACGGACGCGGAGTTCGATCACACCATCGGCCTGCTGATGCTGCGCGAGGAGTCGGCGCTGACGGTGTACGGCACGTACCCCGTGCTGGAGGCGTTGACCCTGTGGTTCCCGATCCGGGACTTGCTGAGCGACTACGCGGACCTCTCCTGGTCGCTGGTCGAGATCGGCAAGCCGCTGGATCTGGACGATCGAGTGCGGGTGACCGCGTTCCTGACCGGCTCCAAGCCGCCTCGCTACGTCGGGAAGTCGCAGCTTCGCGGCGCGGCGTCGGAATGGGAGGTCGGCTTCCGCCTGGAGGACAAGCAGACCGGCGGGATCGCGGTCTACGCGCCGACGCTGCCCAAGTGGGACGAACAGTTCGCCGAGCAGGTCGCGTCGGCCGATTGCGTCTTCGTGGACGGCACGTTCTGGACGGACGACGAAATGTCCAGCCAGGGTGCCGGAAGCCGTACCGGACGCTCCATGGGGCACATGCCGGTCAGCGGTGACGACGGCTCGGCCCGTGCGCTGGCTGCACTTCCGGCGAAACGGAAGATCTACACCCACATCAACAACACGAACCCGATTCTCGACGAAGAGTCCGAAGAGCGGCGCCGGTTGACGGACTTGGGCATCGAGATCGGTCGAGCCGGCCTGGAGGTGGAAATATGAGCGCTTGGTCTGCGGTGGAGTTCGAGGCGCAGCTGCGGTCGATCGGAGAAAAGCGGTACCACCATCTGCATCCGTTCAACGAGCGGATGCACTCGGGCGAGCTCTCCGAAGGGGAGTTCCGAGGGTGGGTGCGGAATCGCTTCTATTACCAGATGAATCTGCCCAAGAAGGACGCGTTCATCCTGACCAAGCTTCCCGGCCGGGAGGATCGCCGGCAGTGGATCCAGCGCATCATCGATCATGACGGGCGGACCGGCGACGAAGGCGGGCTCGAGAAGTGGATCCGCCTCGGCAACGCGGTCGGGTTGACCCGCGACGAACTCTACGACGTCGACACGGTGCTGCCGGGCGTACGGTTCGCGGTGGACGCCTACGTGGACTTCTGCCGCGAGAAGCCGTGGCTGGAGGCGGTGGCGTCGGCGCTGACCGAACTGTTCGCGCCGGATCTGCTCAGCAGGCGGATCACCGACGTTTCGCACCACTACCCGTGGATCGCCACCGAAGGCCTGGAGTACTTCCGGGCGCGGCTCACCCAGCAGCCCAAGGACATCGCGCATCTGCTCGAGCTGGTGCTCACCAACGCGAAGTCGAGGGAACAGCAGGACGCGTGCGCCCGAGCGCTGGAGTTCAAGTGCGACGTCCTCTGGAGCCTTCTGGACGCCGTGGAACTCGCGTACAGCAAGAGCTCGTGATGGACGAAACAGACTTGACGGCCATCCCGAAACTGGCGACCAAGGCGATGCTCAAGCATGACAACGTCCGGGACGTGGAATTGCTTCTGCTGCCGGAACGGGTCGTGCTCCTGAACAAGTCCGGGGCGGCGATCCTGGGGTTGTGCGACGGCAGCCGGACGGTGCGCCAGCTGGTGGTCCAGCTCGAAGAAGATTTCGACGCTGCCGATCTCGGGAACGACGTGATGACTTTCCTTCAAGATGCGCGTGGACGGGGTTGGGTGGTAGTCACATGAGCGGCATGCCGCAGCCGTACGGCCTGCTGGCCGAAGTCACGCACCGGTGTCCGTTGCACTGCATCTATTGCTCGAACCCGTTGGCGTTGCTCGAACGGCAGGACGAACTCGGCACCGAAGACTGGTTACGGGTGATTCGCGAGGCAGCCGAACTCGGTGTCGTGCAGGTGCACTTCTCCGGTGGTGAACCTCTCGTCCGCGGTGACCTGGAGACGCTGGTCGCCGAGTGCCGTCGCCTCGGCCTGTACACGAACCTGATCACGAGCGGGCTCGGACTCACCGAAAGCCGGGCGAAATCGCTCGTTTCGGCGGGCCTGAACAGTGCCCAGCTGAGCATTCAGGGCGACGCCGCGGAGTCGACGAACCTGGTCGCGGCGAGCAAACGGTTCGACAAGAAGGAAGCCGCCGCGCGCATCATCCGTGAGGCCGGACTTCCGCTGAACATGAATGTGGTCCTGCACCGGCTGAACCTGTCCCGGTTGGACGCGATCATCGACATCTGTGAGTTGTGGGGCGCCGAACGGCTCGAGCTCGCGAACAGCCAGTACTACGGCTGGGCTCTGCGCAACCGTGACCTGCTGATGCCGAGCAAGGCCCAGCTGGACGATGCGGTCGGCGTTTACGAACGCCGGAAGGCCGAGCTGGGCGACCATATGGAAATCCTCTGGATCCTGCCGGACTACTACGAGCCCTATCCGAAGCCGTGCATGGGTGGCTGGGCGCAGAACGCACTGACCGTCGCACCGGACGGCACCGTGTATCCCTGCCCGGTGGCCGCGGAGATCACAACGATGAACTTCGCCTCGGTTCGTGACCACGACCTCGCGTGGATCTGGCAGAAGTCCGAGGCGTTCCAGGCCTACCGTGGAACGGCGTGGATGCCGGACCCGTGCCAGAGCTGCCCGCGCAAGGAACTCGACTTCGGTGGCTGCCGTTGCCAGGCCTTCGCGTTGACCGGTGACGCCGGGCGCACCGATCCGGTGTGCATGCACTCGCCCGATCACCACCTGGTGCAGGACGCGCTCGTCCGGGCCAATCAGGAAGATGTCACCGAAGACGAAGAACTGCTCCGGAAGAAGCTGGTTTACCGCCGCCCGACCGTGTCGGCGCACCAGCGTTGAGGAATGCCGGGCGAGGGCCGGGTCGCGTCCAGGGGCAAGCTGACCGAGCACGAGGCGGCGACGCGGGCTGCCGAGGTCTCCGACGTCCGTTACGACCTCGATCTCGACCTGACCGTCGGCGAGCGGAAGTTCGCGACGAGCACGGTGGTCCGCTTCCACGCCCGCTCCGCGGACGTGGTCGTGTTCCTCGACTTCGCGGGGCAGGTCGAATCGGTCGAGTGCAACGGCCGTGAACTGGGGCCGGACGCGCAAGCCGGGTCGCGCGTCCGGCTCGACGTGCGACGCGGGGAGAACACGGTTCGGGTGGTCGGCTCCGCGGCGTATTCGCGAACCGGTGAGGGGCTGCACCGGTTCTGCGACCCGCTTGACGGCCAGGTCTATGTGCACACGAAATTCGAGCCCTTCGCGGCGCACCAGGTCTTTGCCTGTTTCGACCAGCCTGATCTGAAGGCGTCGGTCGACCTCACCGTGACGGCCGGCGCGCACTGGGTTGTCGTGGCCAATACCGACCACACGGAGCCGGTGTCGCCGGCCGGCGAAGGGCGTTCGAGGTGGCGGTTCGCGCGCACACCACCGCTGCCGCCGTATTTGGTCGCTTTCGCCGGTGGCCCGTTCCGAGCAGTGCGTTCCAGCCACAGCGGAGTGCCGCTGGCCCTGTACGCGCGGGGCTCGCTCTTCGAGAACCTCACTGGTGAAGCGCCCGAACTGTTCGACGTGATCAGCCGCGGGCTCGGCTTCTATTGCAAGCTGTTCGATATTCCATACCCGTTCACCAAGTACGACCATGTCTTCGCGCCCGAGTACGCGTTCGGGGGCATGGAACATCCGGGCTGTGTGACGCTCAACGAGCAACTCCTGTTCCGGCATCGGGTCACCGAGGAAAGCCGGCGAAGGCGAGCCGAGATCCTGCTGCACGAGATGGCGCACATGTGGTTCGGCGACTACGTGACGATGCGCTGGTGGGACGATCTGTGGCTGAACGAGTCGTTCGCGACGATGATGGCGGTCGTTGCACAGGCCGAAGCGACGCGGTACGGCGAAGGCTGGACTGCCTTTGCGCACCACGCCCTGCCGGCGGCCCGACATGCCGACCAGTTGCCGACCAGCCACGCGATCCGGGTGCCGACCGCGGACACCGACGCCGCAAGGTCGAATCTGGGCCCGATCGTCTACTTGAGAGGCGCGGCAGTGCTCCACGAGCTCGCCGAGCGCGTGGGCTGGGAATCCTTCGTCGCTGGTGTGCGCGCGTACCTGCGGGCGTACGCGTGGGGAAACGCCGGCTTCGCCGACTTCGTGGCGGAGCTGCGGAAGGTGTCGGACGAAGCGGTGGACCAGTGGGTGGGCGAATGGCTGCTCCGCGGTGGAGTCAACACGGTCGAGGTGTCTCGCGGTGCGGACGGGGATCGGGTTGTCCAGCGTCCCGATCCGGATGTTCCGCCGCGCCACCTGAATCTGCGGGTCGCTGCTTTCGGCGACCGCTCGGGCAACTTGGTACTGCAGCAACGTGTGCGTGTGTCGCTGAGTCCCCGTGCGTGCGCAAGTGAAGCCGTGCTCGGCAGTCCGGATCTGCTGGTGCCCAATGACGACGCGGTGAGCCACGTCAAGGTCAGCCTGGACTTGCGGTCTCGACGGACGGCCTTGCGCAGCCTGTCCACACTGGACGAACCACGGACGCGGGCAGTCATCTGGGGAGCGTTGTGGGACGACGTGCTCGACGCACGCCTGCCCGCGCGGAGCTACGCGTCGGCCGTTCTCACACACGGCTGGTCGGAGAGCGACGGCGGGGTGCTGGAAGTGCTTTTGGCGCGGGCTGTGCAGGCTGTTCAGGTCTACGGCGACCCGCTCGGCCGTTGCCGAATGCTCGAGGTCGTGGCACACCAAGTGCGCGAGCAGTTGGCCGGTGCCGCGGCGGGCAGCGATCGCCAGCTGGTCCTGGTTCGCACTCTCGTTGGCGTTGTCGGAGCGGACGACCACGGTCTGCTCAGCGAAATCGTGCTTGGTCGGTTTTCCTCGGCGGAATGGGAAGTGGATCGAGATCTGCGGTGGCGGGCATTGCTCCGCCTCGCTTCGACCGGCGGCGACATCGACGGACTTCTGGACGTCGCGATGGAAGCCGATCCGGGCGACGGGGGCCGTAGGAACGCACTGATGGCCCAAGCCGCACGCCCCACCGGTGCGGCCAAAGAAGAAGCGTGGACCCGGGTGCTGAGCGAGGACTTTTCGCTGGCGGAACGGAAAGCGATCATGGCCGGGCTGCGGCAGCCGGATCAGGAGGCGGTGCTGACCCGGTACGCGGACCGTTACTTCCGGGCGGTGGAGAGCCTGGCCGGGGGCACCGAGCCGGAATTCGTGCTGGCCTTTGCACGTGCGCTCTATCCCCGCTTCACCACCGTGGAGCACGGCGTGCTGGCGGGCACGGACGACCTGCTGTCGAACGAGCTGCTCCCCGGAAACGTGGTGAAGGTGCTCTGCGAGGAGCGGACCGAACTGCTCATCAGGCAAGCAGCGCGTGCGTGCGACGCGGCGCACTGACCGGTCCGGTGGTGGATGGCACAAGGCTCCGGTGCTCTGTGCATGCCGGAGCCTTGCGCCAGCAGGAGTCCCGTTGCGGGCATCGATGAGTCCGACATCCAGGCGGCAACCGGAAAATGTGAAGCGCAATTCCGAGGACCGGCGGCATCCGGGCCGCGCCTCGATATCCAGAACTATCAGTGGTGCAGCAGAATCGCCGCAACCCGAGTCGAACGAGTGGCCGCGAATCGAGGACGAACGGCGCCGGTGCTGACACGAGGGGGAGCGCCAGGCCCGGCCTGCCGGCCGTCGCCGGCGTCGGGATTACCGGAAAACCGCAGGTCAGAGCGGTTGAGCAGGGTGCGGTGGCGAGGTCATCGGCGCTGTTTGCTTTTCGGGGCGGGCCGTAGGTGGCCCGGTGCACACCGTTCATGCTGGCACGCCCCGCGTTCGTGGCCAACGGATTGACCGCACATACCGGCCGGGGCAGTCTCATGGCACACCGCGAGTCGCAGGTGCAGTCGAGCTCTGGCTTCGGGCATCCGGCCAAAGCTGAGCGTTCCGACCGCAGGTAACAGCACAACGAAGTCTGGAGCGAGAGGTGAAATCATGGTTCTTCCTTCAAAGATGCCTCAGCTCGCCGACCTCGATTTGCTGCTGTCCGTCGAGAGCTATGGCAGCGTAGGAAAGGCCGCTCAGGCGCACAGCCTCTCACAGCCTGCCGCCAGTATCCGGATCAGTGCGATGGAACGCCGCCTCGGTCTCCGGCTGCTGGAACGCTCTCCCACCGGTTCGAAGCTCACCGAGGAAGGCGAGATGCTGGCGAAGTACGCCCGCAACGTGATGCAGGCGGCGCGAGAGCTGCTGGAATTCGGGTCGGGCTCCCAGACCTCGTACGCGAAACGGTTGCGGGTTGCGGGCAGTCCCGGCGTCTCCGAGCACTTGATTCCCGAATGGCTGAACCGCTCCGGATTCTCGTTCGGCGAGGCACGGGTCGAAGTGCAGACCGGCAGCGTGGACACGCTCCGCCAGCTGCTGCGCGCGAGCCACGTCGATCTCGCGTTCATCGACGGCTGGTGTCAGGCCGGCAGCCAGGTGCAGAAGCAATTCGGCGAGGACATGGTGACCCGGTACATCTGCGACGACAAGCTGGCCGTGGTGGTCGGCTCGAGGCATCCGTGGGCCACCCGGCCGCGCCCCTTGACGGTGCAGGAGCTGGCGTCCGCTCCGCTCGTACTGCGCGAGCGCGGCTCAGGACTGCGGGAGTTCACCGACGAACTGCTGGGCACCGCGCGCGTGCCGCGCAGCTATGTCGAATTCCCTTCCAGCGCGGCGATCAAGCAGGCAGTCGCGACGAGCCAGCGGGTGACCGTGCTGAACATCTCCACGGTCAGGTCCGAGCTCGCGGAGGGCAGGCTGCATCTGGTTGCCGTCGACCAGGAGATGCCTGCCCGGCCGATTTATGCGGCTTGGAGTGAGCGCTGGGGTCTGCCGGAGTATGCGCGAGAACTCGTGGAGATCGCGGCGTCGAAGGGTAGCCCGGTGCCGGTTTTCGTGCCTGGGCAGAAAAACAAGAACAGCCGACTCGTGGAGGCACGCACCACTACGAAGATCTAGCACGCCCGGTCGACGTCGCTGCGTCGACGACCTGATTGCCGAACCAGTCGTGAACATGCCACACCGTGCGGTGTCGAGCGCAGGAGGATCAACGATCGATGTCAGCTCTGAATAAGATTGCGCGTACGCTCGTCTCGAACAGGCGCGGTATCCTTGCCGCCGACGAGAGCATCGGGACGATGTCCTCCAGGCTGGAGAGCGTGGGGGTCGAGGCGACCGAGGAAAACCGTCGGATCTACCGCGAGTTGATCGTCACCACCCCCCGGCTCTCGGAGTCGGTCAGCGGGGTCATTCTCGCGGACGAGACCTTCCACCAGAAACTGTCCAATGGACGCACGTTTCCGGAGTACCTCGACGATCTCGGCATTCTCGCCGGAATCAAGGTGGACACCGGGGCGAAGCCGCTTGCCGGTGCACTGGAGGAGAAGATCACCGAGGGCCTCGACGGGCTGCGCGAGCGAGTGAAGGAATACGTGCGGCTCGGCGGTACGTTCGCCAAATGGCGTGCGGTGATCACCATTGGGGACAACGTGCCCTCCGCCCGCGCGGTGCGGGCGAACGTGCACGCGCTGGCGCGCTACGCCGGGCTCTGCCAGGAAGGCGGCCTGGTGCCCATTGTGGAGCCCGAGGTGCTGATGGACGGCAGCCACTCACTCGCGAAGTGCCAGGAGGTCACGACTGCCGTGCTGGCGGAGCTGTTCGAGGAGCTCGACCTGCTGCAGGTGGAACTCGACGGCATCGTCCTCAAGCCCAACATGGTGGTTGCCGGGAGCAGCAGCCCGGAGCAGCCCACGGTGGCCGAGGTCGCCAGTGCCACGGTGGAGACGCTGCGGGCGACCGTGCCTGCGTCCGTGCCGGGCATCGCGTTCCTTTCCGGCGGGCAGAAGCCGGAAGTGGCGACCGAGCACCTCGGTGCGATGCAGCATCTCGACCCGCTGCCGTGGGAGCTGACCTACTCGTTCGGCCGGGCGCTGGTCGGACCGGCCCTGGAGACCTGGCGGGGCGAGGAGAGCAACCGGGCTGCGGCACAGAAGGCGCTCTCCGACCGGGCCGTCGCGAACGCCGCCGCCCGCTGAGTGCTCGACCTGGAGGGCGGGCCGGATCGGTTACCCGGGTAGCCGGTCCGGCCTCGCCCGGCTTGGCGTTCATCGTCGTCGTGGCCGAGTACCTCGCGGACCTTTCACCCGGTCTCGTGCCACCGCTCGTGCACATGGATTGGTGTCAATGACGACTCAGGAATGGGCCGCCCGCGGGGTTTCCGGTGCTCCCCGCGCGGAGGGACGAAACGCGGATGCAATGGCCGGCGCCGGGCACTCCGATCACGCCCTCGCGCTCGAACTCGTGCGGGTCACGGAGGCAGCCGCGATCGCAGCAGGCCGGTGGGTGGGCCACGGCGACGAGGACAGCGGCAAGCTCGCCGCCGTCGACGCGATGCACGAACACCTCAATTCGGTGTCGGTACGCGGCGTGGTGGTGCTCGGTGCAGGCGGAAAGCGGCTGCCCCGGGGTGCGGACGCCGGAAACGGCGCCGGGCCGGCGTGTGACATCGGGATCAGTGCGGGCGACGGCGCCCTTTCGATTGCACGGGACGTGCCGAACGCGCTGACGGCGATCGTGGTGGCCGAGCGCGGTGCGCTTTACGCTCCGCCGGTTCGCTATCTGGAGAAGCTGGCTGTCGGCCCGGACTACGTCGACGTGGTCGACCTCAACCGGCCGGTGGCCGACAACCTGCGTGCGGTGGCCAAGGCCAAGGGCGTTGACGTTTCGGATGTCGCGGTCGCCGTGCTCAACCGGCCGCGGCACCTGGATCTCGTGCGCAAGATCCGCGATGCCGGTGCGCGGGTCCATTTGATCGAGGGAGGCGACATCGCGGGCGCGGTTGCCGTGGCGCGCCCGGAGAGCCCGGCGGACCTGTTGCTGGGCGTCGGGGGAGCGGCGCAGGGGGTGCTTGCCGCGGCTGCCCTGTCCTGCCTCGGTGGCTCGTTGCAGGCCCGGTTGCGGCCCGACGACTCCGGCCAGGGTGACCCCGGGCACGACTTCGAAGCGGTTCTCCACAACGAGGACCTGGTGGGCGGAGGGAACGTGTTGTTCTGCGCCACCGGGGTGACCGGCAGCGAGCTGCTGCGCGGGGTGGCGCACCACGCCGGCCGCACCACTACCCAGTCCATTGTGGTGTCCTCGCCGGAAACGGTCCGGATCGTCACCTCCGAACACCGGTGCGAGATCGAGGAAAGCCGCGAGGAGTATCGATCCGCATGACGGACGAGATCGCCACGACGTCCGTCCGGGCCGAACCCCTCATCGCGCGTTACCGCGGACTGATCTGCGATCTCGACGGGGTGGTCTACCGCGGCGCCATGGCTGTTCCGCATGCGGTGGATACCTTGAACCGGGTGACGGCGGACGGTGTGCCGGTCGTGTTCGCGACCAACAACGCATCCCGTCCTCCCGGGGACGTCGGCGATCACCTCCGCGAGCTCGGCGTGGCGCCGGAGGGCTGGTCGGTGGTCACCAGTTCCCAGGCGGCCGCAGCACACCTGGCGGAGCGTCTGGCCCCAGGGGCGCGGGTGTGCGCGGTGGGCGGGCCGGGCGTCGCGCACGCACTCACCGAAGCCGGGTTGACGTCGGTCCGTGCCGCGGATCTCGACGACGCGCCGGTCGAGGCGGTCGTTCAGGGGCTGGGGTTCGACATCACCTGGCGTGAACTCGCGGCGGTCGGCTACCTCGCCGAATCCGGAGTCACCTGGGTGGCCACGAATGTCGACCGCACGCTGCCGACGCCCTACGGGCGAGCGCCGGGCAACGGTGCGTTGATCGCGCTGGTCAAGACGGTGACCAGCGCATCCCCGCACGTGGTCGGCAAGCCGCAGCCCGCATTGTTCGAGCTGTCCCGTTCCCGGCTCGGTACCGCTCGGCCGGACACCCTGGTGTGCGGGGATCTGTTGGGCACCGACATCGAGGGCGCCAACTCGGCAGGCCTCGACTCGCTTTTCGTGCTGAGCGGTGCTTCCCGGCTGCGGGACCTGGCCTTCGCCGAGCAGGCCGCGCGCCCGACGTACGTCGCCACCGACCTGAGTGGACTGCTTGCGCCAGGACTGCCGCTGCACACGACCGCCCCCGAGTACCTCGTCGAACTCGGGCCGGATGCCGTTCCCCGCATGCCAAAGGGCGGTGCCAACGGGACATTGCTGCAGTCCGTGGTCTCCACGGCGTGGGCGGCTCGGGACGCAGGCCGTGCGGTCTCCGACGATGCCGGCGTGTGGCGCAGGATCGAGCAGCAGCTCGGACTGGCCCTGCCGGAGCAAGCGGCGAAGTAGTCTGCCCGGCGGCCGCCCGCGTGCTGCACCGTCCAAACGGGAGCCCTCTGGCGGCACTGTCTCCTATGGACTTTCTGTCCGCTTCGGCGAGTGCGGGCAGCACAGCTTGGTGAGCTCGTGCGCCTGGATTCACCGCACGGTTTCGCGCCCGTAATCCGCCGGTCACCTCAAGATCCCCACCGGTCGCCCCGAGATCCCTGCCGTTCATCCCATGCTCATTGAGCGGGATCCGGCGAGGGCTCGACAATCTCCAGCAAGAAGGCTCCCCAACCCCACCAGGTATCTCGGGCTCGCCCGTCGAACCGCGGAACGCCCTCCGGTGCGCGGAGCGGCGTGGTGCGGGGTGCCGTCAGCGGGGTCTCCCTGCCGCTGGTCGGTGGCAGCACCCAATCCGGAGAATGGAATTCTAGATGTTCGGACTGATAGGACTCGGGTTCGTTCTGGGCCTGGACAACTTTCGCACCTCACTCGTGCTGGGGGCGCTCAAGCCGACCTTCCGTCAGTCACTCAAGACATCTGCCATCTTCGGCTTGTGGGACGGCGTCGCACCGCTGGTCGGGCTGTTGATCGGAGAGGTCATCGGCGAAAACCTCGACGAGACCGCCGAAACGATCGCCATGATCGGACTTGGCGTCTACGGGGTGTTCCTCGTCATTCGGTCGCTGGTCTCCCCGGAGCGCGCGGATCCGGACCTGAAGTGGGCGCGCTGGGGGTTGCCGATCCCGTTGAGCGTGGACAACGTCGCCGGTGGCGCAGCGCTGGGCATTGCCGGTTACAGTCCATGGCTGGCGCCGATCTTGTTCGGAGTCATGACTTTCGTGATGTCACTCGCCGGGCATCAGCTCGGCAGCGTGGTGGTCCGCTTCATCTCCTGGATCCCGAAGATCAATACCGACATGCTGGTGGGTGCCTGCTTCGCGGTCATGGCGATCCTGATGGCGTTCGGCGTCACGCTGCCGCTCTCGTACGACTGATCTCCTGACTGGCCTGCGCGGTGGTCATCGACCTGGTCGATGACCACCGCGCACCTCGTTCCGCAGCCAGGTCATTCTCCGGGCAGGGCGGGTGGTACGCCGGTGCGCTCGTAGTCCGCGAGCAGGTCGATCCTGCGCTGGTGGCGGCCGCCCTCGAACTCGGTGGTGAGGAACGCGTCCACGATGCGCTCGGCCTCCTCGACCGTGTGCATCCGGGCGCCGATGCCGGCCAGCTGCGCGTTGTTGTGCTGCCGGGCCAGCTTGGCGGTGTCCACGTTCCAGGTCAGTGCGGCGCGTGCGCCGGGAACCTTGTTCGCGGCAATTTGCTCCCCGTTGCCGGAGCCGCCGACGACGATGCCCAGACTGCCCTCGTCGGCGACAACGCGCCGTGCGGTTTCGACGCAGAACGGTGGATAGTCATCCTGTGCGTCGTAGCCGGCGGGGCCGACATCGATCACTTCGTAGCCGAGGCCGGAAAGCCTCTTGACAAAATGGTTCTTGAGTTCGAGTCCGGCATGATCAGAGCCAAGGTAGATTCGCACAGTGACATTCTAGGTCAAAATTCGCGGATTGACAGGGCGATGCTCGGCCTATTCCGCGAACTACCGTCCAGGTGTGGACCGTGAAAGCCGGAAGACTTACTCGCGGAATTGCGCCGGCAGGTCGAGGAAACCGGGCCGGTCGTTCCCGGATGATGCGGTCCGCTGTTCGCGGCACCCGACCATGCTCCCGCGCCTGGTGGAGGAGGCAAATCCGCCGGCTGGTCGACGGGGCCGGCCGCTCGTCCCGGCCTGCCGGTGGCCGTGCCGGAGCGGGCGTCGGCAGGTCGCGTTCACCTGCACCGCCGCTACCGACGTGCGGCGACGACGGTGTCGGTCCAGTCGGTCACCGTCTGAAATCAAGTGCGCGGCTGGGACTGCTGCATGTCGGGGACCGGTGCACCCGTTTGCGGGTTGCGGCTCGGCTACGCCATGGATCGGCACTGGGTGCCGCACTGCGTCGTTGACGTCGCTGCCTGCGTAAACGTAGGATAGTTCTGTAGTATCTCCAGGTAACTAGCCTCGCGCTCGGCGTCGGTAGCTCGGCAGTCGTGGGTCGGTGAGCGGTGATCTCTGCTATTACGCACAGGTTTCCCCAGCTCAAGTGAGCCTCACCGGGCACGTCTGCGGCCGGCGTCGCGCCTGGTTGCGCGCTGTCGGCCGTCGGTGGACGCAGCCGCCCCACTCGTGGGCCCGGGGGTGCCGTTCGGCACTGGTTACCGACCACTGGTTCAAGGTCAGTTGCGACGACTGCGTTAAATCGAAGATGCTCGTTCATGGCCGCGGAATTTCGGGAGGTTGTCCTCGAAATTGCGCGGACCACGAATGTCCGGTCTTCGCCCAGTCGCCGGGCGCAGCCAACAGTAGGAGGAAATTATGAAGTGGGAAACTCCGGAGTACACGGTGGTCGAGGTGTGCGCTGAAGCTACCGGCTACTTCTACCGGGGCTGAGCGCTGGGCCTCGAGGCCCGTGTCGCTCGATTTCTCGTAGTCGCGTCAGGTGGCTAGCCTGCGACGGGGCTACGGCCGCGTTGGCGCAAGGCCCCCGGATCAGCACGATGATCGCGCAGGGGCCTTGCGTCATTCGCATGAAGTGCAGTCAGCGTGTCGCCTGCGGTGGAAACCCGGTCATGCATTCGAGGTGGTTGGATGACTCTCCAGTTTCTTCCGCCGCGCACGCCGGCTTTTTTTCGCAGTATTGACGAACCTCGTTCGTCGGTGGTGCTCGAAACCATTCCTTTCCGGTGGCCGCGCGCGGTCGAGGCAAGCCGGATGCGCACCGCCTCCGGCGCGGGCTTCCTGGGCAGGTATTACCGCGGTATGCTTGAACTGAGCCGGATTCGTGAGGTCGAGCTCCCGCGACGAGGGCGAATCACACTGGTCGCGGGCGACCGGAAGAACATGCTGGTGGCGGTCTCCCGGCGCACTGCGCCGAGGCGCTCGATATCTCAGGCTCGGCAACACCTGGGAGGACACCAATGCCAGAGAATCCCGACACCCACGTTTACCGCACTTACGACAAGGTCCTGAGCGAGACGGCGCCGGCCCGTCAGCGCAATCATCCGACGGCAGGCGGCAATGCCAACGACTGGTGGCCGCACCGGGTCGATTTGGGAGTACTGCGCCGGAACCAGCCCGCGGACAACCCGCTGGGCGAGGACTTCGACTACGCCGAGGAATTCGCGACGCTCGATCTCGACGAGGTGGCGCGTGACCTCGACGAGGTGCTGACGACCTCGCAGGACTGGTGGCCCGCGGACTTCGGGCACTACGGTCCCCTCGTACTGCGGATGGCCTGGCATGCGGCGGGTACCTACCGCATCTCCGACGGCCGAGGCGGTGCCGGCGCCGGAATGCAGCGCTTCGCCCCGCTGAACAGCTGGCCGGACAACCGAAACCTGGACAAGGCACGCCGATTGCTGTGGCCGGTCAAGGAGAAGTACGGGCGCCGGATCTCCTGGGCGGACCTGATGGTCTTCGCAGGGAACCGGGCACTGGAGTCGATGGGCTTCAAGACTTTCGGGTTCGGCGGCGGCCGGGTCGACGTGTGGCAGGCCGACGAGACGTACTGGGGTCCGGAACGCAAGTGGCTTGCCGACGACCGGTACAGCGGTCTGCACGAACTCGATATGCCGCTGGCGGCCACCGAAATGGGGCTGGTGTACGTCGATCCGCAGGGCCCGGCCACCAATCCCGATCCGGTGCTCGCCGGCCGCGACATCCGCCAGACGTTCCGGCGGATGGGCCTGAACGACGAGGAGACGGTCGCGCTGATCGCGGGCGGCCATACGTTCGGCAAGACCCACGGGCTGGTGGATCCCGCCTTCAACCTCGGCCCCGAGCCGGAGGCCGCGCCGCTCACCGGGCAGGGCCTCGGCTGGGCGAACCCGCACGGCACCGGCAAGGGGCCGGACACCACGACCTCCGGGCTGGAGGGGATGTGGACGCGCACGCCGGTCGAATGGGACCACACGTTCTTCGAGACGTTGTTCGAGCACAAGTGGGACGTCGAGCTCAGTCCGGCCGGGCTGTGGCAGTGGATCCCGAGCAATGGCGGCGGCGAGGGCACCGTGCCGGACCCCTTCGACCCGGACACGAAACACCATCCGGTCATGCTCACCACCGACTTGTCGTTGCAGGAGGACCGGAACTACGAGTCGATCTCGCGGCGGTTCCTCGAGCATCCGGACGAGTTCGAGGACGCGTTCGCACGGGCCTGGTTCAAGCTGACGCACCTCGACATGGGCCCGGTCCAGCGCTACCTCGGCCCGCTCGTACCCGCCGAACGGATGATCTGGCAGGACCCGGTGCCGGAAGTGGACCACGCACTCGTGGACGCCGGCGACATCGCCGCGCTCAAGCGCGAAATCCTCGGATCGGGCCTGACGGTCGCGCAGCTCGTCTCCACGGCGTGGGCGTCGGCTTCGACCTACCGCGACAGTGACAAGCGCGGTGGGGCGAACGGGGCCCGGATCCGGCTCGAACCACAGCGCGGGTGGTCGATCAACGAACCCGAGCAGCTGGGTGTCGTGTTGACGGCGCTGGAGGCGATCCAGCAGCGGTTCAACACTTCCCAGCAGGGCGACAAGCGGATTTCGATGGCCGATTTGATCGTGCTCGGCGGCTGTGCGGCGGTGGAACACGCCGCCGCGGCCGGTGGTCACGAGGTCGACGTCGCGTTCCGCCCCGGGCGCACCGACGCGACGCAGGAATGGACCGACGTCGAGTCGTTCGGCGCGTTGAAGCCCACGGCGGACGGCTTCCGCAACTACCTTGGCAACGGCTTCTGGATGCCGCCGGAGCATCTGCTGGTCGACCGCGCGAGCCTGCTGACCCTGAACGCGCCCGAGATGACCGTGCTGCTCGGCGGGCTGCGGGTACTCGGAGTCACCCATCGACGTTCCTCGACGGGTGTGCTGACCTCGTCGCCGGGGGTGCTGACGAACGACTTCTTCGTCAACCTGCTGGACATGGGGACGCAGTGGGCGCCGAGGCGGGCCGGGGACATCTGGACGGCGATCTACGAGGGCCGTGAATGGGGCACCGGCGAGGTGAAGTGGACCGCGAGCCGGGTCGATCTCATCTTCGGGTCGAACTCCGAGCTGCGGGCGCTCGCGGAGAGCTACGCGTGCGAGGACGCGGGTGAGAAGTTCGTGCGGGATTTCGTGTCCGCGTGGGTGAAAGTGATGGAACTCGACCGCTTCGACCTGCGCTGAGGCTTGCCCCGGCGGTGCCGGGACGCGCACGGCGGTCCGGGCAACGGCCGGAGCAGCGGCCCGGCCGCATCTCGCGCCGCGTTCATCCGAACGTGGCAAGCACTGACGATCAAGGGCCAACGGCACGCAGCCGGCCGGTGCGACGGTCGGCGCAGCACGCTGACCACGTCCGGAATTTCGGTCAAAACCCAGTCGTAGCAACAACATCGGCCACCGGTCCCGAGTGCAAGATGCAGGTCGGCTCGCGGGAGGCCGGACGGCCGTCTCGGCTGTCCGCCGGACGCGTGCTCGCACGAACGGTAGCTCGTGGCGGGGGAGCGGCGGGGTCTGGCCGGTCGGTGGCGACGGATATCGGAAAGGGTTGACCGGAGGTAGAGTCAAAACTCGTTACCAGATCGGAAATCGGTGCCCGGTAGCGGGACGGGTACCGGAAACACAACGATGTGTAGGTGATCCTCATGGCGTCGAGGAGTTCTGCGGGATTCCTGCGGAATGGCCCTTGATCGTAGTGGCCGAAGGTGCGATCGTATTCAACGATCAACGAGCTGTCGGTAGCGGCGCACCTGGTTGATTAATTCGGACAGTACAGTACGGTATTGATCAACACCTTCGAATGTTGCGCCAGGTCAAGCTCGGCTGCGGCGCAGCGTCCAAGAAAGCGTGCGTTTTTGCGTAATGCGAAAACGACGCCGGCGCTTTCGTGTAGAAGATACGTTCCGCGAATTCTGTCAGAATGTTCATTTTTGCTGACGAGGAGGTGAAGTCCGATGACGACTGCGCAGGAACGAGCCGAACTCCTGGCCGAGATCGGCGGACAGAACAAGGCAACCATGGGTGCCGTGCTCGGGACCGGCTCGATCGCCAAGGCGACCGAGCGGGCCGACGGTACGATGGAAGCGACCATCCGGATCCCCGAGGACGCCATGGCGTGGGAGCCCGCGGTTCTCATCATGCCGCACTCCGGAGTCATCGAGCTGACGATCATCAACGATGACAAGAACACCCACGCTTGCCTGCTGCCCAGCAACGGCGACAAGAAGTTCATCGGTCTGCTGAACCACTCGAAGGGCCGCGCGACGCTCGAACTGGACGGTCCTGGCTACTACTGGTACGGCTCGCCCGCCGGCAACGACGAGGGCAGGGGCTTGACCGCCGCCATCGTCGTGACCGGCGAAGTGCCGCCGGAAGCCAAGCTCGACCGACCTGCCCAGCCGCGGCCGTAGAAAGGTAGGAACCACCATGACCGTCGAATACGTCGACGCCGGCGAGGCGTTCAACCACAACCAGCTTTCCAGCCTGCCGCACAGTGCTCCGGACGTGACGCGCGGCGTCAACTACGAGCGCATCCTCAATGCGCGCAACGAATCGAACAACTGGATCACCTACTACGGCGACTACGACGGCAAGCGGTACAGCCTGCTGGACCAGATCAACGCCGACAACGTGAAGAACCTGAAGGTCGCCTGGATCCACCAGGCGAGCTCGACCGGTCTGATCGCCTCCACGTCGACCTATGCGTTCGAGGCCTGCCCGATCGTGGTCGACGGCGTCATGTTCGTCACCGGCTGGGACGGCTGGCTCTGGGCGCTCGACGCGGTGACCGGCGAGCAGCTGTGGCGCTACAAGCACGCGGTGCCCTTCGACGTGACGCTGTGCTGTGCCAACGTCAACCGCGGCTGCGCGGTGGCCAACGGCAAGGTCTACATGGTGACCCAGAACGCCCAGCTGCTGGCGATCGACGCCACCAACGGCCAGAAGGTCTGGCAGAAGACCATCGGTGACGTGCGGGCGGGTGAGAGTGCCTCGATCGCCCCGCTGGTCGTCAAGGACACGATCATCACCGGTTCGGCCGGTGGCGAGTACGGCGTCCGCGGGCACATCGACTGCTGGGACCTGGAGACCGGTGAGCAGCGCTGGCGCACCTACACCGTGCCGAAGCCGGGTGAGCCCGGTTCGGAGACCTGGCCCGCCGACGGCGAGGCCTGGCAGCGCGGCGGGGCGAACCACTGGGTCACCGGAACCTTCGACCCGGAGCTGAACCTGTACTACGCGGGCACCGGGAACCCGGCTCCCGACTTCGACGGCGAGGTCCGTGAAGGGGACAACCTCTACACCGACAGCGTGGTCGCGGTGGACGTCGACACCGGCGAGATCAAGTGGCACTACCAGTTCACCCCGCACGACCTGTGGGACTACGACTCCACGATGGAGATGACCCTGTTCGAGCGGGACGGCAAGAAGCTGCTGGCCCACTTCGACAAGAACGGGTACATGTTCGTCCTGGACCGCACCAACGGCGAGCTGCAGCACGTCTCGCCGTTCGTCGACCGGATCGACTGGGGCACCATCACCCGCGACGGCAAGTTCCTGCCGCGCAAGTACCCGGACAAGGAAGGCGAGCCCTGCCACTTCTTCCCCGGCCCGGCCGGCGCGAAGGAATGGACGCACGCGTCGTACAACCCGGAGCACGACCTGTTCTACGTTCCGGTGGCCGACGTCGGCGCGACCGCCACCCGGCGTCGTCGTGAGTTCAAGGAAGGCATGCCCTACTGGGGTGCCGCCGTCGAGGTCGACGTCGACAACATGGCAGGGTCGGTCAGCGCGTTCGACTCCCACGGTGAGGAGAAGTGGCGCTACCGGCTCAACGTGCCGATGGCCGCCTCGACGCTGGCCACCGCGGGGAACGTGGTGTTCGCGGGCACGCCGACGGGTGAGTTCCTTGCGCTGCACGCGGAAACCGGTGAGAAGCTCTGGAGCTTCCAGTGCGGCAGCGGGCACCACAGCAGCCCGAGCACCTTCACCGTGGACGGCAAGCAGTACGTCTCGGTGCCGGTCGGCTGGGGTGGCTGGCTCGAAGGCATCGTGCCCGGCATGTCCGGTCAGGGCCACGGTGCCGCGCTGATCACGTTCGCACTGTGATCGGGAGACGGCACTGAAGTACTGCCGCGAGACCCGAGGTTTCGCTTCCCCCGCCCGGTGATCGAGTCGTCCCAGTGACGGCCCGGTCACCGGGCGGGGGTCCTTGGTGCGTCCGGGTTCGTGCCGGGCGGGGCCCGGCGTGGTCCCGATGGCGGTGGGTATTTGACCCTCGCCCTGGTACGTTTTTCGGACGCACCTCGGTCATGGGGAAAGTAACGACGAAAGCACAAGGTGATCTGATGAACCAGTCGTCGGTGCCCCAGCAGGACACCGGACTCGAGGGCCTGCCGTGCCAGTATTGCGGGGAGACCTACGGGGCCGACGAGATCGCGTGGCACACCGAGCCGGTGCATTGCGGGCCCTGTATCACGTGCGTCGACAAGCCCGCGTGCTTCAGCTGCCGTCTCATGTACTGCGTTTGCGACGTGCACCGGTATCGCGGCTGAGGGACGCTGCGGGCCGGGCTCAGGTGGCAGTCCTCAGTGGACGCACGTAGTCCGGCCCGTTGTGCGGCACCGGAAACTCTTCCGGACGCGCCGGAGCCGGTCGCGGTCAGATCTCCAGCGCTCGGCGTACCAACGGCGTGTTCCGCCGGGAAACCGGCACCATGGTCTTCTCCGGGTCGTCCATGACCAGGAACAGTTCGCCCTTGCACCGGCGCTCGACTTCCCGGACCCGGCTGAGGTTCACCACGTATTGCCGGTGCACCCGCAGGAAACCGGAATCGTTCAGCTCGGTCTCGAGCTTGTCGAGGCCGGGCAGGGCGGAGCGCAACCGTCCGTCGTCAGTGGACAGCCATACGTCGTTGCCGTCCGACTGTGCGAACGAGACTTCCGGAAGTTGCAGCAGGACCATGCGGTTGTCGCGGGTCGCCACGACCCGCTGCGGCTGTGCCCGAGGCGGGGCTTCTCCGCCCGTGCGAGGTCCGGTGGTGGGTAACGGATCCCCTTCGTCCACACCGAAGGAGACCAGGTTGCCGACGAGGTGCCCGGACAGGAACACCGGCCGGAAGCTGATCGCCGTCGATTCATTGGCCAGCCGGGTGAAGATCTGTGTCGAGCCGACCCAATCGGGATTGCGCGTCGCCTGTTTGGCGGCGTATCTGGCGGCCCGGATGAATTCCGGCAGTTCCGGCTTCCAGCGCACCGCGGGATCGGGGGCAGGCGTGGAGCCGGGAATGCCGAGGAGCACGCCGGCGGTGTCGTCGGCGAGTACCACCCGGCCTGCGGAATCCACGGCCGCGAGCGGGGCGCTGGAGCGCGGCCTGGCGTGGTTGAAGGCGGCCATCAGCTCGGCGCCGTCGTCCTGTGCGCGCCGTCGCAGGATGCGCTGTGTCATCGTGGCGGCGTTGCCGAGCCAGCTGCCCACTGCCGAGGGCAGCTCGCCGCGCCAGCACGAGATGTTGAGCACCGCGACCGGTTTCCTGGTCACCACGTCGCGCACCGCCACGCCGGCGCAGCTCCATTCGTGGAAAGCCTGGCACCAGTGCTCGGCCCCGCGGATCAGCACGGGGGTGTAGGACATCAGCGCGGTACCCATGCCGTTGGTTCCGGTGGCGCCCTCGGACCAGCAGAACCACGGCGCCATGTTGGCCTCGGTGGCGACCGTGCGGGTGGCCTGGTCCCCCCAGTGCGCCAGTACCCGGCCGCCGGCATCGGTGATGGTCACGATGCCGCCGAGGTTGCTGATCTCGTGTGCCAGCGAGGCGGCGCGGAAGCCGAGTTCGGCGATCACGACATCGTGCTCCAGCGCGTGATCGACTTCCGCGACGGCCACCGGCGCTTCGGTGAGGTACGGGTCGACGCGGTACTGATCGCGGCACCGCTGCCAGGAAATCGCTATCTCGGGTCGCACTCCGCGGATGTTGTCCTCGCCCCGCACGAACTGCTCCCACGCACCGTGCACCGTCCCGTCTCCACGGCTGGCGGAGGCTGGTTCGAGCCGGCGTACCTGTGCCATCTAAGACCGCCTTTGGTCTGTTGCCAACCCGGACGGCACACCAGCGCTCGACGCCCGCTCGTGTGCTACCTGGTGTACCGGGCCTGGCCGTGTTGCTTGGCCGTCAACGAAACTAGGCTCTTTCTCGATTGAAGGGCAAGCAGAGTGGGATGACTGCGGGCCGAGCACTGACGAACGGTCGTGATCCGGCGATTATCGGTGGCCATCTGCCGACCAGCGGTCCCCTGTTCTTCACCCGGATGGCCGTGGATTTCCGTGGCACGCCAAGATCATGCCCGGCTTCCGGTGGACCGACGAGCAATGGTCACGGTGCGGAGCTTCCCCGACGCCGTCGGTGAACCGGTGCCTGCCCACCGGGGGAACCAGTGCGGTCCGGCGCGCCGGACCGTCCCGGCGGGTTGCCTTTCGGTATCGTCGACTTGACCAGGTTGGCGTTGTGCCGCATGCTGTTTTGCCGATTGACCACGTGTAGCAGCAGTTGTCCGTCTTGGTCGGTTGTGTGGCCGGATTGCCGGTTTTCCGGTGCCGACCTGCCGACCTTGTCGGTCTACAGCCATGTGGTTGAACGACCAGGACATGTCTTGCATCGTCGTGCTGCGCCGGGTTACTTTGTATCTTCTGTCACTACCCCTTGGTCCCAGGAAGCCCTGGTGCGCCAGGCGACAAGGAGGTCGCGATGACCGGGAGAGTGCCACCGCTGGCTATCGCACCGAGCAAGTCCAGTGGCCGTGACCATCTGGTGGATGGCTCTCTTGTGACCACCTCATCGGCGAAGGAAGTAGCCCGTGCCTGGGAAAGCTTCGCCGGCGGGGAAGACATAGAAACGGGCGTCCGGCCCGAAATCCTGGCTTCGTGGTACCGCTGCCGCGATCGGTACGAAGTCGATCGCACGCTGGACGTCGCGCCGGGCGCGCGCAGTGACGACGCCCAGCGAGTCGACAACGGCGTCATCTTCACCGCGCTCGGCGGCCTCGGTGCGCTGGCCGGACAGGAAGTGGAGCGGGACGGTGCGGTCGTCACCGTCACCGACGGCGATGGGCGCGTCCTCGGAGCCTGGGGTGACCCCTCCGCGCAGCGGCGGGCCGAGTTGCACAACCTCGCTCCGTGGTCGTCGTGGTCGGAGGATTCCACCGGCACGAACGGGATGGGCACCTCGCTCGAGGTGTCCGGACCGGTGACCGTGACCGGACCGGAGCACTGGTGCGAGGCCTTCCACCAGTGGGCCTGTGCGGGCATCTCGATCCGCGACGTGGTGACCGGCGCGCCGGTCGCGTCGATCAACATCTCGCGGTGGAACGCGTCGCTGTCGAAGTTCGTGCCGTCCTGGCTGACGACCGCGGTCGCCTGCGTCGAACAAGAGATTTACCGGCGTGCGGTCTACGAGGCGGACAAAGTAATCTTTGAATTCAACAAAGCCTGTGCCCAGGCCAACGGTCCATTCATGGCGATGGACCGTGGCGGGAACGTGATCGCCGCGAACGAAGAAACCGTCTCGTTGCTCGGCCTGTCCGGCGAGACCTCCATCGTCGCGGGCGCGATCGAGCCGGCGCAACGCTGGCTGCCGGACATCTCGGGGCTTCCCGACGTGGTGCGGTGGGCCAAGGACCGGGCGCAGGGAGCCACGCAGTGGAGCGGGTACGCGTGTCTGCCGGTGTGTCCGGGTGAGGAGCCCACCCCGCTGACCATGCGGCCGGTCGTCGACGCGAACCACGTGGTGGGCATGCTGTGCCTGTTCGGGGTGCAAGAGGGCGAGCCGTACGAGAGCCCGGAGGAATCCGAGGTCGGTCCGCTGCCCCGGCGGATCATCGGGATGCGCAATGACCGGCTGGTCCTGCTCGCCCCGTCGGAGATCCGCTACGCCGAGGCCGACCGGAACATCGTCTGGCTGGTCACGGAGCGGGGCCGGATCCAGGCGGCGACCCGCGGCCTGGAGAACGTCGAGCGGTTGCTGACGCCGTACGGGTTCCGCCGGGTGCATCGGCGGTTCCTGGTCAACCTCCGCCGGGTGGCAGAACTGGAGCGGGGGATCAAGGGCGAGCTCTTCTTGATCATGGACTCTCGCTCGCACGAGTTCGTTCCGGTTTCGCGGCGCCACGCCCCGGAACTGCGGCGGATGCTCGGCGTGTAAGCATGCGATTCGGCTGGGCCCCACCGCGCAGGCGGTGGGGCCCAGCCGAACTCGAAGGAAAACCGGGTGGCCCGAGAGAAGAAGACCGGGTGGCCCGAAGAGAATCAGCGCTCGGTGTGCGCGGAACGGGTCTCCACCTGGCTGCGTAGCCCCTCCACGGCCTGTGCCGGATCCGCGGCGGCGTAGACGGCCGAACCGGCCACGAAGCAGTCGACACCGGCCTCGGCCGCCTCTTCGATGGTGTCGGTGTTGATCCCGCCGTCGATTTCCACGACCAGGTTCAGGTGACCTGTGTCGACCATCGTTCGCGCCGTGCGCACCTTGTCCAGGACGTCGGCGATGAACTTCTGCCCGCCGAAACCGGGCTCCACGGACATCACCAGCAGCGTGTCGTAGTGCTTGAGCACCTCGACGTAGGGCTCCAGCGGGGTGCCCGGCTTGATCGCCAGCCCCGCCTTCGCGCCTGCGGCTCGCAGGTTCTTCGCGAGCATGACCGGATCGTCGGCGGCCTCGACGTGCACCGTGACGTTGTAGGAACCCGCTTCCGCGTACGCGATCGCCCAGCGATCCGGGTTCTCGATCATCAGGTGGCAGTCCAGCGGCAGATCGGTAGTTGCCAGTAGCGACTGCACGACCGGCAGGCCCAGCGTCAGGTTCGGCACGAAATGTGCGTCCATGACATCGACGTGCAGCCAATCTGCTCCGCGGCCTGGAGGTCCTTTCACCGCAGCCACTTCGTCGGCGAGCCTGGCGAAATCGGCGGACAGGATGGACGGCGCGATCAACGGCTGGTTCGACACGACACCAGCGTAAA
>NZ_BAAAZN010000037.1:0-30751 GCF_039536925.1 Amycolatopsis ultiminotia | reverse complement strand
CACGCGGGTCCAGCACACAATCCAGCACGCGATGCACTGGTCACGATGGCGACGAACCAGCCAAGCCCGAGCCCGAACCAGCCACTACCACCAACACAAACATCACGAAGTGTCATTGCAGTACTAATTGCCGAACGGAGAACCAGCCAGCCGGCCATAATCGGCGGTCTGGGCCACTGCCTCCGCTCGACGACGAGACAGCCGACTCGCGACTTCGGCTTGCCACTCGCCGTCCATGCCCCGACGCGGGATGCCCGGGGCACCACCGGCTTAGCAGGGCGAGCCGAAGTGAACGCAACGTAACTAGCCACTGAGTCTCGACTCAGTACGGCAGCTTTCACCCGTTCAGCCCACCGCGGAAGGAACTTCGACGGGATACGCCCACCTAGCGATGACGATCAAGTGGATCCCGTTGCCGCCCGTCTAGCAGGCCGAGACCCACGAGATGCCAGATCGAGGTCGCTCGCCCTGCATGAGAGCGCCATGATGAGCCTGGCAGCTATCGGCGAACGACCCGCGTTTTCAGGTCCGCATGGCACCATGCCGAGGTGAGCGAAACGGAGCACACGGGGCCAGTCGACGACAGCGACCAGATGACGTTCGGCGATTACCTGCGGCTGCATGTGGCGTGGGCGCAACGCGCAGCCGATGTCCACTCCGAGGCCGCCGACTTGTACGACAGGTTGGCAAGCCACGGGCTGCCTGACGCCGTCGACCGCAGGGACGAGGCACTTCGCGCGGTCGCGCACATGGAGCAGGTAGCCAGCGTGAACGCGGCACAAAGCATCGCCCACGACGAGTTGATGGCTGCCGGCGGTCCGCAGAACTCCCGCGCCTACGTCGAGTACCAGGCCATGACTCGCCGCCACCAGGAGTTATTGCCCAAGGACGTGTTGGGCTGACGATGACGTTCCTCAGAAGTGACTACCACGCGGTGACCGGTCCGCTACTGTGATTCCTGGCAGACGGTCTTTGGACGGGTCGTCTACCAGCGTTAACAGGTGTCACTAGAGGGGTAGATCAGTGTCTCAACCTGCGTCTGGGCCGAACTGGCTCGAAGGACTCGGCTTCGTCATCACCGATCAGGCCGGCGGCGGTGGCGCTTCCGGGGGCGGGGCCGCCCCATCGGGGCAGGGCTTCGCCATGAGCACCGACGAAGCACGCAACATGCTCACCGTCGCCAAACGGCTCCGTGACAAATACCAGGGCATGCTTCCGACAGCACAGTCGTTGACGCAGCTCACGTCCCCAGCGGACGAGCCGGGCAGCAACGGCTACAACAAGCTCCTGGTAGATGCCGGCCCCCCGCCAGGCGCGTTTGCCGCCGGCGAGAGCCAGGTCAAGCAGGAGTACGCCTACGCCGACGAGCTAGTCAAACGGCTGGAGCAAGCGCTGGGGATTACCGAAACGTCCGATGAGCAAGCCGGAACCGACGTCAAGAATGCGACCTCCGGGAACGAAAGCAAGGGGTTCGCCGGATGACGCGCCGCACGATGATGACAGCTGTCGGCATGGCAGCGGTGGCAGCAGTCGCTGCCGGATGCTCTGGTGGACCAGGTGCTGCCCCGGCAAGCACGCCGCCCTCATCGCCGGCGAACGCACTGCCCCACAGCGGCGCTCCCAAGGTCGACCACCCGCTACCCGCTTCGGTCTTGTCAGACGACCCGTGCCAGGAAGCGTTGACCCCCGCGCAGCTCAAGGAAATCATCGGCATTGCACCGCAGGGAGAACACAAGGACACGGCAGGACTTGGCCCGTCATGCGACTGGCACAACAGCGATGCCGGCTCCCTGGTCACCGTCAGCTACACGACCGAATCTCATGCGGGACTGAGCGGGCTCTATCAGAACACGAAACCGAAGTCTCAGGTATGGCGCGAGCTACCCCTCATCCAGGGCTTCCCTGCTGTTGCTGCGGTGGCGATCGGATCTGACCTCACAGATCAGTTCTGCCAGGTGAGCGTCGGTATTAGGGACGACCTGAGCTTTGATGCCACGTTGGTTCTGGGCAACGCCAACCGAGGTAAAGCTGATCCGTGTGAGCTGGCTCCGCGGGTGGCGGACATGGTGGTCACCAACCTGCGGCAGAAAGCGGGTGCGTGATGGGTCTGTTCGATTGGGTCGGCGACGGCACGAAGTGGCTCAACGATCGGTTCAACGAATTCGAGCACTGGGCCTCTGACGTATGGCACGGCAACACCGGTGACCAAGCGGTCCCGGCCCCGGAACTGGTGCAGAAAATCTTGGCCAGCAAGGGAGCCCAGAGCTGGCACCAAGGCGCCGGTCAGGCCGAAGAGATGGCGCGTCAGCACCACGAAGCCAGCGACGACGTGCGGCGATTGAGCACAGGTCTGGAGTCGATGTGGACCGGCGGTGGCGCGGATGCTGCGCAGGCAAAGATCAAGCCGTTCGCTGATGTCACGGCTACTGCCGCGCAAACCTATACCGGCAATGGACAGAACCTGACGGACCTGGCGCACGGCTTCGACGAGATGAAGGCTGCGTTGCAGCCGATGCCGAACACGCCGCCACACAAGGACTTCTTCGACACCGCCTCGCCGTGGGACACCGACACCGAGGACCAGATCAACACTTACAACAAGCTGGCGCAGGAGAACCTGGACCGCTACAACGGTTACTCGAAGCAGGCGCAGAGCAGCGGACAAGGTCTGAAGACCGACTACGGCCAGCTCGAGAAGTTCGACGGCCAGGTCACGATCACTCCGCAGGATCCCGCTTCCTCGCACACCCAGCACCCATCGACTGGCGGAACCAGCGGGCATACCTCGGCGCGGTCGGAGTTCACTGGTACGAGCGGCACTGCGCACACACCGCCGTCGGCAGGAACTTCCGGACACACTCCTGCAGCTGACTACCCGGTGACAGCTGAGAGTCCGGGGGCAAACAATCAAGGCGATAGCGGCACCAAGACCTCGGGCTACGCACCACCGTCACCGCCGGACACTCGTACCAGCCCGACGCCGCCACTGCCGGTGACCGGTTCGGGTCCCGGTTCCGGGGGCGGTTCGTCATGGTCTCCCGGAGCGGGTGGCGGGTTCGTGCCCGGCGGTTTCGGTGGCGGTGGTTCGTCGTCCGGCCCCGACGGGGCTGGAGCTGCGACCGGCCGTGGGCTGGCCGGCGGGCCCGGTGGTGGCGCGCGGTCCGGTGTCGGTGCTGGCGAGGAAGGCGCTGTGCGCGGTTCGGGCGGTGCCGCCGCGGGGCGTGGCGCGTCCGGAGCGCGTGGTGGCGCTGGCATGGGTGGCATGGGTGCCGCTGGTGGCAAGGGGAAAGGCGAGGACGACAAGGAGCACCAGCGCAAGTACGGCCTGGACGATGATTCCGCGTTCAGCCTGACCGATGACGACGATGGCCGGCTGGTGGATCCGCGAACCGGGCTGCCGCCTACGCCTCCGACGATCGGGGGTTGAACACACCCGTGAACATCATCGACAGACCGGTGCGAATGCCCCGGCCGGTGTTCCTCGCGTCCTGGGAGCTGGCCGGACTCGGCGCGCCTCCCGTGGTCGTCGAACCGGACCACACCCACCGGACCGACGACGCGGAGGTCGCTTTCCGACAACGTGCGCTCGAGTTGCTGGTCCAGCTCGGCCTAGCGGACACCGACGGCGTCCTCGTCCCGCAGTATCGAGCCACGCTGGGGGTGCTCGCGACGGCTCGGCGCGAGGTGTACTCCTGGAACAACCTGCGTCATGCGAGCGTCCAGGCCGCGGCGATCCTCACCGCAGAATCCGGACGAGACGCGGTCCGGTTGATCACCGACCACGAGGTGATCCAACTCGACCCCATCCGGCCGCAAGACCTGGTCGAGAGCCTCGTAGACACGCTCCCGACTCGCCCTTCGGCCAGGATAAGGCCGCTATGTGTGCCGAAGGCGCACTACGACGATGCCGGTCGCGACTACCGAACTGATGATCCGCTCAACGAGATCTCCGCGCAGGCCGATGAGTTGCGGCACCTCATGCGTGCCGGACGGGACGCGATCCACCAGCTCTACGTGGCAACCCGTCAGGGCATCGGGGAGCGCACGCGTTCCACACCACTGTCCACGATCGACCTCACCCGCGAAGGCCGCATCCTCAGTTTCATCAACGACGGCCTCGACGGCGGACCACAGATCAACCTCTACCCCGGCCGCCGCGACCACCTTATCGACGCACTCACCCTCACCCTCAACGCGCTCGGGTAACCGCGGACGTGACCAGCTCCGGCGGGCGCGGACGTCCCGCGCCCGCCGGAATGGCCCGATCGCTCCGCCTGGACTGTCGCAGAGGGGACGCGACGACGGAACGACCAAGACTCGGAGCCTGAGACCTACGCCTCGGCGGCCGCGGCGAACCTGGTTGCGGCTTCTTCGATGAGCATGGCGGATTCGAGGGGTGTCTTGGCTACTTTGTCGAGCCGTTCGACGATCCCGTCGTACTCCCGGCTGTCGTCGGGAATGAAGATTCCGGCGTTGTGGTGCGAGAAGTACGCCATCGTTGCCGCGGTTGTGTCGAACAGGGTGAACGGCCCGAACCGCCCGGGATGCTCGCCACCGTCGTCCGGCACGATCCGCACGTTGGTCGCAGCCGGAACCACCACGAGGATATCGAGTTGGCGATGCATGATCGTGGCGCTGCCGACCAGGTTGGTCAGGGCAGCCGCACCCATGTAGATCGTCGTCGGAGTCCCGTCGAAGCCCAGGATGACGTTGCCGCTCTTCGCCCGGATCGCAGCGAGCTGGCGGATTTCCTTGCCACTGAACCCCTGCGTAGCGAGAACGGCCATCGCGTAATCCGGGATCTGCAGCAGATCCGGCACCTGCAACGGATGCCACACCGTGATCGCCGTGGCCAGTGCTTCGCAGTCCCGCAACGCCGCCAGATGATCACGATTGCTCTGCGCACCGGGCACGATCAACCCGGGCCCCGTCATCCGCGCCAGATGCAGGATCCGCCGCTTCTCCTCACCGACAACCCCGAGCGCACCGAGGAGGCCGGCCACATCCAGCAGATGCGGAGTCCGCTGCCCCAGCTCCCAGTTCGACAACAACGCCGCGTTCATCCCCAGCCGACGAGCCAGCTCCCGCACCCCGAACCTCGCGTTCTCCCGCGCCGCACGCAGCGCAATACCCAGCAACCGATTCCGCACCCCCCTTTCCTCAGTCCCCACGCGCCCCACCCAGTTCCTGCGCATCATCGGCGATGACCTCACCGGTCTCCGGGTCAGTCAGCACCTCCGTACCGTCATCACGCATCCAGACCCCCATCACGACCTCCCCCGCCGCGACCCACGGCGTAGACCCGGGTGATTCGGCGCGATCACAAAGCCATGCATCCGCCGGTACTCCAGATCGCAGTCCACGCACTGCGTCGACACACCCCGCGCGTTGCGCTCACTCAACGGCACAAAAGCCGCAGCCGCCGTCTCCCCACACAACGTCCTCACCTCATCCCCCGGCGCCGGAACACCCGACAGCCGAGTCAGATGCCACACCCCATCGATCACCGGACGTATCGCCGCCGGATCGATATAAATCAGCGCAGTCATCGTGACCCGTCCCGGTGTCTGGTGAGGTCAGCGAGTAATCCCGGCTTCCACATACCAAGCAGTCTTTCCGAGGGTAACCGAACTAAACACAGCCAGTAACCAGCATTTGCCCGACGAGCCACCGCATATCCAGGCGTCATTGGCCTAGATCCGTTCCGGTGCCGTCTCGGCGGTAGGCTCGACGGCTGTGGACCTGCTGCCGTTCGACGAGTACGTACGCTCGCTCCCGCGGAAACGGATGTCGGCCGGCACGCTGATCCGTGACGACTCCGACCAGGTACTGCTGGTCGAGCCGTCCTACAAGGACCATTGGGACATTCCGGGCGGAGTCTGCGAAGCGAACGAACCGCCCTGGCGCACCGCGCGGCGAGAGCGCGCCGAAGAACTCGGGATCGATCGACCGCTCGGCCCCCTGCTGGTGGTCGACTACATTCCGGACGACGGCACGATGCCAGAGGGGCTTGCGTTCATCTTTGACGGCGGCCGAATCACCGCAGAAGAGACTGCGCAACTCGAGCTCAGCGACCCGGAGATCCTCTCCGCGCAGCTGCTGCCCATCGACGACGCCGCCAAGCGGGTGAAACCCACCCTCGCACGGCGCCTCCGCGCGGCACTCACCTCCGCGCAGGCTGGCGAAACGTTCGTAATCTGCGAGAATGGACATCCAGTCACCGAATGACACCAGCCGGTTACCCCGGGGAGGACACCATGGCTGGCACATCCGTCGCCGAAAACCTCGCTCGACTGCGCGTCGCACGTGACCTGTCCCAAGAACAGCTCGCCGAGGCAGCGGGCGTCGGCCTCGACACGGTCGCGCGGATCGAGCAAGGCAAGCGCACACAGAGCCGCCCCGCGACCCTGCGCAAACTCGCCAGCGCACTCGGCGTCACCATCGACACGTTGCTTGGGCACATGCCAGCGCCGCACTCGCTCGACATCGAAGTGGTGTCGCTGCGCCGTGCAATCAACGCCGACACAGACATTCCCGGCTTGAATGACCTTGCCGACAGCCGCGATGTGCTGGCCCTTCCGGAACTCGCCGCGGAGGCGCACGATGCATGGCGCGCCTACGTCGACGGTCAGCACACCGCACTGGTCCACGCGCTACCGCTGATCCTCACCGACGCACGCCGCATCGTCCGCGAAGCCCACGACGACGAGCGCGCCGGCGGATACCGCATCCTCTCCACCGCCTACCGCCTCGGTGCCGGAATCGCCGGGCGCCTCGGACTCGACGACCTCGCCTACACCTCCGCCCGCCGCGCGGTCGACGAAGCAGCAAAAGCAGACACCCCCGAAATCGAACGCGCGATTTCCCTCCGATACCTCGCCTGGACCCTCGTCCGCCAAGGACTGCACGAGGACGCCGAACGCGTCGCCACCGAAGCCGCTGCGCTAATCGAACCTCGCATGCTCGACCGCGACCCGCACCGCGCCGGCGTTTTCGGCAATCTCCTCTTCAACGCAGCCACAGCTGCACTCAACAACGGCAGTACCAGCCGCGCCGACGACCTGCTCGCAGCCGCCCACGCCGCGGCCATCCGTTCCCACGGCGACACCGCCACCGAGGCCGCGATCTTCGGTCCCCGGGTCGCAGCCCTGCAACGCGTCGACTTCATGGTTCGCGCCGGCGACCCCGAACGTGCACTCGCACTCGCGAACTCGACACCTCCGGCAACCGGCACCGAAGTACCCGCGTTCTGGGAAGCCGGACACCGACTGTTCCTCGCAGCCGCAGCCCTCGAACTCCGAAAAGACAAGGACGCCCTCAACCGGCTGGCAGAGGCCCGCGATCTCGCACCAGACTGGGTCCGCTACCAACCACTAGGAAAACGCGTGATGCGCACGCTCATCGACCGCACCACACGACGCCGAGGCACAGTATTCGCCGAACTCGCCACCCACTACGGCATCATAACCGGCAACAATAGCCCGAGGTGAGGGACTGCCCCGCACGGTGTTACCGAGGATCAGCCGGCCAACTGCGACGGGCAGCCAACGACGAGTGTTCTCGGGAATCTGTTTGGTGAAGCCGAGGGGACCTGCCACCGTCTGAAGCTTCCATTTCGCTTCCCCTCTGCGTCGCTCGTTCGACACGCCCGGGCAGGGCCTCAGCCAGCAGCGCGAGGATCGTGGCTATCGCGCCGTCGCTGGTCCGGCACAAGACCGCCTCCGGGATGGCGGGCAGCGGCTGCAGGCGACTCTTCGGTGTTGGTCAGACAGCGCAGCACGCAACCAGGTGTGATCCGATGGTTCACCAGAGTGTGCCGGTCGAGGTGGATGCGGTCGGGAGGCTTGTGCGCCAAGAAGTCGATACGGCGGGTCCGGGTGTGTTGGTCACCGCTTGCGCCTCGAACTCCCCATACAGTTTCTTGGAGTGTGCAAGGGAGGTACGTCGTGGTTCGGATGGAAGACAAGGCGTGGCCGGTCACGGTCGTTCCTGGGGACGAGCACGAGCGCAGGCAGACTACCGGGCTGCTCTTCCAGCGGATGGGATGGTCTCAGGAGAAGCTGATCCCGTCGCAGCGGGCGGACATCGAACGGCAGCTGGACTTCTGGTATGACGCCGAGTACTGCGCACGAGCGCTTCTGACCTGTCTCAACCAGAAGCCGGACAAGACCCTGCAGGACCCGCGGGAGGCGGGCGAGTTGCTGCCCGACTACCTGCGCTCGAGAATGAAGGAGTGGTATAGCAAGGACGAGGAAGGGTCAAGTCCCTTGTGGTGGTGTAGTGCTGCGTTGTCCTTCTCTGGGGTTGTTAGGCGCTGAGTTCGAGGATGGGGTCGTTGGGTGTCTCCGTGTCGGGGTCGGTGATGGGGGTGAGGCGGCAGCGGGCGAGGACGTCGAGTCCGAGGTAGCGGCGCCCTTCGGCCCATTCGTCGGTTTGCTCGGCCAGGACGGCACCGACGAGCCGGATGATGGCCTCGCGGGTGGGGAAGATCCCGACGGCGTCAGTGCGGCGACGGATTTCCTTGTTCAACCGTTCGGCGGGGTTGTTCGACCAAATCTGTACCCACACGTCTTTCGGGAACGTGGTGAAAGCGAGCAGGTCGGCGCGGGCCTGGCCGAGGTGGTCGGCCACGGCAGGGAGTTTCTCGTCGACGTAGTCCAACAGGCGGTCGAACTGGGCGTGCACGGCGGTCGTGTCGGGTTGGTCGTAGACGCTGTGGAGCATCGCTTTGACGGCGGGCCACATGGTTTTCGGGGTCACGCTCATGAGGTTGGCCGCGTAGTGGGTGCGGCACCGTTGCCAGGACGCGCCGGGCAGGTTCGCCGCGATCGCCTCGACCAAGCCGGCGTGGGCGTCACTGGTGACGAGGCGGACGCCGGTCAGTCCGCGGGCCACGAGGTCGGCGAAGAACTCGTTCCACGCGGTGCCGGTCTCGGCGGTGGCCACGCGCATGCCCAGGACCTCGCGGTGCCCGTCGCCGTTGACCCCGGTCGCCAACAGCACCGCAGCGTTGATCACGCGACCGCCCTCGCGGACCTTCATGGTCAGCGCGTCGGCGGCCAGGAAGGTGAACGGGCCTGCCTCGCCCAGTGGACGGTGGCGGAACTCCTCCACGATCTGGTCCAGGTCGGTGGCCATGCGGGAGACCTGTGACTTCGACAGCGAATCGATGCCGAGTTGTTTGACCAGTTTGTCCATCCGCCGGGTGGACACGCCGGCGAGGTAGCAGTCGGCCACCACGGTGATCAACGCGGACTCGGCGCGTTTGCGGCGCTCCAGCAGCCACTCAGGGAAGTAGCTGCCCTTGCGCAGTTTCGGCACGGCCACATCGATCGTGCCGAGGCGGGTATCGAGGTCGCGGTGCCGGTAGCCGTTGCGCTGGGTTGTTCGGCCCGATGACCGGCGGCCGTACTCGGCGCCGACCACCGCGTCAGCGTCGGCGGAGAGCAACTGGTTGATGATCGTCTGCAACAGGCTGCGCATCAGATCCGGAGAGGCCTCGGACAGGGCTTCACCCAACAGGCCGGCAGGGTCAACAATATGTGGTGCGGTCATCGTGATGGTCCTCGAGGATTCTGTGGAAGGTTGACTCGAAGGATCACGCGGTGGCCGCACCCACGTCCACAACACCTCGTAGACGATCCCGGCGACCGCGCCACACCACTATGCGGGACTCAGCTCGAGGAAGCCGATTTCTCGACCGCTGTCAAGCCACCGCTTCCCGGCATGCGACTCGAACAGTGGCTGGTGAACAAGAGTAGGCAGGCGGCGAACGACGGTAGCTACCGTCGCCGACGTTCTCCAGGTGTTCGAAGCCAGCAGGCGCGCGATGAGATCAGCGCGCTTGTCGCCAGCCGTCGCAAGGACCCACTGGAACGGGTGCGCGAGCGTGACGAGCGCAACGCGGCCGCTTTGGACAGCCTGGCGTTGGCGGATGGTGCTCCGCTGCCGAATATCGACATTCGGACAGCGGACGAGATGATGACGCCACGCATGGTCGCCGCTCATGCCGGTCATCGATCGATGCCCCTGCTTCACCAGAACGTGAAAGCCATCCTGCAACGACTGCGAAGCGAACGGCGCGGGCCGACCCCCACGGAGAAGGCCGTCTTGCGCAGCGTCGTACGTGACGCTCAGCGCCGCTCTGCTATCGGTGAGCTGGAGGCCGCCACGGCCGAAACGGCCGATGTGGTCGAGATCCTATCCTCCGACGGAAGCTGGATGCTCGCCTTCCTCGACCGAGCCATCGCCCTCGGCGCCTCGCTGGAAGCGCAGGTGCAGCTTCTGACGTACGCAGTGAACGAAGCTCTTGATCCCGGCAGCGGGAATCCTCCGAAACACAATGGCCAACAGCCCTGACGGTTCCGGCACGTCCCCGGTGGCCAGTGCTCGCTAGAGCGGCTCGGGGTTGGCCATCGCGAGGGGATCGACCGTGGTGGACAGGGCCACGACCACCTGGCCGGCCTCGCCGACGTCCTCGGCGAACTGCCAGTCCTCACGTAGCGGGTGCAGGTACTGGTGGTCATCGCACTGCACGATCAGCGCGGCACCGCCCTCGGCGCTGGTGCGCAGCCACGCAGTCACCTCCGGATGGCGGTGGCGCGGGATTCGGCACGCTTGGCCGAGGGCCGGAAACCGAGCGGGCGAAGATCGGCCACCGTGCTCGCCTGGGAATTCCCGTGGCTCGTCACGCGCAAGCGTCACCGATCGGGTCCGACGCTTCCCCGCGTAAGGCGCCGCTTGCGGCGCGCAAGAGGTCACCCACCTGCGCGGCAGACGCGGGCGCCGGTACTGCCAGTGTCGCCCCGTCCGAGCCAGCGGATCCCGCGGTGGGTAACGGCGCCGATCTGGCTGTATCACGACGAGATCCGGTGGTGGGTCAGGACGCGGGGGGCCTCGATCGCCGACGCGATCGGGGTGCCTGCTTCGGGCTTTTCGACGCTGAGCCGATCTGGCGCTGCAGCACGGAGCCCGACGTCATTTGCTGCCAGGTTTCAATAATGGGGGCTCTGCCTGCGGCCACTTCCGCATCGAGCGTCCCGGTCATGGCGGCGAGGGAGACCAGGCTCAACGATGCACTCCAGTCGCCGTCGTCGGCGTGAGGGCGTAAGACGTCCATGGCTTCGTCGAGAGATCCTTGGTCGGACAGGATTCCAGCCCATCCGACGGCGGCGATCCTGTCCCCGTTGAGGGCGCGGGTACGCAGTTCCTCGACATACCTGATGCGCCCCGGGTCTGGTGCAGGTGGTCTGCCCCGGGTTTCGTGGAGTCCGGTTGATGGATTTTCATGCCACGACGGTTGCGTTCTCGAACTCTATCGGAGTGAGCCATCCCAGTTGGCTGTGACGGCGTTGGCGGTTGTGCCAGATCTCGAGGTACTCGAAGATCGCGTTGGCCAACTCGACCCGCGTGCGCCATCGGTGACGGTCGAGCAGTTCGACCTGCATGCGCGACCAGAACGACTCCATCATCGCGTTGTCGTAGCAGTCCCCGACGCTGCCCATCGACGGCACAAGCCCGGAGTCCTTCGCGCGCTTGGTGAACGCCCACGATCCATATTGGACTCCCTGGTCGGAATGAATGATCGTGCCAGACTGCGGCGCCCGGTTGTCGATGGCCATGCCGAGCGCGTTGGTCACCAGGGCCGCGGTGGGCGAGGAATCGATAGACCAGCCCACCACGCGACGTGAGTAGACATCGAGCACGACCGCGCAGTAGACCTTGCCCTCGCGGGTGCGATGCTCAGTGATGTCTGTGAGCCACTTACGGTTCGGCCCCGCGGCGGTGAAATCGCGCTTCACCAGATCCTTGGCGATCTCATCGGGCTTGGTGTGCTTCCACCGCGGCAGCCCCATCGCGCCGACCAGACCGGCGCGGCGCATCAGCATCTCCACCGCCCCGTGACCGACCTGGATCCCCCGCCCCAGCCGTAGCTCGGCGTGCACGCGGCGGGCACCGTAGCGACCCTGGGAGTTCTGGTGGATCTCGGTGATCAGATCGGTCAGCCAGGCATGCCGGATCGACCGGGCTGACGGTGACCGCGATCGCCAGGCGTAGAACCCCGACTCCGACACTCCCAGCACCCGGCACGCGAGCTGGGCCGGCAAACCCTCCTCAGTCATCGCCGCGATCGCGGCGTAGCGGGCTTTTGGGCGCACCGCCTCCTTCAGCAGCTCGGTCGCTCGCCGATGCACCGCCAACTCGCTCTCCAACTCGGCGAACCTCTTCTTCGCGGCGGTCAGCTCGGCCTTCTCCGCGCTGGTCAACCCGGTCTCCAGGCCCCGGTCGATCCGATCCTGTCGCCGCCAGCTGTAGATCGTCTGATCGCTGATCCCCAGATCATGCGCCACATCGGCGACCTTGCGGCCGGCCTCGATCAGGTCCAGCACCTTCCGCCGGAACTCCGGCGGATACCCACGTCGTCCCATACCACCCTCTCAAGATCAAGTGGCATAAGAATCCAACAAACAGACTCTGTCAAACCCGGGGCAGACCAGTCGACGTTCGCCACTGGCCGCCCCGACCTCCAGGGTCCCGGCAAAGTCGTTTGTGGTCTGGGTGCAGGGCGGGCACGGCTCTGGTTGATCAGGTGGGTGTCTGAAGTCCCATGATCGCGAGAGAGCCGTGCCCGCGATGTCATCGCGCCTGATTCCTGTCGTTGCTGACCTGTGGGTGCCGTGAATTGTCTCACGTCATGCGGCCTGCTGATATTCATGGATCAGTCCGCCGAGCAGATCACGACGCCGAACCCGTCCCGTGCCGGTCATGCGGCCGGGTACCAGGACTTGATCGAGCGGCCGTTGGTGCACGCAGCGATGGGAGCGATGGCAGTATGAGCGGAACGGCAAGCGCGTGTTCGACAAGAGTAGTTTACGGCTAGCTAAAGCGGATGCACCCGGTACACGTAAATGCCGGATGGCCCGGGCGGCATACGCCCGAGGATCGGACCGTCGTGCTAATCGTCGTGTTTCTTGCCGTAGCGCAAGCGAAAGAGGAGAGTTAGCACTTTTCTGGCATCTGCGCGTTGGCTGGCGTTCCTGGCCAGGAGTGCCATCGCAACCGTCGACATCACGGCGAGCGACCAAGTTAGCGGAAGGATCAGCAGTGCGAGGTGTGCTTCAGGAGGCATGACTGATCCCGCGTCGTCCGCTGTTGGTGAGCGCGCTTGCCGTTCCGGCTAGCTGACACGCTCCAGACGGCCGCACAGTATGTTCGTTCTCATACATCCTGTTGCGCCTCAAGTACAGCACAATATCTAGACCACTGCATTCCCTTAACTCAAAAGAGTAGGTTTCCGCCGCACAGGGTTCGCAGTAGCAATGTTCGGATTTGTCTGCATTCAAAGGCAAGCCGAAGCGTGGAGCAAGAAGTCTGGTTACTATTTCATGATGAGTGAGATCCCCAGCCCACTCAATGTTTATAACAGCCCCGCCATCGCCAAAGAAGTTGAACCAGAGATCCGTAAATTCCATCCTCGTGCGGGCTCGAAATGCGTGCACCCTTCGCAGCAGTCCGCTCAAAATCTTTACAGCTACTGCGTGGCTCTCGCCGTCGTCCACCATGGGGTACGTCTCGATCATATAAGCTTCTTCATCGTGCAACTTGTCCGCATCACCTTGGTAGGCGGTATCGAAGAAGTCAGGATCGGGAAAGGTCTGACGGATAGCGGCTTGCCAGACGTCGGGGCCGATTCCAGGAAGCATGACTTTTCCGGACGCGTGCAAACGTCGAAGAATAGCTCCACGCTTGGCGAAATCGGCGCGAAGCCCGGGAATTCCACTCAGGTTCCCCGTACCTTCTCGAACCATCGGCGCAATCTTCGAGACAAAATCTTTGATAGAGTCGCCGGAATTATGGAGCAGTAGCTCCAGATCGTTCTCCCGTGGAGTTACCGAAGAAATGCCGAAAGGGTGCTGTGGGCCAGGCTTGATATTCTGGGGGTCTATCCCATATCCGACCTTTTCAAGAATCTCAGCTTCAAATTGAGCTTGCTCGAAGCTGGCCTCGGGTATCAACGCAGTGTCTCGGTCAAGGTTGCTGATCTCTTTGAGAGCTCGACAATACTGCTCATTGGTATAACCTTGCCGACCGCGGACAGCCTTACTGCGGTTTTTGGTCACAACTAACTCCTGGGCACGCACCCGGCCTTGTGCTCAAGCTAGTTGCGGACAATGTGGGCAACCAGTCTGGAACAGGCAGGCACCGAGCCCATTTCGTCGCATGACTCCACAGCCGGGATGAAGTCGACGTGGCACCTGCGTACCGAGGAACAGACTAGCCGCCCTGTCCGACCGCGGTCAAAGCGGGGGTACGGTGCATCCCACGTGCGTGTTCCCAGCCCCCTGCTGCGCGGCCCACAGCCTGTTTGCTGCCCGCACCGTCGTCGTCGGGGTGGCGGTGTTTATCGGTGCGGACGACAGCCCAGCTGTTGTAAGCCGCAGACTGGCCTCGTCTTGAGTTTCAGTTCCGTCGCATTTCTTCAGGTTTCGCGCTTTCTGCGCCCGGGTCCGGGTTCGCCGACGGGCGGACGACGTGCGAGGAGGACGTCCCGGCGGTCACAGCGGGTGACGCCTCCGGGCGGGGGTCGTACATCAAGGCGCAGGCGAGCCGCTTGTTCGGAGGAGAACGTCCGGCTCCGGGTGAGCCGCAAACACGCAAACCTGCCCGGGAGACGGGCAAGGCTGCCCAGGGAGGCGAGGGAAGTTCCGAAGTCAGCCGGTCAGGGTGCACACGAAAGCAATCGCAAATCCGGTGCCAGGCAGTAGTAGATCCCATCGCGGAGTGCTTGAGCGCCTTGCCCGAGAACCCAGCCTGGAGGCTAGGCAGGCTGAGATCCGCCTCTGGCCGCAGACTGCTTCAGGACACTTCGTCGTCAATGAGCCCGTAGGGAGGTTGGTCTTCTCGTCGCGAGTAGCGAACAACGACGTCGGGGTCGGTTGAGCTCGGAGGCGTGTTGTCAACGACAACGATCTGGGCACCTTGACCCTCGCCTGCGAGCCACGTGTGCAGGTGCTGATAGAAATCCGTGACGGCGATGCTGTCAGCGAATTCGGCGTCGCGGTCGCCGCCCTGGCCGAGGTTTTTTTGCGGGCTGTCGATCATGAGGAAGCCAGGGTGAGCGCTGCCGGTCTCCCAGGCGATCTGGAAGATCGCCAGTATCCAGGCCAGGGAGATCAGGGTGCGCCCCCCAGAGGAAGCGTTGGTATAGCTCATACCGCGCATGTGGGGGACGAGGCGACCGTCGATGAACGCCTGGTCGAGCTTGGGGTAGCGCCAAGAGGTGAGGATGGCAACATAGCGCTCGCTGATGCGGTGAATGACGTCGTTGCGGTCCGGCTGCATAGCGGCTTCGTTCATCTCAGCCCGCAAGGCATCGACGTTGGTTTCAAGGCGAGCAACTGTAGCTCCGCGTCGGTCGAGGCTGTCGAGCATCCTGATCGCGGTCTTCGCCCGGTCCAGGCTGGTCGCGGCGGCCTGCTGCTGGCGCATCAGGTCGTCGCGCTGGCTGAGGTAGGGGCTCACCGCAGCGTTGGTCGCGGCGTCCACCTCGTGCGCGAGGCCAGCCTCGTTGTCGTTGGCTTGCTTGGCCTCGATACGCAGATGTCCGAGTTCTGATTCGAGCTCCTCGACGAATGTAGTGATTTCCGCCAAGCGTGCCTTGGTGGCTCGCAGCTCGGTGGAGACGTCGAACTTCGCCTCGGTTTCGGTGCCTGCAGTGTCCTGCGCGGTGTTGTTCGCAGATGAGCCGTTGGTGGACGCGGTGGTGCCGGTGGATTCTGTTGCTGGCAAGGTGACTTCAGAGCTGCATAGCGTGCAGTGGCCGTCGGCGATGTGCGGGGCGTCCCGGAGCACAGTCAGGCAAGCGGGACAGACCTTCACTTGCAACGGATCGAATAACTTGCGCGCCTCGGCAAGCATTGTCAGCTTGGTGATGTCGGCGGCGTACTGGGCACGGAGAGGAACGAGGCGGCGTAGCTGTGTCTCACGGTCGCGCACGAGCGCCGCGGCCTGCTGTGCCTGCCGAGACGCATCGCGGTGCCTTGCGCGCAGGTCCGCGGCAAAGGTGGATGCAGCGCGGATCTCGGTGTCCAGAGTTTCGAGCGCGCGCGTGGCCTGTTCGACCTTCTGCTCGGCATCCCCGCAGACCAGTTCGATCTCAACGCGCGTGCCGAATTCCTGCTCGTCGAGGAACCCCTGGGTGGTGGTGTACTCGGCGCGAGCCTTGGCCAGTCGGTTCTCCAGCTCTCTGATTCGGCGGCCGAGTTCGACTGCCTTGTCGTCGTGGACGCCAAACACGACGTCGACCACTTGGCCGAGCTTGAGGCGCTTCATGGGAGAGCTCTCGAACAGCAGGTGCTTGTCGTCGAGTCGCTCGTTGGGCATGTAGCTGAGCCACAGCAGATCGCGGATGCTGAGCGGATCGGTTCCGGACTCCGCCTGGGTGGGTGCCTCGCGCAGCTCCACGCCTTCGAGACCGCAGTAAGACAGGAGGAAACTCGAGAGGCTGTCCGCAGCACCGGCAGGCCTGATCATCTTCCTGTCGAGGGGTGGGATCTCGACATCCCCAAGGCGTCCCGTCCTGACGAACGCGGCAGTGGATGGCTCACCGACAGCCCGCTCAATGACGTGAGGTTGCCCGTTGAGCTCGACTTCGAGGAGCGCCGACCTGACCTTGCGGAGGATCTCCGGATGCCGTGGGTGGTCTTTTCCGCCAAGGCAGTAGGCAACGAACTCAAGCACCGAGGACTTGCCCGTGCTGAACGCCCCGGCGATGACAGATAGCGACCGCAGTTTTGTTTCGGTGTCCCGGAAGTCGACCTCGTAGTCGCGGTCGATGCCCTTGAGTCGGAGGCGTACGAGCCGGATACCACGGGGAACGACGATGGGCTCCGAGGAGCCACCCGCGGTGGGCGGGTTGTCCCGACCAGCCTTGCCAGGGTCATTCTCGGTGCTCATGTACGGCGTCCATCGTGGTGCGGAGGAACAGGTGCGTCGGCTAGGAGCAAGTCGGAGGCTGCCGGGCTCTCTTCCACCAGGTGGATGGCATCGAGGAGGTCGAGCGCTTCTGGACGCGCGGAATCGCGTGCCGGCATGGTCCAGGTCTGGACCGCATCGCGTAGACGGGAGTCGCTATAGCGGCGCAGCTTGGTGAGCAGAATCTCTGCAGACAGCCGGTATGACCTTGCGTAGACGGCGCTGAACCTCTCAGCGAGTTCGACGCCTTCGGCAGTCGCGGCGTACAGCACGCTCTTGTCCACCGTCGGCTCCACCAAGCCGTAGGCCACGAGCAGGGCCAGGTCGTGCTGGAGGCGCTCCCGCCGGGTGGTGAAGCGGTGCGCCGGGCTGGCGTAGCTCAATGCCCGGCCGTCGAAGCCCGCCATCAGCAGCCGTTTCCGGTCCCGGTCTTCCTCATCGGTGAGCACCAGCATCGGGTTGGCCACGAGGAAGTCGTAGTAACCCAACCGCTCGATCGACGCTCCGGGAAGATTGAACTCACGTAGCGACGCAAGTAGCAGCACCAGCTGCGCCAGCCGGAAGACGACGTCGTCCTCCGGCACCACGACCGGCGGCCGGGAGCCCGAGCTCGTTGGGGCGTCGGTCGGGCTGGTCACGACGACTCCGCTTTGGCCGCGGTGTCAGAAGTCTCGCCTGATTGCCCGGTCTCGGCAGGTGTTACGTGGTCCTCCGCGACCTGCCGCCAGTGGCGGACCCACCCAGCCCGTCGGTCGTCGACGACTCGGTGCATCAGGCCGGACGTGTGGACCGCACCTGCGGGAAGCCCAGCTCCCAGGGCTTCGTGCTGGGTCCTGATCTCACCCATCACCGACTTCTGCAGACCTGGCAGGCGCGAGCCCTCGTGGATCTGGCACGCGTCGTTGAAGTGGTCCTCCCACAGGCCATGCACCGCCGCGTCGGCGTGGGACAGTGCGGCGACCTCTGAGGGGACTCCCTTGTCCACAATTTCTCTCGCCATCAACTCGGCGTTGAAAAATTGGTGCTTGGACGCGGAGACTTCCACATGGCCTGCCTCACGGAGCTGGCGCACGAACAACGCCGAATCTAGCCGGTCGGAGTCCTCATCGGCCAAGTTCACGACTTGGGCGACCGTGCGCACCGACCGAGCGGGCTCGTAGTAGTGCCTGCGCACAGCCTCCGCGTCAGGTGAGAGCAGAAGTCCTCGCAGTTCGTTCTCGTCCCACAACTCGATCAAGACCCCGTGCTGTTTCTCCGTCCGCTTCTTCCAGCCCGACCACCACTTCGATGTAGGCGCGTCCATGCTGGACGGTACGCAGAGAACCCACTGATGCAATACGAATTTCTCGTTGGCGGCGTTCTTCACTGCCGAGTTGAAGGACTCCCGGATCTGCGCTTGATGGGTACTGCCCGCAACCTCGGGCATAAAGTACTTCGACTGCCAAATCGTGATGTGACCGCCAAGGTCGCCGATGAACACATCGATGCCCCAGTCACCGGGGTTGGCGGCAATCATCGCTGCCACCCCGGGCCGGACGGCGCGGACCAGCTGACCGATCATCTCCTCGAAGTCTTGGCGAGCGCCGTGGGTGTTCGCGCGAACTTCGTGCGCACGGAAATTGATAGGTGAACCGCCAGCAGCCACGCCCGAAGGCGACCTCGTCACCGCAGCCGTACCCTGCGACAACCTGATCACCTGCCTCCATCGCTCAGACTGGCTCTGACGTGCTCTGTTGCCCACCGCAACATCGACTTACTAGCGCGGCACGTTACCGCCATCGTGGTGTGTTGCCGGACCGTAATCGTCTTGTTCTTCGGTTCACCTGTCCGGCGGGCCATCACACGGCGTGAACTGTCGACCTTCTCGACAGCGTGGGGCTTCTTACAGAGCACGAAGGCAGACGACGACCTGTTCCAAGATGACTGGCCGCATGCTGGCCCCAGCCGGCGGTCGCCGTTGATGTTGATGCTCTCGACGTCGGTGTCGGCCAGCGGCGACTGCAAAGCCAGCCAGGACGAAAGACCTGGGCGGCTTGCAGCCGCCGCTGCTCGACCTTGGGCGGCACCAGCATTCCGCCAGCCGCGGAGTTGCGTAGCTCGGCCTGCGCGTGCGCGTTGGTTAAGATGACCTCGGTCAGCCAGCGGCGCGACGAGTCGTCCATCGTCGGCCGGCTGGCGGTCTCGCTGACGCGGGTGGGACGGTTAGTCAGGAGTTGGTCGCCGGGGATCACCCGCGTCAGCGGCAAAGCCGGTCACGGACGCCCAGTCGCTCCTACCGGCGCATTGTCGAGCCGCACCGCCGCCACGAGAGTCCGCGACGTCCCTGCTCCGACCCGAAGCTGCTTCCGCAGAGTCTCCGCAGAGATTGGACGTCGGTAGCGCCGCCAGTGCTCCGCGTCCGCCCGACGCGCTCGCCTCATGAGTTCCTCATCAAGATCGGCATCCCCACGGGCCGCTGCTCGGACCCGCTTTTCGCGCTGCAGACCTGCCGCGGCGGGCACCACCTGTTCCAGGCCGCCATCCACCGATTCTGCGGACAAAGACGCTGGTGACTGGACCGGGTTGGGATCGGACCTCGCCACGCTCAACGCACGAAGGAGGCCTGGACCTGCTTCGCATACCCCGATTAGCAAGAGCGGGCCGACCGAGTCGAACGCGGCTTTACCCCATTGACCGGCAAACACCGGATCGGCGACGTTCAGCAGCAGGGTCACCACGCTCGCCGCCAACAGCAGACGTCGTGCCGGCCGCCGCACCTCCTCGCTGGCCCCGGACAGTGCTAGATGTCGCGTACCGACGAGCAACCCCAGCACCGTCAGGTCAACAGCAGGCGCCACCAGCGGCGCCACGAACGCTGGGACTTGAAGCTTCAACGCCAGGTTGAGGACGTTCCCAAACCCGAACAGGAAGGTGAGCCCGATGACCAGCCCCATAGTGATCGTGACAAACCGAGCAACCGTCCGCGAGCTGGCGCTCATGACCGGCCCCCGCCTGAGCCGGGAAGCTCGAAGCTCGCCTCGACCACCAACGTGCCGACGAAAATCCCCTGGTCAGCCCCGTTCCCATCCTTTGGTACTCCTGCCGAGGGCACACAGGTCAAGCCCTCCCACAGGCGACTGTTGGGAGGCGACGTGACGCCGCTCGCGGCGCGAACGGCTCAATCGTCATGTCTATGTCGGCCAAGACGGGCTAACGAAGAAGCGCAACTACCTCACTGAAGTGGTGCCCACGGGGCCTCAGGCCGAAGCCGCCGAGGTTCTGCGCAAGCTCCTCGTCACGGCCGACGAGAACAAGTACCCGAAGGCCAGGGCCACCGTAAGCCAGGTCGGCAACGCCCCACCTGCCCTCCATGAAGGTCGCCGAGGGCACGCGACGGACGCTCATCCGGTATGCGGACAAGCACACCCATCGGCTCCTACCCCGCACAACTCGGCGCCCATGACCTGGACCGCTACTTCGCCTAGCTCAGCCGCTGCCGCGACCACCGCACTCACCCGTTCACCCAGCACCGGACCCGTCGGCAGCACACCTGCGATGCACGGTGCAAGCCTCTGTCGGACTGGACGATCCGCAAGATCCGCTTCTTCCGCTCCGGCGCGTACGAGAGAGTGCGGCGTCGGGAGTGGGTGACCACTTTGGCGGACCCGCCAAGCGCCCCTCAGCCTGATCCTCAGCCCCCAACGCCGGATGAAGCAGCCAGGATTCTCAACGCAGCCTGGCACGACATGTTCTTCGGCATGCTGGTCTGGGTGGCAAACTGTGCGGGCTGCGGTGGAAGCGCTTCGACCTCTTTCACCTTCTCGCTGCAGCCCGGTGGCAGCGAACCCTACAAACCCAAGACGCTGACACAGCAGTACAACCGGCTCGCCGATCGACTTGGCATCAACACCACCATCCGCCGCGTTCGGCACTACTCAGCGACCGAACCGATCGGCGCAGGCGTCGACATTCGCACCGCGGCGGGCCGGCTCGGCCATTCTGCCGGAGGCACCACGACTTTCAAGATCTACGCCGCGTGGGTCACCGAAGCCGACCAGCGAGCCGCCAAAATTTTGCTCGAACACATTCCTCCCAGGCCAGCCGAACGAGCGAAAGATGCCCCCACCGCGCCGTAACAACGGAGCCATTGCACCGTCAGTAAAGGAAATTGCGAAACAGTTCAGCGTCAGTGCTGGGACTGCACACCGCGCCCTCGGACCACCGCAGCCAGGAAAAGCGGAGGTGCAGCTCATGGACCAGGGGAACGTCATCCTCCTGGACAGCGGGATTTTCAATCTGACCAACGAGCACAAGCGCGCCACCGGCTGCACGATGCACGAAGCGCTGCCGCTGGACGAGATCACCGGGTTTGACCGGCTGGGACTACTTCGACCAGCTCGCCGCCGGGTACGACCGGTTGTGCTTCGGCAACGTCGTGCAGGCCACCCATCCGACGCAGGTCCGGCTGTTGCACACGATGTGGGAGCGCGGCCGGCAGTACCCGCAGCGGTGCATTCACGTACTCGGCCCGTCCGCCTGCGAATGGTGCCTCCCGTGCCCGCCGGACTCGTGCGACTCCTCGTCCTGGCTGAACAGCCTGCGCTACCCCGCCGTGCGCACGGAATCCGCCGGGCTACGGCGCCTGGGAGAGCCGGGGCACCGGTTCCTCTGCAGCGAAACCGCGAACCGTGACATCTCCTGCCGAATGCACGCCGACCCCATGACCCACACCCTCGCGAACTGGCGGGCAATGCAAGACCGGCACGCCGACTTCGGCGAGATCCCGCACCCGCCCCGCGACGACCGGCACAACCAGCTGCGAAGACCTCGCTCGCGACCTGTGGACCGTCCTGGTCGAGGGTTACCAGCTCGCACCTACACAGGTCGAGGTGCCCCAAGACGGCGAGTTCGGCACGATCGTGACGGGAGTGTCCTGGGGGTGGCGTTTTTCCCGGAGCCGGGGTTTGTGGGGTTGTTGTTCTTGGGGTCAGGGTTGGAGGGCTTCTCGGAGTGCTCGTATTTGGGTGGCGAGGCCGCGTTGGCCGATGGTTGTGTGGGCGAACATGAGGTCGAAGCCGTGTAGGGCGCCGGGGATCTGGATGAGTTCGGTGTTGGTTCCGGCGGCGGTGAGGCGGGCGGCGTAGGCGATGCCGTCGTCGCGTACGGGGTCGATTTCGGCGACCATGATCAGTGCCGGTGGGAGGCCGGTGAGGTTGGTGGCGCGGGCGGGGGCGGCGTAGCCGTCGGGGGTGTTGTGCGGGACGTAGTACTTCCAGATGCGTTCGAGGGCGAAGCGGGTTAGTACGGGGCTGTCGGTGAATTCGTGTGCTGAGGTGGTGGTCAGGCGGTCGTCGAGTCCTGGGTAGATCAGTAGCTGGAATTGGATGGTGGGTCCGGTGGTGTCGCGTGCGCGCAGTGTGGTTGCGGCGGCTAGTGCGCCGCCGGCGCTGGCGCCGGCGATGGCCAGTCGGTGTGGGTCGGCACCGAGTTCGGTGGCGTGGTCGACGGCCCAGAGCAGGCCGGCGTAGGCGTCGTTGACGGCGGCTGGGTAGGGGTGTTCTGGGGCGTGGCGGTAGTCGACGGATACGACGACGGCGTCGACTTCGGTGGCGTAGCGCAGTACGCGTGCTTCTTCGGTTTCGGGTCGGCCGAAGACGAAGCCGCCGGAGTGCAGGAACAGGATGAGTGGTTTCACGCCGGTGCCGGTGGGTTGGTAGACGCGTAGGCGCAGGCCGTCGGCGGTGTGGTGGTCGTGGACTGTGACCCGGTCGTCGTGTGGCACGTCCGGGATGAGACGTAGCTGCGGGAACTGTGCGGTGCTGGCGAAGATGGTGTGGGGGTCGTGGAGGAAGGGGTCGGTGGTGGTGTCCAGGATGGCCTGAAGTTCGGGATCGATGGCGGGAGTGCTCATGGGCTCAACTGTATTGGGTTGTGCCCGCCTCCGAGAGTGGTCTGCCGGACCCTTCATGCAACGATCACGCCAGGCGAGTCGGGTTGCTGGATTGCTGACGGTTGTGCCGGATCTCGAGGTAGCCGAAGATCGCGTTGGCCGACTCGAATCCTTTGTGCGCTTGGTGAACGCCCATGATCTGCCGTGGACTCCCTGATCGGCATGAATGATCGGCCAAACCGCGGCGCCCGGTTGTCGATGGCCATGCCGACCGCGCTGGTCACGAAGCCCGCCGTGGGCGAGGAATCAATGGACCAGCCCACCACGCATAGCGGCCCTGGGGAATTGTGGTGGATCACGATGATCACATCAGCCGGCCGAGCGTGCCGGATCGACCGCGCTGACGGCGGCCGGGAGCGCCAACGGTGCAAGACCCCTAGACCGTCACGTGCAGGGGGCCGACGACGTCGTCGAGACCGTCGGAGCCCGGACCACTGGCGTGCGTCCGGGGTCAGGAGATCGTGGGCCAGCTCTGGCTGCTCGTTCCGCCTGCGGAGCCAGCGGATGGCGAGGTCAGCGGCATAGCCGCGCATAGGTCCGTTCCTTCAACGCTCGCGCGACACCGTGCTGTCGGTGCTCGAGGTCGCACGCCCAGCGCTTTCGTGTCGGGCCGGTCGAGTTTCCTGCCCAGCTCAACCTCCCGAGGCGGGGCGAGCTCGTCGAGCGTCTCGATGGCAGCGATGCGTAACCCGCGCATCCCCTTGCGCGTACGACACCAGGCCGCGAGGTACCAGCTCGCACCCCTAAGGAAGCCGCTCGGGACCAGGTCGCGGCGAGCATCGAGGGGTTCGGGTTGACGATCGGCCAACGGCTGGAGTATCGGGCCGGCAGCAGTGGGCTGCGTTCCAGCACGCTCGACCTACGTCGTCCGGTATCTGATTCCGCAGCTTGGTGGTTTGCCTTTGGCGACGCTCTGGGTGAGCGACGTAGGCCGGGAGAGCGATCTTCCCGAGGCAGCGCGCACCGTCGCTCCCGATCGGGGGTCTGCCGTCTTGGTCTGTTCGGTCATGAATTCGAGGAGTTAGTTGCTTGCGCAGTACACGGGCCTTCCACCGAGCTGGCTGGACAAGCGCAGCCGCTCTGCCGTTGGCAGCCGGGAACGATCTCGAGAGCGTCCACGAGATACTCGGACCTGCCTCGATGTCCTCCACCGCGGACAACCACGTCTCGCTCGTCGGGGGCATGGCCGGGCGGGCCGCGGTCATTGGGCGAGGAAGTTCTTCAGCGTGGCGTTGACCGTCTCCGCGCGTTCGATGTTCCCCAGATGCGCCCCGGGGTCGAGTTCGACGTGACGTGCGCTGCCGATGCCGCGCGCGATCTCCAGCGAGCACTCCGGGGGAAGCGCCTGGTCTTGGGCGCCGCCGACCACCAGGGTCGGCGCTGAGATCTTCGGCAGGTCGGGTCGGAGGTCCGCGTCGGCGAGCGCCTCCGCGCAGCCGGCATAGCCCTCCGCCGGTATCCCCTCCACCATCCGGGCCACCCGCTGTATCTCCCCGGGATGCGTGGCCCGGTAATCCGCGGTGAACCAGCGCTTGAGCAGAGTGGGCACCAGATACGCCACGCCGCCGGACCGGCGCACCTCCGCGGCGCGGTCCCGGAACCCTTGTGGCTGCGGGACCGCGGCGGCGGAGAACAACACGGCGAGACGATCGAGCCGCCCGGGGGCCAGCACTGCCAGTGACTGACCGACCATGCCGCCGATGGAAAGGCCGACGAACGAAAACCGGGTGACCCCAAGGGAATCGACCGTTTCCAGGACGTCGTTCGCGATATCTGCCACCCCGAAGGACCCGTGGCGCTGCGTCGACCGGCCGTGACCGGGAAGATCGAGCAGCACCAAGCGCCGGGAGCCCGACAACCCCTCGACCTGGGGGCGCCAGAGTGCGGTGGTCGTGCCGAGGGATCCGAGCAGGACGACCACCGGTGCCTCGGCAGGCCCGTACACGTCGTGAGCAAGGCGCATTTCCACGTTCTCCCCGGTGATCGTTGGGCCGAAGTGCTGCTGGGACCGGCTAGCTCGCCGCGGTGGGCGACAAAGCCCGCTCGCTGCCGCCGGTGGAACCGGCAGCAGCGAGCACCGCGGCGTAGCGCGCGTCCCGTTCGCTCAGCAGCGCATCACGGACGTCGGCCGGATACGAGTAATATCCGGCACCCGTCGCCAATCCCCAATTTTCCTCTTCTACCATTTCTTTCACTGAGCCAGGAAGGGAAAAACGGGATCCGAAAGCAGTATCAAGGTTGGCCAGGATGGCCCCGAAAACGTTCAACCCGGCCATGTCGGCGACCTTGAATACCCCGTACGCGGCCAGCCTGAACCCGAATGTCGTCTTGACCAACTCATCGAGATCCGCCGCGGTGACCAGGCCCTCCTCGACACAAAGAACGGCCTCACGGAACAGGGCGAGCTGAAGCCGGTTGGCGACGAAAGCCGGAGAAGAGCCCACTTCGACGGGTGACTTTCCCCAGCTCTCCAGCAAGGCCGTGATCCGAGGCACCCACCTCTGCGAGACTGGGTCCACCGCGGCGATCTCGACTCCTGGCGCGATCTCCGCAGGGTTGAAGAAGTGACCGGCCAGAAGTGCCCGCTCGGCACGTACGGCTGCCTTCAGCAGGTGCAGGGAAACCGACGAGGTGTTGGTGACGAAAGGCACGCCATCATCGCTGATTTCATCGATGGCTTTGAAGGTCTCCACCTTCAGCTGCACATCTTCGGGCAGGCATTCGATCACGAGGTCGGCACCCGCGACCGCATCCGCCAGCTCGGCGGTCGAGGTCAGCCGCCCTTCCCCGGTGCCGGAAGCGGCAGCGGGCGCCGCGGCGAGGCGTTCCCTGATGCGCTGCTCGGAGTGCGGCACAACCGCTCTGAGATCCCAGACCACGACATCGGCGCCTCCCCGCAAAGCCGCGACGGCAATTCCCTGTCCCATCAGCCCGGCGCCCACGACGGCGACCTTGCGGAGAGAAACTGTCATGTCGGTCGTCCTCATGCTATTTGTGGATGTCCTCGATCCCGGTGGCTTTGCCCACCGACTGTCCCCATTCCAGCGAAGGCGGCGCCTCGCGCCACAACTGCATGGGCTCGCCGGTGACCGGGTCCAGCCGCGGAATGGGCAGGCTCATGATCCGTTTGACCGCGGCACGCAGTTCCTCGTCGGAGTACTGGCCGTCTCGCATCAGATCCCAGTCGCGCCCGTCCGCGTAGCCACCGACCATGAGGACGTCCTCGGTCCCGCCCAGTTCGGTGTGCTGGTCGTCCTCGAACGCGCTGTGCGAAACGCCGGCCGGAAGCACGATGACATCTCCGGCCAGGAAGAGCATCGGCTCTTCGGCGGCTCCGCCAAGGCGCAGCGGCATCGCGCCGCGGACAACGCCGAGCACTTCATGGCAGGTGGAGTGGAAGTGGGGGTAGGGATAGACACCCCGGTAAGTCCAGTTGTTGAGCCAGTCGTTGCGGGCGAACACGCGTTTCATCGTGGTTTCCAGCGCTTCGCCCGCATCCGCCTGGACGGCTTGCCGATATACCAGCAACGGCAGCCGGCTGTTGATGACCGTGCCGTCCGGCGCGTAGTGGTGTGCTTCGGCCTCGACCTGTGCCGCAATAGTCATACTTGCCTCTCTTCGTTGATCAGGCAATGAATCCGTCCCTGCTGGTGCCACGATTGCGTGTTACCGGGCAGGCGTCCAGGGATAACGTCTCCATAAGATGGCCCATGAGTGAGAGGATCGATCCCATGTCTGATCCGCTCCATGCACTCGCCGGACGGCAGCACGACCTGGTCATGCTGGTGACGCAGGATGCTCCGGAGGCGCAGCTGAAGACGGTCGTCGAAGCCGGCCGGGCCGATGCCGCGGCGCTGGGCCAGGCAGCTGAGTTCGAGCAGTTCGCCGAAGCGATGTTTCTGCTGCACCGTTCGCGTGCCGAGGACCGGGTGCGCACCGCCGACCTGGCCGCGCTGGTCGACACGGTCACCGACCTGGCCACGCACCGGGACCTCGACGTGCTGCTGCCCGCCATCTGCCGGCGCGCACGCAGCCTCCTCTCGACTGACGTCGCCTACATCATGCTGACCGACCCGGGCAACGGGGAATCATACGTACACACCACCGATGGTGTGGTCTCCGAGATGTTCCGCACCATGCGGATCGCCCACGGCGTCGGTGTCGGCGGGCGCGTGGCCAGCACCGGACAACCCGAGACGACCCCGAACTACTGCGCCGACGCCCGTCTGACGCACTCTGCGGACATCGACGAGCGCGTGATCGCAGAGGAGTTGCAAGGTGTCGCAGCGGCGCCTCTTCGACGTGGCACACGCGTCATCGGCGTGTTGTTTGCGTGTTCACGGGCCACCCGGCGTTTCGCCGCCCGTGAGATCGCGCTGCTGACCGGGCTTGCCAACCACGCGGCGGTGGCGATCGACAACGCGGGTCTCCTGCGGGACGCCGAACAGGCGGCCGCCGACCTGGCGAATGCCGAAGCACGTGCGCGCGCTCGCGCCGACCACGTCGAGAACATCGCCCGCGTCCGCGACGCCTTGGCGATGCAGGCTCTCTCCGGAGCCGCCATCCCGGAGCTGCTCGACTCGGCGCTGTCGTACGTGCCGGGCTCGCTCGAGGTCGACGTGCCGCAGACCGGTTTTCACATCCTGCGGCGCAACGGTGACAGCGACGACCTTCCGCACCGATTCGAGGTCGACATCTCCGCCGGCCCCGAACGGCTCGGTGTACTGCGGCTACGGCGAGCGCAGGTGGACGGAAGCGAGGAGGACGTCCTCGGCTACGCGGCGGGGCTTGTCGCGAACGCGTTGCTACGTCATCAGGCCGCCTCGGAAGCCGACCTCCGAGAACAGGCACATGTCCTGGAAGCGGTCATCGACGGCCGTGACGAGGATGGCGACCTCCGTCGCCTCTTCAGCCGGATGGGTGCCTCACCCGACGACCCGGCCGTGGTCCTGGTCTGGACACCGTCGCCGAAACGAGCGCGCCGGGCCTGGTGGGAGGCGGCCAAGGCGGCAGCCACGGATGGTGGTGTCGCCGCGACCGTCCGTGGCAACCTCACCGTGGTCGTGCCCGGGAAGGACGCCGGGCTCGCAGCCCGCGACTGGCGCACCCGTTTTCGGCGCGCGCACCCCGACGAGGACGTTCTCACCATCGGCGCGGCAAGCAGCACCCACGGGGCGGACGGCCTCCGGGACGCGGCACGCCGGGCCGAGCGGGTGCTCTGCTTGCTGAGGGCACTCGGCCGGACCGGCGTCGCCGCCGATGCCGAAGGCCTTGGCCTGCTGGGGCAATTGCTCGGCGGAGACGCTCGTCCGGACCTGTCTTCGGTGCTCCGGCGGACGCTCGAACCGCTGGCGGAACACGACACCGCCGATCGCATCCCGCTCACACCGGTGGTCGAGGCGTTCATCGCCAACGACGGGCACCTCGCGCACACCGCACGCCAGCTGCATGTGCACGTGAACACGCTCTACCGCAGGCTGGAGGCTGTCGACACGGTTCTCGGCGGTGGCTGGCGGAGCGGTGACCAACGACTCGAACTTGCTCTTGCCCTTCGCCTCCGGAAGATCGATCGCCAGCTGCTGGACAGCTCCACACCCGCAACGAAGTGACCCCCGTGGTGCACTGTGGAGCTCCCAGCCGCCGGGGAGACAGCCGCCCGCGTTCGCGGCGGGGCGCTGGCCGCGTCGGCGGTAGCTACGTGCGGCGGCCGGGTCGACGGCGACAAGGTCACATGGCCACCTCCTGGGCCATTCGAGCCGGACTGGCCGCGCGGCGGCCGACCGCACGGCGACCCGCCGAATTCACCGAGGACGAAGGATGGCATCACCCTCGCCATGGCCGCAGCGGCATTCCTCGTCATCGCCCGGGACGCCGCGAAAAAAGGGATCCACACCCGGCCTGATACCGCTCACGTCCAACAACTGCTCAACCACGTCACCACACCGATCCGGCACACCACCCAGCATGCGATGCACCGGTCACGATGGCAACGAACCAGCCAAGCCCGAGCACGCGCCAGCCACTATCACCATTTGGTGAGTTTCTTGTAGCGGGTGATGGCGGCGGCGAGGGTGAGGAAGGCGGGGTTTGCGGTCGTAGTGCGGCACTGTCGTGCGTGTTCGCGGCCGGGATTCCCACAGCGAGAAGAATCCCGCCACGGTTGGACAGAGCGTGAATCGTGGACCCAGGCATGCCGCGGTCGAGGGGCTCGGCCCGGTCAACTCGCCCCTTTTTTTGTCCCTGACAGAAGCTCCGTCGAACACGGCGCGGGACCAGTCGATCACCCCTTGGCTGCCTAGGTCGTCGAGTAGCGCGTGGTGCACTTGCCGCCACCGACCGGCTTCGGTCCATACCGTGAACACCGCACACGGATCCGTCCGAGAACGACCACCACCCTGCGGGCGTGCTATCACCGCAGGGATCAGCGGCCCCACCGGCGCCCACAACTCATCCGGCACCACAGAACACCGAACGAGGCACAATCCAAGTCTGTGTCGCTTAACGGTGTCCGCTCAGACCGGCGATCAGGCCGCGGTATATCCAGAACATCGGCTTGGGCTGGTAGTCGTCGGTCAGAATCCCGAAGTCGTCGAATGGGTTGGGGGAGCCGGTCACGTCGTCGCGCAGGTCGAACAGGGCGTAGCTGGTCACGTTGTCGACGCCGCGATCTGCATGGATGGCCTGGATCTCGGTGGTGAGGGCTTGCGCCTGCCGGGCGGGTGAACGGTCGGCGGCATAGGTGGACCAGCCGTTCTCGGCGACCCGGATGGGGACGTTCGCGTGCAGGCCCGCCAGCGGCATCTCCTTGGTGCGTACGACGTCCAGGGTCTGGTCGAGCCATGCTCCGAGGTCGGGAACGGGTTCGGTGTGCGGAAGGCCGGTGTTCGGGTACAGCTCGACACCCACGAACCCAACCGACCTCGCGAACGCGGTGCCGCCGAGCTGGGCGATCGCGTTCCAGAAATCGACGAACGGCTGGGTGTTGGCGACCTCGTCGAAACCGATCTGCAGGTGGTGCGCATTCTGCTCGTCGGCGGTGTTGCGTGCGGCGATGACGCCCTGTACCAGCGCGGCGTTGCCGCCCGGCTGGGGCAGGACGTTCTGCTCCGCGGTCACCGCAAGAGCGTCGGTGATCGCGGCGTAGCGCCGCACGTCCCGGCGTACGCAGGTCAACCAGTCCTGCGGGCTCTCGCCCTGGTATTCGAGCACCAGATCGAGGCGACGGCCCGGTCCGAGAAACCGCATCCCGGGATCCGGGAACGCGCTACGGCAACTGATGTAGTCACGGACCTCCAGCGTCGACCCGTTGCGGTGCAATGCATCCAGGGCGACGTTGGCCTTCCGGACATCGTCGGGCTTGCCGTTTTCGGACCCGCCACCCGCGTATCCCCCTGGATAAATCCCGAAAGACAACGCGGGCGGGGGCGGGGGCGTCGCGTCAGCCACGGTCGGCTGCACGCTGAGGGCACCCGCGAGGCCGGTGACCAGCCCGGCGATTGTTGCCCTACGAAAAATCGACATGCGTCCATCGTGCGGCGGCACCGCAGATTACGAAGATGACATCTGTCATCAGGGTGACCATGAGATGCCCCCGACCATCTCGGATGGGTGGCACAATCAGCCGATCCAGTTCCGAGTAGCCCTGCTTGGTGACGACCCCCACGGCCAACAAGATCACCATCGCGAGTTGGAGGCTGCTCAAGCCAGCCGCAGTCCAGAACGGGGACCTTTTATAGGCCGAGTGTGCTTCAGGCAACGCGATCCACCGCGACGTCGTCCTTGGCGGGGATTCGGTCACGCGGAGGGCCCTGCAGATCCGATGGCCCGCGTGATTCCCCACCAGCCCCG
>NZ_BAAAZN010000036.1:0-36335 GCF_039536925.1 Amycolatopsis ultiminotia | reverse complement strand
GCCTGGCTGACCAGCTACCGGCGCCTGACCATCCGCTACGAACGCAAACCCAGCCACTACCTCGCCTTCCTCACCCTCGCCGCCACCATCACCTGTTACAAGAAACTCGCCAAATGAGACACGCTCTAAGTGGTCGCATGGCTCTTTCTGCCTTTTCCTTGCGTGCAAGATAAACCTAACGATACAGAAACATGGCTCATAGATATTGACAACCACATAAACGGCGTGGCCGCAAGTGGTGTGATTCGAAAATCGCAAGATATCCAAAGAGAAATTCGTACTGAATCCAAGCTGTGCGGGTCGCGGGCGCGGGCGCTGGCTGCCGCTGTGCGGGTCGTTCTCTTCCTCTGCGTCTTCCCAGCTCAAGGGCCCGACCGGCCCTGAGCAGAGAGGTCGACGCCGAAGGTAACGGCGAGATAACGGAACTCGACTGAAGCTTGAAAGTGTCTAGTCAGTGTGTCAACCTAGACATGTAACCGAGACAGATCGGAAGGGGTGAGACAGAGAAGGGCGTGAGGACCGGGACACGGCGTCCCGCGAGCGATCTCCTTCCTTTCTTTCCTTAAAGGTTTGGTCGTTACGAACTATAAGACCCGCATAGCGCGGGCGGCGGCTTGGGCCGCGCGGACAGCAGCGAAACCGTGCAGGGCAGTAGTGGGGAACGACGCGTAGCCAAACGCGCATTTCTAGTCTGGGATGCGTAGTAACTGCGCTTGCAGCCCCGTTATGTGAATCCCTTGCTATAGAGCGGAGTAGCGCGCATAAAAGGCATGCCTGCCAGAGGTGTGTCCCCAAGATAACTACATGGTGGTCTAGCACCGAAAAACGTCACAACGTGTGGGCGTCACGTCCGGATTGTGTAAAGCGGTTGCCGACATTGAACGTCACTCTCTCAAGCGCGTCGCGCTTTTTGCCGTTCGTAGCACGCTATGTCTTACGGGCATGGTTCCCTGCGTTGTGCACTAGACATAACGGCTTCCCTTTGGGGAGGTTCAGGGAATGCGCTACCGGTCGACCGGGCGCTATCGCTTGCGGTTATGCATCGCACGGACATAGAAGATGATCCCCTTTGCATCAATCGCACTCGACGTGTCCACATTTCGACCCGTACCAGTTCGCAACTGGCCTGAACCGCCAAACAATATGCAACTACAACACCATTGGAGGACCTGTCATGACGCGTAAAGACTTCAAAGAAATTGCCGATTCCGTACGTCGGGAAGTTGTTGCCGACGACGAACGAAAAGCACTCGCCGACGCCTTGTGCACGTACTTCAAATCAGTAAACCACCGATTCGACCGAGACCGTTTCTTTGCCGCATGCGGCCTGTGACTCGCACTAATCCGCACCCGCTGGGAGTGTCAATCATGAACAACCCTGAAATTTCGTTTTCCGAAGATGCACACTTGTTCTTCAGGCAGAACTTTCGTTACGGGACATGGGACGGTGAAGACTGCGCCCGAGATAATGACTGGTCCGGCTTCGGATTCGTTCTCGGATCGGGCGGTGATCCGCTGCCAATTCCCGGCGACTACCTCACCGGGCACCAGTGCGCCCACCTGGCGGACGTGTCCAACGGGCATGCGGCAATGCGACTCATGGACGAAGCGGCACCAGGAAAAGCAACCGAGTGGAACGGTCTTCTTGCCTACGACTACGGCGATTCCGCCGCACGTGAGGCCGCCGACCGTATCGGTGCCGCGCTCGCCGGATACCCGCTGCTCGACGACGAAGACCTGTCAGAGCGGGAATCCGAGAACGCCGCGCGCGTGCTGGTCGACTGCTACGACGTGCCCCAGGAAGTCGCGGCGGACGTCGTTTCGGCGCTGAGCGACGACGGGCAGACCTTGTGCACCGACTGCCACAGCTGGGATATCGACCAAATCATGTCCGAGCTGGGCTATCAGCAATGCGCCGAGTGCGACAAGTGGCTTGAAGGCGCTTGTGATGAACCGCTGCATTACGACTGCGCCGAATACTACGCAGAAGACGACTGCGAATGCGTTTCGGTCATGGTCGACGGATACCGGCACGGCAATCACACCGTAACCATGTCGGACGTTCGCGAAACATTGCGTGGCTGCGAACACTGTTACCCCGTCGTCTACCCCTACGGCAAAAACGTGGCGTAACGAACGCGACCCGTCAAGGGGTAGCGGACAAAGGAGATACATCGTGGATACCAACAATCCGGTTGCCGGAAGCGAGAAGGACCGGCAATACGCGATCTTTCGTGACTACGCCAACCAGCACGGAGCCCGGCGCGCGTACCAAGCACTGTCGACCATGGGGGCCCACCATGAACTACTAGTGAGCCTGGTCGTGCGTTATCTCGCCGAATCGGGCCCACAAGGGAATGAACAGCCCGACGACGAAACCGTATTCGCCTACGCGACCGAGCACGGACACGTGCGCGTGATCCTTCGCTGGCGCGGGTTGTGGCGCGGGTTGGCGTTCTGCTCGGTTGAGCCCGACGAAACCGAGCAATGGCACCGGCATTTCAGCGATGCCGAACGGTGGCTTTCGCAACGTGCCGCACTGAGCCGGGCAGAAGAATCTATGCGATCTCACTACCGCAACTAGCCGCACTGTGTTGTGGCGTTTCGGTGCCGCGCGCATTCGCGCGCGGACGCCGTGACCGCACAACGGTTTCCCGTAGCACCTCCTATAACGAAAGTGGGTTTGTCATGTCCAAAGAAACCAGCGAATGGCTCAACAACAATGTTCTGATCGGGTTCACCGACAAGCGCGGCCACGCTTGGCACTACCGGGCATCGGCGCAAGGCAGCGAGCCGAACCACTACGCCGGAGCCATCCCGGTCGCCGATGTGCAGCGGCGCTTGTTCCACTGGACCGCCGAACCGGAACCGGTGCTTGTGGCGGGCAAGTTCGGCCTTCGCCGCGTGCCCAACAAGCAAGCCATCACCGCATCGGATACCGGTGATGTCCTCGGGATCTTCGCCGACGGGTACACCGTGCACCAGTACCAGGAATGGCTACTGGACAAGGTCGGCACGATCCTGGATGACGGTCTGTCGATCGGTTCCGCGGGCCTGCTGCGCGACCGCCGACAGGCATGGGTGAGCGTGGAAGTGCCCGAGAACATCACTACCCCGGAAGGCGTGGAGTTCCGGCCGAACCTGGTCGCCTGCACCAGCCACGACGGCAGCCTTGCCACCACCTACAAGCGCACCGTGACCAACGTGGTGTGCGACAACACGATGTCGGCCGGGCTGCGCGAGTACGGCCAGCAGTTCAAGGTCAAGCACTCAAAGCGGCTCATCCCAATCGGGGGTGTAGGAGTTGGGGTCTGAAGCCGCCGGTCTCGAGCAGGCTTCGGGCGATGTAGTTGGTCAGGTTGCGGAACCCGAGTGCGGAGCCGCGCAGGTGTTCGAGCCGTCCGTTGAGCGCCTCGGTCGGCCCGTTGCTGGTGCCGGGTCGTTCGAAGTAGGCGAGCACGTCGGCGGCTCGCTTCTTCAGGGTCCGGCCCAGGGTGGTGAGCTCGGTGAGCACCTTGGGGACGCCGGCGCTGAGGTCGGTGATCAGCTTCTCCATGAGCTCGCGGCCACGTTGCCGGTCCTCGTGGCGATAGGCGGCGATCATGCGCTGGTAGACACCCCAGGTCGCCTCGACCTCGACGTGAGCGTCATCAACGAACAGCGCGCGTAGCCTGTCGCTCTGCTTGTCGGTGAGCAGGTCCGCGCCGGTGTGCAGCGTGCGCCGCGACTTGTAGAGCGGGTCGTCCCTGAACCCACGGTGCCCGTGGATCGCGAGTTGGACCCGGCGCCGGCACCTGTCGAGGGCGTCACCGGCCAGGCGCACGACGTGGAAGGGATCCATCACCGTGACCGCGTCCGGGATCTCCTCCGCAGCGGCGGTCTTGAACCCGGTGAAGCCGTCCATCGCGACCACCTCGACCGCGTCACGGAAGGCGTCGTCGCGGTCGGCGAGCCAGGTCTTGAACGCCGCCTTCGACCGGCCCTCGACCATGTCCAGCAGCCTTGCTGGGCCGGCGCCATCGCACCGCACGATCCGGTTCAAGTCGTTGCCCGGTCACGCTCAGACCGAGGCCGTCGAGTCGAGCGAAGGCGGTCAGGTCAGGGCGGCCGAAGCCGGCCGGCGGGGTAGCGTCGGACACGTCGAGGTCTTTCGGATGGATGGCGTAGGAACCTCCATCGTCGGGAGACCTCGACGTCTATCTGCGGACCGACGCGCCCGGCCGACCTACACCCTCATCTGGGAAGAGCCCGCAAAGCGCCCGCCGGGCGCGGCTGCGCGCTCGCGTCCATGTGATCGGAGCGTTGGCCCGGCCGCCCGCGACCCGCTCGACGAACCGACCGATCACCAGGTTCGTCCGGATCGGGTCCCGCATCGGAGGCGCGTGGCCGCCGCCCCGGACGGTCACGAGCTCACCCCGCGTCCACCGAGCCAGGTCGACCCCGGTGGCGTAGGGCACGATCGCATCCTGGTCGCCGTGGATCACGAGCACCGGGCAGCGGACCCGCCGGCAGGTCGCCTCGGCCTCGTCGGCGGTGGGCGAATGGGCTCCCCCGGCCGCCGGCGTGGTCAGCGCGAGGGTCTCGGCGTCAGTGGTCAGGCCCCACTCGACGCCGTCCTCCCACTGCTTGGTCGAGTGGGGCTCGATGAACGCTGCCGACATGAACAACTCGACGAAGCCGCGGTAGTCCTGGCGCCAATAGTGGATGTTGAGCTTCTCGGCACCTTCATAGCGGTCCCGGACCTTCTCGAACCCTTCAGGCAAAGCCCAGGGCAGCGCTGCGCCGATCGCGATCACACCTGCCGCCCGGTCCGGATACCAGGCGGCGAGTTGCAGGGCGTGCCGCCCGCCGAGCGACAGGCCGCCCACGACCGCCTGCCGGGCCCCGATGGCGTCCATCACCGCGATACCGTCGGCGACGTACTGGCGGTCGGCGTAGGCGTCAGGGGTCCGCGGCCGGTCGGCACGGCCGTTCCCCCGGCCTTCAACGGTGACCACCCGGCACCGGCGCGCCAGGTACGGCACCTGCGCCTTCCACTGGCGGGCGTGCACGATCGCCCAGGAGGTCAGCAGCACGATCGTCGGCTCGCCGTCGCCGAAGACCTCGTATCCAACGGAGACGCCGTCCCGCTCTACGTACCCGACGGCATCCGGTTCGCGTGCTCGCATCCTCCAGCTCCCTTCACACCAACTCCCGCGCCTCGGCCCGTCGTCGCTGTCATCGCCCATCTCGTGAAGACCCGTAAAGGAGATCGCTACCGAGGGGCCGCCCGCCGACCACCGCAGACCACGACTCCTGGTCAGAAGCTCGGACGCGGACCGGGCAACGACCCTTGACTCGTTCGTGGCTCTCAGAATCCGGTCCTTGACCGTTACACCGCTAGAGTCTTCCGCCTACCTGCCGCGGTCCTCGCCGCACGGACGCCTTCGTGGGACGGCGTCAACGGGTCTCGGCTGTACGCCGGAAGCGGGACCGGGCCTCGGTCGTCAGCTCCCGAATGGCGGCCTCTCGGCCTGCACCGCAGACACCGCCGGTCGGTGTCGCTGTTGACGCCTCGGCTCAGGCCCTCGTCGTGCCGGCGGTCTCGCTGGTCATCGAGGTCGTGACGGCAACCGGGCTGGTGAAGATGTCGAGCACAGGGCAGTGCCCGTTCACCGCGGCGCGCAGCTGCTCGTACCGCTCGGCCGGCTCCGGCCCGCTGACCCGCACCCGCACGTCGACGTCGCCGAAGCCCGCGCGTACGTCGTCCTTCAGGCCGAACACCCCGTGCACGTCGAGATCGCCCGTGACGTCGACGTGCAGCCGGTCGATCCGAATCCCGAGCTTCTCCGACCAGAACCGGTAGGTGATGGCCTGACACGACCCCAGGGCCGCCAGGGAGAACTCGACCGGGTTCGGCGCGAGGTTCGTGCCACCGAGCGCCTCCGGCTCGTCGATCTTGACGACGTGCCTTCCGATGTGCACGTCGACCTCGGTCACCCCGACGAGGTCACTGTCCGCTGCGAAGGTCACCGCTGCCGCATTCGGGTCCCGCGCCACCGCCTCGGCAGTGGCGTCGAGGACTGTCCTCAGGTCGCTCGTGGTGGTCATGGCGCTTCTCCTGACGTTGTCGGGCACTGCCGGTCGAGACTCGCCGACGGAGTTGCACGGCTGCTGGGTGGAGTGCTCAACGCTGCGACCGGCGCTGTCATCGTGCTTGTGGTGGCACAGCGCTTCCTACTGTTCAATGTCCGGGGTGCAGTCCGACGGACCTGGTCCGGCGGCCATGGGTCCGCAGCCCAACGGTCGTGCGGTGAGCATCGACGTGCTCGGACCGGTTCGGGTGATCGTGGACGGGCACGGCGTCGATCTCGGCTCCCCCAAGCAGCGGCTCGTCCTGGCCGTGCTGGTCTCCGCCGCGGGCCGGCCGATCCCCGTGGAGCGGGTGATCGATCTGGTCTGGCGAGTACCACCGGCTGGCCGGCGAGCACGCCCTACGTGTGCACGCGCTGGAGCTCGCGCGCCGAGAGTGCCGGGCCGGCCTCGATCTCGGTCGGCGGACCGGGTTGGCGCCGGCCACGGTCGCTACGCTGACCTGCGGGCTCGGGACCGCGCTGCGCCAGAGTGGGCTGCCCGACGAGGCGCGGCCGGTGCTGGCGGAGGCGGAAGCATTGGCCGCCACCGCCGACGCGTCGGCGACCCGGCTCGCGGCGCTCGAGGGTCTCGGGGTGATCGAGGAGACCGGCGCGTCCAAACGGATGGCGATCCGGTACTTCGAGCAGGCTGCCCGGCTCGCCGCGCAGGCCGGCGACTCCGTCCGTGAGATTGGTCTGCTCAATCGCCTGGCCGTGGTCGCGGCGTCTCAGCTGCGGTTCGCCGACGCGGAGTCGTTCGCACACCGAGCCCTGGACATCGCGGCCGGACTCGGTGACCCGGAACAGGCCGCCCGCGCAATTGACGGCGCGAAGCTCGTCGCCTGGTACCTCGGTGACCTCGACGAACTGGAGCGGTTGGCCGCGGGCGCCGAGCCTCGACTGCGTTCGGATGGCGAGTGGTACCTGCAGTTCGTGTTGCTCGAATCCGCCTACGTCCCGGCTGCGCGCGGGCAATGGACTGTCGCCGACGCCCGGGTCGAGGAGGGTCTTGCCCTGAACGACCGGATCGGGAATCGGGCCGAGCGGCCGCTGCTGCTGGCACTGGCGGCACGGCTGGACCGGTGGCGCGGGCGACTCGACACAGCCTGGGCCCGTTGTGTCGACGCGTGCGAGCTGGTCACGCGTGTCGGAGCAGACTGGATGCTGTCGTGGGCACGGACCGAGCTCGGTGCACTGCTCCTCGAGCTCAACGAACCCGGCCCGGCGATCGACCGTCTCGAGGAGGGCCGCCGCGTAGCGCGGGCCTGCCACTCGTCGACGGTCGAGCTGTGGAGCGTCGGACACCTGTGCCGCGCCACCCTGCGCGTCGGCGACGAGCGATCGGCCGCGGCCCACGTCCAGGAGATGGCGGACCTGATCGGGCTGGTCACCGTGCCCGCCGGCCGGGCGTTCCTCGGCGCGGAGGACGCCCTCGCGGCCTACTCGGAGGCGGCTCTCGAGCTGGGCGATCCGACACCGGCGCACGAGGTCATGGAGCCCCTGCTCGAGGCGGCCGACCGGGCGGGCCACTTGCCCGCCCACGCGCGAGCGTCACTCGTGCTGGCCAGAGCTGACCGTACAGCGGGCAACGTGCACCAGGCCTGCCGCCGACTCCGGCACGCCCGGAACAGTGCCGAGGCCGGAAGCCTGGCAGTGCTCAGTCTCGACGTGGTCGACGCTCTCGCCGAAGTCACCGACGGCATCGAACGGGCGGAACACCTTGCGACGGCAGCGGGATATCGGGACGCACTACGCGCCCACCGGCTGAACGGGCCTCCCGGCGGGACCCGCAGCCCACTGGTGGAAAGCCCCGTTGCGACAGTGGGTGATCCGGACGTGGTTGCTGCTAGAGCGGGTCGTGCGGTCGATCTGGTGTACCAGGGGTGGAGGACTTCCTCTGCTCATGGTGCGCATCGCGAGCTGACCCGGCGCGTTGCTCTGGAGGAGTTCGAACTCGCTGAGAGATCTGGCGGCTCGTCGCACAAGTCGGCTGCCTCGCAGGGGCCTCGAATCCTTGAGCAGGTCTTCACGCTCGTCGACAGTTCAGCAGAGCGCGACTACCGCGAGGCGCTTGTCCTCGACTCCGGTCGCGATGACTTTCGGGCCTGGTCGGCGTCTTTCCCTCGATGAGTCGACGAAGGAGGCGCCGGTGAGCGGTATCAGGGTGTTGGTGGCGGGGGCGAGCATCGCGGGGCCCGCGCTGGCCGACTGGTTGCGCCGGCGGGGTGCCGAGGTGACCGTGGTGGAGCGGGCCCCCGGGCTGCGTCCCGGTGGGCAGGCGGTGGATGCGCGCGGGGTGGCCAGAGAGGTCATCCGGCGCATGGGGCTCGACGCGGTGGTGCGTGCGGCCTGCACTGAGACCGTGGGCGCGTACACGGTGGACGTGGACGGGAACGTGCTGGAGACCTTCCGCGCGGACGACGACGGCGGCGACGGGTTCATCGCGGAGATCGAGATCCTGCGCGGGGACCTGTCCCGGGTGCTCCACGAGGACACCCGGGACGGTGTCGAGTATGTCTTCGGCGACCGGATCGCCGAGCTCACCCAGGACGCCCGGGCGATGGCCATGTTCTCGTTCCCTTCTGCCGACTTCGACGTCGACTACCGCGACGTGGCGGCCCAGAAGCGTCTGCTGCGTGAGCGGATGGCCGGTTTCGGCTGGTTGACCCCGCGCATCCTCGCGCATCTGGACGACACCCCGGACTTCTACCTCGACCAGGTCGCGCAGGTGGTGATGGGCCGTTGGTCGAGCGGACGGGTGGGGCTGCTCGGGGACGCGGCGTTCTGCTCGTCGCCGATGTCGGGGCAGGGCACCGGGCTGGCCCTGGTCGGCGCGTACCTGCTGGCCGGAGAGCTGGCTGCAGCAGGGTGGGACCCGGAGGCCGGGTTCGCCGGCTACGAGGGGCGGATGCGGTCGTTCGTCGAGGCCAACCAGGAGATCGGCCGGATGCACGCGCGCAGCCGCGAGGTCCCTGAGCCGGACGCGGAGCCGAGCCCGGAGCCCGACATGGAGTCGCTCATGGAGCTGGTCGAGCGCGCGATCAACGGCGTCGAGCTCCCCGGCTATGCAGGGGTGCCGGACTCCGGGGCGCCGGCCGGACCGCCGATCACCTCGTCGGCCACGCCGTAGGCCACCGTCGAGGTGAGCAGCGCGTCCAACTCGTCTCGTCCCCGTTCTCGGCCGTCGCCAGGGGATCCGGATTCAGCCGCCGTCGGCACCTGTTCCGGTTGGCCGAATCCCGCGGCCGCCCGGCGGGTCCTCGTTCGGGTATTCCGGAGAGGGACCCCCGGACGACCCGGGTCCGCGTAGAATAGCACGGTTCGGGGAGGTACACAGCGGCGATCCGGGTGGGCCTGTGCTCGCCGCTGTTTACCTCTGCGCGATTCCCTTCCTGTGGTGGGCCGAGTACTCGGAGCGGTCGTGGATGTGGGCGTGTTGCTTCGGACCGTTGGTAGCCTTCGGTAGCCCGCCATCAGCGGAGGTCAGGATTGGAGCAGGCGACGAGGGACGCGGTGGCGGTGCGGTGCACCGCGGTGGACGATGCTCAGCGGTTCGGGACTTCGGTGTACTTTCCCCATCGTCTCGTTCCGCTTGACGGCTCGCGCCCCTTCGACATGTCTCTGAGCGCCGTCTCGCACGGCGCGGTCACGGTCGGCCTGCTCAGCTACTCGGAACCGGTACGTATCGAGACGGGGGACCAGGAGACGGCCTACGAGGTCAACATCCCCCTCGTGGGCTCCGTGGAGAGTTGGTCCGGCCCCGACCACGTCGTGGCCTCGTCCGTGCGGGCCGTCGTCTTCCGGCCCTATGGCGCCACCGCGATGCAGGGCTTCGGACGGAACCGTCCTCTTCTCGGTCTCAAGCTGGACCGTGTCGCACTCGAGGCTCAGCTGGCCGACCTCGTCGGCAAGAGGGTTCGAGGGCCGGTCGACCTGGCTTCGTCGCTCGACCTCAGCGCAGGCCGAGGCTCGGCGTGGTGGGCGGTCGCCCGATCCGTGGTGGAGCTGTTCGCGGCGCGCGACGACGGGATGGCGTTGCTCAACAACGAGCTGGTCATGCGCCCGCTGACGCAGAGCCTTCTGACCGGATTCCTGCACGTCGTCGAGCACCCGTACCTCGCCGACGTGCTGGACAGGCCGAGCAAGGCCACTGTGCCCGCGGTGCTACGCCGTGCGCAGGCCTATATGGAGGAGCACGTCGCCGAGCCGCTGACGGTGACCGAGGTGGCGGCCGCGGTGGGTTCCAGCGTTCGAGGCTTGCAGGTGGGCTTCCAACAACACCTCCAGCGAACGCCGATGGAGCACTTGCGGGAGCTTCGGCTGCGCCGCGCGCATACCGAGCTCATCAACGCCGACCCCGATCACAGCTCCGTCGCAGAGATCGCCCATCGCTGGGGTTTCACGCATCTGGGCCGGTTCGCGGCCCGATACCGCGCTGCCTACGGTCAGACGCCGTCGGAGGCACTGGGCGCGGGACGCTGAATCCACAGTGCTGCGCCCGTGCGCCTTCTGGACAGTGCCCGTGCGTTCCGTGGCTCGCCGAGGCCGTGACCTGCTTCATAGCCTGAACAGCGCGACGACGACCGTGGGACTCCCTCAGCTGCATGTATGAGCGCGCCCCGGTCGCCGCTGTTGCGGTTTGCCCGTCGGAGCACCATGCGTCGGGCCGTGGCCGTCTCGCACGTGACAACACAGTCGTTGGATCGTAGGAAGGACAGCCGGAATGCTGCAGACTGTCCAGAAGATCGGGCCCGTTCTCGATCTCTTCACGCTTCACCAGCCCGAGTGGGGTGTCTCCGAGGTCGCGGAGGCCATCGGGGTTCCCCGTTCGAGTGCGCACGCCCTGCTGTCCAGCCTGGTCGAGACCGGACTGCTCCAGTGCCGCACGCGAGGGCGCTACCGGATCGGCTGGCGGATCGTCGAGCTCAACGAGACGCTTCGCGGGTCCGTCGACGTCCGGTCCGCGGCCGCGCCGGTGCTCCAGGAGCTCGTGGACCGCTACGGCGAGACCAGCCACCTCGCGGTGATGGAGCGCTACAAGGTGCTCTACGTCGACAAGATCGTCGGAAACCACGTCATCAACGTCGTCGGGGCTCGGATCGGCGCCCAGCTCGACGCCCACTGCAGCGCGGTCGGCAAGGTCCTGCTGGCCAGTCGGGATCCCGAGGAGGTCCGCCGGTTCGTCACCGACAAGCCGTTGCGTCGGCTGACCCCGACGACCATCACCAACCCCCGCGCCCTGGAGCGCGAGCTGGAGACCGTTCGACGGTGTGGTTGCGCCTTCGACCAGGCCGAGGCCGTCCAGGAGGTGCACTGCGTCGCCGCCCCGGTCCGCGACGACCTCGGCGCCGTGGTGGCGGCGGTGAGCATGACGGTCCCCGCGAGCCGCTTCGCCCCGGCGAGGAACGAGTTCAAGCGCGCGGTGATCGCCGCGGCGTCCGACGTCTCCCGCCGCGTCGCGGCCGCCGTCGGGCCCACTCCTCGCCTCTCCGTGGTGCGGGACGACCCCACGACGCAGTCGGTCGCCGTCGGCTAGTGAGCGCGTTCCGCGAACCCTTGAACGCCGAACCCGAGGACAATTGATGAACGTCGACGACGTGGCCCAGACGGCCACGAGACTGCTCGCCGCCTACGAGGCGGGCTCACCCACCCACCCGGTGATCGCCGATCACCCCGACGCCACGGTGATCGACGCCTACGCGATACAGCAGGCACAGGTCGAGGAGTGGGCACGCCGCGGGGATCTGGTACGAGGCCACAAGGTCGGGCTGGCCTCGCGGGCCATCCAACGCCAGATGAATGTGGACCAGCCGGACTTCGGGCACCTGACGCAGTCGATGTTCCACCTGGAGCACGACCCGATCCCGGCCACCACGTACCTCCAGCCGCGGATCGAGCCCGAGGTCGCGTTCGTCCTGGGCCGACCGCTCGAAGGGCCGGGCGTGACGATCGCGGACGCCGTACGGGCGGTGGAGTTCGTCCTGCCCGCGCTCGAGATCGTCGACTCGCGGATCAGCGACTGGAAGATCTCCATCGTCGACACCATCGCCGACAACGCCTCCTCCGGCGGTGTGATCCTCGGCAGCCGTCCGGTCCCCCTGGCCGAGCTCGACCTGCGCCTGGTCGGGTGCACGCTGCACCGCAACGGGGAGCTGGTGGAGACCGGGGCGGGCGGGGCGGTGCTCGGTTCGCCGCTCAACTCACTGGTCTGGCTGGCCAACACCGTCGGGCCGCTCGGCGTGACCCTCGAACCTGGCCATGTCGTGCTGCCCGGGTCGATGACCAAAGCGATCCCCATGGCACCCGGCGACACCGTCGTCACCACGATCGCCGGCCTCGGCACGGTCACCGCCGTGCTCGGCTCGGAAGCCGACACCGAGAGAGGGCAGGCCGCATGAGCAGCACGGAAGACAAGTGGTCGGCGGCGCGGGTCGCCACGATCCTCCTCGAAGCAGAGGACAGGACCTCCGCCCGCGGATCCATCCAGGCGGAATGGCCCGGCCTCGACCTGGCGACCGCCTACGCCGCCCAGGACGACGCCCTCGCACGCCGGGTCGCTCGCGGCGAGACCGTGACCGGGCTGAAGCTGGGGCTGACGTCCCGCGCCAAGCAGCGCCAGATGGGGGTGGACGCGCCGTCCGTGGCGTGGCTGACCGACGCGATGGCATTGCCGGCGGGCGACCCCGTGCCTCGAGCCCGGCTCATCCACCCGCGTGCCGAGCCCGAGATCGTCTTCGTGATGAAGGACCGGCTGGCCGGGCCGGGCGTGACGGCCACCTCGGCGATGGCCGCCGTGGGGCACGTGTACGCAGGGATCGAGATCATCGACAGCCGGTATTCCGGGTTCAGGTTCACCCTGGCCGATGCGGTCGCCGACAACAACTCGTCCGGCGTCTACGTCACGGGCCCGGTCGGGCTCCCGCCGGAGAGCCTCGACCTGGCCCTGGAGGCCTGCCTACTGGAAGTCGACGGGCAGGTCGTGGACAGCGCCACCGGAGCCGCGGTGCTCGGGCACCCCGGCGAGGCTCTCGCCTTCGCCGCGAACACCCTCGCCGAGCGTGGACTGGCCATCGAGGCGGGCTGGACCGTGCTGACCGGCGGAATGACCGACGCGGTCCCGGTGGCCCCCGGCGCGCGGGTGGCCGCGCACTTCACCCACCTCGGATCGATCGCCCTCGCGGGAGGCTGAGAATGCCCTTCATCGACGTGACGATCACCGAGGGGCGCTCGCCCGAGCAGCTCCGCGCGCTGATCAAGGAGCTCACCGAGGCGGCCCACCGCGCGGTCGACGCACCGGTGGAGTCGATCAGGGTCGTCCTGCGCGAGTGCCCTCCGACGCACTGGGCTGCAGGCGATGTGACGATCGCCGAGCGCCGCGCCGCGCAGTAGGACAACACCGGCGAAAGCCCGGGCCGTGTTCCGCCACCCTGGACACGCCCCGGGCTGTCGTCGCTTCTTTCCCCTACTGCGGACCAAGGGTTGTGCCCGATCACAGGGTCGGGCTGGCTAGGAGAGTCGCGTGCGCACCGGCCGCGACAGGACGATGCCAGTGTCGGGCAGGAGAACTCACGTGACCGCAGTCGACGGCCAGACCACCCAGGTGAGCCAGCGGCCCGCAGGGCCGGAGCGCGTGGCGGACCGGCTCTACCACGACCTGTTGGCCCCCGAGGAGATCCGCGCCGTCCGGGCCCGCGTCCGCGCGATCGCGAGCGAGGCCGTCGCCCCGGTCGCCGCGCGGATCGCAAACGGTGACGAGCGCATCGACGGGTTCCCACGCGACGTCTTCGACGCCCTCGCCGAGCGCGGTGTCTACAAGATCCCCTTCGGCACCGACGTCGGCGGCGAGGGGCTCGAGCACCCGGCCACGGCCACCGCCGTGGCCGTCGAGGAGCTCGCCTACTACTCCAACAGCGTTGCGGCGATCTTCGACGTGCACTGCATCCTCGCCGGTAACGCGCTCAACCAGGGCAGCCCGGAGCAGCGCGAACGCTGGCTGAAGCCCATTGTGGCCGGTGAGATCGTTGGCGCGTTCGCGACCAGCGAGCCGGCCGCGTCGAGCGACCTGTCCCCGGCCGCTGTGCAGACGGTCGCGGTGCGCGACGGCGAGGAGTGGGTCCTCAACGGCCGCAAGCGCTGGATCACCAACTCCATCGTGGCCGGGGTGATCGTGGTGCTCGCCCGCACGGGCGAGCGGCTCACGACGTTCGTCGTCCCCACCACGACTCCAGGCCTGAGCATCGGCACCCCGGACCGCAAGCTCGGCAACCGCGGCCAGATCACCGCCGACGTCATCCTCGACGACGTCCGGCTCGGCCCGGAGGCCGTGCTCGGTGTGGAGGGTGGCGGGCTGAAGATCGCCCTGCAGACGCTGACGTACGGCCGGATCGGCATCGCCGCGGCCGGGGTCGGTATGGCTCAGGCGGCCTTCGATCACATGGCCGAGCACCTGCGCACCCGGGAGGCGTTCGGCGGACCGCTCGGAGGCAAGCAGCACTGGCAGTTCCTCATGGCAGACCGCGCCACCGAACTCGAGGTGGCCCGGGACCTGTACCTGAAGGCGGCGCTGCGCCTGGACTCCGGCATCCCGTTCCCGGAGCCCGAGGCGGCGATGGCCAAGCTGTTCGGCACCCGGCTGTCGGGCGACATCGCCCGGGACGCGGTGCAGGTCTTCGGCGGCTTCGGCTTCACCACCCAGCGCGGGGCCGACGACGCTCCCGGTCCCGTGGAGGCGATCTACCGGGACTGCAAGATCGGCGAGATCTACGAGGGCGCCAACGAGATCCAGCAGTGGGTGATCGCGCGGCAGATCCTCGGCCGCGACATCACGGGGTGATCTTCCGGCGTCCGATCGGCAAGCCGTAAACAAGTCCCCTCTGACGGCTGGTTATCCGCCATGCCGGAACGCGCGTTGTGACGCCGGTCGCGCCGCTCGAACCTAGGACCGAGTGCATGAGCGCCCGCCAACGCCGGCGGGCCCGACCTGAACGAGGAGCACCGTGACCATCACCCCGGACTTCGTCAACGACATCACCATGGAGCAGCTCGAGGCCGACCCGTACCCGTTCTACGAGCGGCTGCGGAAGGAGGCTCCGGTGGCGTTCGTGCCCGCCCTCGGGATGCACCTGGTCTCCACGCGCGAGCTCTGCGAGCAGATCGCCCGTGACGACGAGAACTGGCCCGCGGTGATCTCGGCGGCCGGCGGCCGGACCTTCGGCCCCGCCGCGCTGCTCAACACGAACGGCGAGGAGCACCGCGAGCTCCGCGACATGGTCGAGCCTCACCTCCAGCCGTCGGCCGTGGACAAGTACATCGATAACCTGGTCCGACCCTTCGCCCGCGAGCGGATCGCCGCCTTCGAGAACGACGGCCACGTCGACATCGTGGAGGCCTACTGCGAGCCGGTCAGCGTCCGTGCACTGGGCGACCTGCTCGGCCTCGACGACGTCAGCACGGACAAGCTCCGGGAGTGGTTCCACAAGCTCAGCGTGTCCTTCACCAACGCCGCGGTGGACGAGAACGGCGAGTTCGCCAACCCCGAGGGCTTCCGGCCGGGTGACGAGGCCAAGGCCGAGATCATCGCCCACGTCGACCCGAAGATCGACAAGTGGATCACCCAGCCCGACCACACCGCGATCTCCCACTGGCTGCACGACGGGATGCCCGAGGGACAGACCCGCAGCCGCGACGTCATCTACCCCAACCTGTACGTCTTCCTCCTGGGGGCGATGCAGGAGCCCGGACACGCGATGGCCACCACTCTTGCGGGTCTGTTCAGCCGACCCGAGCAGCTGGAGCGGGTCATCGACGACCCCGAGCTGATCCCGCGGGCGGCCGCCGAGGGGATGCGTTGGGTCGCGCCGATCTGGTCCGCGGTCGTCAAGCGGGCCGCACGGGACGTCACGGTCGGCGGCGTGGACCTGCCGGAGGGCTCGATCGTGATGCTCACCTACGGCTCGGCGAACCAGGACGAGCACGCCTACGACGCGCCGAGCCAGTACGACCTCGACCGACCGGTCAAGCCGACGATGACCTTCGGCGCCGGCAAGCACGCCTGCGCAGGTACCTACTTCGCCAACGCTGTCGTCCGCATCGGGCTCGAGGAGCTCTTCGAGGCGATCCCGAACCTCGAGCTCGACACCGACCACGAGGTCGACTTCTGGGGCTGGGGCTTCCGCGGACCCAAGCAGCTGTTCGTGAAATGGGAGGTCTAGGAGCCCGCTCACCGCGGGACCGAGCAACGGAGCTGGAGCGGAGTCGTCTGAAGATGGCTGACAAGTACACGGTCCGAGTCACGGGCCAGGACGTGGACCTCACGGTCGGAGAGGACCAGTCGGTCCTCGATGCCGCCCTGCGGGCCAACCAGTGGCTACCCCACTCGTGCACCCAGGGCACCTGCGGGACCTGCAAGCTCAAGGTCCTCTGCGGCGAGGTCGACCACCGCGACTCGCCCGAGTACACCCTGACCACGGAGGAACGCGACTCCGGGCTGGTCCTGGCCTGCAGGGTCACCCCGCGCTCGGACCTCGTGGTCGAGCCGATGGGCGCCGTCGACGACGGAGTTCCCCGCCACCCGTTGCGCGATCACGAGGGGACCGTCGTCGTGCTCGACGACATCGCTGCCGCGACCCGCCGGCTGGTCGTCGAGCTCGACGAGGAGATGCAGCTCAACGCGGGTCAGTACGCAGAGCTGCTGCTCCCCGGGACGACCCTCGCCCGGCAGTACTCCATGGCGAACCCGCCGTCGGAGACCCGCCGGCTCGAGTTCCACATCAAGCTGATCGAGGGCGGCGCCGCCACGGAGGGCTGGATCTTCCGCTCGCTGTCGGTGGGGGACCGCATCTCCCTGCGCGGCCCCCTCGGCCAGTTCCACCTCGTGGACAAGACCGATGGCCCCGTGATCCTCATCGGGGGCGGCACCGGCCTCGCGCCGCTGAAGTCCATCGTGCAGCACGCACTCGCCGAGGACCTGGCACCGGAGCTGTACGTCTACCACGGTGGCCGGCGGGAGGTCGATCTCTACGACGTCGAGTTCTTCCGCGAGCTCGACGCCCGCCACGACCACGTCCACTACCGGCCGGTGCTGAGCGAACAGGACTGGGACGGCGCTACCGGCATGGTGACCGACGCCGTCGTGGCCGACTTCGCCTCCTGCAAGGGCATGAGCGCCTTCCTGTGCGGCCCGCCGGCCATGGTGGCCGCAGCGGTGAAGGCCCTCAAGCGCAGGCGCATGGCCCCGAAGCTGATCTTCAAGGAGGAGTTCACCGTCGCACCCCCGGTGCCCGACGTCGACGCCGCAGCCTCCTGAGTCGGCGGAGGGGCAGACCGCCGCCGCGGACGTCACGAACTTCGTCTCCGGGGGCGCCACGATGCTCTTCTCCCCGGAGGAGCAGACGATCCCCTGACGTCCCGTCCCTCCTCACGACTGCGCCCCGCGGGAGATCTCCCGCGGGGCGCAGCGGCGTCGGGGGCCGGTCCACGGCTGTCGGGGTGCAGGCACGCCGGAGGCCCGGCCCCTGAGGGGGCCGGGCCTCGTCTGCCGTACCGGGCTGTCAGTGCATCCGCAGGGTGACCGCGCGCGGGTTGGTGAAGAACTCCCGCGAGTAGGGGCCGCCCTCGCGACCGACACCGCTCTGCCCCTCGCCGCCGAACGGCAGCCGCAGGTCGCGCTCGAAGAAGCAGTTGATCCAGACCATGCCCGCCTGCCACCTCGCCGCCAGCCGGTGGGCCCGGTCGAGGTTCTGAGTGCAGAGAATCCCGGCCAGCCCGTAGGGGCTGTCGTTGGCGATGGCGAGGGCCTCGTCCTCGGTGTCGAACGGGATCACCGTCTGGACCGGGCCGAAGATCTCCTCGCGGGCTGTGCGGGCCTGGTTGGTCAGGCCCGTGATGATCGTCGGCGGGTAGTAGAAGCCGCGGGCGAGGTCGCCGCCGAGCCGTGTGCCGCCGGTGACCACCTTTCCGCCCTCGGCCTGGGCGAGCTCGACGTAGCCGTGGACCTTGTCCAGGTGCGGGCCCTCGATCAGCGGGCCCATCCGGGTGCCGTCCACCTTCGGGTCGCCGACAGTGAGGGCCTGGGCCTTCTCGGTGAACCGGGCGAGGTAGTCGTCGAGGATGCCGCGCTGGACGAGCAGCCGGGTGCCCGCCAGGCAGACCTGGCCGCTGCCGGCGAAGACGCCCTTGATCGCGACGTCCGTGGCGATCTCGAGGTCCGCGTCGTCGAACACGACGTTGGCGGACTTGCCCCCCAGCTCGGCGGAGACCGGCGTGAGGTTCTGCGCCGCCGCCGCCATGACCTTGCGTCCGGTCGCGGTGGAACCGGTGAAGGTGATGCGGTCGACACGGGGGTCGGAGGTGAGCGGGCCGGCCACCTCGTCGCCGCCGTAACCCTGAACGACGTTGAGGACGCCCTCCGGGAGCCCGGCCTCGAGCGCGAGCTCCGCGAACCGCGCCGCGGACAGGGGGGTCTGCGGCGCAGGTTTGAGCACCACGGTGTTGCCGAAGGCCAGCGCCGGGGCGAACTTCCAGGACGCGAGCATCAGCGGCGCGTTCCACGGGCTGATCGCCGACACCACGCCCGCGGGCGGGGTCAGCACGTAGGACAGCAACGGACCGTCGGGATAGGCCTCGTTCGGTGCCATGGCCGCGAAGTCGGCGAAGAAGCGCAGGTTGTGCGCCACGCGGGGGGTCTCCGCGTGCAGCATGTGGGAGAGCACCTTGCCGCCGTCGCGGGTCTCGAGCAAGGCCAGCTCGTCGCGGTGCGCATCGACTGCGTCGGCCACCGCGTGCAGGATCCGCGCTCGTTCCTTGGGCGTCATCGACGGCCACGGGCCCTCGTCGAACGCCGTCCGGGCCGCGGTGACGGCCCGCGTGCCGTCCTCGGCGGTACCCCGCGCCACGATGCCGAGCAGGGACTGGTCGTGCGGGTCGTGGGTCTCGAACGTTCCGCCGTCGGAGGAGCCGACCCACTCCCCGCCGATCAGGTGCCGGACGCTGGTGGGTGCCGACATCAGACGCTCACCGCCGCCGACAGCGTCGCGTACTCGCCGCGACCGGCGAGCTCGGCGGCCACATCGATGATCATGTCCTCCTGGCCGCCGATGACGCCGCGCCGACCCAGCTCCATCAGGATGTCGCGTTCCTTGACGCCGTACTTCTTGGCCGCCCGCTTGGTGGGATGGAAGAAGGTCGAGTACACCCCGGCGTAGCCGAGGATCAGCGCGGTCTCGTCGACGATCTGCGGCTCCTTCATGAGCGGGGCCACGACGTGCTCGGCGGTGTCGATCAGTGGGAACAGGTCCACGCCGGTGTCGTAGCCCGCCCGCTCGAACGCGGCCGCGAGGACCTCGGTCTGCGCATTGCCGGCGGAGGCGCCGAGCCCGCGCAGTGAGCCGTCGATGAAGGTCGCGCCCTCCTCGGCGGCCGTCAGCGCGTTGGCGATGCCGACCCCGAGGTTGTTGTGGGCGTGGAAGCCGAGATCGGCCTTCACCTCGTCCCGCAGGGCGGCGACGCGGGCGCCGGCATCCTTCGGGACCATGGCGCCTGCGGAGTCGACCACGTAGATGACCTGCGCACCGTAGGAGTCGAGCTTCGCAGCCTGCTCGGCCAGCGCGGCCGGTTCGAGCTTGTGGCTCATCATGAGGAAGCTCATGACCTTCATGCCGTGCTCACGCGCCCAGACGATGGGCTGCTCGGCGCAGTCCGCCTCGGTGCAGTGCACCGCGACACGCACGGTCTTCGCTCCGGCGTCGATCGCGGCCTCGAGCTCGGCGAGCGTGGCGATCCCCGGCACGTAGAGCACGGCGATGTCGGCCTGGTTCGTCGCCTCCACGGCGGCGCGCACGTACTGCGGGTCGGTGGCCGCGGCGAACCCGTACTGGATGGAGGAGGCGCCGAGGCCGATGCCGTGGGCGACCTCGATCGTGGTGATCCCGGCCTTGTCGAGTCCCTTCGAGATCTCGGCGACCTGCTCGGGGGTGAACTGGTGAGAGACGCTGCTCATCCCGTCGCGCAGGCTGGTGTCGACAAGGGTGACCTTGGGGCGCTGGGTGTCGCTCATGCGAGGACTCCGTCCGTGAGGGTGTTGCGTGCCATCGCCTCGGCGACCTGGACGGCGGCGGCGGTGATGATGTCGAGGTTTCCGGCGTACTTGGGCAGGAAGTCGCCCGCGCCCTCCACCTCGAGCATGACGGTGACCTGGTCGCCCTCGACCTCGACGAAGCGCAGGCGGTAGCCGGGCACGTACTGCTGGACCTTGGCGACCATGTCCCGGACGGCCTGCTCGATGCGGGTGGCGTCGGGGTTGCGGACCTTCGCGTAGACCGTGTCCCGCATGATCATGGGCGGCTCGGCGGGGTTGATCACCGAGATGGCCTTCGCGCGGTCGGCGCCGGCGACCTCGGCCAGGGCCCGGCCGGTCTTCTCGCTGAACTCGCTGAGGTTCTGCCGGGTGCCGGGGCCGGCGCTCGCGCTGGCGATCGCGGCGACGATCTCGCCGTAGGAGGCGTCGGCGGCTTCGTTGATCGCCCACAGGATCGGGATCGTCGCCTGGCCGGCGCAGCTGACCATGTTCACGTTCGGGGCGTCGATGTGCTCGTCGAGGTTGACGGCGGGCACAACGTAGGGACCGACGGATGCGGGGGTCAGGTCGATCGCCCGGATCCCGGCCTCCGCATAGCGGGGAGCCGCGGCAGCGTGGACCTTCGCCGAGGTGGCCTCGAACAGGATCTGCGGGGGCTCCGGCCGCGAGAGCAGCCAGTCGATGCCCTCGGCCGAGGTCTCCAGGCCCATGTCCGCAGCGCGCTTGAGCCCCTCGCTGGCCGGGTCGATGCCGATCATGTAGCGGGGCTCCACAAGCGCGGAGCGCTGGAGCTTGTAGAGCAGGTCGGTTCCGATGTTGCCGGAACCGACGATCGCTGCCTGTACTCGCGCAGTCATCGTCACCACTTCCTGTTCCGGACCCTCAGGTGGGCCTCGATCCTGGGAAGCTAGGCGCGGGAGCGGGCCGATCCGAGGGACCTCCCGGATGGTCGAACACCGCCCGGGGCGGCGGCCGTCGGGTTCGGATATCGACGACGATGCACCCGACCGGCCGCGGCCTCGCCCATACTGCGCAGCTATGCCGATCCTGACGCTGCACCTGGTCGAGGGCCGCCACTCGCCGGAGGACATCCGCGCCGTGGTGGCAGCTTGCGCCGACGCCTACGCAAACGAGCTGAACTCGCCCATGGACCGGGTGCGGGCCTTCGTCCGGTTCCACGACCCGGCGTTGACGTTCGTGGCAGGTGCGTTCGTCGACGACGTGGACGCCCCGGCCGGGCACCCGGCCGACCCCACCGCGCCGTTCTTCGAGTTCATCGTCCTGAAGGGGCGTCCGCTCGCCCAACGACAGAACCTGCTGGCCACGTTCACCGACCTGGTGGTGAGCCACCTGAACGTGCGACGCGAGCTCGTCCGGGGCCGCGCGATCGAGGTCGACCCACAGGACTGGGGCATCGGCGGGACCCCTGCGTCCACCATGCGAGCCTCCGAGATCGCGGCCCGAGCGGCGGCGGGGGTACCCCAGTGAGCCCTGAAGCCGGCGGGCAGGCCGTCGTCGTCGGGGCGACCGGCGCCGTCGGCGGGGCCGTCCTCCGCCGGCTCCGCAAGGCCGGGCTGTCGGTCGTCGCGGTGGCGCGCGACGAGAGCAGGCTGGCCGGCATGGCCGCGGACGATCCCGGTGTGCTCCCGTGTCCCGCGGACGTCGGCGAGGACCGCAGCGGTGCGCTGATCGCGACCGCCTGTGAACGGGTCGGCGAGCCGGTGCGGATGGTGGTCCAGGCGGCGGGCCTGCCGGCGAGCGGGCCGCTGTCGTCGGTCGACCCCGGCCTCCTCGGGACGCTGGTGGGACTGAAGCTGGGTGGCCTGCTGCGTGTCGTCCGGGCGGTCGAGCCCATGCTCGGCCCGGGCAGCAGGCTCGTCGCGGTGGGTGGGCACTTCGGCTCCGAGCCCCAGCCGCAGACGTGCGGTGCGGGAGTGACCAACGCGGCGCTGGCGAACCTCGTGCGCCAGCTCGCCGACCACTACGGACCCCGCGGTGTGACCGCGCACCTCGTCGCGCCCGGCCCACTGGACACCGAGCGGCTGAGCCGGCTCGCCGAGGCGGCGGCCCACCGGGGCATCACGCGCGACGAGGTCCTCGACGAGTACCGCGAGCATTCCCCGATGCACCGCCTGACCACCGTGGACGAGGTGGCATGGGCCGTCGCGCTGCTGCTCGACCCGGAGGCGGTCGCCCTGCACGGCGCCACCCTCGCGCTCGACAGCGGTGCCCGACGCGGCTTGTTCTGACGGACCCGCCCTTCCGCGAGTGCGGAAAGGGACGGCCGTCGCGGAGGCCGGTGTTCGGGGTGGCCGGATGAGCATGGCCCGCTCGCAGGCACTCTGCGACCTTCACCGGCATGGCAGCACTGACGACGAGGTCACTCGATCAGGGCGGGGGTGATCGGTGGGCGCTCGCCCGGCCGCCCGGTCCGCGGCGCCTACCTCGTCGTCACTGCCCGCCCGCTGCCGGGATGTCGGAACCGATCTTCCGGCTCAGCGGGCACGTCCACAGCGGTGCTCGGCACCGCACCACGTTCCGAGGAGAGAACGATGAGTGAGACCAGTCCCCGACACGAGGTGGCCCACCTCGCCCGCACCGAGCTCTTCACGCCGGACCCCAACGGCACCCTCTGGTTCTTCACCAAGCTGCTCGGGATGTACGAGACGCGGCGGGAGGGCCAGTCCGTCTACCTCCGGGGGTACGAGGACCCGTACCAGTGGAGCATCAAGATCACCGAGGCTCCGCAGGCCGGGCTGGGACATGCCGGGCTCCGCACGAGCTCGCCCGAGGCGCTGGACCGCCGGGCCAAGGCACTGCAGGACTCGAACGTCGAGGTCTCCTGGGACGAGAACGAGTTCGGCTACGGCAAGACGCTGCAGTTCCAGTCGCCCGACGGCCACAACCTGTCGCTGGTCTGGGAGGCCGAGAAGTACCAGGCCCCGCCGGAGCTGAAGAGCAAGATCCTCAGCCGGCCGTCCAAGAAGCCGCTGCAGGGCTTGCCGGTCAAGCGGATCGACCACATCAACCTGATGGCCAGCGACGTGACGCCCATGAGGAACTCGTTCGAACGTCACCTCGGCTTCCGGACGACCGAGCGCGTCGTCGACGGCCAGGTCGAGATCGGCGCGTGGATGAGCTCGAACATCCTCGGACACGAGGTCGCCTGCATGCGCGACACCCTCGGCGAGCGAGGCCGCCTGCACCACGTGGCGATGTACTACGGCATCCCGCAGCACAACATCGACGCCGCAGAGATGTTCCGCGAGTACGACATCCAGATCGAGACCGGTCCGGACAAGCACGGCATCACCCAGGGCTCCTTCCTCTACGTGTTCGAGCCCGGCGGCAACCGGATCGAGATGTTCGGCGACACGGGCGTCCTGTCCCTCGAGCCGGACTGGGAGACCCGCACCTGGCAGTTCTCGGACATCGACACCGGCCTGGCCATCGGCGGGGCGAAGCTCCCGTTCGAGACCTACTTCACCTACGGCACGCCGAGCAAGCTCACGCTGACCGACCACATCGTGCAGTTCGCCGGCGGGCCGTCGCCCACCCCCGAGGCGGAGGCCGCGGCGGCGGCGCTTCCGGACGCCGTCGAGCAGTCCTCGCACGTCTCGGGCGTGCCCGCGCACTAAGCACGTCAGATCATCGGGTGTGGGCGCGTGCTCGGGCCGCGCCCACACCCGTGTCACCCGGCCCGTCGGCGGGCCGGCCGCTCCCCTCGTCACTGGAAGGTTCCGATGTCGCAGAAGGTCCGTGGAGTCGTCTCGCTGAAGAAGGGCGAGCCGGTCTCGGTGGAGACGATCGTGATTCCGGATCCGGGGCCGGGTGAGGCGGTGGTGCAGGTCCAGGCGTGCGGGGTCTGTCACACCGATCTGCATTACCGGGAGGGTGGGATCAACGACGAGTTCCCGTTCCTGCTGGGGCATGAGGCCGCCGGGATCGTGGAGTCCGTGGGTGAGGGGGTCACCGAGGTCGCGCCGGGGGACTTCGTGGTCCTGAACTGGCGGGCGGTGTGTGGGCAGTGCCGGGCGTGCCGCAAGGGCAGGCCCTGGTACTGCTTCAACACCCACAACGCGGCGCAGAAGATGACGCTCAAGTCGGGCCAGGAGCTCACCCCGGCGTTGGGGATCGGCGCGTTCGCCGAGAAGACCCTCGTGCACGCCGGGCAGTGCACCAAGGTCAACCCGGCCGCGCGGCCGCAGGTCGCGGGCCTGCTCGGGTGCGGGGTGATGGCCGGGATCGGCGCGGCGATCAACACCGGTGGGGTGGGCCGCGGGGACTCCATCGCCGTGATCGGCTGCGGCGGGGTGGGCGATGCGGCCATCGCCGGGGCGGAGTTGGCCGGCGCGACCACGATCATCGCCGTGGACCGGGACCCGCGGAAGCTGGAGTGGGCCAAGGGCTTCGGTGCCACGCACACCGTCAACGCCGCCGAGACCGACCCGGTCGAGGCGATCAAGGAGGCCACCGGCGGGTTCGGCGCGGACGTCGTGGTCGACGCGGTCGGCCGCCCGGAGACCTGGAAGCAGGCCTTCTTCGCCCGCGACCTGGCCGGCACCGTCGTGCTGGTCGGCGTCCCGACCCCGGACATGGTCGCCCCGGAGCTGCCGCTGATCGAGTACTTCGGCCGCGGTGGGGCGCTCAAGTCGTCCTGGTACGGCGACTGCCTGCCCAGCCGGGACTTCCCGGCGCTGGTCGAGCTGCACCTGCAGGGCCGGCTGCCGCTGGAGAAGTTCGTCTCCGAGGAGATCGGGCTCGACGACATCGAGTCCGCCTTCGAGAAGATGCACCGCGGTGACGTGCTGCGTTCGGTGGTGGTCCTGTGACCCCGCCCGGACCGGTCGACCACGTCGTCACCTCCGGCACGTTCTCCCTGGACGGGGGCACCTGGGACGTCGACAACAACGTCTGGGTGGTCGGTGACGAGAACGAGGTCGTGGTCATCGACGCCGCGCACGACCCGGAGAAGATCGCCGCCGCGATCGGGGGACGCCGGGTGGTCGCCGTGGTGTGTACCCACGCCCACGACGACCACGTCAACCAGGCGCCGCGCCTGGCCGACACCTTCAACGCCCCGATCCTGCTCAACCCGGCCGAGGCGCCGCTGTGGGAGATGACCCACCCGGACCGCACCCCGGACCGTGACCTCACCGACGGGCAGGTGATCACCGCGGGCGGTATCGAGCTGCGCGCCCTGCTCACCCCCGGCCACTCACCCGGCTCGACCTGCCTCTACGCCCCCGAACTGGGCACCGTGTTCACCGGGGACACCCTGTTCCAGGGCGGCCCCGGCGCGACCGGGCGCTCCTACTCGAGCTTCGACACGATCATCGACTCGATCCGCAGCACCCTGCTCACCCTGCCCGGGGACACCACCGTCCGGACCGGACACGGGGACTCGACCACCATCGGCGGCGAGGCCCCCCACCTCGAGGAATGGATCACCCAGGGCCGCTGACCGCCTACAGGTCCGGCTCCTCCCGGCACGGAGGCGCAGGGTCGCGCCCCCCGGCGACCCGTGCGCGAGCCCCTCCCTGACAGAGGTACACGATGCCGGCGGACTCGTGGACACCGGCATCGGGAGCGGTGCCCCACCATCCACTCGGTCGACGACGTGCAGCGGCTGAGCCGCGTCCGTCTCGGGTTCGAAGGCTGACCAGGTCCGCCGACTGCCACCAAGAGCAGTCGGGCGCAACTCGTGAAATCGCAGGGGAGAGCCGGTTTCCGCCGACCTCCACCAGGGTCCACCAAGGACGGGAACTACTCGTAATACGCCCGTCGGGTGGAGCGCTCGCCGTCACCGCTCTGGTGACCCTCGCCGCCGGCCGTCTCGTTCCTGCTGACCGTCGGCTGCCGGCCAGGCTCATCCCAATCGGGGGTGTAGGAGTTGGGGTCTGAAGCCGCCGGTCTCGAGCAGGCTTCGGGCGATGTAGTTGGTCAGGTTGCGGAACCCGAGTGCGGAGCCGCGCAGGTGTTCGAGCCGTCCGTTGAGCGCCTCGGTCGGCCCGTTGCTGGTGCCGGGTCGTTCGAAGTAGGCGAGCACGTCGGCGGCTCGCTTCTTCAGGGTCCGGCCCAGGGTGGTGAGCTCGGTGAGCACCTTGGGGACGCCGGCGCTGAGGTCGGTGATCAGCTTCTCCATGAGCTCGCGGCCACGTTGCCGGTCCTCGTGGCGATAGGCGGCGATCATGCGCTGGTAGACACCCCAGGTCGCCTCGACCTCGACGTGAGCGTCATCAACGAACAGCGCGCGTAGCCTGTCGCTCTGCTTGTCGGTGAGCAGGTCCGCGCCGGTGTGCAGCGTGCGCCGCGACTTGTAGAGCGGGTCGTCCCTGAACCCACGGTGCCCGTGGATCGCGAGTTGGACCCGGCGCCGGCACCTGTCGAGGGCGTCACCGGCCAGGCGCACGACGTGGAAGGGATCCATCACCGTGACCGCGTCCGGGATCTCCTCCGCAGCGGCGGTCTTGAACCCGGTGAAGCCGTCCATCGCGACCACCTCGACCGCGTCACGGAAGGCGTCGTCGCGGTCGGCGAGCCAGGTCTTGAACGCCGCCTTCGACCGGCCCTCGACCATGTCCAGCAGCCTTGCTGGGCCGGCGCCATCGCACCGCACGATCCGGTTCAAGTCGTTGCCCGGTCACGCTCAGACCGAGGCCGTCGAGTCGAGCGAAGGCGGTCAGGTCAGGGCGGCCGAAGCCGGCCGGCGGGGTAGCGTCGGACACGTCGAGGTCTTTCGGATGGATGGCGTAGGAACCTCCATCGTCGGGAGACCTCGACGTCTATCTGCGGACCGACGCGCCCGGCCGACCTACACCCTCATCTGGGAAGAGCCCGCAAAGCCGACGTGATTAGGTCGTCAGTTCGATTCCGACAGGCGACTCCGGCGAACAGCCCCTGACCTGCGCAAACGCAGGGCAGGGGCGGTTCGGTTCTGGTGGTCGCGCGATGCGCTGGCCTCACGGCTCTGCCCGACACCGACGTCGCTCTCCTCTGCGACGGACCCCTCGCCGGCTGAGCGCTCGCGGCCGGCATCCTGTCCGTGTGCCGATATGCCTCGCTCCGCTCGGCAACGCAGCGTGGCGTTGTGTCGCGACCTGGACGTGCGAGGTGTCAACGGTGCGTCGGCGCAGCGATCGTTGTGTGCGCAGCGAGATGCTCCATGCCGCACGCGCGGCGCGCACGAACGCAACGCCCCGGAACGCCAACGACCCGTCATCGCTGCGACGCGCAACGCGTCTCCCGTCACGGCAACGGATCGCAACCACGACCCGCCCACGGCGCCTCGCGGGACGGAGGGCAAGTTGACACAGTTGCGCTGCCATGGAACCGCGCTGGCTCTCTCGATGACCACCGGTGAAACAGTGCCGCTCCAGGCTTGCGCCTGGTGTTGCCTGGCCTCCTCGTGATCGGCCCGTCGGGGATCGTCAACGTGGTGCGGGTGTCGAGGCGGTCGGGTCCGACGGCTCGGCGGGGCGCGATCGTCTCGTGCGTTGGCGGACTACGGGAGCTTGGACGCGAGGACGTCGGCCGCCAGGATCTCGGGTGCTGCGCCGAGGAGGTGCTGGTTGGCCATCAGGGCTGCGACGATGGCGCCGTTGGCGTGGGCGTCGCGAGCGGCCTCGTCGGGGAATGCATCGAAGATCCAGAAGGTGTCGGCGTGGGTCCTAGCCGCGAACCAGACAATCGTTCCTACTTCTTCGTTGGCGAGTGCGACAGCGCCGGCGAGCAGATCGGCGAGCGCGTCGTGCTGTCCATCGGCCGCGACGATCTTGGCGACGAAGGCATACGGAAGTGATGCGGGTGTGGACATGAGGGGTTCTCCTTGAAGTCGGGGTTCTTCGTGGGGCGAGTTCAGCGTATGACGAGCGAGGGCCGGTGGGGAGTGGCGTATACGGCAGTATTGCTATTGTTCGCGCCATGCGTATCGGACTGATCGCGATCGACGGCTGCTTCGGTTCGGCGGTCGCGTCGGTCATCGACATCGTGCGGGTGGCCGACGGAGCCCGCGGCGATGTCGACCCGCGGATCGACCCGATCGAACTCGCCATCCTCGGGCCGAAACGGCGAGTGACCACGACGGCATCGATGACCCTGTCGGTGGACCACCCGCTGTCGGAGTCCGGAGAGTTCGACGTGGTCGTCGTCCCTGCGCTTGGAACCCTCACGGCCGCCGCGACCCACGACGCCCTCCAGAGCCGAGATGCTCGTTCGGTCATCGCCTCACTCGGGCGCCTCGACGACGCGACCACCCGGATCGCCGCGGCGTGCACCGGCGTGTTCGCCGTCGCCGAGACCGGACGGATGCATCATCGGCGGGCGACGACCAGCTGGTTCCTGGGGCCGGAGTTCCTGAAGCGCTATCCGACCGTCGCCCTCGATCTCGACACCATGGTCGTGGTCGACGGGAACCTCGTCACCGCCGGCGCCGCCTTCGCCCACATCGACCTCGCGCTCTCACTCGTGCGATCGATCAGCCCCGACCTGGCCCAACATGTCGCCAAGCTCCTCATCATCGACGAGCGCCCGTCGCAGGCGGCCTTCGTCGCCTACGAACATCTCCGGCACGAGGACTCGATCGTCGTCGAGTTCGAACGCTTCGTGCGCGTCCGCCTGGACGAACCGTTCAACGTCGCCGTCGTCGCGCAGTCGCTCGGCACCAGCCGGCGCACCCTCGAACGACGAGTCCGTGCGGCGCTCAACCTCACTCCGCTCGGCTTCGTCCAACGGCTTCGCATCGAACGAGCTCGGCACCTCTCAGCAACCACGGACCTCACCTCCGCCGAGATCGCGCGACGGGTCGGCTACGCGAACGCCGAGACTCTGCGCTCCCTCCTGCGCAGGGAGCGACGCCGTTCCTGACCTATCGCCATGCCTGTAGCCGGTGTCCTAGCGCTCGGTTGGAACCACCTCTCAGCACGTCGCGTCGACGCTCCTGCGTCGCCCCTGGACGACCCACTCGACACGCCCGCAGCACAGGCCATGTGACGTGCCCCGGCTTCCCGAACGGTCGGGGTTGGGTGGCTGTGATGTCGCTGCGTTCTCGTCGAGGGGGTCAGCAGACCCGATCAGGGTCGATTGGGATGAGCCGCGAAGGCGGTCAGGTCAGGGCGGCCGAAGCCGGCCGGCGGGGTAGCGTCGGACACGTCGAGGTCTTTCGGATGGATGGCGTAGGAACCTCCGTCGTCGGGAGACCTCGACGTCTATCTGCGGACCGACGCGTCCGGCCGACCTACACCCTCATCTGGGAAGAGCCCTCAAAGAACGGCAAGTTCCGCATCGTGGAGGCCCGCGACGCGCTCGCGATGGTGCACACCGTGGCCGAGGAATTCGCCGCCGAGGTCAAGGCCCTGTGCGAAACGACCGTGACCGAGCAGGCATGGCGCGCCTTCCTGGACGCGCACACCCCGGTTCCCGAGGAGAAGGGACGCGCCCGCACTACCGCAACGAACGAACGGGCCGCGCTCAACCGGTTGTGGAACACCGACAACCGGGTCAGCCCGTGGCGCGGTACCGCGTGGGGAGTGGTGCAGGCCATCAACACCTACACCCACCACGAAGCGATCGTGCGCAACGCCTCCCGCGCCGAACGCAACATGTCCCGCGCAGTGGACGGAAAAGCCGACGCGCTCGACTAGGACACCGTGACGACGCTCGGCAAGGTGCTGGCTTCGGTCTGACAAGAACCGTCGCCGCTTCGGTGCCCGCGCGGCCATGCGCCGCGCGGGTGCCGTGGCCGCGAGATGGCCACAACCGGTGCCCGAACCAATTTCGGCGCACACAAATCCGCGACACAGGAAGGAAACCAACCCATGGACATGCAGGCATTCGCGGTAGCGATGGCGGAAGCGCTCGACGGGACATGGACGGTCGGACTGGGCCACCACGGTCACCGCGACCGGTATCTCATCGGCCCAGACGGTGAAGAGCTTCACGTGTGCTACTCCGACTGGGAGAAGACACCACGGCTCAGGCTGTCCGCCAGCCTCCCGGCCAAACTGGCGACTATCCGGCACCGCCACGGAAACCCGGTGCCATCACACGACATCACGGTATCTCCGGCGAAGACACCGGAAACCGTCGCTGCCGAGACTGCCCGGCGGCTGCTGCCCGGCTACCGGGCCACCCTCGCGGAAACCCGCGAGCTGAAACAGCGAATCGATGACCAGGCCGCTGCTCGCGACCGGCTCGCGAACGCCATCGCGGACCCGCTCGGCGCGACCGTGCACACGCCCGGACCCAGTCCGCTCGGCCACGACCCGCAAGAAGCAATCGTGCGCTACCGGGGGCCGTTGGCCGGCACCGCCACGGTGCCCCGCAACGGCGGACGCGTGGCATTCGCCTTCTCGGTCGCCCCGGGCGATGCCGCCCGTGTCGCTGCGTTCCTGGCGACATTCCCGCGAACGGTGGGTTGGGACCAGGACCACTGACCTGCCCAGATTTGGGCGGACCGAACAGGACGGCCCGCACCACGGGCGAAACGAAGTGAAGGAGGCACATCGCCATGTCCTTGGGAACTCTGACAATCCATCATGACTACGAGTCCGGCACGACCGTCGAGGGCACCACCCGTAACAGTCCTGCGCACTTGGCGCTGAAGGCCCACCCGTCGTGGACGTGGTCCCGCTACGCCACAGCGTGGCTGCTGCGGTCCTCCCGGCACCGCCAGTCCAAGCCGTACGCCATCGCTGACATCGAGCGCGTGCTTACCGACGCGGGCTACACCGTCGAGCGCGATATCGACGACACCATGCCCAGCGTCGAACAGCAGGAAACCGATCTTGCCGACCGGATGGATGACCGGGTGGGCCGACTCACCGAGCGCTCTGGGAAGCACCAGGCCCAGGCCGATGCCACGCGGGCGAAAGCCGACTACGTCTTCCACGACATCCCAATGGGCCAGCCGCTGCTAGTTGGTCACCACAGCTACAAGGCCGACCGCAACCGGCGCGAGCGCGCCTGGAACAACCTCGGCAAGTCGATCAAGCAAGGCGAGTACGCCGACGAGCTGGCGCGTCGCGCCGAAACGGCCTCACACCACGTCGGTGCCCGCAACAACTCGGTCACCGTGGCCAACCGGATCGAGAAGCAGGAAGCCGGCCGTCGGCGTCTTCAGCGCGAACTCGACGGCGAACCGGGCTGGGTGACTGAGACCGACGAGCACGGCAAGCCGCGGCACCGCTGGGGAATCCAGCACCCTGGCGAGGAGCGCGCGGTCTACCTGCGGCGCGAAATCGCCACGCTCACCGAACAGATCGACTACTGGAAGGGCGTCTACGCCCAGCTCCAAGCCGAGGGAAAGGCGTCCACGCTGGGGCCGGACACCGTGAGCAAGGGCGACTGGGTGCTCTACAACAACATGTGGATGCGGATACGGCGGGTCAACAAGAAGTCGGTAACCGTGCCGAACCCGGTCTTCCCACCACCACGGCCGGGAGAGAAAGAAGCCACCTGGACCGTTGCCTGGCACAAACTGCGCGGCCACCGCACCACGGAGCAGATGCCGCCGGAGATCGTCGAGGCGTACGAGGCACCAGGCACCGACCGGATCAACTGATGCACGTACTCCAGACCCCGGCCCGTCGCCGAAATATGGGTCACCGCGCACGAAGGCGCGCCTCAAATCATTTCATTCCCAACAGTAAGGGAAATCGCCATGAACACCACGACCGTCGCCCCCTCGGCCATTCGGCTCGACTGCGGACATGTTCCGGTGCCCGACGGAATCGGCACCGGATTCGCGACCGACTCCGCTACCGGTGCGACTGCCTGCTACGCCTGCGCCGACGAACGACAGCGGGACGCACTCAACCACGCGACCCGCTTCGCTGCCTACGTCGCCTGCGACAGTGCCACGCTCACAACCTGGTCTGGTGGGCATCTCGCCACCATCGACCCGGCCGACCGGCACCAGGCTGGCGAACGAGCCATCACGCCCACCGGGCACCGCTGGACCCGCTTTACCTGGCACGCCACCGACGGCGACGGCGGCAGATGGTTCGGCGTCAACGGTGGACCGGGCCTCGTGGTCTTCCTCCGCCGCCTCCGGGTGTGCGCCTGGCAAACCGAATTCGGCAACGGACGCCCGCCGCGCTACTGCCACCGGCGCGCAACCCGGCAGGCCAGCAGCGCACCGCACACCCTCTACTGCCGCCAGCACGCCTGCATGGCATGCGATCTCTACGCATGGACCACCCAGCCGATCACCACCACCCGATAACTCCTCTGTTTAAGGAAAGGATCTGTCATGTCCGCACCGAATCTCACCTCGACCGACGGAGAGGTGTACGTCGCCCTCGCCGACACCACGCAGGTGTTCCCGGCGGTCATCGAGGATGAGCGTTGGAGCGGGTTCGCTGTGCCCCGGTTCCGGCGCCCGGTGGCCGAGGCCGTTGTCTCGTGGCTCAACGAGATGCACGAGCAGGACCCCGACGACTGGCCAGACACAGCCAGTTTCGACGGCGACGTGCTGACCCTCCTGGAGACCTACGCCGACATGCTGTTCCTCCTGACGAACCGCGTACCGAACCCCGAGGAGACTGAGGTCAGGCCAAACCGGATCGAGCCGGACGAAAACGGCCGTTACGCGATCGGTCGCGAATGGCCCTGGGAACTCACCGCCCCGCCAACCGATCCGCAGGCAGATGCCGATCTGCTGGCCGAGTCCGCCCGGCTCGTGCCCGAGGACGACGAAATCCTGGTCACAATCAACATCGACGGCACGGACCCCGCCTTTCCTGCGCTCGCCTCGGAGATCCACGGGTGGAGCAGGGCGGGATGCCCCCGCTTCAGGCGCACCGTGGCCGAGGTGGTCGTCGCCTGGATCAGCGACACCGCCCGCAAATACCCCGAGGGATCTGACCTCGCCTACTGGGACGGCGACACGATCGTCATGGTCGACCACCAGGCCATCGGCGAAGACGGATACCTGCCTGACCGGATCACCGCCGCCGAGGACGGCCGCTTCTCGATTGGTGCCAACTTCGAGTGGGAGCGCGCGGACTGACCGGGCCGGTACCCGACCGCGATGCGGGCCCTGGCCATCGCGGGCAGGAGGGGGTCGTCCCTGACGGCCCCCTCCGCTTTTCTCAGCCACGCCTTCAACTGCGCGGCTGTGCCGCGCAGATGTCAGATCGAACGACAGCGGAAACAGAGGAAAGCCATGCATGCCAAGTCAAATCGCGTACGTCCACTCGGGCCTGTCGGTATCGACGAACTAGACCCGGCGATGTTCGCAGGTGACGGCGAGCCCCGGGACACCGCCAACCAGGACGACATCATTCACGACAACACCCGCAAGGCCGGATTCGCGGCAACGGCCATCAACGCCTATGCCGCGCAGGTCGGCGGCGGCTACGAGACCTTCCACGCCCTCATAGGCGACTTCTTCGCAGACCTGCACCACCTTGCCGACGCCCTCGACATCGATCTCGCCGCCGCCATCAGCGACGGCCGGGATGACTACCTCGCCGAGATCGGCTGCGATCGATAGCCGCCGAGCAGCGACAGGCCCGGCGGAAACGGAGGAAAGAAAGGAAAAAGCAATGGCCGAAGTGAAACTGACCAAACTCACCAACGATAATGTTCGGGCGCTCAGGGAAACGATGAGCAGCGAGCAGGCGGCGAAAGTCCGGCTGACCGCGACCACTGCCGTCTTCGAGATGAGCGCGGAGGAGGCCGCGATCATGGTTTCCTACTTGCAAAGTCAGGCGGCCCAGGACCATGGAGCCACGGGCCACCCGTACAAGTCGCTCACGGCCGTGCGACGGAAGCTGGAAGCCCTCGAAGCCTCCGAAACATCGGCGACCGCATCCACGCCGTTCTCGCCGACGGCGCAGAAGGCGCCGGAGGCGCTGGCCGAACTGCTCCGCCTGGATAGCAACGAGTAGTGGGCCGGGCCGTCTTCGCGGCCGACCGAGAAGCCCGCCAGCATCCTGCACAAGAACCACCACCCGCATCCTGGCCCGTCGGCCCCACGTCGCTCTCGGCCACATCAATGACAAACAAATCCGCCTGTGGAGACGGCATCCGATGCCGTCTCCACAGACCCTCTGTCCTGACTGGAGATCTTTATGAGTGCCCAAGAATTCCGTATCTCGTGGACATTCATGCAGAAGTTCGCGATGACACTCACGGTGGACGAAGCCCGCGCCGTCTTCACATCCGATCCGTCAGCCGTAAACCAAGACGCGGACCGCGCCCGCCAGCAGCTCGCAGTGAGCGCGACGATCGGAGAGCTGCGGGACCTGCTGCAGAAGAACCCGGCTGTTCTCTACGACGCGATGTGTTCTGTGGAGGACGACGAGGTCGAGCACGTGCGCCGCCTCGACAGCATCGAGATCGTCGGGTGAGCGCGCATGGGTCACCACGACTGCCACGAAAAGATGGATGATCCGGACCTGGCTCGCTACGACATTATTCTGGTGAATTCCAGTGGTGGCAAGGATTCCCAGGCGATGCTCGACGTCGTCTGCCGCTGCGCGGCTGACGCGGGAGTGCTGAACCGGATCACGGTCCTGCACTGCGCGCTGGGGCGCGTCGAATGGCCAGGAACCGCGGACCTTGCTAGGCGGCAAGCCCTGCACTACGGCGTCCGATACGAGGAGCGCCACCGAGAGCAGGGAGACCTGCTGACCCAAGTCCGCCAGCGCGGGCGCTGGCCGTCGGCAACAGCTCGCTACTGCACCTCTGACCAGAAGCGAGGCCCAGCAAGGAAACTCGTCACGCAGTTGGTCAACGAGCTAGGTGCGATCAACCGGCCCGCTCAGGTGCTCAACTGCATGGGCCTGCGTGCCCAGGAGTCTCGCGCACGTTTGAAGAAGTTCGAGCAATGTTGCGTTGGCTGCATCACGGTCGAAGGGGTCTCGGCCCTGAACTCGTGCGTCGCCGGTGCGCTCGACGACCCAGTTGTACCACGTGCCCACCTTGTTGATCGGGACCTACCTTGAAGATCGTCGTAGATGGTGTAGCGTGCGCGCTATTGGTGCGTCGAGTGCATCAGATTGCGGCGGTCTGCGACTAGGGCGGTTGCGGAGGGTGACATTTGGTTGATGGAGGACGCACTGCGGACCGCAGCCGTGAGGGCGGTTCGTCGGCGGTTCCGGGTGTAGCGACGCTGCATGTGGTGCCGGGTGTGGCCATGCTGCGGCCGGCCGAGGCGGTGTTCGAGAAGACCTTGCAGGGGTTTGCCGATCATCAGCGGGCTCGGCGGTTGTCGAAGGACACAGTTCGCCAGCGGTTGCGGATCGCGCGGCAGGTTCAGGCGGTGGCGGACGGCTATCCGTGGGAGCCGGTGTGGAACCGGGTGTTGTTCGACCGGTGGTCTGCGATGCTGGCGGACACTGTGGCTACGTCCACGATGCGGAAGTACCAGAACGATTTGGCGCTATATCTGGGTTATCTGAGCGATCCGGCCTACGAGTGGCCGCAGGTCTGCCAGGAGCTGTTCGGCTCGTTCACCTCGTTCGCGCTCAGGGATTTGAACGCGGTCCGGCACGCGCAGGAGTACATCGGCAAGCCCAGCGGGAACCGGCCCCTGAGCAGGGACGAGGTCAAGAGCCTGTTCGGCTGCATGGATCCGGAGATCCGGCGGCTGCGGACCGAGGGGCACAAGGGAGCGCTGACGGCGGCTCGTGATCTGGCGCTGTTGACCACGCTGTACGGCTGGGGTCTGCGGCGGCGGGAGGCGGCGCGACTGGAGACGCACGACTGGCGCCGGCAGGCGAAGCTGCCCGAGTTCGGTGATCACGCCGCCTTGGCAGTGCGGTGGGGCAAGCCCAGTGCCGGGCAACCACCTCGGCGACGGATGGTGATCTCGGTCTGGCCGTGGGCGGTGCAGACCGTGCGAATCTACCTGGAGAACGTCCGCCCGCTGTTCTACGTCGACCGCGAGGACGACGGCGTGATGTTCCCGACCGAACGTGACGAGATGATCTCCGAGCGGGCGGTCAATCAACGGTTCCAGCACTGGCGCGAACTGGCGGGGCTGCCGGACCATCTGGGCCCGCACTGCCTACGACACATTCTCCCCGCTTAGTTTTCGTGTGGCGATTAGCCTTGACGGGGTACGGGAGCAGGGTGTTTGCGCTTTGCCTTGAGTCGTGTGGTGTTTCTATGGTCTCCGGTCATGATCTTGAGCTTCTTCT
>NZ_BAAAZN010000035.1:0-39982 GCF_039536925.1 Amycolatopsis ultiminotia | reverse complement strand
CGTCGGTGCCCGCGACGCCCATCGCGATACCGATGTCGGCCAGCGCCAGCGCCGGGGCGTCATTGGTGCCGTCGCCGACGACCGCGACCGTGTGGCCCTCGGACTGCAATGCCCGGACCACGTCCTGTTTGTCCTCGGGCAGCACCTGCGCACGGAACTCGGCGATACCCAGTTCCGCCGCGACTGCCTGTGCGGTCTCCGGATGGTCGCCGGTGAGCAACACGATCCGCCGCACCCCGTCGCGGCGCAGTCCGGCCAGCACCTCGTGCGCCTCCGGCCGTACCACAATTCGTCTCTGGGCACGGATCGGCCTGTTCAGGTGGCGGCGCTGGCCCTGCGGCGGGCGTGCTGTTCGGCGCGGGCGAGCACGACGGTCGGAACCGCGGCGGCGATCGTGCTCGCGAGGACCCACCAGAACGTGGCGGCGAAACCACTGGCCTGCCCGGCGGGCGTGAGGTGGTCGCGGAACTGGCCGGCGAGGACGACGGTGAGCACGGCGGTGCCGATCGCGCCGCCTACGCGCTGGAGGACATTGAGCTGCGGAGTGGCGTCGGGGATCTTGTCCGGAGGCAGGGCACGGTAGGCGGCGGTCATCGCCGGGATGATCGACAGCCCGAAGCCGACGCCTCGGAAGACCATGACGAGACACAGCAGCAGGTACGGGGTGGTGGCGGTCAAGAACACGAACGGGATCGTCGAGATCGCCAGGACGACGGTGCCGGTAAAGGCGGTGATTCCGGCGCCGTAGCGATCGGTGAGCGGTGCCGCGAGCAGTGCGCCGAGCCCGGTCGGAGCGAGCAGCAGCCCGGCGAGGACCACGCTCTCGCCGCGGACGGTCTGGAAATACAGCGGCATCAGGATCATCCCGCCGAAATTCGCGGCACCGAGGGCGAACTGGGCGACCGACGCGGCGGTGAATGCCCGGTTGCCGTACAGCCTGAGGTCGAGCAGCGGACGCTTCGCCCGCAGGGCGTGCCCGACGAAGCCGACCAGCGCGGCCAGCCCGATCAGCAGCGCGACGACCGCCGCCGTGTCCCATGCGGCCGCGACGCCGATCTCGGCCAGGCCGTAGGTGAGGCCCACGATCCCCACGGACGCCAGGATCAGGCCGGTCACGTCCAGCCGTCCCGCGTCGCCATCCTTTCCCCGGGGCAGGAGCCACAGGGCGAGCACGACGCCGGCGACGCCGAAGGGGACGTTGAGCCAGAAGATCGCCCGCCACCCGATGCCTTCGATGAGCAGACCGCCGAGCGCGGGCCCGAGCGTCGGGGCGAGCACGATCGGCACCGCAATCAGGCTCATCACCCGCCCCATCTGCGCTTTGGCGGACTGCGCGGTCCAGATCATCGTGCCGACCGGCATAATCGCCCCGCCGCCGATGCCTTGCAGCGCCCGGGATGCGATCAGCATCCCCGCACTCTGCGAACACGCGCACAACACCGACCCGGCGGTGAACACCGCCAGCGCGGCGACATACAGCCGGGCGGCACCGAACCGACGGGCCGCCCAGCCGGTCACCGGGATGACCGCCGCGAGCGCGAGCAGGTAAGCGGTCACCACCCACTGCACCGTCCCCAGTCCGGCACGCAAGTCGGCCGAGAGGGTGTGCACGGCGACGTTGACGATCGTCGAGTCCAGGAACGACAGCGACGCGCCGATCATCACCACCCCCACCGATCGGCGCAGCGCAGGCGAGAACGGCTCCGCGGAGACGGTCATGCCCGCACCGCCTTCGCCGCGCGCACCACTACCGGGTCCCCGATCTCGGTCACCATGTCGTTCATCAGCCACGCACTCCTCAAGTTAGGCACCCCTAAGTTAGGCTGGCGGCTGTGCGCGGAGAGGCCAAGCGATACCCCGGACCGGCCAACCCGGCCGGGCGGACTTCGAGCGGTTCGCCGGAGAATCCCCAGCCGGCGAGCGCCGCGGCGGCGTCGCCCATCCTGTGCGTCGACCGCGACACCGCCCGGGACCGCGAACTGCTGCACCTGCACTCGCACCCGGAACCGATGCTCACGTGGAGTTCGACCGCGACGCTGCTGGGCACCGTCGCCAGTCGCGACTGGCTGATCCCGCCCGGCTACGGGCTCTGGGTACCCGGGGGCATCGAGCACGCCGGCTCCGTGCTGCACGCGGGCGAAATGGTGACTATCACCTTTTCCGCCGACCGCTGCCCGCTCACCTGGACCCAGCCCACCAGCTTCGCCGTCGGACCGCTGCTGCGCGAGATCACCACCCACTTGCACGACATCGCGCCCGGTGACCACACCCGTCCGGCCGCCGAGGCGCTCATGTTCGAGCTGCTCACCCCGCTGCCCGCGCACCACATCCACGTCACGATGCCCGCCGACTCGCGCGCCCGCGCGATTGCCGAAGCACTCCTCGCCCGCCCGGCCGACCAGCGCGAACTCGCCGCCTGGGCCGATCACGTCCATGCCAGCGTCCGCACCCTGTCTCGGCTGTTCCGCGCCGAAACCGGGCTCACCTTCGCCGACTGGCGTGCCCAGGTCCGCATCCGTGCCGCCGTCCCGATGCTGGCCGGCGGCACGCCAGTGAACGCCACCGCCCGCGCAGTCGGCTATCGCAAACCGAGTGCGTTCATCGCCGCATTCCGCCGGGTCACCGGCCAGACTCCCGGCACCTACCTGCCGCAGCTGCGTTAGGCCAGCCGCGGCCGGAATGCCCGAGGCGGCCGATCGACCGCACGAGGGGAGACGCACCGGTCCCCTCATCGGAGGTCAAGCGGGACAAAGGCAGCGCCGACGAGCCGTGGCGCGGGTCTCGGTGTCCGCTGCCGGGTCGCAGCCCCTGACCGGCGCCACCACGCCGCCTATGATCTGGATGTCCTCGCCGGACTGCTCGCGCTTGCCCGAACAGCAAGAACCGTCGCGCCGCCCGAACCGATCAGAGCACCTCCAGGCACACGAAGGCGCAGCCCTCGGCCATGCCGCAAGCCAGCCGGTGACACGGTCTGGGCGGGTACGGCCAACACCGGCGCCGCCGGTAATCACACGGGTTTCGCCGAACGCAAGCCGATTCTCGGCACCCGGCATTTTCCGGTTCGGACCCGATCGCCTCGCACCGACACGCCCGGCAAGGCACCCAGTCGCCATGATGATGATAATCATTCTCGTTACCGCACGGCACCGAGCAAGAGGACGAGAAATGGCCTGGACGGTGCGTACCACCGAGCTGCCGCTCGCTGCCGATGCCGCGGCACGGCTCGCCCGTAACCCGGAGGTGGTGGCGTTCGTCATGAGCCCGGTGCTGCGGCTGTATCGCATGGACGTGCCCGAGCACATCGAAGCGGGCACCCGCGACAAGGCCCGGCTGTGATGGTTCGGCGTGTTCCCCTCCTGGACTCACCACATCACGGTCGAGCGCCTGGGCCCGCTGGAGATCTGCACCGACGAGCACGGCGGGCCGTGCACACGTGGCGGCACCGCCTCACGTTCTGCCCGCTCGGCGAGCACCGATGCCGCTACACCGACGAGATCGAGACCGACGACGGATAGCGCGGAGCACCGACCCGGATCTTCGTCCGGCTCATGTTCCGCCACCGGCATCGCCGCTGGCACCGGCTGACCCGGATGCTGGCCTGAACTCGCCGCACCGACCGCCAGCCCGCGACCACTGCCCAGCGGGATCCACCGGCCAGGACGAACACCTTCCGCTCCGATCGACCCGGCCGTACTGCCGTTCTCGGCCGACAGCAGCAGTCGCCGTCCTGCGGCTCCGTCAGCGGCGCGCGCAGCGCGCATGGCTCGCGCCCCTTCCGGCACCGGGCCCCACCGCCAGCAACGAAGTTCGCTGCCAGCAGTCTTGCCAACCCGTCAGTGCGGCTTCCCGACGGACTCCGCGTCGAACGGCGCGCGGGCGCCTTCCACCCACGCCCCGGCACACACGCCGCTCGGCCACGTTGTTACTTGCAATGATTTTCATTAACCTGTGGCAGGTGCCCCCGACAGCGCTCACTTTCGAATACGCCCGCGCCGACGAGCAGCCGCTGCTGCTCGACCTGTATGTCCCCGCCGGTCCTGGGCCTTATCCGGTCGCCCTGTGGATCCACGGCGGCGCTTGGTTCCTCGGCGACCGCACCGACGACGCCGTGCTGTGCGCGGGGCTGGCCGGCCGCGGGGTAGCCGTCGCCAGCATCGACTACCGGCTCGGCGAAGCAGGCGCGTTTCCCGCGTCCGTCCATGACGCCCAAGCGGCGGTGCGCTGGCTGCGCGCACACGGCGCCGAGCACCGGCTGGCCACCGGCAAGATCGGCAGCTGGGGCGCATCGGCCGGCGGCCACCTCTCGCTGATGGCGGCCCTCTCCCCCGCCGATCCTGGCGGAAACGACCGGATCGACGCCGTGGTCGACTGCTACGGGCCCACCGATCTCGTGGCCCGCTTGGCACGGACCGACATGGAACGCGCGATCGTGCGCACCCCGCCGGACGTCGACTACCTGCGCACCGACATCGAAACCCCAGACTTGAACCGGGCGCGTCAGGCCAGCCCGCTTTACCAGCGGCTCGACCATGCGCCCCCAGTGCTGATCATGCACGGCGACCGCGACCAGCAGATGGCACTCGCCCAGAGCCGACGGCTGCACGAGGCGCTCGTCGCCGCAGGCCGCGAATCGCACCTGCTGGTGCTCGGCGGCACCGGACACGGCGATCCTCGCTACCAGTCCCCCTGGATCCTCGACACCACCGCCGCTTTCCTCAAGCAGCATCTCGACAACTCCTAGAGAGAAGAAGCTCCATGACGCAACGATCGGACCCGGCCCCGACAGCTCCCTCCGGCGACGAGGATCCCGCCGAGTTCTGGGAGAACCTGTACCGCCGGCAGCGCGACAACCACGACCTCTGGGCAGCCAGGGTCAATCCCCGGCTCGTCGAAGCCGCCGAGCCACTCCGGCCCGGCACCGCGCTGGACCTCGCCTGTGGCGCCGGCGGCGACACCCTGTGGCTCGCCCGGCGCGGCTGGCAGGTCACCGCCACCGACATCTCGACCACAGCGGTCGAAAAGGTGCAACGTCTGGCGAAAGAGGCAGATCTCGGCAGCCTCGTCACGACCGAACGACACGACCTCGCCGAGACTTTCCCCCGCGGAGCCTTCGATCTGGTGTCCGCGCAATACTTCCACACCCCGTTCGAGCTGCCGCGCGCCGCGGTTCTCCGCACAGCCGCAAAAGCACTGCGCCCCGGAGGCCGCCTTCTCGTAGTCGACCACGGGTCAACCGCCCCGTGGTCGTGGAACCAGGACCCCGACAAGCACTTCCCCACCCCGCACGAGGTCTACGCCGAACTCGGTCTCGACCCCTCGGTCTGGAGCGTGGAGCGCGCCGACACTCCGCACCGTACGGCGACCGGCCCCGGCGGGCAGACGGCGGTTGTCACCGACAACGTGCTGCTGATCCATCGGGCCGAAGGCCGGCGCGCCGCGGCTACTGAGCTGCCGGGAAATGCAAGGTCGCGAACTTCGGGAAGTCGTTGATGGTCTTGCCGATCAAGCCAGCATGATCCCGCTGTGGGTGGCCACCAGGTACACGCGAGCCGGGTCGGTGACGAACCCGCTCACCGCCATGCCATGGTGTTCACCTCGGGTGCGGCGTTGAACCGGGTGCTCATGAACGCGTCTTCACCATACGTCGCCCGGATCCATCGCAGATGCGTCCCAGCATGGGGCGGCGGAGGCACGATGTCAGCCACACACGCGAGCTCGGCCGAGCCGAGTCCGATGTGGAAGTCGGCGCCGAGCGGGCCGGCGACGTGCCGGACGACAAACTTTCCGACCGTCAAGCCGGTGACGCGCAGGACGACCTCGCCCACGAGGTGGCCTTGGGTGGCTGAGTACTAGCCGGACGCGGTACCCGGTTCCCACCACAGTGCCTGCGCGGCCGGTCGCGCGGTGGACAACGGCAGGTCGTACAGCTCCGTGGCGGTGCCTGGCTGCTCCCAGCCCGACAGCCCAGACGTGTGCGACAGCAGGTGCCGGATCAGGACGCCTTGTTTGCCGTTCGCCCGAACTCCGGCCAGTGCCGGGCCACCGGCGTGTCGAGGTCGAGTTCTCCCCCGTCGACGAGGACGAGGGCGGCGAGGGAGAGCACGGTTTTCGTCGTGGAAAAGACGCTCACGAGCGGGTCGGTTTGCCATGGCAGGACCTCCGCCTGATCCTGCCATTCGCCTCACAGGTCCACCGCGAACTCCCCGTCGATGGTCACGGCGACAGACGCGCCGAGCTCGTCGCCATGGGAAAGCTCATCCTCGAAGGTTTCGCGCAGTGCTCCGAACCGTTCGTCACTCTTCCCGTCGATGTTCGCTGGCATCATGGTTTCGGCTGCGGAATTTGGCGTGTCCTCGTCCGCGTGGACTGACACCTGCGCTACGAGCCAGTAACTTTGCCAGATCGGCAAGTGCGCATGCACGCCATCGCGGCGCCCGCACCGGCCACTGCAGCGATCCCGACGCCCACCAGCCACCACGTCATCGCCGGCCTGCCGCCGTCGGCGGAATTCGCGGCTGGAGTCGCGTCGCCGACAAGGAACCGCACTTCGGACGACACCGTGATCGGTGCCGCGCCCTTCGGGGTTATCTTTGCGGTGAAGCTGGTGCGGTACTCCCCTGGCGCGCTGAACGCCCAGTTCGCATGCGTGTGCACGTTGGGCGCGACGGGCAGCTCAGCTGGCGGGCCGGTGCTGTCCCAGACGGCTTCGGGGGGCCGGAACCCGCCATAGTCGAGGAACACGTGCAGCGCGCCCGGACCTTCGATTTCTTTCAGCGAAAGGGAAATCGACGCGGGTGGCTGAGCGAGCAGACCCGGGTGCCGAGTGTTCCAGCCGACCCAGACCACACCCGGCGTCTGGGTCTGCGGCACGAGGTAGACAGTGCTCCCGGCAGCGCCCAGGAAGTCGTAGCCGGCGCCAGCGGGCACCGCGGATTTCGCCGCGTCGCTCACCCGGAGGACGACGTCGCCGGGGTCGCGCCAGGTTGCGGTACCCGAGGAGTCGTCCTTGATGCGGATGTTCCAGTGTCCGTTGTCGAGCGCGGGGCCGATGTCGAGGTGGCCGTCGCGGATCTCGATCGGCCGTCCTGCTTCCTCTGCGAACGCCATTCCGGCCGGACAGCCGAGAAAACCGAGCATAGCCGCGACGAACACGGCAAGCAGCCGCCCGGCGTGCCGTCGGCAGCTGCCGTCGACGCCACGCCGGGCAGCGTTGGACCTGGACTTCATGCCTTGGTCTTGCTCCGCAAGCGGGCGAAGAACACCCCACCGCCGATCAGTAACACCAGAACCGCCACGCCGCCGATAACGAGTCCCGCGGGCACGCCGCTTGAGACATCTTGTCCGCGCGGGGCAACTGGGTTCTCGACGCGCACGACAGGCACCATCGCTTCGCCGACCTGTGCGCCCGAACCGTCGCGGACGACCGCGCGGATTTCGGCGCCGTGCCAGGCAGCGTCGACCTTCTGGCTCAGCGTGCTGCCGTGGCTGTCGCCGAGCGCGGCGTACTCGTTCTCGCCGTTCTTGCGCACCGACCAGTCGATGACGCTGTCCGGTGCGGCGCCGACTGCGGTGAACGTCGTGGTCTCTCCCGGGGCATACGTCGGCTTCGCGGAGGTCACTCGCACGTTCGTGGCGGCTCCGGTGGCGTCGGAGACCGAGATCCGCAGCGGCGCGGACTCGCTGAGAATGGCATGGTCGGCGTTGAACAACCGTGCCGTGATCTCCGCGCCGTCGAGGTCCGCCGTGATCAGCAGCTTCTGATCAGCCAGGCGGGATTCCTCGATCCACTCGTAGGAGTCCTCCCCCGGCTTGCGCAGATACCAGTGGTAGTGCTCGTCGGCCGTCGGCGGATTCTGCACCGAGGTGAACGAAGCGGTTGCTCCCGCAGGGTATGTCTGGCGGTCGGGGGTGACCGTCAGGGTTGTCGTAGGCGGCAGCGCGCGGACGCTGATCTTCTGCGGCTTCGACTTGTCGAGCACAGCCCCGTCCGCTCCCACGTGTTCGACGTACACCGTTGTCCCGTCGAGCGCACGGGTCGGCTTTTCGGCGTAGGTCGCCGTTTTCTGCTTCTCGTCGAGGACGGGGGCGGTCCTGCCGGGTTTCGTGGCGTACCAGCGGTAGGAACCACCCAGCGCCGCGCCCGCGGGCAACATGGCCGTGAGGGTGACGGTCTGGCCGACGAAGTACTCTCCGTCCACTTTGTTCGGCACCACGGTCAAGTGGTCGAGCGACGCCGCCGCGGGCGGATCCGGCTGCTTCACCGGGTCCGCCGGAGTGTCGGCCAGATCGCCGACCTGGAAGCGCACCGTGGCGTCGTCGGACACCGGCGTGCCGTCGGCGAGGCTCGCCGAAACCGTGAACCCGATGTCGTAAGTCCCCTTCGCGGTGAAGGTCCAGGTGGCGTGCGTGTGCGCGCCGACCTCGCCGCTGACCGAGGTGAACACCGAGCCCGGCACAAGCAGCTGGCTGACCTTGGTGTGGTCGAACCCGCCGGGTTGGGTGACGGCGAACCTCGGTGCGGTCGCGTCGCCGGCGTAGCTGAAGCCGGTGTAGCTGATCTTGACGGTGCCCTTGAGCAGGCCGCGCTGGATGCCCTCAAACGACCAGCCCGGCCACACGACGGACTGGTCCTGTGCCTCGGTGGTGACCCAGGCTTCGGTGCCTTCCGGGCCGAGGAAGCCGTACCCCGCGGGCAGCTTCACGTGGGAGCTGTCGGTCTCGGGGATATGCAGGACCAGGTTCTCCGGCTCCTTGACGCCGTTCGGGGTCAAGGAGCGGATGGCCAGCTTGCCGTCGCGGACCTCGGGATAGATCGTGTCGACATGCTTGCCCGCGCCCATGACCTCGCGGTCGGCCGCGGGGTCGAAAGCGGAGGCCGGCACCGGCGCAAGCAGCGTCGTCGCGCCGGCGAACGCGGCGAGCAGGGCGGCAAGACGCGCGGAGCGCCGCCGTAGTACTGGATGGTGCACGAACTTCCTTTCGGGACGAGCATCGGCAGCCGAGCGGAAGCTCAGCTGCCCTGCGGGGTACCGGTACGGCCGCTGCGGCGTGCGAGCACGAGCAGGCAGGTACCGGCGATTACGGTGGCCAGCCCGAGAGCGACGAACGCTCCCGGCTGCGCGCCGGTCCGGGCGAGCGCCTGGGTTTCCGCGGCAGGGCCGGGAGCCCCGCCCGCCGCCGGATCCTCTGGACCGCCGCGCTTCCCGACGGGTGCCGTACTGGTCGAAACGGACGAGCTCGGACCAGGGGTCGTGCCGGATGGGAAGGCGGCCCTCGGGTCGACGTCGCCGACGGCGAAGTTGTAGACCTTCGTGTCCCGCAACGTTTCTCCGCTTGGCGCAGTGGACGTGACCGTGAAAGTCAGGTGGTAGATGCCCGCTGCGGAGAACGCCCAGTTCGCGTGCGCATGGGTGCCGAGGCCGACCTGCGAAGACTGCGGCAGCGCCTGCCTGCTGTCGAATACCTTGCTGGAGATCCCGCCCACCGCGTCGTTCTGGAAGACCGCGACGCTGCCGGGGCCTGCGACCTTGGCCAGGCTCCACTCGACGCCGGGCGGTGCCTGCTCCGGCGATAGCGCCTCGGTGCTCCAGCCCGCCCACACGATCGCGGGGTCTTGGGTCTGCGGGATCAGCCACACCGGTGCTCCCGGTTCGCCGAGGAACCCGAAGACCGGGTCGTCGGGCAGAGTCTGCTTCGCCGCGGGGACGACGTGGAACACCGTGCGGTCCGGCGACCGCCAAGCGGGTTCGGGCACCCCGGCGCCGCCGAGGCCGGTGCTGTCCTTGATGTCCACGCGCAGCCGGCCGTCCGAGGCGATGCGCGGGGCGAGGGCGTCCACGTGCCCCGAGTCCAGCACGATCGCCTCCGGCTCGAGGTCGTCCTCGGGCACACCAGGCACCGTCGAGGCGGTGCCCGGTGCGGAAGACGTCGGCGCCGTGGAGCTGCTCGACGGCACCGTGGTCGTGCTCGACGAGGTCGGCGGCGTGGCCCCTTCGCCCGGCTCCACGGACGACGGGTCGACCTCGCCCACTGCCAGCGCGAGCGTCACCGTGTCGCTGACCGCCGTGCTGTCGGCGAGTTTGCCCGCGACGGTGAACTTCATGCGGTAGACGCCCTGCGCACTGAAGGTCCAGTTGACGTGGCTGTGGGTGAACATCGTCATCGGCGTGGTCTGCGGCAGCGGTTTCGCGCCGTTGAGCAGCATCCGCGGACCGGCGTTGAAGGTCGCGTTCATCCACAGCGCCGCCGTGCCCGGGCCGTCGACGGCGTCCAGGCTCCAGTCGAGGTGGTCCCCGGCGAACTGCTGATCGCCCGGCGGGTTAATCGCCTCCGTGCTCCAGCCCGCCCACACGTTGGCCGCCAGATCGGTTTCCTGCTGGCGGATCGTCCACAGCTTCTGCCCGGGGGCGCCGATCTCGGCGAAGTCCGCGCGGTCGGGCACCGTGAACGTGGTCTGCGGCTGGACGTGGAGGACCAGGTCCTCGGGGTCGCGCCACTTCACCGGCTTGCCCGCCATCGAGCTGTCCTTGGACTCCACGTGCAGCCCGCGGCCGTCCAGAACCGGGGCGAGCACGTCGATGTGACCGTGTTCCAGGACGAACTTGCTGCCGGCCGGCACAGCCTCGCCGACTCCGCCCGGGGCAATCGGGTCGGGCCGCGATGCGGCGGACGCCGGTCCCCCGCCCAAGGCGAGCGCTCCCGCGAGAACGGACACCGACAAGACGCCTGCGACGACACTGGCGAAGCACTTTTGGGCGCGCATCAGCGTCCGTCTCCCACGCGAGCGCGGCGACGACTCGCGAAGAATACGAGCCCGCTGCCGGCGACGAGCATCGCCCCGCCCGCGCTCAGCGGCAGGACCGCGGAGAACCCGGTGTAGGCGAGCCGATCGTTGCCACCGGAATCGGGCGCGCCTGCGGAGCCCGGTTGCCGCTGGTCCTGCCCGGCAGCCGTTCCGCCGGTGCCATTCGTGGGCGTCCCGGGCCCGAATGCCTGCTCGGGATCGGCGTTGCCGACTGCGAAACCGTAAGTCTGGGTGTCGGTGTAAGTGCTGCCACCGGCCTGCTTCGCGGTCAGAGCGAAAGTAAGCCGGTAGATGCCCTCCTTTGGGAAAATCCAGTTCGCGTGCGCGTGCGTGGCGAGGGGTACCTGCATGGCGGTCGGCGTGCCCGGGGCGTTGCCCAGCAGTAATTTCTCATCGCCGAAGGTGCCGGTGGTGAAGATCGCCACGGGGGCTGGCCCTTGCACGGAGGTGAGAGTGCAGGACACCGAACCCGCGATCTGCTGCGGCGTCAGCGCCTCAGTGCTCCAGCCCGCCCAGATGACACCGTCCTGCTGCACCTGCGGGATCAGATACACCAGGTCGCCGGGTTTGCCCGCGAACGAGAGCTTGTCGTTGTCGGGCAGCGGGAACCGCGCTGCCGGGCGCACCTGGAACACGACATCGGCGGGGCGGCGCCACGTGACCTTGCCGGCCTGGGTGCTGTCTTTGACCTGGATCTGGAACTTGTTGCCGACGATCCGGGGTGCGAGCGCGTCGACGTGCCCCTCACCGAGTACGACGTGGCCGGACGCGGTGTCGCCGGTGCCCGCCGCTGCGGCCGTTGGCACGCCTCCGGCCTGCGCTGGGGGTTGAGCCGGGGAGTGGCCCCACGCCGCAGGCACCGGGTTTTCCGTGCGGGGATGTTCCGGCGCAGGCGACGTCGCAGCGGGCTGATCAGGTACCGCAGATGTCTCTGCGGCGACATCGACGGTATAGATCGCCGGGGCAGACACCGAACGGCCCGAAGCGAGGGTCGCCGAGACGGTGAACGCGACCCGGTAGCGACCAGGAGCGTCGAAGACCCAGCCGAAGTCGCCGCTGCGCCCGGCGGGCATCGCGTAGGTCTCCGGCCTTGCGCTGTCCATCGTGGAACTGTCGAACCGGGGCACCTGCAGTCCGTCTTCGACGGTGTATGCCCGGAACCGGCCGGGCCCCTGCACTGAGTCGAGCGTCCAGCCTGCCTCGCCGGAGGGCAGGCTCGTGGTGTCCCAGTCGGGCAGACCCCCCGCGCCGTCGGTCATCGCGGTGTGCTGCTGTGCGTGCAGCACCACGCCGGCCGGGTCGAGCAGGGCCCCGCCGTCGCCGTCGGCGACCCAAACGCGCACGGTGTCGTCCTCGGCCGTGACCACCGCGAGCTGGTTCGCCGGCAGCGACGCCGTCGCCGCGTCCGCCACAGCGGACGGCACGAGCGCACTGGCCGTGAAAAACGTGCACACGACAAACGTGTGCCGGAGAATTCCGTTGGGAGCAGGCATGTCTGTGTCCTTGACCGGATGGAAGGAGACCGTGCGGCCCGGAGAGCTCCGGGCCGCACGGGTTCAGCACTCGCGAAGCCTGAAAGCTCAGGCGTCGACCTGGAACGTGTACGCGGCGGGACCCGAGTCGACCACCGTGCCGTCGGGCAGCGTGGCGGTGACGTCGAACGTCACGGTGTAAGTCCCTGATGCGGTGAAAGCCCAGTTGGTGTGGTGGTGGTCCCCGGCGTGGAAGGCGTGCACGTCCGGCAGGCCGTCGCCGGTGTCGTAGAGAACGGTCGGCGCGCCTGAGCCGTCGGTGTCGAACACCGCGACTTCCCCGGGACCGGTGATCCCGGTGAGCGCGACGTCGAGTTTGTCGCCGGCGAACGTGCCCGACTCGACGTTTTCCGCGCTGAACCCGGCGAAGAGCACGCCGTCCTGCTGGTCCTGCGGAAGGACCCACACCGGGCTGCCCGCGGAACCGAGGAAGGCGTACGCCGGGTCCGCCGGCACGGTGATCTTGGTGCTCGACACCGCTTCGAGGACCACGTCTGCCGGCTCCCGGTCCACCGCCGGGTCGACGGTGTGGTCGTGCAGGTGGACCTCGATCGCGCCGTCCTCGTACTCCGCCTCGACGACGTCGACGTGGCCCGCGGAGATGACGACCGGGGCGGCCTGCGCGACCGCGGCTCCGCCGAGCATCGCGGCGGCCGCCATCGCAGCCACCGGGACGATTCTGGTCAATCTCATGGTGAATTTCCTCTCTCTGGACGGAAAACCGGAATCAACGCGAATCGACAGCCGGAGCCGGGCGGGCCCGCAGCTTCGCCAGCAACCCGTGCCGCGGCGCGAGGAACCAGCACAGCAGGAAGGCCGCGGTGACAGTGAGCACGACCAGCCCGCCGGCGGCGAGATCCCAGGCGTAGGACAGGTACAGCCCGACCACGCAGCTGCCTGCGCCCATTGCCGGGGCGAGCAGCATCATCACGCCCAGCCGGTCGGTCAGCAGCCGCGCCGCGCCCGCCGGGGTGATCAGCAGCGCCAGCACCAGCACGTTGCCCACCGCCTGCAGGGAGATCACGATGGCGAGCGTGACCATCGCGTAGAGCGCGATGTCCAGCCAGAACACCGGCATCCCCAGCGCGCGGGCCTGTTCCCGGTCCAGGCTCGCGGCGACGAGTTTGGTGTGCAGCAGCGCCGCCAGCGCCAGCAGCAAAGCCCCGATCACCGCGACGTTGCGGACATCGTCGTCGCTGATCCCGAGGATCGAGCCGAACAGGAACGACTCCAGCGACCCGCTGTAGCCGGGGGCGGTGCTGAGCACCACGATACCGAGCCCGAACGCGGCAGCGAAGAAGATCCCGATCACCGAGTCCTCTTTGAGCCGACGGTTCTGGGAGAACACGGCCACCAGCAACGCGGTCAGCAGCCCCGCGACAGCACCGCCCACGACGAGGTCGAACCCGAACACGAACGCCACCGCGACGCCCGGGAACACCGAGTGCGCCACCGCATCGCCGATGAAAGCCATCCCGCGCAGGACGACGTGGCTGCCGATCACCCCGCACACCGCGCCCGACATCACCGCGACCAGCAGCGCGCGCCGCCAAAAGTCGTACTCCCACGGCCCCGCAAGGAATTCCAGGACCCCGTTCACGCAGCACCGCCGAGGATGCGCAGCAGCTGCTCCGGCCGGGCGAGCCCGAACGCACGCAGCCACACGTCGGCCTCGGCCAGCCGAGCCGGTTCGTCGTCGGCGATGACGGTGCGGTTGAGCAGGCACAATCGGGTGCACATCCCTGCGGCGGCGGCGAGGTCGTGCGTGGTCATCAGCAGGGCGGTCCCCTCGGTGGACAGCAGGGACAGCAGTTCGGTGAGCGCCTCCTGGGTCGGCGCGTCGATGCCGGTGAACGGCTCGTCCAGCAGAAGCAGACGAGGCCGCATCACCAGCGCGCGGGCGACGAGCACCCGTTGCCGCTGCCCGCCGGACAGCTCGCCGACGGGGCGGGAAGCGAGGTCGTTCATGCCGACCCGCCGCAGTGCCTCACGCGCCGCTTCGCGCTCGTTTTTGTCGGCGATCCGGCCCCACCGCCGCCGGTGTGCCAGCCCGGTGAGAACGGCCTTCTCGACGGAAATTGGGAAATCCCAGGCGAACTCGTGTCGTTGCGGTACGTAGCCGACGGTGCCACGGGCTTCGGCCGGAGACCGCCCGCCGACCCGCAGGGTGCCCGTGCGCGCCGGTTGCAACGCGAGGATCGTGCGCAACAGAGTCGTCTTTCCGGCTCCGTTCGGGCCGAGCAGCCCGACCAGTTCCCCTTCGTCCAGGTTCAGGTCGACGTCGTGGAGAACCTGCCTGCCACCGAGTTCGACGGCGACGCCGCTCAGCGCCAGTTGCCGCTCCGCCATCTCAGCTCGCCTCCGTTCGCCGACCGCGGCGCCGAAACACGACGAGCACGACGGTCCCGACGAGCACGACGGCGACCGCCGCACCGGCGATCCACGCGGTCGGCCGGCTCCCGGAGCCATCGCTCGCCCGCGGCGCCTCGTCGCTCCCCGCGGCCGGTGCGCGCGGCGCGACGGTCGAGGCGACCGCGAACGCCTGAGCCGGATCGCCGTCTCCGATGTGCACGCGCAGCACCTGTCGGTCGACGACCCGTCGACCATCCACCGTGGACGCGCTCATCTCGATGCCCAGCAGGTATGTGCCCGGCGCGCCGAAGGCCCAGTTGCCGTGCACATGGCTGTTGACCTCGATGCCGGTCTCTTGCGGCAACGGCTTCCGCGAATCGAAGATCACCTGCGGCGCCCCGAACGCACCAGTGAGAAACAGCGAGAACGGGCCTGGTCCCTGGACCGTCTGCAGCCGCCAGGTGACCTCGCGGTCGACCTTCGTCGCCGTCTCCGGATCCTGGGTATTCCAGCCGGGCCACACGGTGCCGGCACGCTGTGTCTGCGGCAGCAGCCAGACGTTGGATTCAGGTGTGCCCAGGAACCCATACTCCGTCCCCGGGGGCACCTCCGTGCGCGCGTCCTCGCCCGCGTGCAGGACGACGTCGTCGAGCTGACGCCACACCGGCGCTGCACCGGTGTCGTCGCGCACCTGGACGGTCCACTTGCCGTTGAGGAAACGCGGGCCCATGTCGACGTGACCGTCGTCGATCACGACGCGGCCGCCCGGCGAGTCGGCCGGCGCTTCCTGCGCCGCGCCGGGCACGACAGGGGTGAGGACGGCGGCCACCGCCGCAACGACGAGCCACCGCGCCGCGCGCGTCATCGGGTTCCGCCCAGGCACCGGGCGATCTCGTCCGCGTTGTGCCGCATCATGTCCACATAGGTCCGGGTCTTCGCGTCGAAGGCATCGCCGTAGAGCGAACACACCTGCACGCGCTGGTCGTGGGCGACCTGGATGAGCGTCGAAGCGCGCTGCGCCAGGTTCGGTTCGGTGAACACCGCGGGCACGTGCAGGTTCCGGATCGTCTCGGTCAGTTTGCGGACGTCCTCGACGCTCGGTTCCTGCGCGGGGTTCGGCACAACGAAGCCCGCGACCTTCAACCCGTAGGCGTCGGCGAGGTAGCCGAACGCGTCGTGGGTCGTCACCAGCTGCCGGTTTCCCGCCGGGACGGTGGCGATCGTGCGGGCCAAGTAGTCGTCGAGGTCGGCTAGCCGCCGCCGGTAGCTTGCGGTATTGCGGTCGTACTCCGCGGCGCCATCGGGATCGACCTTCTTGAGCGTATCGCGGATCAGCTGCGCATACGCCGCCGCGTTGTCAGCGTCCTGCCACAGATGCGGGTCGATCTCCCCGTGCACGTGCTTACCCAGAACCGCTTGCGGCAGCTGGAAAATCTGCGCACCCGGCGATCCGAGAAACGCGAACCGCTGGTCGTCGGGGACCTGGTCCATCGCCTTGTTCGGCACTTCGATCACGGCGTCGGCTGCCGCGACCTTCTCCTGCGCCGTGCCGCCGGCGGCGTCGTTGAAGGTGTACAGCGTGCGCTCGTCCATATCGACGGTCAAGTCGGTGTGCCCCTCGTCGAGCACGCGCTTGCCCGGTGCCGCGGAATGCGGATCCACCCCGACGGCGAAGGTGAAAGTTCCCTCCCCCAACGGTTTCGGTGCAGCTGCTGGTTCGTTCAGCTGGGCGCGCAGCGTCAGCTCGTACACTCCCGGCGCGCTGAACGCCCAGTTGAGGTGGGTGTGCGCCGAGGGAGGGAGCGTCGTCGCGTCGCGCTGGTCGAATCCATCCGCCGAGGAAAAGTACACCTGCGGCTGCCCCAGCGATTCGGTCAGGTACGCCGTCATCGTGCCGGGGCCGTTGAGCGCGGTCGCCGAGAGCTGGATCTCCGAGGTGCGCGTGGCTCCGAACTGCTTGCCGTCGCCGCGCACCCGCAGCCCCAGCCACAGCACGTCCAGCCCGACGTTCTCCACGAGCGGGATCACGTGTGCGCCATAGGATTCCGAGTCCTCAGCCAGCGAAACGTTCGGCGTGCCTTCGCGCGCGTTGGAGTCGATCGCCTTGATCAGACGCTGCTCTTCCAGCAACAGGTGATTGGTGAACGTGACATCGGCCTGCGCCACGCGCTTCGCGTCGGCCGGCGTCGGCTCGTATGAGTGCGGATCACCGCCGGAGGGAACGATGGAGCTCACCTGCACCCGATCGCCCCCGACCGCGTGGACCAGGTCAGCCAGAATTTCGGTCGTCGTCACCACCGAAACACCGGCACCGGACCGCGCCACCGACGCACACCCGCCCACGACGAACACCATTGCCGCACACATGCCCATGGCGCGTGCGGCCGCACGCTTGTGCATCCAGACCTTCCCGCGAAAACCCGTATCGAGAACAGAGCGCCAGGTTCACCCCAACTGCCGCTCATCCGGCAAAGCCGAACCTAACGGACATGAAAAGGATTATCAATATCGAAACCAGTGACCTTGCGTGACGAGGCGTGACATCGCTGATTCCGCATCCATGCTCCCGATCCGGCCCCACCAGGGACGCTCGGATGCTCGGCAGTCGCCGAGCTGCCGCGAGACGTTCGTCCTCCCGCAGGGCCGCATCCCTGTCGTCGGTGATTCCACGGAATGCCAGGTCTTCTCGGCAGCCGCAGCAGTGGTTTGGCTTCGGGGTGGCGAGTTCGGGCTGCCCGCACGGAGGGGTGCTCGTCAGTACGGCCAGCGACCGTGTCCGATGAGGACATTCGGATCGAAGATAGTGCCCTGACATTCCTGCAAGATGGCCCGGAACTGCCACCCGGATCGTTGTACTGCACCCTCGTCCAGCCCGACGAGCAACACCCTGGTGCCCGGTCCGAGGGCGAAGTCCCTCGCGCGTTGCCGGTCGAGGCGATGTGCACAGTCATCATATGCACGCCGACGTCGCGGGCACAGGTCATTCCGGAGCCAGCCGGCCAGTCCGGTGCCGCTGTCCACACGCGCGCTGGCTGCGCGCTGTCCTGCTGTGGCCGGGACGTCGAGACCGGCTGCGGCTCGCACGACAGCCGCTGCCCACCGGGTCGCAGCAACTGCACGGAAAGATCCACTGCGTCGACCCGGCCTCCGGGCGCCATCCGCGCAGCAGGCAGGAAGCAAGTTCGTCGGCCAGCAGAACCCAGAACTCCAGGCGTTCGCGCGGACTGAGGTGCCCACTCACGTTCATGGCAATCACCCCGTCGATCCGGTCCGGCAGCCGGGCCCGCAGCACGTCGGCGCCAAGGACCGGCACGCGGGGCCCGAGGTCCTTGTCGCCCGCGACCCGTGCCAGCAGTGCTGCGCAACCTCGGATGCGGCTCAACAGTTAGGATTTCCGCTTCGCGGAACGTCTGCGCGAACGGCACGGTGCCGAGTCCGGCGCCCGCTCCGACGTCCGCGAAAACCTTCGCCTCAGGACAAGCTCCGACCAGCACGTCGGTCAACGCAGGACCCAGCTCCCGCCACGCTTGCGGGAGCAGCACCGCGACGTATTCGCCGGTCTGGTCGTCAATCCCGGCACTGCGCGCCGTCAGCTTCCCTTGCGCATGCCCGTCGGAACCGGCGAACGCAACTGCCAGCCCCGCGCCCGCAGACGCTCGTACCAGAATCGGGCGTAGGTGCCTTCGGCGGCGAGCAATTCGGCGTGCTTGCCGGTTTCGGTGATCCGCCCGTGCTCGAGGACCAGGATCTGATCCGCGGCAACGATCGTGGACAGCCGGTGCGCGACGACGACCACCGTCCGGTCGCGGGCGAGCTCGCTGATCGCTGCCGCGACAGCAACCTCGTTGACCGGATCCAGTGCCGCAGTGGCTTCGTCCAGCAGCACTATCAGCGCGTCTTTGAGCAAGGCGCGGGCGAGGGAAACCCGTTGTTTCTCCCCGCCGGAGAGGGTGGCTCCGGCTTCGGAGACCGCAGTGTCCCATCCGTGCGGGAGCCGGGCGACGACCTCGTCGAGCCGGGTGATCGCCGCGACGCGGGCCAGCTCGTCGTCGTCGGCGTCCGGGTTGGCCGTGCGGAGGTTGTCCGCGATGGTGCCTTCGAACAGGTACACGTCCTGGAACACCTGCGCGGTCAGCTGGGACACCTCGGCGCTGCCCAGCGCCCGCACGTCGCGCCCGCCGATGCGGACGGCACCGGCGTCGACGTCGAAGAACCGGCCGATCAGGGTGAGCAGGGTGAGCAGGGTGCTCTTGCCCGCTCCGGACGGGCCTACGATCGCAGTCAAGCTCCGCTGCGGCAGGTGCGCGCTGACTCCGGCGAGGACGGGACCGGAGTCGGGATAGGCGAAGTGCACGTCGACGAGATCGATCGCGGCACCGTCGGGTTCGGCCGGATGTGCGGGTTCGGGCAGCGGCGGTTCGGCCAGCAGCACCGCCACCCTTCGGATGGCGTCGGCGTTGACCTGCACGTGCCCAGCGAGTTCCCCGAGCTGAGACAGCGGATCCAGCATGCGTAGCGTCACGACGAACAGGCCGACCATGGCCGGGACCGCGATGACGCCGTCGAGAGCGAGCACGACGGTGAGAACGATGACCCCGGTGACAACAAGCTGGAGCGTGCCGAAGAACGCGATCAGTCCCCACGCACCGCGGATGGTCAGCCGCGATTGCGACTCCTGCTGCCGGGTCAGGGACGCCTCGAGCGTGCCCCGTTCCGGCCGGTCGAGGACGCCGTAGGCACGCATCGTGGGCTGCAAACGGGCGTATTCCACGATCCGCGACGCCGTGGCGCCGATGTCGTGCTCGTAGTCGTCGTCGTTGCGCCGGACGATCGTCATGAGCAGACGCAAGGCAAGCCCGCACAGCACCGTGCCGGCCGCGAACGCGATGCCCACCCGCCAGTCCAGCACCAGACTGCCGAGCACCATGGTTACCGGCGCGGTCACCCCGACGATCACGTGCCGCACCAGATGGGCAGGCACATTGGCCACGTCCATGGTGCCTTTGCCCAGCAGCCGCCCGACCGGGCCGGTGCGATCCGCGCGGAACCAGCCGATCGGCAGCGTCGCGAGATGGTTGCCGATCCGTTCGTGGAAGCTGCTCAGCACGTCGGTCCCGACCACGTAACCGAGCGAGCTGCTCCAGACCAGCAGCACGTGATGCACGGCCACCGCGACCGTGATCGCGGCCAGCCACGCCCAGAAACCGGTCCAGTCCACCGACCCGAGCAGAGCCGCCACCAAAGGGGCGACAAACAGGAACCCCAGGCCTTGCAGGACTCCTTGGGCCGCCTGTGCCAGCACCATGATCCGCAGGCGCCGACGTCCTCGCGCATCGAGCAGCTCGAAGAGCTGCCGGAGCATGGTGATCATCGAGCGGCCCCCTGTCCGATCTGCGCGTCATCCCTCGCGGAACGGTCGTGCTGCCACATGCGCGCGTAGAGTCCTGCTGCCGCGAGGAGTTCGTCGTGCGCGCCCACCTCGACGACCCGGCCCCGGTCGAGGACCACGATCTGGTCTGCCCCTTGAACAGTCGAGAGCCGGTGCGCGATCACAAGAACCGTCCGCCCTCTCGTCACTTCGCTGAGGGCGTCCTGGATCCGGGCTTCGTTTTCCGGATCGGCGCTGGCGGTGGCTTCGTCGAGCACCAGCAACGCCCGATCCGCGAGGATCGCCCGCGCGATGCACACCCGCTGCCGCTCGCCGCCAGACAGTTCGGCATCCTCGCCGACCACCGAATCAAGCCCACGCGGAAGCCGCTCCAGCCGGTCCAGGATCTGCGCCCTCGCCGCCGCGGCGCGCACCGCGGCGGCGTCGGCGTCCGGGCGGGACAGCCGGATGTTGTCCCGGATGCTCGTCCGCAGCAGATCCGCATCCTGGAACACGAACGCCACGTGCCGGTAGAGCTCCGCCGGGTCCAGCTCCCGCAAGTCCACTCCGTACAGCTCGACCGAGCCGCGTTGCGGATCCCCGAAGCGGGGCAGCAGCTTCGCCAGCGTCGACTTGCCCGATCCGGACGGGCCGACCAACGCGGTCACCGTCCCCCGGGCCAGTTCCAGAGCCACCTCGTCGAGCGCGACCGTATCCCCGTAGGCGAAGCGCACGTCGCGCAGCCGCACCACCGGGCCCGGCGCGTCCGGGTCCGGCACCGCGGGGTTCAGTGGGACCGGCAGCTCCGGCTGCGCCAGCAGCGCACGGATACTGCGGGCCACCCCGAGCGCGGTGACCAGCGGGTGCACCGACATCATCACCGTCATCACCCCGGCCGTGGTAACCGTGCCGAACACCAGAAACGCGATCAGGCCCACCACCGGCAGCTGCCCGGCCGCGGTCAGCACGCCCCCGCCGACCGCGAGCACAGCCAGCACCGTCGGCGGCGACATGAGGACCTCCGACAGGACCGACGCCCTGCTGGTCGATCGGGCCCAGTCGAGGAAGAACCGGGCGAAATCACGGGACACGTCCCGGAACCGCTTGCTCGCGACGCCAGGGGCGCCGAACGCTTTGACCACCCCGATCCCGCTGACGAACTCGACCGCGGAACCGTTGAGCCGGGTCAGCCACTGCATGAACACCGGGTACTTCGTGCCCGCACCGGCCATCGCCCGCTGGTAGACGATCAACCCCACGACCAAGGGCAGCAAGGCCAGCGTCGCCATCCGCCAGTCCACAGTGAACAGGTACGCGATCGCGACCACCGGCGGAACCGCAGCCGCAGTGATCTCCACGACGGAATGCGCGATCAACTGGTGCAGCGCGGCGACATCGTCCTCCACGGTCTTCTTCACCGCGCCCGAGTTGTGCTCGGTAAACCACTCGAGCGGCAGCCGCCGCAGCTTGGCGAGCAGGTCACGGCGGATCGCGAACGAAACCCGGATATCGGCCAGGTGCGTCAGCACCCCGGCACCGAAGGTTCCCAGCTGCTTCACTACCAGCGCCGCCAGCGCGACCACGATGATCGGCCACACGTTTTTGTTTCCGCCCAGGAGAAGACGGCTGATCTCGACCACCGCGATCAACGGAGCCATCCCGGCGATCGCGCTCACCGCGGTCAGCACACCGCACCCGACCAACGTGCCCCGAGCAGGCGCCAGCACCGAAGAACCGCCTGCTTGGTTCGTTGACGCGTGCAGAATCGACATGAAGACCCCCAAGAAGCACTGCGTATCCCAGCACCTTACTCGCTAATGGGAACCATTTTCAACTTGCCGATACGAACGCGCGGTGTCACCACCTGACCAGTAACCAGGCACACGTCGAGCCGCGGAAGAACGAACCGGCACCGCCGAGCGGGAGGTGCTCGTCCCGGGCCGTCCAGAACGCCCGTCGCACCTCGACCAGAGGAAGCGCCTCGTGCGGGGGCGCGGCATCCAACCGCGCTCGTACCGCCGCCTCGGTCACACCGAGGTCCAGCGTGGCCGCGAGATCACACAGGACCGCTTCGGTCGACATCCGCAGGCTTCGCGCACCACGAAAACCCGCCTCGGCGCGCTTGCGCACCAACCATATCGCCAGCACAGCTACCCCTGGCACGAAGAAGCGGCCGTCACGGCCGACCTGCTAGACGTGAGCAGCCCGCCCCACAGCGCGGCGACGGGGTGCTCGCCCCGTCCGGCCCGCGACAAGCGCCCGCCGCCGGCCCAGCTGCTGCTGCGCACCGGCATCCGGCGAATCGGATTGCGGTCGATCTTGCCGTTCACCATCACCGGGAAGGACCCGGCAATCGTGAGGTGTTCGGGCACGAGGCAGCTTGGCGTCCGCTCGTCGGGCCGGATCCACAGGATGTCCGCTCGACCGGGCCCGACGACCACGATGGCAGTGGTCAGCCGACGGACCGCGTTCTGCAGGACGGTGCCGATCGCCCGATCCACCCAGCGGATGGCCGGCCGACGCCCGTTCGACCTCGCCGGTCTCGATCCGGTGGCCGCGGATCTTGATCCGGCGGTCGGCGCGACCGAGGAGTTCCAGCGCGCCCTCCCGGCGTGCTCGACAAACTCTTCCACCGCGCGCACAGGATCTGCGCAGCAGCCGTGGTCGGGCCGGACAGGTTCGCCCGGCACCCCGTCCGACACCGAGCACGATTTCCGGCCCCGGCTCCTCGAGAGCGACCAGCAGCTTGTCCAGCACCGCCGGAACCGCACTGACCGCTGTGGCGTTCCAGCGCTGCGTCTCGTCGAGTGCCATAATGCTGCCGTCGATGGAAAGGAACGCGCCAACGGGCCGCGGGCGGACAAAGCGATTCGGGTCCACCGGAATCGGCTCGCGCTTCGCGCGGCCTCCCAGACCAGCACCGGACCCCCGCGGTCCGGCAGACAAGCGCGTTGCGGCGGTCTGGGAAATCCACCAGGTCACCCATGCGACCACTGCCGCCACAAGCGTCACTGCAGCAATGCCCCGCCGCCCTCCGAGATCGTCGAGCCCGCTCTACGCTGCTTCGCGTTACTGACCGGGATGCGAGCGCGCCGAGCGCCGATGCGACGATTATCGGACAGCCATGACGATCTTCTTCTGAAGATCCTGCCAGATGACGTCAACTTCGGCGAAACCTGCTTCGAACAGCGAAGATTCATGGTACTCGAACGACGTTCCGTTCTTGTGGTCTGATCCAGAGAATATTCTTCCCCGAGCGGGCGCGAATACGCGGTCGCGTTCCTCGAACTCGGCGGAGAGAGAGGGAAGTGCGCGAACGGCATCCCACCAGTCCTGCCATGCCTCTGCACCGTTCGCCAGAGCTCGTTCTTGTCGTGTCCCGTGAATGTCCTTCGCTACCGCGCTGAAACGGGACGCGGCGTTGCGCGGAGGAAAGCCGTCGAAGTTCAGGAAGACTCCGCCTGGGCGCATGACGGCGGCAAGCGATTGGTACAAGTTCGCCAGCTCTGCGGGCTTGAGCCAATGCGTGGCTGTCGACGAAAGCACTGCGTCGACGTCGTACTCTTGCAGCTGCTCGGTCCAGCCAACGTCGCGAAGGTCCGCTTTGACCCAGTGCAGGCGACCTCCCATGTCGCCGAGGGCATTCCTGCCGAGTGCCTGCAGGACCGGGTCGAGGTCCACCGCAACGCTCCGAGCGTTCGCGCGGTGTTCCAGCAGACGTTTGCTGAGTGAGCCGGGACCGGCCGCGAGATCGAGGACAGTGATGGCACCGGGGAGCAGTGAATCGAGCACTGACAGCATGACGCCATACCCTCGTTCTCGGCCTTCGACGTAGACGCTCTGCTGAGCGTCCCATCGGTCAACCAGATCAGACCAGGTCGAACCGAGGGCTGTATCGAGGTGCATCATTCCTTCTCCTGGGACGGTCTAGGGCTGATACCGCCCGAGTTGTTGTCGGAGCGGCGTAGATTGCGAGGACGGTCTTCAGTGCGGCTTCGCCAGAGTGCGGGCCATGTTCTCGAGTCCGTTCACCGACAACGTGCCTTGGGAGGAGTACTCGTAAGGCTGCACGAACAGTGTGTGATTGCGCACTGCGGCGAGATTGGCGGCACCGGGGATGCTCAGGAACTTGCTCTTCGCCTGTTCATCGGTCTCACCGTACGACAGGATCATGACGATGTCGGGGTTCCGTTTGGCCAGTTCTTCGATGTTGGCTTCGAAGACCCGGCTGTCGACATCGGCAAAGGCATCTTTGGCACCGAGTTCCCGGAATTGGGTATGTGCCATTGAGCGGCGGCCGTATGCTTCCAGACCGTCGTGGAGGCCGATGACCGTGGCAGCAGTTTTTCCCTGCAGGCTGGCCGAAGCCTTGGCCTGGGCGATCCGCTGACGCATGCTCACGATGACGGCGGAGGCATGATCGGTCGTACCCGACAGCTGCCCGAACAGTTCCAGGTCGCTGAACACGTCATTGAAGTCCGACGTCCCGTCGCTTGCGCCCGGCGCATGGTTGGAACCGCAGTTTCCCCGGAGGCTGACCATCGGAATGCCCACGGCGCCGAGCGTGTCAGGCGTGATGGTTTCGGTCACCGAACCCACGACCAGATCAGGACTGGATGCGACGAGGTCTTCGCGACTGATCTCGCCTCCGGACCCCAGCTGCGGCACGCGGGCCACCGCGGTGCGGATGTCCGCCGTGTAGGGGGCGCTCTTCATGCCCGCGTCATCTCGTCCGACGAGCTTCGGCGCATCGCCCGCCGCGTAGAGCGACGTCACTTCCGACGGGCCCAACGCAACGACGCGCTCCGGCTCGCGCTCGATGTTCACCTCGTGACCGCAGTTCTCAACAGTACGAGGAAAACCGTTCGCCGTGCCCGGCTCAGGATCACCTGCGCTGCATCCTTGCAGCGCGAGCACCGCAGCCGCCGCAGTGGCCGCGGTCTTCAGCCCAGACTTCACCATGAGTTCCTTCCCCGACAGGGCAACATCAGGCGAGAGCGAAACGCCCCGAAACCATCTGGGTGCCCGCGGCGAGGCCCCTCCAGCTTCGGCTCGGCAGCGTCATCCCGCATACGCAGCCAGACGACACGCCAACGTCGCCGCAGCACGGCTCTCGCCCACCCCGTCCACCGCCCGCCAGTCCCGGCGAAACCCGTGGGCACTACCCCATCTGGCCAGGCGGTCAACGGGAAGACCGTCACCCGTTCTCGGAGCAGAGTCACGAGTACGGCAGTCTCGACCTTCTCTCGCCCCAGCATTATTGAACATGATAGTCATATTCTGCTGCAACGGCAAGCACGTCCAGGGCTGCCTCGCCTGCGAGGGGGCTCGACGACCTGCCCTCGCCCTAGCCTCAGATCGCCGACGTCCTCGCCGCGGCGGGGCACGCACGGTCTCGGCGAGGCCCGAACCCTGCGCCCTTGATCGTGCCCCGCCGCCCGCAGGCCCGCCCAACCGCAACGTCCCGGCGTTGTCTCTCAACTAGCCTCTGGCGCATCGGTACTCTCACCGGAAGATGGAGGACGAAAAATCAGCTGGATGCAGTCGGGCTCCTCGAGGCGCTGCACAGACACCCGATAAACCGGTTCGATGACCTCCGGGCGCAGCACCTCGTCCGGAGTCCCGGCCGACACCACCCGGCCGCGGTCGAGCAGAACGAGGCGATCGCAATAACGCGCGGCAAGGTTGAGATCGTGAAGGACCACCACGGTGGTGATCGACAATGAGCGGACCAGCGTCAGGATTTCGTGCTGGTATCGAATGTCGAGGTGATTCGTTGGTTCGTCCAGGAGCAGATGGTTCGCTTCCTGGGCCAATGCCCGAGCGATCAGCACCCGTTGCTTTTCGCCGCCGGACAAGGTACTGAACGACCGTTCCGCGAGATCGCGAGCGCCCACCCTCCGCAGCGCGGAAGCAGCCTGCCGATGATCCTCTTTGGTGTAGGACTGGAACATCGACCGACGCGGTGCACGGCCCAGCAGGACCATGTCGGTCACCGTCAGCGGCAACTCAGGCGTGCCCTCTTGCGCGACAACTGCGATACGTTTGGCGAGTTCGACGGGCCTAAGCCGAGCGACCGGGACATCGTCGACTTCAGACTGCCCGGCGCGCGGCTTGAGCGCCGCGTACAGGGTCCGCAGCAGTGTGGTTTTGCCGCTCCCGTTCGGTCCGATCAGACCGACTGTGCGCCCCTGCTCGGCGGTGACGGTCACCTGGTCGAGAACCAGTTCTTCGTTGTACGCAAAGGACACATTTCGTGCGGAAATCACACCAAACCCTTTCTTCGCGGGCGAACTCGCTCACACCGTCGCGACGTAGAAGCGACGGACCAGCACCGCGAGGAAGGGCGCGCCCACGACGGCGGTCACGATGCCCAGCGGAAGCTCGCGCGGCGCGAAAGCAACACGGGCGAACACGTCCGCCCAGACAAGAAAGATCGCGCCGATCAGAGCGGCCACCGGGTAGACGCGTCGGTGCGCTCCGCCCACACACAGCCGCGCTACATGGGGCACGACAAGCCCCACGAAACCGATACCACCGGCCACCGCCACCACCGCACCCACGCAGAGCGCGACCAGCGCCAGAGACAGCACGCGGAATCGGTCCGGCGCCACCCCGAGAGTCCGGGCGCTCTCATCCCCCACCGCCAGCGCGTCGAACCGGCGAGCCCACAGCACCAGCAGCACAAAAGAGGCCAGCACGATGACGACCACGACTCCGATCGACGACCATTGCGCACGCGCCAAAGAACCCAGCAGCCAGAACAACACCGCCCGCGCGCCATCGGGCGTGTCGGACACGAAGATCAAGAAGCTGGTAGCAGCGGAGAGGACGTAGCCGATCGTCACCCCCGCCAGCAAGAGGCGGATCGAGGTGATCCGACCGCTCACTCTTGCCAGGACGAACAGCAATACGGTCGCAACCGCACCGCCGGCAAACGCGCTTCCGGTCAGTCCCGCGGCCCCCATGGCCCCGCCGATGCCGAACAGGATTGTCGCGGCCGCACCGGTGGACGCTCCGGAAGTCACCCCGAGGAGATGCGGATCGGCGAGCGGATTCCGCACCAGCGCCTGGAGTGCGACACCGCTCACGCCAAGTCCCGCGCCGACCACAACCCCCAGCAAAACGCGCGGCATCCGCACCAACCAGACGATAGTCTCTGCCGACTCGGACATAGCCGACTTTCCAGACAAGCCGAAGAGATGCTCTCCGACGATCCGAGCGACTGTGCCCGACTGAATCCCGACCGGCCCGAGACCCACCGCCACCGGAACCGTGGCAAGAAGGGCCAGCGACAACAGGCCAACCCAAACGAACGTATGGCGGCGGCGCCGCGCGTGGTCCAGGTCGTCGGTGTCCGAACCCGGATCACCGACCGCCTTCTCAGGCAGAAGAGATCCCCTGGTGGAATCCATGGCCGCAGTCCTATCGTCGGTGGGTTGCAACGTTGCTTGCAGCAGGCGACAAGCCCCCAGCCTCAGCACGGGTGCGCCAAGGAATCAGCACACCCGGAGGCCAAGTCCGGCGGAGCCCGGGTTGCCGCGCGGATCGCACATGAACAAGATAACTGTTTTCATTATGGCCACTCTATCTAGTGCCCGGAAGTAGGTGGCGGCTACCGTCTACGGACTCACATCCTGTGCTGACCTGCTGTGTTGTGGCATCCAGACCTGAACTCGCGGGTGCTGCCCGTCAGATGCCCGGCGAGGCCCAAGCGGTGGTGACGCACGCCGTAGCGCACGAGGTCCCGAAGTGCTCCAGCAGCGGCTGCGGAAATGCCGATGGAGGGTATGCCCGGCAACTTGGGCCGCAGCGTCTCGTCCGTTGGGTGGCGGGCGTCTCGGTCACATGAGCAGGGTTCTCATGCGGAGCGAGCTGCCAGCCCACCGCCGCCCCCGCTCCTGCCAATACCGGGCGTAGGCACCGCCAGCTTCGAAGAGGTCCGGTGAGTGCCGGATTCTCGGATCCCCATGCGCCGTCGAGCATGACGATCACATCGGCGGTCATGGTGGCCGGACGGCTTCGCCGAGCGCACGGTGGTCGAAGCGGGCGAGATGCTCTGGCAGCACCAGTGCGAAGGCCTCGCTGTGCGAGTGAGGTGGATCAGCTCGCTCGCCCGGTGGCTGGGCTGTGCGTGCACCAGGACGACGCCGAGGCGCATCATGCCGAACCAGACCACAGAAAGTCCGCGCGGTTGGGCAACTGAACCACGACCCGCTCACCGCGGCGGATCCCCTACGCGCGCAGTCCGCCCGCCATCCGGTCGGCGGCGGCGTCGAGGTCGCCGCAGGTGAGCCGGGCCCGATCGTCGACCACCGCCTCCCGGGAGCCCCACACGGCGGCCCAGTCCCGCAGCCTGCCGCCGAAGGTCTGGCCGCGCCAGTGACCGTGAGCGCGATAGTGCTCGTCGACCTCAGCAAGCCAGGACCTCACTCTTGACGACGACATCCACGTGCTCACTCACCCTTGATCTCCTCGCCACTTCAACCCCGATCGGTGAGGTCGCGTTTCGTTCACTCGACCGAACGGGGACCTGTTTCCCCAGGAAGCCGAGTCTCGGAACGCGGCAAAAAGTGCCCGGCGCCCCCGGCGCGCCGGTCGTCGCTAAGCGAATCGGTCGGGGTGCGGCGAACCCCATGTCGATCGCGGACTCCTTGCCACAGACCAGATCGGCCAGGACCTCGCCGATTCCGTTGGCATGCTTGAACCCGTCGCTGCACCCGCCGCCGACGACCAGGCGGCGGTCGCCACGCGGGCGGCCGATCACGAACTGCCGGTCCGGAGTTCGAGTGGTCAGGCACACGACCGCCCGCGACGGCGTGGCGCCGAGTCCGGGCACCGCCGCGGGCAGCACGGACCAGTCGGACTCCCCCGCCGTCCGGTCGACTGTCTCCGCGTCGACCACCGCGAACGTCCGCCCGTCGTCTTCCAGGCCGAGCCCTGATCCCGCGCCGTGCCCCAGATCACCCGACCGTCGCCCACTTCGCGGAGGAACGGCGGAAAGCGCTCCAGGACGAACGAGCCAAGCGGGCCATTCCGCTCCTCGCCCGCCTCCCGGAACCAGGTCGTGGGAATGCGGACGACCTCGAGCGGCAGCTCCGGCAGGAGGGCCGACAGCCACGCGCCCGCCGTGAGCACAATCTGCCCGAACCTCAGGTCACCGGTCGCTGTGCTGACGACGACGCCTGAGGAGACCAGGTCGATCCCGCGCACCGCGGCCCCGCCGAACACCCGTGCACCCGATCTGCGCGCGGACGTGACCGCGGCCTTGACCGCACCGCCGCGGGCCACACCAACCCGGCACCCGCCTCCCGGACCGCGACGTGCCCGTCGGGCACCGATCGGTGCCCGGGGTATTCCCGGCGCACCTGCTCTGCCGCCGGCATCTCCATGAGCCGTTCGGCCGAGCTGACCGTGGGACGACCTGCAGATGGTATCCGTTGCGCCCAGCGGCGGCGCAGGTCCTCGACCTCATAGCCGAGGCCAGGTAGATCGCGCGATGCGGACGCTGGACAGTGCGCGGCACCGAGGCGACGGGCCCGAACCGGTGAAACCCATCATCAACGGCCACCTCGGTCTCGCTCCACAGCCTGCGACACGCCTCGGCTCCGGCCGTGAAAACGCTCTCGGCTGGAGTCGATCGGAACGTCGAACGCCACGAACTCGGCCAACTCCGGCACGCTGCGTGAATACCTCGACCACACTGTCGAGCGCTCCGGCGTCGGACCCCATCTGGCGCCATGCGTCGTATCAAACTGGGAAAATGTGTTCGCCCATACGACGTGTCGCGTGTTCACGAGCATTATTTTCTCTGCTTTCTATTTCAGGAGATCGAGCCCACTCAGTTACCCAAACTCGACAAGATCAATACCAACATAAATCGGCGCGTCGAGCAATAAGAAAAGGCTTGTCGACGTGGCGCAACCGGATAATACCCTGGCCCGTGTCGAGATGAGAGAGAAGGCTTGCCCAGACTGCTGGCTCAGCCAGTTGCCAGTCTGGCCATAGACAGCTAACGCTCGTTCGGCTGCTATGCGGATCCAACATGAGGTCTTCTTGCCGAGGGGTCTGCTCTGATCAGAGTTGATGGTGTCGGGCTTGTCAAGCCAAAACGCGGCTTGACAAGCCCGACACCATCAACTCGACAATCCGCAGATCCCAGCAGCAAGAAGATCCAATATTTTTGTAGCTCCGAAGAGATTAATGGCATTCCAGATTTGGTTGACCAGTCGACCGCAAATCTGCACGTAATCAATATATTTATCCAGGGAGGATCATCATGGCTGGCGAGACGATCATCGATATCACGGGAAATCTGACGGCTGATCCCGAACTTCGATTTACCCCGTCCGGCGCCGCGGTCGCGAACCTCACGGTCGCGTCTACGCCCCGAACGCTCGACCGGCAGACCGGCGAGTGGAAAGACGGCGAGGCGCTGTTCCTGCGCTGCAACGTCTGGCGGCAGATGGCTGAAAATGTCGCCGAAAGCCTCACGCGAGGAGCGCGGGTGTGGGTCAAAGGCCGTCTGAAGCAACGCTCCTTCGAGACCAAGGAAGGCGAGCGGCGCACCGTCGTGGAGCTGGACGTCGATGAGATCGGCCCCTCGCTGCGTTACGCCACGGCGAAGGTCACCAAGGTCAGCCGCACCGATGGCGTTTCTGCGGCCAGCCGGGTCCAGGACGGACAGTCCGCAGGTGACCCGTGGGGTTCCCCGGAACCCGATCTCGCTGCTGCGGGTACCGCCAGCAGCGACGCGCCGCCGTTCTGATAGCCCGGTGCCCGGCCGGCACTTCCCCGCTGGCCGGGCACCGCCTCCGCCGCCCGTCCCGTCGTTGGTGGACGGCGGTAGCGCCGCGGATCTCGGCGGGGCTTGCGCAGACCAGCGCCGTGCGTCGACGTCGGCAGGCCGTTTTCCTTGCCCGCAGTTCGCGTTGCCCGCTCACCGTGGGCTCGTCTCGTTACGCTGGCGGAAGCAGGAAGAGCTGATGCCCGGAGCCACTCTACGTTCCACCCAACGGCCGCGAACGAACACAGCATCCCGTTTTCCGCGCGGCGTCACACCGCCGCCCACACCGACGTCGGCTCTCACTCCCCCCGTTGCGCACCGGCACCGCCCGGACGTCCCAGCGCAGCACGCACCGCGACCGCAGCGATATCCGGCCAGAAAATCACCCGACTGCGTCCCGTACAACGTTTATGTTCGGACAATGACGGCCCGCTATGGCATCACTTTTCCTCGGCTCCTGTTTGCTGCAGCAGCCGGCGTCGTCCTCGGGGCGGTACCGGTCGGCTACGTCACGATGGTGGCAGTCGCGGCCGCCCAGCCCGCTCGCCTGGTCGTCGTTCCGGTCATGGCCGGGCTCGGGGCAGTCCTCGGGCGGATGCTCGCCCGCCGGACCCGTGCCGCGACCCGCCCGACGATGCGTGGTCACGTCCGGACATTTACCGCCGTGGGAGCGTTGGTTCTGCCCGGTGCCGCCTTCCTCGGCCAATTCGACCACGTCTTCGCCAATACTGCCGCAGGGAGCGCCGTAGGAGGTGCCTTCATGGCGTCCGGGACTGCCGGCATCGTCGTGTATTACCGTCGGCGGCGCCGCATCGCACGCCAGTCCGCCCGACGCAGCACCGCAACCGCTTCGATGAGCCGATGACCACGGCGGTGGGGCGTGACCCGTGGTATCGCCCCACCGCCGCGGTCATGCTCTCGCCATAACCTCGTTACGGCGGCTCCGGCACATCGTCCGGGCCGCTCGTCGACCGGCCTCCCCTCACGACGGTCTCCTGGTCCTCAACCGCGACCATCGTGCCCGGAGCACCGTCGCTCCTGCTGCGCGGTCCGGTGTGTGCGATCGACCGTGCGTCCGCGGATTCAGCCGTGCGAACCAACGCTGTGACCTCGCGTTTGGCGATCCCCAGTAACTCCGCCACCTCCGTGACCGTCAGGTCCGATTCCCGAATCTGCTGAATCGCCTGCCCCATCCTGATCCGCGCGTGCTTGATCTCGCCTGCTGCGTCCGCCCTGACCGCATCCTTCGCCGCAGCGAAGGACTTCTCCTTGTCCGCTCTCGCCGCAGCCAGCTCGTCGAGCTTCCGCTCAAGCTGAGTTTCCAACTTGGCCAGCCGCTCCTCGCGCCGGCGAACCGCCGTCTCCCCATCGCTCACCGCCGCCGCGAACGCCGGCAACGCCTCCTCAACGCGACGTTCATTCGCGCGTTCCCGCTCCAACTGTTCGGTTCTGCGACGACGCACAGCAGCCAGCCGCTCGATCTCTGCTGGTGAGCGTCGCTTCCGCCGACGCGACGGAGTTGACTCGTTGTCGAGCATGCCCATCGTCCCCACTGGGGAGGGCTGGGTTCATCACCAGGATACGACGCCGACGAGCCGGTCCGCGCCTGCCGAAGACCACGTCCGGATAATCCCGCTGTTCTCGGCAGAGTTCTGGACAGCACCGTGGCCACATCCCGGCAGCGGCGGATCTCGCCCGAGCCCGTCAGATCCCCACACCACAGATCCGCAGCACCGTCCGAACCGCCCGCTGGTCACACCGTGGCCGCGGCACCACGGGTTTGCGGGTCAGTTCTGACCGTTGCGCCGGGGTGGACAGCGCTCCGGTGCACGACACCCTCAACGAGGAGAATCAACATGCCTGATGCCAACGACACACCCACCGCCGCCGAGTTGCACGAGCAGCTGGAGCAGATCAACGCCGACCACGAGAGCTACCGCGTCGTAGTGCGCGACCGCGCCATCCGTGGCTACCGCGACGGAATGTGGACACTCGACCAGCTCAACGCCAGTCTGACCGAACTCGGACTCGAACCCCACACCGTCAAGCACGTCGCACGATCCACTCTCATGATTCGGATCAACCTACATGCCGACATTCCGGACCGATACGAAGCGCACGAGGCCATGCGCGCCTGGCTGACCGAGGACGTCCGATCCGCAATCGCCACCATCATTGGCGATCACGTCCGCCGGCAGCACGCCGTCGGTAACCCCGTGAGCGCGGATGAGGGGAGAATCTCCGCCTCAGTCGCCTTCCCCATCGTGGAGGAGATCTGAATGCCCTGCACCGCCGAGGACTACCGCGCCCAGGCAGCCGCCTGCCGGTGCCAGGCCCGCAACGCGAGTCCACCCCGCGCGACTCAACTCCGGGAGTGCGCCAAAACGTTCCTGCGCGAAGCCCGGCGGCTCGACCTGTTCGAACACAGCAAGCAGGTCGGTCCCGCCAATGTCACCGCAGCCAGCTTCCGCACGTACCTCCGCAACCGACACACGTGACCGCACCACACCACCCAGGCAACCGCCCAACCCGACACCCTCACCGACGGAGGCAACCATGACGACCGACTCTGCCGCCCTGCAGACCGCCATCCGCGCTGCTCGCGACCGCGATGTCGCCTTCCGCCGTCAGGTCCGGGACCAGGTTCTCGAGCAGCACTTCGACGGGACCTGGTGCCTACCCGGCACCCAGGACGTGCTCGCCGACCTCAACCTCCCGCCCTTGGACAGGACGTTCACCGGAATCGCGGTACTCCACGTGAACATCACCAAGCTCGTCGATCCGGGTGGCCTGTCCACCGCTCGCGCACGGCTGATCCGCGCGCTCGACATCACCAGCAGCGACGAGGAGATTGAGGTGAACCTCGACGAGGTGAACACCTACCTCGACGAGCAGTACCTCGACGACCGCGAGCGCTCTGCCGCACCGGCGATCTCCGAGTCACCGTTGTGACCCGATGGGGTGGTGGGCGTCGACGCCCACCACCCCATCGACGACGCTGCCCGCACCAGCGCCTCATTGTTCCGCCGCGTCAGCGAGCACGTGCTACGTCGTAGCACACGCCTCGTCCGACGAACCCAGAACGCCCGGCAGTCGCCCGGGTCTGCCGTCCGGGCTCTCCAGAACGTCCGGGCCGTCGGCGTCCGCCCCCGCCGATCACGATGTCGCCGACGCAACGTTGTCCGGCCCAGCGTCACCCGGCTCACCGGTCGCACCTCCACTCGCCGGATCGACCTCTGCTCGGTGCCTTCTCCGCGCGCGGCGTCCCGTGCAGTCCGCTGATGCCAGATGTGTCGAGTCTGCCGTCGCGTGCGCTCGCTTCAGGCCGTCACCGTCAGCTCCGGTGTCTCAGTGCAACACCGCTGGCGTATCACGCTTCGCTGAATCGCTGCCCGTTGCTCGCCGGGACGTGTGCGCGAGCCGCCGCGCCAGCCCTTGCGGGCTACCACCGGTGTCACGGTGGCCGACCAAGAGCGCGACGGCCCGCTGGCGCCTCGCCGAATAGGCACACGAGGGCCTCCGAGGCGCGTACCGGCATGCTACCCCGCCTCCGGGGCAACCTGGTCACCCCCGACATCACCCCTGCCCGCGGTTCCCACGCTGTGCGGGGAGACATCCGGAATCTGTCACGTCCGCGGGTGGTGGGTGGCCCCGGCATTGTTCCGGCCGCTCCCCCCAAATACAAGGGCACCCCAATATTCTTTTGACGAAAAGCGTGTCAAAACAATATTGAGGCCCCACCCTTGTATTTGGGTCCCCTAGCGGCCTTGGACAGGCATTTAAGGGGCAGGCCGAGGGCCTGCCCCTCGGTGCGCCGGGGCCACCCACCACCCACTCATCCCCTGGTCATCGCCGGTTTTTATACCGTGCATCGATGGTCGAGATCGGCCCACAATTGTGACCGGATAGAAATCCAGCATAGCTCGCCATTCCTTGCTTATTACCCATTGCGTGAATAGGATCGGATATGCACCGTCACCGGGAAGACCAAGCCCGGCGACAGCAACCGGATTAAACACGTTGGGAAAAGTAAATGGCTAAGTTTTCCGATAAATACACCACGTGCATTACGGATGCAGTCAAGGCGTTGGAGGCAACGCCTCCGCGCGTCCGGACCGCACTCACCGAGCTACGCCGTGCGTTCGAACGCTCCGACGCCGAACCCCCTGCGCTGCTGACCGCGTGTGCGGAGCTGCTGCGCAACACCCAGCCGCTCACCGGGAGCGTCCTCTCCGCCGTGACGATGGCGCACACCGCGTGGCACGAGTACACCGATCTGGAACGGCGACTCTACAGCCGGTGCGTCTACTCGACCACCACGCGCCACGACGTCACGGCGCACGAGCCGAACGACGTGACGGTGATGTTGCGCGAGAACCCGCCGCGCATTGACGCGGCGCTACAGCGGTTGCGGTGGCTCAACGCGGCAACGCTGAATCACAACCTGAAGATCTACTCGGCATGCGCTGCGCTGCTCAAGGACCCCAGCGCGGACAGCCCGGCCGTGACGGACGCCGTCACCACTGCACACACCCTGTGGCCCGACCTGGACCAGCACCACCGCACGCTGATCACCTCGTGCATCTACGTCAGCAAGCCACGCGCCGAAAAGGCACGCCGCGCAGTGGAGCAGCGCCAGCGACAGACCGAGGCCGGTTCCGGCGACATACACCGATGCAACCGGTGCGACGAGCCGATCCCCGGCCGCACCGACCTCGTGTACTGCTCCGATACCTGCCGGGCCGACGCGGAGAACGAAACCCGGCCAACCCCGGTTGCCGACGCCGAACCGCCCGGACCCACGCACGCGGAGAACAGCGCAGCACTCGACGAGCCCGCACCGGCCGAGACCCGCAACCCGGTCGCAGCGCATCCCCGCGCGCGCCCGAAAGCGCCGAAGGCCACCGGTCAACCCGCACGTACACGCACCACCACGCGTAAGACCGCCGAGCAGCGCGCCCAGGAGCGCGACGTACGCGGCCCGGTCGAAGTCACCTACGACGAGCACTACCGCCAGGTTGACAGCGCGATCTCGCCCCTTGTACTCACGTTGAAGGACGAGCGCGCCGCCGACCAGTACGAGGGTGAACGACGTCGCGAACTGGACCTCGACCACACCCGCGACGACAACCGGGACACGCAGGGGACCGAGGTCACCGACGAGGACCGCGAGCGGGATGCACTGCGCGGAATCGACCCGCAGACACTGTGTGTCGCGTGCCGTCTCGCGCGGACCCCCGCCGAGCAGCGCGACCCCGACGGCCGGTGCACCGAGTGCCAGGAGCGCGGCGCCGCACCTCTGTCAGCCGTCGCAGTCGCCTAACGATCAAAGAAGAACGGGGCGCGCTGTCCCGTTAACCCGGGCATAGGAAAGCGGCCCGCCGATCATCGATCGGCGGGCCGCTTTCCTATGCCCGCAGGCGCGCGTCAGCGCGGCCGGTGCGGGACAGAGCGGATCAGTGTCCCGCAGGCGGCCCGGCTCCGCACACCGTCACCCCGCCGATACCCAGCCGCTCACCGTCGCTCTACGGCCACCACAGCCCCGGCCTGCCACCATGCCGCCACGGCCGCCACCACCAGCGCCCACACCCCGCTGCCGCCCGGCGATGCCCCTGCTGCACACAGGACATCTTGCAGATCATCTGAACCAGGTGCGCGTCGCTCACTGTCGGGCGTACGCTCGGAAGCAGTGATGGGCTTGCGGAAGCTGAGCCCTGGTGGTCATGAGTACCTCACGAACGCGGTCGCCTGCCACGACCGTCGGCTCGAACCCGGCGAGCTGTTGAGTGACTACTACCTCTCCCATGGTTACCCGGCAGGCGAATGGTTCGGTGCCGGTGCGCGAGAGTTCGGGCTCACCGGCCAAGTCACTGCTGCCCAGATGCAGGCGCTGTTCGGGGAAGGGCGGCATCCCCACGCCGACGCGATCGAGAAGGAGATGATCGCCGACGGTGCCACCGCAGCCGAAGCGCTGCGCGCCACACGGCTTGGCCGGAGTTTCCCGGTCTACAGTGGAATCGATCTTCTGCGCGTTCGGACCGCGCAGGCCTACAAGGACTACAACCTCGAACACGACCGTCCGATCGGTGCGCCGATCGACGCCAGGATCCGCCGCCAGCTACGGAAAACCGTTCAGGAACAGCTCTACCGCGAAACCAAGCGGGTTGACGGCCCAGTTGAGCAGGTTGAGCTGCAGGCGTGGTTGGCCGAGGAAAGCAGCAAGCTGCGCAATGCCGTGTCCGGATACGGGATAGTGTTCGCGCCGGACAAGTCGGTGTCGGTGGCCTGGGCGCTGGCTCCACCGCAGCAGCGTCAGGTGATCGCCGGCCTGATCCGGCAGGCGGCGCAGGACACCCTCAGCTATGTCGAGCACAACCTGGCCTACACCCGAGCCGGCAACCGCGGCCAGGCGCAAGCCGACGTCGACGGCATCACCATCGCGACCTTCGAACACTGGCACTCCCGCGGGCGACTCGCATTTCCACATCCACGCGCTGATCGCGACCAAGGCCCGCCGATCCCAGGACGGGAAGTGGACCGCACTCGACGGCCGTCCGATGCTGGCCGGCGCCGTGACCGCGTCGGAGTTCTTCGACTCCCGCACCCGGGACCTGTTCCGTGAGCACGGCGCCCAGTGGTCGCAACGGCCTGCCAACGGGGTCGACCACGCGCATCAGATCTGCCAGCTCGCCGCGGTGCCGCCGCCCTTGATCAAGGGTTTTTCCCAGCGGACGACAGTTCGGGGCCGCGCGAGCGCGCCGTATCGTCAAGTTCCAATCACGGCTTGACCACAAGCGCGCCCTGCCTTCCGGCCTCGCATCCTGTGCGCGTGATCCACATACTGGGCCAACGCGACGCGAAGCTCGCCGGCATTAGTCTCGGAACCGCTCCGTCCGCCAGTTCGAAAGCGGACACCGCGGCGGCTTCACCGAGCAGGCGCCGAATCACCTCCGCGGTCTGATGACATTTCCAGTCGATCACGCAGACCATCGCCGCAAAAGAACGAAATCGGTGGCCCGACCGTCCTCCGGCAACACGGAAACAACCCCATTCGACGGACCCCGAAACGGGTGGCGAACGAGCACCTCGAACGCCGGCACCGTTCCGGCCGTATATGCGACCGGCGGACGAGCACGCAACTGCGCGCACCGGGCCCGATCCTGGCCATCCTCGACATCTTGGCCCCTTGTCCGCTCACACACCGCCAGAGTCCCACGTGCGCGATCCCAGCCTCCTGTTCGGTACCCGGACCGCAGTGGATTGGTCTCCGGCCCCGTGATATCCATCACCCGAATTTTGCGATTCGTGGCCGCTCACACGGGAAGCCGGTTGCGCAGAAGCCGGTCGGCTTCGAACGGGTTCTTTTCGAGCTCGTCTGGTGAATCAGGAAGGAAGACCAGAACCATGCGAACGATTCGACGTGTAGTGGCCGCGAGCGCGATCGCTCTTCCCTTGACAATCGGCGCGGCGGGCCTTGCTTCGGCCGACACCTACGACCAGAACACGGTGAGTGTCGGCGCGGACGGCGCGACGGTCCACAACGTCCACAGCAGCACCGGCCAGGACGGACGCGGCACCAACTCCGGCGGCGGCGCGTCCTACGAGCAGAACAACAGCACCGCCGGACCCGACGGCGCCAGCAGCGACCGCACCAACGCCAACGCGGACGGTAACGGCGGAGCCAGCTACGACACCAGTCACGACAGCGCGGGCCCGGACGGCGCATCGTCCAGCAGCACCCACGCCAGCACTGGCGGCCAGCACCACAACCACCAGGGCAGGGTCCTCGGCGGCCTGCTCGGCGGTCTCGGCAGCTGACCCGGCACCGTTCGGCTCGTGGCGGCGGGTTTCGCACCCGCCGCCACGAGAGTGCGCCGCACGATCCCTTCCCGTCGATGCCGAACCGGGAATCGTGGCAACAAAAGCGAATCGCTTCTCGTCGGCGACCGGAAACCAGACGCCGAGGGGAGATGCGGTTTTCGCGCCGATCTTGCCGCCGCGAACCCGTGGCGCGCCTGGGCGGACTCGGCGACCCGATGGGGCCCGGATACCGCGACTTCCACGCAGGGCGCGGGGCATGGACCGACGGGTTCCCTACCGAGGGCCCGGTGCGGATCGGGCACACCACCGATGTGGCGAGGTTCGGAGGACTAGCCTGAGCTGACGTGGTCGCGATCTGTACCACGACGCGGAGGTCTGGGTACCGGACCGCGGCAGCCACCGAGCTTTGCGACCGCCGCGCCGACCATCTTGCGGGCACTGCGAGCACAGAAGAACGCAGTGCAGATCGACGTCGGACTTGCCGGCAGGTACCGGAGCACAGGTGCAGCGCGAGTTCTGAACCGCTGGGCCCGGCGCAGCTGACGAGGACGTCAACGCCGCCGAGCTCTCCAGCGGACTCGTCGCCCGCCCCGGTAGCTGCGGGCAAGGCTGACATCGCGCTTCCGTACGCACGCCGTCTTGTGCGCTTCGACTATCGCATCACGACCTATTCGTCGCAGTGGTAGGTGATGCCCACGTCGAGCCTTGGCCGTGAACACAACACCGACCATCCGTCTGTTCCCGAAGCCGTCGCCGGGCCCGATAGCGCGTCGGGCTCGGCAACATCATCGGCTTGGAGCGTGTCTCAGTAGGGGTTTGGCTGGTCGTGGTGCGTGATCTCGGGTCGTGGATGGTTTGTCTCGGCGACTGGTGCCGGATGGGTTGTGGGTACTGGCGGCGCCGCTGATTCCGGTGCATGGGGTTCGCCCGCAGGGTGGCGGGCCAGCGCGGGTGGATGACCGAGCGGTCTTCACGGCGATCGTGTTCGTGTTGACCAGCGGGTGCGCGTGGCGGTATCTGCCGCCTTCGTTCGGGGTCACCGTGCCCACCGCGCATCGCCGGTTCACTGAATGGACCAAGGCCGGTCCATGGCCCCGGCTGCACCGCGTGGTCCTTGATGAACTCGGTGGTCAGGGGATGATCGACTGGTCCCGTGCGGTCTGTGACGGAGCGTCCGTCAGAGCGAAAAAAAGGGGGGATCCATGACCGGGCCGAACCCGGTCGAGCGTGGCAAGAGCGGCTCGAAGATCCACGTCCTGTCCGACCGGTCTGGGCTGCCCCTGTCGGTGGCGGTGTCCGCGGCCAACACCAACGACTCC
>NZ_BAAAZN010000034.1:0-53257 GCF_039536925.1 Amycolatopsis ultiminotia | reverse complement strand
GAACGCATCGGCTGGCACCCGGGCTTGTCCGGCCCGTTCACCCTCTACACCACACCCCGACCCGTCGCCTACTTCTCCCACCACGGCGCCGGATGCTTCATCCCCGACGACAACGGCGAATACCGCCGCGTCATCGACCAACTCGACAACCTCGCTCTGACCCCGCTCGAATCGGCCATGGCCATCGAACAGTTCGCCGCCAAGTTCGACCCGCAGGACACCGACAACACCTGACCCGCCGACGCCACGACGACGAGCCGCGCACCCCTCCCCCCACGCCGGACCGTCCCCGCCAGGCCGCGCGAGCCGTCGGCAGCCGATGACACTCGACGCGGCATCACCAGCCGTCTCTGCTGGTAGAGACGGTCGCGAGCGACGACGATCGTGCACACACTGCTGACAACCTCGGCGAGTCACTATTACAGTGACAACGCGACCACGGAAAGTCGTGCAGTGCGGAGGAACAGACGGCACGGTGCGGTTCTCGAGGCGGCGGTGCTCCACGCGGCGTGGCCGCTCGTGCGCCGTGAGGGCCCTCTCACCGAGGGCAGGTGGTGCAGCCGGTGGCCACCGCGGCGGCGGTGAGGGCTGACGCGACCATCATGGCGACCCCAAACGGCTAGTAGACGATACCGAGGGCGCAGCCGAACACGGCGGCCTGTTCCAGCGGCCGCCGCTTCGCCGGTCAGCTCACCGGCGCCAATTCCCCGGCGACCTTGTACGCATCCGCCCGGTGGAAGTACGTGCCGTCGATGAACGCCGGCGTGGTCCAGGCGGCGTCAAGGATCACCGCCGCGCCAGCGCGCGCTTGCGCCCGGCAGGGGCATGCTCCTTCTCCTGGTTTGGGGTTTGGGGCGCGCAGCCACTGCTCGTCTGGCTTGGAGCGCGCCGCGGACGTCGTCTGCGCCATTCGCTCAGCGCGGGGAGTCAGCCCGGTGCAAAGGGCTTGAGTTCGTAGGTTTCGATCAGCGGAGGCAGTGTCCGGGCCAGTAGCGGAACCGCCTCACCCGGCCGTCGAAAATCCCGTTCCGGAACACCAAACCCGCCATCGACAGCCCCGGAACTTTGCCAAGTCGTCGGCACGCGCAATCAATTCGACCGGCTTCGGGCCCACGCACCGCGCGATTCCTCTCACCACACTCGCGGTCAAACTCACCCGACTTCTGCACGACGGCAGGCAACGACCCGGCCACGAGGCGGTTACGCCGTCGGCCGACATGGCCTCGACGACCGGGGCCTCCCAGGAAACCGACCGGTCTACGACACCGGGTCACAGGTGGCCTATATCACAGTAGAGCTTAGGTAATGCTAACCTAAGCTCTACTCGCTCAGGTCATCCCCGGAACTGCGACCGCCACCCAGTCGAGGCACGTCAACCTCGATGTTCGCATCGACAACGAAAGGTTCGACCGAAGATGGAAAAATCGCAGCGACGGAGATCCCGTCGCGCACTGGGCGCCACCGCAGCGTTCGCCCTGGCGTTGGTCACCGCGGTGCCCGCGCAGGCGGCGGGCCCGGACCAGAGTGCAGGCACCCCGACCCAGGTGGGCGGGGTTCGCGTGTATCAGAGTGTGGTGGATCCCAAGACTGATACGGTTTTCGTTGCCGCGTATGGAAACTCCGCGGTCTACAGCTATGACGGGGCGACCGGGAAGCAGAAGGCCCAGTTCGACCTCCCCGGCGCCGGGCCGCAGGGGCTCGAGCTCAACAGCACGACGAACACGCTGTACGTGTCCAACGCCATCGAGGACAAGATCTCGGTGCTGGATGCGGCCACCGGCAAAGTCAAGGCGACCATCGACGAGCCGGGCAAGGGCCCCCGCGAGATCCGGGTGGACGAGGCGAGCAACCACTTCTACGTGACCGAGGCACATGCGCAGCCCGGCGCACTGGCCGAGTACGACGGTGCCACCAACAAGCGGCTGCGGGAAATCCCGACCGACGGGGAGAACTCGGCCGGGCTCGCGCTGGACTTGCCGGGCAAGCGGGCGTACGTGGCCAACTACGGCACCGATACCGTCTCGGTGATCGACCTGGCCGCGGGCAAGACCGTCAGCCAGATCCAGACCGGGGCGGGATCGAACCCGACCGGGGTCGCGTTCGATCCCGCGACCAAGCACCTTCTCGTGACGCTGCAAGGGTTCGGCTCGGTGGAGACGGTCGACGCGGCGACCGGGAAACCGATCGCCGCGCCGGTGAGCACCGGCAAGCAATCGCTGGGGGTCACCGTGGACAGTGAGCGCGCTCAAGCGTTCGTGACCAACTTCGGGACGAACACGCTGTCCGTGCTCGATACCAAGACCGGCAAGCGGCTCTACAACGTCAAGCAGGTTGGCAAAGCGCCCATCACCGCGGCGTTGAACACCAACACGCACGAGGTGTGGGTCTCCGCGGGCGGCTGGGACGGCGCATCGGACTCGGTGGTCAAGGTGGTGCCCCACCAGGACTCGGCCACCGTCGACACCCCGGTGAAGGTCGGTGACGTCAGCGTCTACCAGAACGTGGTGGACCCGGCGACGAACACCGTGTACGTGGCGAGCTTCGGCAACTCCGCGGTGTACGCCTACGACGGCGCGACCGGGAAGGAGAAGGAGGACCAGAAGATCGTCCTGCCGAACCGGCCGATGGGGCTGGGAATCAACGTCAAGACCCGCACCCTCTACACCTCGGACGGTATCGCGAACACAGTGCAGGTCGTGGACCTCGACACCGGCGCGGTGAAGGCGACCCTGCCCTTCGGCGAGGGTTCCGCACGGGAGATCCGCGTGGACGAGACGACCAACCGGTTCTACGTCACTGAACCGCACGCCGAGGCCGGCACACTCGACGAATTCGACGGTGCCACCAACCAGCTGCTCCGGCGCATCCCGACCGACGGCAAGACCTCCGCCGGGCTGGCGCTGGACCCGGCGGCCCAACGAGCGTACGTGAGCAACGTCGGTAGCGGCACGGTGTCGGTGATCGACCTGACCACCGGCACGGTCACCGCGAAGATCGGCACCGGCGACGGCTCACAGCCCACGGCGGTCGCGGTGAACCCCGCGGCTCAGCGGGCATACGTCACACTGCAGGGTTTCAACTCGGTGGAAACCATCGACACCGAGAAGAACCTTCCGGTCGGCGCACCTGCCGTCAGCGGCCAGCAGCCGCTGGGCATCACCGTGGACGCCGAACTCGGCCGGGTCTACGCGGTGAACTACGGAGGCAGCACACTGGCCGTGTTCGACGCGGTCAGCGGCAAGAAACTCGGTGCCGTGCCGAAGGTCGGCACGGCACCGATCAACCCGGGGCTAAACACCAATACACATGAAGTGTGGGTGTCCGCGGGCGGCTACACGGGCGGAGCCAACACGCTCACCAAGGTGTCTGCACCCGCCCGAGGATGACTACGCACGTGGGCGGGGCCGCAGGAACGCGGCCCCGCCCACGTCCTTGCGAGCGCCCGTTCCGCAAGGGCGGCCTGCCCTGCCCGGCCGGGCGATGCCGCTGAGGAGTAAGGCCCTTGCCGGGCAAGGGATGACGAGGATCCCTGCGCCGAAGAAGTGTGTTCGCACCGCTGCTCGGCAATGACGACCCGCAACGACGGCGACGGACAGAGCATTACTGCGCGCCCTGCCGGCCAAGATCGCTCGCGTGGCCCACCGTGACCGCACCGGCAGAGAGGGCGAAACTGCGGTCTTGCGGCGTGCCCGCCCCCGACAGAAGCCTTTTGTGCTGCGGAGTCGATCGCCTTGACGACGTCCGGCGGCCAGGAGGTCCGGACGGCAAAGAGGTTGCGCAGCCGCGGCTGCAGTTCGGCCGACGTGGCTGCGTGGTGCTTCTTCACCGACGTGCCGTCGAATAGTTAGGATAGACTCAGCTAATGTCCGGGGGAACGGTGGAGACTGTCGCCGCGCGGGAGGTGTTGCCACACGCTCACAGGGGCGCGGTGCTCTCCGCCGGACTGGGGATCACCCTCGTCGCACTGGTGGCCGTCTGTGTCGCGAGCATCGCTGTCGGCGCCAAGGATCTGCCGCTTTCCACGGTATGGCATGCCCTTTCCGCTTACGACGGGTCAGTCGATCACATGATCGTGCGCAGCTACCGGATTCCGCGCACACTGCTCGGAGTGCTGGCCGGGGTCGCACTCGGCGCAGGGGGAACCCTCATCCAGGCGATGACGCGCAACCCACTCGCCGACCCCGGAGTCCTCGGCGTCAACGCCGGCGCGGCATTCGCGGTCACCATCGCCGTCGGAGTGTTCGGGCTTACCGGCTTCTCTTCCTACGTCTGGTTCGCGTTCCTCGGCGCGGTCGTGGTGACCGTTGTCGTGTATCGGCTTGGCTCGCTGGGCCGCGGCGGTGCCACCCCGATCCGGCTCACCCTGGCCGGGATCGCCGTCGGCGCGGTGCTGAGCGGGGTGAACCGCGGGCTGCCGCTGCTGAACGCCAAGGCGTTCGACACCATGCGCGCCTGGCATGCGGGCTCGCTTTCCGTCCAGGGCATGGACATCGTGCTCGCGCTCGCCCCGTTCGTCCTGACCGGACTGGCGCTTGCGGTCTGGGTGGCCCGCTCGCTCAACGCCGTGGCCCTCGGCGACGACCTCGCCGCCGCGCTGGGCGTGCACGTCGCCCGCACCCGTGCGCTCGGGGTCGTGGCCCTGACCCTGTTGTGCGGGGCGGCGACCGCAGCCGCGGGGCCGATCGGCTTCGTCGGCTTGATGGTCCCGCACGTCGCGCGCTGGATCGTCGGACCGGACCAACGGTGGATCCTCGTCCACAGCCTCGTCGGCGCGCCCGTCCTGCTGCTGGCCTCCGACGTGGTCGGCCGGATCGTGGTCCGGCCGGACGAGATGCCGGCGGGTGTCGTCACCGCGTTCCTCGGTGCGCCGGTTCTGGTCTGGCTCGTCCGGCGGGAACAGGCGGCGGGACTGTGAACGGCCCGATGTTGCATCGTTCGCGTATCGCGTTCGGACGGTCCCTTGTGGTCGTCCGCGCGCCGGGAGAGTGGCTGTCCGGGCGGATCGGCGTGCGCGTGGTCGTGGTCTGCGTGGCGCTGCTGCTGGCGACCTTCGGCGTCGCGGTGTTCGCGCTGGGGACCGGGGACTACGCTGTTGCGCCCGGCCAGGTGCTGCGGGCGCTGTTCGCCGCGGGGTCGCCGCGGGACGAGCTGGTGGTGCTGGAATGGCGGCTGCCCCGGGTGCTGCTCGCGCTCGTGTTCGGCGCCGCGCTCGCCGTCAGCGGAGCGATCCTTCAGTCCCTGACCCGCAACCCGTTGGGCAGCCCCGATATCGTCGGCTTCAACACCGGCGCCTACAGCGGCGCGCTCGTGGTCATCCTGCTCACCGGCGGCGGCTACTACGCCGTCGCCGCCGGCGCGCTGGCCGGTGGCATCGCGACCGCACTCGTCGTGTATCTGCTGGCCTTCAAACAGGGCGTGCGCGGTTTCCGGCTGATCATCGTCGGGATCGCGGTCAGTGCGGTCCTCGGCTCCCTCAACACCTGGCTGAGCCTCAAGGCGGATCTCGACGACGCGATCTCGGCCGCAGTGTGGGGAGCAGGGTCACTGGCCGGGCTCGGCTGGGCACAAGTGCCGCCCGTGCTGATCGCGACGGCCGTGCTGGTGCCCGTGGTCGCTGTCGCCGCGCGGCGGATGCCGTTGCTGGAGCTGGGGGACGATGCGGCGCGGGCGCTCGGGGTGCGCGCGGAGCCCGCACGGCTGCTGCTGTTGTTCACCAGCGTCGGGCTGACCGCGGTCGTGACCGCGGCCGCGGGCCCGATCGCGTTCGTGTCGCTTGCCGCGCCGCAGCTGGCGCGGCGGCTGACCAGGACCGGGGGCATCGGACTGATGTCCTCGGCGAGTATGGGCGCGTTCCTGCTGGTGGCCTGCGACTGGCTAGCGCAGCGCGTGTTTGCGCCGACGGTGCTGCCGGTGGGTGTCGTAACGGTGTCGATCGGAGGGCTGTATCTCGTGTGGCTGCTGGCCGGCGAGGCGCGCCGCCGGTGAACGAGGGAGATGGCGAGGTTCGGCGCAAGGTGACCGACACGAACGGCCGGGCGCGGTTGAGCGCCGTCGGCGCGACGATCGGCTACGACCGGCGGATCGTCAGCGAGGACCTGACCGTGACGATCCCCGACGGCGCGTTCACGGTGATCATCGGTCCGAACGCGTGCGGCAAGTCGACACTGCTACGCGCGCTTGCCCGGCTGCTGCGGCCTCGCACCGGGGAGATCCTGTTGGACGGTAAGGAGATCTCCGGTTATCCGGCGAAGGAGGTCGCTCGCAGGATCGGCCTGCTCCCCCAGTCCTCACTCGCTCCGGAGGGGATCCGCGTCGCGGACCTGGTGGCGCGCGGCCGGTACCCGCATCAGAAGGCGATCCGGCAATGGTCGGCGGCCGACGAAACCGCAGTCGCAGAAGCAATGGCGGCAACGAAGATCACCGAACTGTCCGGGCAGCTGGTGGACCAGCTCTCCGGCGGCCAGCGGCAACGCGTGTGGATCGCGCTCGTGCTGGCGCAGCAGACGCCGCTGGTCCTGCTCGACGAGCCCACCACGTTCCTGGACATCGCGCACCAGATCGAGGTGCTGCAGCTGTGCCGGTCGCTGAACCGGGACCGCGGCCGGACGCTCGTCGCGGTGCTGCACGATCTCAACCATGCGTGCCGCTACGCCGACCACATCATTGCCATGCGGGAGGGACGGATCGTGGCCGAGGGCGCACCCGGCGACATCGTGACCGCCGAACTGGTGCACGAGGTGTTCGGGCTGCGGTGCCGGCTGATCACCGACCCCGAGGCAGGGACACCGTTGGTGGTCCCCCTCGCGGACGAGGAGGAGCACCGGCGGGGGCGTTCAGCCGAGCGTGGCGGCGATGTCGTCCAGGATCACGTTCACCCCGAGCGGTCCTGAAGAACTGGTCCACGCGGTACCGTCCACGACCTTCGTCCGGTTGCCGCGCACCGCGTTCAGCTGGGCGAAGTTGGGGAGCTTCCGCGCCCGGTCGAGGGCCGCCTGACCCGCCCGGACGTCGCCGAGCACGCCGACAAACAGGTAGTCGGCGTCGATCAGGTCGAGCTGTTCGAGGCTGACCGTCTGGCCCGCGCGGTTCTTCGAGTCGACGTTTTGCTGGCTCGGCGGCCGGGTGAGGCCGACCTGGCTGAGCAGCAGGCTGGCCAGGGAGTTCCCGCCGGAGATCGCCGGGCCGGAGTCCGCCCAGCGCACCACGCTCGCCGTTGCCGGCAGCTTGCCCGCGGCCTTCGCCTTGGTCTCCTCGGTCTTGTGCCGGATCGAGCCGAGGACCTTGGTGGCCTCGTCCTGCCTGCCGAGCACGTCGGCGATCTTGGTGAAGTACGCCTGCCAGCCGATCGCGGGGTTGGCCGCCCACACCGTCGGCGCAATCTTCTGCAGCTCGGCGAACTGGTTGCGGGCGCCGGTGGTGTCGTCGACGATGATCAGGTCGGGGTCCTGCGCCAGTATCTGCTCCAGGTTCGGTTCCTTGGTGGAGGCGACGATCGGAATACCGGCCGCCTGCGCGGTCAGGTAGGAGGGCGGCCCGTCCTGCCCGCGGCCCGCGGTCGTGCCCACCGGCCGAACTCCGAGCGCGAGCGCGTCGTCCAGCGCGGTTTCGCTGAGCGTAACCACTTTCTCCGGTTTGACCGGGATCTGCACGGTGGTGCCGTTGGCGTCGTGGAAGCTCTTGGTCGACGGTGCCGTCGAGGTGGCCTCCGTCGAGGAGCCACCGCAGGCCGTGAGGGTGCCGAGCAGTACGAAGGCCGCGGCGACCGCGGTCAGCATTCGCCAGGCGGCGGTAGGTCTGTTCATGTGGTGCCGTCTTTCCTGGGATAGCGCGGATTGGTGTGCATTTCGGTGAGCCCCTCAGTCAGGGCCGCCGCCCAGCAGCAGTGGTCGTGTCCGCCGGAGTAGACCCGCAACGAGGCGTTGAATCCCCTTTCCCTCAGCAGTGCGTGCAGCTTCCGCAGATGCAGCAGCATCGCCCCTTCGTTGGAGCCGACGTCGATCCGGATGCCGAGGTTGCCGACCGGCGCGGCAGCGAACTGTTCGAACAGCCAGGTGTCGCCCTCCGGCAGCGACGGCGGCCGTGCGGTCATCCCGGGCCGCCACCAGACCGACGCCGAATGGGCGAGTACCGAGCCGAACGTGGCCGGCCTCCGCAGAGCGGCCACCAGCGCGGTGAGCCCGCCCAAGCTCTGCCCGCACAGGACAGTACGGCGCGATCCCGCCCAACCCGGCAGTTCCCTCGCGACCGCGGGCACCAGTTCGTCGGCGAGCGCATCGACGAACCGTGGATTGGCACCTAGCTGCTGCATACGTTCGCCGGGCGGGCCGGCCTCGATGCCGACGACGGCCGTCGGGGGGAACCTGCCGGCCGCAGCTCCGGCGGCGACGGCGGCGGCGATTCCGTACCGGTCGAACCACTTCTCGCCGTCGAGTACGACGAGCAGTCCGAGTTCCCCAGTGGCGTCCGGGATGAAGCGCCGGACGCGGTAGGTCTGCCCTGCCGACGTTGTGAAGCCGAACGCGTCGGTGCGGCCGGGTGCCTCGTCCGCATACCAGTCAGCCAGTGACGGCGCGCCGTCGAGCTCGATCAGCGAACCGAACCGCCCGGACGTGCTGCGGTTGAGCGGATCGGTCAGCCCCTCCGCCCGCGAAGGCCCTGTCCCGAGCCGGCTCGGGACAGGGTCGCCGGGCTCGAACGGATACAGCTGGTAGCTGCAGCGCAGGTCCGCGGGTAACCGCAGGCTCACGAACCAGACGTCGGTGCCGTCCAGGCTCCGCAGCATTCCCCGGTTCGCGTTGTGCTGGTCGGTCAGGCGGTTGGCCCGCACATAGACGCCGGACACCGGCCGGTCCTCGCGCCACAGCACGGTCACCACCCGTTCGCCGGGGAAGCCGGGCGCGGGTTCGACCAGGGGTGCGCCGCTTTCGGCCACCTCGCGCCAGAACCGGGCAAGTGCCGTCCGGCCGGATGACCGCAGCTCGCGCACGAGGCGTCGCAACCGAGGGCTGGAGATGTCCGCTGTCGCAGTCGCGCTCGACATAGATCTCCGCCTTCGCTCCGAGTCAATAAAAGGTTAGCCTAACTTAAGTTGATTGCCCTGCGAAGGGCGCACATGTGGCTGTCCTCCTCGACCAGCAGCCTCGGCGGCCGGTTCCCGGTGGGTGGCGTGCCGTCCGGGAACCGGCGCCGTCACAGGGTTTCCGCCACGGCGGCGAGTCGCTCGGCGATCTCGGCCAACGGGCCGGGCTGGACCAGTTGCGGGTGGGTGCAGTCCAGCTCGTGGGCGATCAGCTCACCTCCCAGATGCGGCAGCCAAGCCTCACGGCGCAGCCCATCCCGCTCCCGGGACGCCCTCGCAGCGAAGAACAGCAGATCACCCGAGAACCGCCGGTGCCGGTGCTCGCGCATCAGCCGGGCATTGTTCGCGACGATGTCGATGACCGCGGACAGGGTCCGGTCACGCAATGTCGACAGCGCACTTCCATGGCGTCGCAACACTTCGATCACCGACGCCCGGGTCGGTTCCGCGCCGCCGAGAGCGGCCTGCTCGTGGCCGGCCATGTACAACAGGGCCAGCAGCGCGTCCTGTCCGGACGGGGGCGGCACGTCCCGCCACTGCTCGCTGGGGTAGGCGTCGAGCAGGGCCACCAGGCCGACCCGTGCGCCCTGCGCTTCGAGCTCGGCCGCCATCTCCTGGGCGATCACCCCGCCCACCGACCACCCGACGAGCAGGTACGGACCGTCCGGGGCGACCTCGCGGAGCACCTTCACGTAGTCCGCCGCCATCGAGGCGAGGTCGGTGGCCAATGGCGTATCGCCGGCGAGGCCACGTGCCTGCACCGCGTAGACCGGCTGGTCCGGAGGCAGCGCGCCGAGCAGGCCGGCGTAGGCCCAGCCGATGCCGCCCGCGGGGTGTACGCAGAACAACGGCGGCTTCCCGCCGTGGGCGCGCAGCGGCAGCAGGACATCCAGCGACCGGTCCCGCGACTCACCCCGCAGTCGTGCCGCAAGCCCGGCAACCGTCGGCGCCGTGAACAGGTCACCGAGCGACAGCGGGACGCCGAAGGTCTCCCGAATCCGCTGCACCAGGTTCGCGGCGAGCAGCGAATGCCCGCCGAGCGCGAAAAAGCTTTCATGCACGTCGACGGTGTGCGCGCCCAGCACGTCGGCCATCAGGCGGCACAGCACCTCCTCGGCGGGGCTTTCGGCAACGGTCGCCACGCCCTGCTCCGGACCGGCCTCCGGCAGCGCCGAGACGTCGAGCTTTCCATTCGGGCTCAATGGAAGACCGGGAAGTGGGACGAGCAGGGACGGCACCAGGTGAGCGGGCAACTCCGCCGCGAGCCGGTCGCGCAGCCGCGCCGGTTCACACCGGGCCTCGGGCTCCGGGACCACGTAGCCGACGAGCGTGCCCGCGCGGGCGACGACGGCGGCCCTGGCCACTTCCGGCTGGGCTTCGAGTGCCGCGCGAACTTCGCCCGGCTCGACCCGGAATCCGCGAATCTTGACCTGGGAGTCGTTGCGCCCCAGGTATTCCACCGCTCCGTCGGGCCGCAACCGGGCGAGATCGCCGGTCCGGTACATCCGCGAACCCGGCGGGCCGAACGGGTCGGCGACGAAACGTCCCGAACTCAGCCCGTACCGCCCGAGGTAGCCGAGCGCGAGCTGGACCCCGGCGAGGTACAGCTCACCGGCCGTGTTCGGGGGCACCGGGGCGAGCGAGCCGTCCAGCACGTACAGCCGCGTGTGCCACACCGGGACGCCGATCGGGACAGAGCTGTCCCCGTCCGTCGGGTCGGCAGGCCAGCTGGTCACGTCCACCGAGGCCTCGGTCGGCCCGTAGAGATTGTGCAGCGGGACACCGAGGATCTCGCGGAACCGGCGGGCCAGGTCGACGGGAAGCGCTTCCCCGGAACAGAGCACCCGCCGCAGCCCCGTGCACCGGGCGGCCGCGGGCTCGGCCAGGAACACCTGCAGCATCGACGGCACGAAATGCGTCGTGGTGATGCCCTCGTCGACGATCAGCCCGGCGAGGTAGGCGGGGTCGCGGTGCCCTTCGGGATGCGCGAGCACGAGGGTCGCGTTCTCCAGCAGCGGCCAGAAGAACTCCCAGACCGACACGTCGAAGCTGGACGACGTCTTCTGCAGCACGCGATCCTCCGCCGTCAGCCGGTACTCGGCCTGCATCCAGGCCAGCCGGTTGACGATGCCGCGGTGCGGGACCAGAACCCCTTTGGGGCGCCCCGTCGAACCCGAGGTGTAGATGAGGTACGCCGCATCATCGGCGGCCGGCCAGTCCCCCTGGTACGGACCAGCCGTCAACGCGCCGAAGAACTCCTCATCCAGCACCAGCGTCCCATGTGGACGGACGGAGGTGTCCGAGGTAGCGAGCACGCACACCGGCGAGGCGTCTTCGAGCATGAAGGCGACGCGGTCGGCGGGGTAATCCGCATCGACGGGCAGGTACGCGGCACCCGAGCGCAGGACTGCCAGCAGGGCCACGACCAATTCCACGCTCCGCGGCGCGATGACCGCGACCACGGTGCCGGAGCCGGCCCCGTGCTCGGCGAGTACCCCTGCCAGCCGGTCCGCTCGGTCGAAGAGTTCCCGGTACGTGAGCGTCGTGTCCGTCTCGGGGAAGCGCAGCGCGGGCGCGTCCGGTCGGCGAGCTGCCGCTTCGGCGAGCAGTTGCGCCAGGCTCTTGGCGCTCACTTCAGGGACCTCGCCGGTGCCCTGCGCGCGGACCGTGTCCTCCTCGGCACGGGTGAGCACCCGATGCCGGGCCAACGGGAGGACAGCCACCTGGGCACCGCCCCGGCCGACACTTTCGAGCAGCGCGGCGATCCGCTCGTGGTGCTCGCGGGCGGTGTCCTCGTCGTACAACTGGGGGTTCACGTCGAGGTCGACGCCGAGTTCGCCGCCTCCTGCGGAGCCGTGCACGACCAGCTCGGCGTCGTCCACCGGCCCGGCCGCCAGGTAGCGCACCCGGCCGCCAGCCACGCCGAACCGCAGTTCCGCCGGGAACGGCTTGAGGTTGACCTGCACGCTGAACAACCGGCCGTCCACCAGGCCGAGTTCGCGACGCAGGTACTCGCACCGGTAGCGCTGGTGCCGCCGCAGGTCTGCCATCCGTGCCCGCACCTGAGCGGTCAACTCGTCAAGCGTCGTTCCCGGGGTGAGCTCGAGCCGCAGCGGCAGTACGTTGACAACCGTCGTCGGCACCCGCAGCGCGGAGCCGGTCCGGCACATCATCGGCACGCCGAGCACGACGTCGCGTGAGCCGGTCATCCGGTGCGCGTACAGGGCGCTCAGTCCCAGCACGGGTTCGACCCAGTTCCCGGCTGTCCGCTTGCCGAGGCTCGCCAGGCCGCGGACCGCCGCTTCCGACAGCCTCCCGTGCTGCCGCCGGAACCGGTACACACCGCGGCTTGTCTCCTCGGTGAGTCCCGTGATTTCCGGCCGATCGCCGAAGCAGTCGAGCCAGAAGGCACGGTCTTCCCGGTAGGCGGGCGAGTCCAGGTAGGCGTCCTCATCCGCGCGGACACCGCTGAGGGAACCGAATCGCGGCGACGGTATCTCGATTCCGGCGAGCAGCGCCTGGTACGCCCGCGCGACCTGCCGGCTCAGCAGTCCGAACGCGAACCCGTCGGCAAGCAGGTGGTGGATCCTCAGGTACCACACGTGCTCCCGCTCGCCGGTCCGCAGCAAGACGGATGAGACGAGACCGGGGCCGAACAGGTCCACCGGCTTCGCGAGGTCCGCACGCATCCAGGCGAGCGCGTCCCCACCCGGCGGCAGCTCCACCACCTCCGGCATCAGCCGCGGGGCAGATCCGGGTAGCTGCCACGGGCGCCCGTCGCGTTCGACCATCGTGACGGTCAGCTGCTCGGCACAGGAGAGGGTACCGGCCACCGCCCGGACGAAGAGCGTTTCATCGAGAGGACCGGTGATCTCCACGTACTCCGCGCAGTTGAACACCGGATTCGCGGGATCCGCGGCGGCGGCGAACCAGATCCCGGTCTGCGCTTCGGTCAGCGGTAGCACAGGGTTCTCCTTAGTGCTTAGGTAAGGCTAACCTAGACACCGGATCAGGACATCGCCAGAGGAAAGAAGGCTCCGGCCGTGGGTTGCGCTGTGCGATCGCTCACCGATCGGCCCCGAGCGGCGGTACGGCTGCTCGCCCTGCCCCCCGAAGGAGGCCGGGCCGACTTGTTCAGCACGTGGACACCTCACCTGCCCGAACACATCGAACTGCTGGCCGCGCAGTATCCCGGCCGGGAGGACCGGTGTAGCGAGCCGTTTGCGGCGAACCCGGGCGCACTCGCCGACGAGCTGGTTCGCGAGCTGCTCGACTCGACGGACAAGCCATTGGCGCTGTTCGGGCACGGCCTCGGCGCGGTGGTCGCCTACGAACTGGCCCTGCGCTTGCAGGAAGCGGGCCTGCCGCCGCGGCTGCTGGCGGTCTCCGGCCGTACCGCGCCACACTGTTTCGGCGTGGTCCCGGAAAGCGCCGAGGCCGCCCACGAGTTGCTGCGCTCGTTCGATGCCGCCGCACCGTCTCACCAAGATCGGGCGTTCGCCGTCACCCAGGCCGACTTCGTCACCGCGGGCCGGTACGCGCGGCCCTCGGTCACTGCGCTGGACTGCCCGGTGGCCGCGTTCACCGGCGATGGCGACCCGAGAGCGAGCGTGCCCGCGGTCGCGGGTTGGCGTTCGGTCACGACGGGACCGTTCACCCTGACTGTCCTGCCGGGCGGACACTTCTACCTCATCCCGGAGCAGGCAGAGCTGGTGGCTGCGCTCACCGCGGCGACCACCTCTCCCACACCGACGCCCGGTTCCACTGCCACAGCGAAAAAACGCCCCGTTCCGGCCACCTCGGTGCCACCGCACGCGAGTAGCCCCGGACCGGACCGGACCACAACGAGCCCCCGGATAGCGCGGCTTCGCGCCGGACTGCGCGACGGCCGCCAGGACATGCTCGCCACGTTCTGGCAGGAGATTTCGCGAACAGGCACGCCACTGATCGAGCCCGGCCCCACCGCGGACGTGGTCACCTTCGTCTGGCGCGGCGAACCCGGAACACGGCGCGTCCAGGTGCTGGCCAACAAGCTGCACGACCGTGCGTGCCCGGAACGCAGTCTCCTGTGCCAGGTTCCGGACACCGATATCTGGCACCTGTCCTACCAGGTTCCCGCTGACTGGCGCGGCAGCTATCAATTCGTCGTCGACGATGCACGCACACCCCGCGCCGATCCACTGAACCCGCTCGTGCTGCCCGCTCCGGCGGACCGGCCGGTGAAGTCCGTCGCAGCCGCCTCCCGCGCCCCCGCCCAGCGGTTCTGCTGGCCCCGCCCCGGCCTGCCCAACGGCGCGCTCACCGAGCACCGGGTGGACGCGCCCGCGCTCGGCGGTGCCCGGCGCGTCTGGGTCTACACCCCACCCGGCCATCGTCGCGTGCACGGGCAGTACCCCGTGCTCGTGGTACTGGACGGTGACATGTGGACTGGCGAGCTACGGATCGAGACCACACTGGACACCCTGATCGCGAAGCGGCTGCTGCCGCCCCTGGTGGCACTGCTGCCGGACTCAGCCGGTCCGTACACCCGCGCCGTGGAGTACGCCTGTCACGAGCCCTTCGCCGCTTTCCTCGGTGACGACCTCCTGCCCTGGGCCACGGACCGCTTCGGTACCACGGATTCGCCGCGGCAACGCGCGATCGCCGGGCAGAGCCTCGGCGGGCTCGCCGCCGCGCACGCCGCACTCACGATGCCCTCGGTGTTCGGCGCAGTACTCGTCCACTCAGGCTCGTTCTGGTGGACCGACGACGACCAGCCCGAACAGCTCACCCGCCGCTACGCGGACAGCCCCGCCTCGGCCACGCAATTCCACGTCGACGCCGGCACGCACGAAGGTACGCGACCGGATCCGACCGACCGATTCGTCGCAGCGCTACGTAAGAAAGGCTATCCAGTACACGCCGGACGATTCAGCGGCGGGCACGACCGGGCGTGCTGGCTCGGCGGCCTCGGTGAGCAACTCGCCCAGCTCGGCGCAACCGGTTGGCAGCACACCTGACGAGTTGGTGATCCTCGTACCCGTCAGTCGAAACTGGCGACTGACTCGCGCCAGCCACTGACGGGCAGGGGGCGACCATGTGTGTTGACCTGAGTCCTACCCGGACCCAGTTAGCACGAGTGGCATCCTCCGCTTTGCCACCAGTAGGGAGAACATCGGGCCGCCTATGGAAAGGAGAGCAACCACCGACAACGGAGAACGCCGGGCTGATGGGCAGGATCAGGAACGCCGAACTGACCGTGACCAGTATTGAGGACGCGCCGGCACCCAAACCACTGTCATACGACTGTCTGAACCACGACCGCGACGTGCCGGGTAACGCAAAGCGCCGCAGACTGCGGCGCGGCAGGCGCAGTAGAGTTTCGGGCATCGGGCCCCGTACCAGACGAATGCGTTCACGTGGCAGAAGGCTCGACGCCCGCACTCACACCGTCCAGCGCGATACCTCCGTGAACGGTTCCACCACACTGGTTCGACCAGACCCAGGCAAGCCAAGCGATGTCTCGTAACCTGATCTGAGGCTGGCTGGCTCGGTAGTTGATCACGTTGTCGTGGTGCAGGTAATCACAGCGTCGCGGCCGGAATGAATCGCCCGTTCACCGGAACGGTTCCGCTAGCAGCTGCGACTGGTCGCGAAACGGCGCGGAGGCGAGATCAGGGACGGCCTCCCTGATCGACAGCGCGCATTGCCACTGACCGATCGTGTGCTGCTGCTGGTGACGACCGACTGTCACTGGCTGGCGACACCATCGAAGAACGACCGCTACCCGACTAACGTACACGAAACCCGGCAGGTGATCGCCACCCGTGACCCGCAACCAGAAACAGCCACAACGATTGCATCGTCTACCACGACTCCGGCGCCGAACAACTCGCCGACCGGCAGGTCATGACCGACGGCAGCTACCAAGGTAACCCGAAGTCGTCACGCCCTACAGACACCTTAAGGCGATTAGCCGAACGCTGTCCGGCGTACTACCCGATTCCCGAGCACCAGTTTCGCCAACGCTGCAATCTCAGCGCGAAAGGTCGGCTCGTGGCACGCAACGGGTTCCGTCTCTTCGAACTTCGCACGGGTTTCAGGTGCGGTACCGCCACCGTCGGCTTGCTGCCCGGCGTTTTCGATCGCCGCGCGGAGCACGACAGCGTCGATAAAGTCGTCCCGGGTTTGGGCAGGAACACTTGCGGCCTCTGCCACGAGCTTCGCTCGCTCCCGCACCCGGTCGTCGTTCTGCTGGTGCGCAAGCACCAATGTGTCACAAATGTCGATGAGCTCACGGGCCGCGACACCGCCTGCTGGAACCCCGACCATGGTTTGCCGGAGCGGCTCTACGTACCACCACAACCGTCGTATCCGACGGCGTTCGCGCCGCCTACGTAGCACCTCAAGAGCTCGAGCAACCTCGCCAGAACACGACCCGAGGACCAAGAGCACACCACCGCAGCTGTGTGCCATGAGCTGCACTCCGCCAAGGTCATGACCGCCCGAAGGAAGGTCGAGCGCAACCACTGCAACCGCGAGCCCGCCTCCAGTGGCCGCACAGCCCGCAACAGTGAAGTAGCTCCCGACCTGCGCCTGTGCCCCAGCGTCGCGCCCGATCAGCACCATCCTGGGTGCGGCCAAGAGGTACGCACTCATAGGGATGACCGCACAGAACCAGACCGCGCAATTCCCCGCTACGAAACCTTCGGGGCCGTTCGGCGCCAGTCGAGCCGCGACCACGACGAAGGCCGCCGCGGCAACGACAGGCAGCAGAACGTAACGTGTGCGCAGCCAGGTATAGCCGGTGACTTTGAGAATTCCGGCCGAGCCGACGGCTGTGCCCACCGTGCACCAACCACGCAGGACGAGTCCCAGATCCGGAATTCCCGTCAGCCGCGTCACCGTCGCGTCGGCCTGAGGGATCCGCAACAGCACGGATGCTCCGGCCAGCACGAGCAAGACACCGAGATACCCGCGCCCCGCCGCGCTCCGGTGTCGTATCAGGAGGACGACAGATCTCACGCCTTCGGCAATGATCAAGACTCCGACGAACACCGCGAACCCGCTATGTTGCTCACGCATCGATCCCGCGCAGCTCCGCCTGCGCTGCGAACACCCGATACAACCCCTCCGCGGCCGGGTGCCTCCGCGACGAGGGCATCACATCGGCATCAATACGCTCGGCAAGCTGGTAAGCAAACTCTTCGGCCAGCACTTCGCCCCAGTCGCGGGTGTCCGACGCCTGCCAGCAAGAGCCCGCGCCGCTGCACGGACCGAGCGACCCGGCCACACCCCCGTCTTCGAGAAGGACATGGCCGAGCTCGTGGAAGAAGATGTGCCGCGCGTGCCCGCCGCGGACGTCTCGAAGGATCACGACGTAATCTGCGGAGTCAGTGCGCAGCAGCATCCCCGTGGGCATCGTGCCCGTCGAACTGGCGCGCATGAGGCGGATCGGCGTATCCCGTTCACGATTCAGCCGGCCGATCAGCGCCTCGACGGTGAATGGCCGCACGATGGGCACCCGGTCAACGATCTGTGCGACGGTATCCAGCATTGCGCGGTCGAGTACGTCCGCTCTCATGGCGCGCCCCTCTCCTCCGTCACCGCTGGCTCTCCGGGCCGGCGGCGAACAACTGCGAGGTCCGGGACACCGCCTGCTCCCAGCTGCGTCCCGGACCTCGCTGTTCTGTGCGATGCCAGGTGGTCCGTCCCGGCTGCGACTGGTCTACCAGGTGTTTTCCGGATCACCGGAAGATCACTCGCCGTCTCACCCCGAGGTGAGACGAGCATGCTTCACCCGTTCGGCCGTACCCGGCAGCCGATTTCCGGATCCGCGCGACGGAGGCAGGTTCATAGTGTTAGCTGGTCAGGTGAGTCGGCACAACCTGTCCTACCAACGGCATTTCGAGTCGGCTGTCGACATCTTGCGTGGGCGGTGGATGCTCGCCGTGCTGGGAGTAGTTGCAAACAGACGGTCGCAGTACGGCGAGATCCTGGACGAGGTCAATCGCGGCGAGGTCCGGTCTGGCAACGGGGATGATGTCAAGCCGTTGTCGTCGCAGATTCTCGCGAAAACGCTCAAACGTGCACAGGACAATGACCTGGTCAGGAAAACCGACGACGGGCTTTTCAAGGCGTCCTGGTACGAGATCACCAGGAAAGGGCGAGAGGCGCTGACCGCGGCTCGCCCTCTCGTCGAGTGGATGCAGAAGTACGACTACCTGCATGCCGAGTCACCCCCGCCGCCGAGCGGTCGACCCGCGCGGGCGTCGGCGCAGGAACGGCTCAGCCGGCCCTGACTTGGTCCCGACCCCGGTCCTTGGCGACGAACAGGCGGTTGTCCGCAACGAGCATCAGCATGTTCAGGTCGCCTTCGTTCGCGGACTCGGCGTCGTCGCAGGCCACCCCGATCGAAACGCTGACGGACACCGTCTCTGCCGAATGCTCGGCCGGGCGCACCGGTACCGCAGTGGTCGACACCACCTGCCGAATTCGTTCCGCGATAGCGATCGCACGGCCCTGCTCGACATCGGCAAGGAAGACCACGAACTCCTCGCCCCCGAACCGGCCGACCAAATCGGTTCGTCGCACCTCGCCACACATCGCCTCGGCGACGGCCCGCAGCACGTCGTCACCGACCATGTGGTCGTGACCGTCATTAATGGCTTTGAAATGGTCGATGTCAATCATCAGCACTGCCACTGGTTCTTCGTGGCGATGCGCTTTGGCGAGGCCGGCTTCGGCAAGGCAACGCCACGCATCCATCCGGAGCAGCCCCGTTTTGGCGTCTCTGCTCGATACGACTTCGAGATGTTTGACCGACGCACTCCGATGCAGCACGTAAATCACGGGCATGACCAGCACCGCCATCCACGGCTGTTTCTGAATCAGCACCACCGCCAAGGCGCCCACGCACAGCGTGACCAGCAACAATGCGTTGTCGTTCCATCCGCCCAGCAGCCTCGGCAGCGAGCGCTCTCCATCCGCGATCGCGATGACCGCACCGACCAGCGCCGAGTTGACTGCCCAGTACGTACCGATCACCGCCACGAGAACGATCAACTGGGTCGCACCCACGGTGAGGGGCGCCAGAGACCGCGCAACCAGATCACTCGCGGTCGCAGAAATGACCATCACGCTGGTGTTGAACACAGCCCGGTACGGCGTCATACCGCTGACCCACCGCGTAGCTCGCCACCACAGGTGCAGGTACAGTGCCACCGCGGCCGCACCGCCCAACACTGGGCTCGTGAGCAAGGTGACGGCCAGGATCGTCACCGAGCTCATATTCACGTGCGGCGTGTCCGACAGCCGACGCCGCATCCGCTCCGCGCGGCTGGTCACTTCCCCGACCAGCAACCCGGCGGCGACCAGGAGCAGGCACACCCGGACGTCACCGGCGGTAGGAGGCTCCGCCATGCACCAGCCCGCAATGGCGCTGAATGCGAGCACATCGACCGCCAGTACCATGGCGAAAAGAGGTCTCGGCACAGCCAGCAGCTGCGATTTCCGGTAGCGGCGTCGTCTTGGTGCGACGATATTCGTAGTCACTTCCGGTCGTGGTTGCCTACCTTGCATACTGGTCCCCTGTGCATTGTCGCCTGATCTGCCGCGTGAGGCGTTGCTCCCGCCTCGGTAGGCCAGCTGGCTTGGTGGTCCCGATCCCGGGGGGAGGTGTCCGGCATGCGTGGCAAGGAATGGTGATCGCCTCCCTCCAACCCCGCTGGCTTGCTCCCGGCGTTCCTGCGAGAGCAAGCCAGCCACCACCCCCCGATAACTCCAGCCAGTACGGCGGCCACGGCGCCCGCGAGCCCGACCGCGAAGAACGGGCCGACACGGTCGGCCACGGCGCCGCCCGCGACGATCATCAACCCCTGCGAGCAGTACATGGTCGTGCCCATCCGCCCCATCACACCCCCGAGCGCCCCGTTCGGCACGATGGCGGCCGTCACTGTCTGCGTTTTGATCACGTAAAGCTGAGTGACTGCACCAACTGCGGCCCACAGCACCAACGTCAGCCACAGCGGCGGCCCCAACGAACACAGCGCCAGCAGTGCACCACCAAACGCGGCCAACGCGCACACGGTCGACACCCGCGACGGCAATGTCAGTCTCGGCGACAGCCACGCTGCGACCGCGCTGCCGACCGGATCGACCGCCAGCAGCAGCCCAATCCCCGCGGCGCCAACGCCGAGCTGATGCCCGTATGGCGCGGCAAGACCCTCGGGCACCATGTACAAACCGAGCAGCGCCACCAGCCCGTACAACGCACCGATCAAGCCCCGCCCCGCCGAAACGTCGATCCGACCGTCCAGTACCGGTTCGTCTGCCGCATCCGCCGACCGCGCTGCCGGGCGCCGCCGCACGACCCCCATCACCAGCACCGCGCTCAGCACGAAGGTTCCTGCGTTGAGCACCATCGCCAGATGAGGTTCGATCACCACCAAGACGGCACCACCCGCCGCAACGCCGACGAACTGAGCAGTCTGGGTAGTGAATTGTCGCAACGACAAACCCGCCTCGTACTGCTCCGCCGTGCCGAGCACCTCCGGCAGTAACGACGCCTGCGCTGCTTTGAACGGACCAGCGGCAACACCCAGCAACCCCACGCACACCCACAATGCGGTGAGCGGCATACCTGGTACGGCCATCGTGCCGGCCAGCACAGCGCGCACCACGTCGGCGACGATCATCACGTCACGGCGTGGAAATCGGTCCGCCAAACCCGACAGCAACATGCCCCCGAGCAGGCTCGGCATCAGGGTCAGGCCATACGTCAACGCTGTCAGCAGCGCCGACGACGTCTGCGCGAACACCAGCATCGCCAACGCGACCCGGGGAAGCTGATCACCCACAATGGAAACCAGCTCCGCCAGCCACAACGCGCGAAACTCACGGTTCCGCAGAGGTTCGCCGAAACCCGGCTTCCGCCCTTCAGACATGACATCCTCGCGATGAACACGCCGCACCCACGGCACGGGCCAGCACGCGGCCACGCCCTACCGAAGGTCGACGTGGCGTAGATAGTGCCGGTCAACCAGAAACGAGACCGGCCGTCACAAGTCCCGATCTCTGCGCACTACGGCGGAAACCGTGCCACCACGCCGGTTTGCTGGAACCCATCGCAACATAACCTGGTTCATACGGCCTCCCCTGCCGACATGTTCCTTCAGGTGACCGGATCCCGGTCAACCTAAGATCAACATATTACCCGTGCGTGCGCGAACGAACGCAGTCCGCATCACTTCACCCGAACGGCGCAATCAGCAGCAACACACGATCAATGATTGCCACTACCACGATTCGGGCAGCGCCCACACCGTCTCGCCCGCGGCGCCTCCGGATAAGAATCACAGTAACGTGCACGGCCGAGATTGCACAGCCAACCGTGAGCATTTCCGTCGTCACGACCATGCCCAGCGGCAAGCCCTCAGTTCGACCCTCGCGGAATGACGTGCGCCCGTCGCACCCACTTGAAACGGACAAGCTCCGCACCGCCAGCGAGGGTGCCACCAGCGCCTCAGGAAACGCAGGCCGTAACCCGGATCGTCGGCCGGTAGTGGAAGCGCACCACAACCTCCTGCCCGTCGAGCACATTACTCAGGCAACCGGAAATAGGGTTTGCCGCAGACAGATTCATCAGATCGACCACACCAGGAGTGCAGCAATCTATCTTCCAAGACTGTTGCGCGGTCCCTCCGCAATCTCACGCAGTCCACCTGCCTGTGGCACGTTTCCCGGGGCAGCACTGCACCCCGTTCGCTGGCCCAGAAGGGCAGGAACGCCCGACGGCGCAAAGCGTCCGGGAGGCGGCGCCCTCCCCGACAACCGCCTCCCGGACCGGACAACAGCGTTGACCTGAGGGGGTTGGAGGCCCCGCCGTCGCCCGGAAGGTGCACTGCGACCGCTCCGGTCCGGGCCGCCAGCTGATCACCTTCTACCGACAGTGTGCCCAGATCGAACTATCATGTCAACAACTGCATACACCTTGTTTAATCTGCGAGTTCATTCGTAGTCCCGCCTGTTGCGCGCTCGTCGTGACGGCGACGCTACCGAGACGACGGGAACGTGCTGACAAGCGGACCGAACGTCAGCCGCTGCACAGCTGTGGCCACCCGGCGTCATAGATCGCGGCGGTTGACGATCACTGCCCCGCCCACTGCGAACCACCAGCCTCGACAACACCTCCAGCGTAGAAACGACCACTCGACACGGCAGCAGCACACGTCGATCGAACCGCCACTCAAGCCTGTGTTGGTGGCCAGTTTGAACTTCCTCCGCTGACGGCCAGTTAACGGGGAGTTATCTGGCCGCACGCCCGGTTACGTAGCGTGGCTCTCGACAGACGTGACCGTAGCCCGTAGCGAGCTGCCCGCTCATCGGCTGGGGTGGCTTCGATCTGTCGTTTGCCAAGCCCGAGGAGCCACCATGTCACCAGTCGTGGGACCACCGACACCAGCGCACAAGTGGAACGGACTATTACGCGGTTTTTTGAGCAGCCGCGCTCCTCAACGACTACTCGGTGGCAGAAGCGGATGTTCGTCGCGGATTGACTCGCAACCGAGCAAACGTGATCGTCGGACCGGCACAATTCCCGGCCACAAAATTTGAGGCGGAATTTGCTGGGTGGCGCGTTCATCGGCAGGTGACTTGCGGATGCTGGGATCGTGTAACGGTCGAGGACGGACCTGCGACTTGTTAGACATCCGCTACGGCGGAGCACGGATCGGCGTCAGACGTGCGCTACTCGAGCTTGGTCGCCACGGATGCCGGCGAGGCGCTGAGAGGTGCGCACCCGAATTTCCTACGCGAGCGATGAGAGGAAGTCAGTGAGCGACGCCGATCACCGCGCTGGCCGCCCAGGGCAACTTCCGGATGCCCTCGTAGGCGCGACTGCCGCCGACGCAGTCGCGCCGCCAACGGCTCCGGGCAAGTCCTCCAGTCAGCTGGCATTGAAGTCTCTGGCGCCGCGATACGACGAAAATCAGCATAAGACCTATCTGAACTACCTGGCGAAGGCGGTCGAGAATCCCAAGAACCGCAACATCGTCCTTGCCGGACGGTACGGGACCGGCAAGTCCAGTGTGCTCGACAGGTTCCAGGAGGAGCACAAGGACTCGACGCTGCGGCTAGCCGTCTCCACTTTGGCGCCTGACACGGAAAGCGCGACGCTGACCAACCGCATCCAAAAGGACGTACTCAAACAGCTGGTCTACAGCGCCAGACCGCGCACGCTTCGCCACTCGCGGTTCAGTCAGCGAGGCCCACTGCTCTGGTGGCGAGCGTTCGTTGACTCCGCGCTGTTCGTCGGCGCACTCGGTGCGCTGCTAGCGCTGCTCGGGCATCTGCCTTCACAGGTAGCTACCGGTTCTGATCACTCGGATACCGAGCGGACGGTGGTGTGGGTGGCGATAGGCGTCCTGCTCGTCGTAGTGTTCGCAGTGCTGCGAATGGTCACATGTAGGAGATTCGTGGTCTCCGACGTGTCTGCGGCGGGCGCGGCCCTGACTCTCTCAGCGCCGAACCACACCTACTTTGACGAATACCTTGACGAGATCGTCTACTTCTTCGACCAAGAGCGCTAGGAAATCGTCATATTCGAGGACCTGGATCGTTACAATGATCCCCATATTTTCCAGGCACTCCGGGTCCTGGTGGTACCGGGACGTTTCGCGGACAGCATCGGTGACGAACGCCTCCGGACCGTGACAGGAAGCGACCTCGTTATCCCCGTGCCACTGCGAAGCCACGCACAAGCCTGGAGGGCAGATCAGGGACGCGGAGATGCGGGTGCCATGTCACGGCGGGCGGACTCAGCCCCTTCCGTCGTGGCCAGGGTGGCTTGGCTCTCGGTTCGGCGATGCTGGGCACCGAGTCGTTCCCGGTTCCGCTCGTCGCGGGAGTTTGGCTGGTTCGTGCCTCAGATTTCTGGCACCGCGCACGGAACCGTGCGGCGAACTCGCCGCGCGGAGGTGTCGAACACGGTGCGCCCGGCCCCGATTTCGCGAGTCCGCCGAGCCAAGGCGGCGCCCGGGGCCGTCTCCGGAAGCGGGCGACGGCCCCGGGCTGGGTCGGCTTGCCTTCGGCCCCAGCCGACCCGACACCGAGTTACGAGACATCCCTAGCTGATTGAGCGTGTCGTCCTGCACCGCGGCAAGCGTTGAGGTGGCCACCCAGCTGCAGGCAGCCACCCCAAACGCTGTTCACCTGATGAAGAACCGAGGCTCAGCTGCGGGCGGCCGACGCGGACTGCCTGCCCGACGACGGGACGAGCTTCGGGTATTCCTTCTGGAACTTCTCGATGATCGACGCGGGCGAGATGATCCGGTTCGGGTTGGCCTGGCTCGTCGCCAGCTTCTCACCCCACGCACCGGCGGCCTTGCGCTGGTCGGGGGTTCCGTGGTCGTGTGCGCAGTCGCCGATCGAGGCGTCGAGGTAGGTGACTTCCTGTTGCGTGCGGGCGTTCCACGCGTCGCCCTTGGCGTGCGCGAGGAAGTAGCCCCCGTACGCGTCCGGGCCCAGCTCCCGGGACTCGTCGCCCGGGCTGTTGCCGTTGGCGAAGTCGACCTGATGACCGTACTCGTGGCCGAGCACGGCTTCGGGGGCGACGTCACCGAAGCCAAGGGTGCCGAAGACGTCGAGCAGGCCGTCACCGAGCAGTACGCGTTTGCCGTGGAGTTCATTGGCAGGCGCGGAGAAAGCGTTCAGGGTGAGCAGCGGCTGGCGTCCGCCCTGCAACGCAGGAATCTCCTGGACCACCTTCGCGGTGAGCGCGGCGGCCTCCTGCGCCTTCGCCGGTGCGAGGCCGAGACCGAAGGTCTTCTTCATCTTCGCCTCGCTGCCGAGGTCAGTGCCCTTCCAGGCGACGAGCTGCACGTTCCAGCTCTCGATGTCCCAGAAGCAGCGCAGCTTGCCGATCGCCGCGGTGGCGCGCGGGATGTACTGACCGTCGGTGCCGAAGACCTGCGGATTCTTGTCGTCCGCGACGTTGAGGGCATAGAGCGTGCCGATGTTGGACAACGCCTCGAGCGCGTTCTGTTCCAGGGGGCTGAGCTCAGCCTGGAGCTTGGCCGCCTTGGTCAGCGCGGAGCCTGCTGTGCAGTCGGAAGCCTGTTCCTGTGTGGCATTGCTGTGGCGGCCGAACCGGGAAACCGGCGAATCGATAAGGGGGTGGACGTTACTCGATGCGTCCGCCGCCAGTACATTGAGCAGACTTGTCACGTCGTCGGTGAGCTGTGCCACATCCTTTTCGACACTCTATTGTGCAGCCACCGCAGGGCCCGCGCCGACGAAAGTAAGAGTTGTCGCCACCGCTGCTGCGGCGACGGTGGCGCCGAGGAATCTCGTTCGTGAACGATTCTGCATCATGGTCCTCATTTTTTTCGAGGGCGGGAGTGCTGAGAATCGACACTCTAAGTGGTGGAGCGAGCAGGAAAGCGCATCGTGCCGAAAGTCCCCGGCGCGGGTCAGTCCTTCCGTCGATAAACTCGTACGTCGTGAGAAAATGAATACTCCACGCGGGGGATGGCTAGTGCCGTGCAGAAGGTTGGCGAGGTAACGGTCTCCGGATCGGCTGGCTGATCAGGCCTGGCAGGCTGCCTGGTGGAGCTGGCGTCCACGGCTCGCCAGCCCGAGGTATTCGTCCATGAGCTGGAACCCGAACAAGCACATCGCCTGGTGAAAATCACGAGGTCAACACGCGACCGGGTCCGGCTGCGCCGGGCCGTAGTTGTCCTGGCTTCGGTACAGGGCCGGCCCGCGAGCGAGATCGCGGTCATGTACGCCGCGACCGAGAACTCAGCGCGAGAGGTGATCCACGCGTTCAACGACCAGGGGTTCGCGGCATTGGACCCAAAATGGAGCGGCGGCCTTTGGTTCGGCCGTCAGCGACCTCATCTGCCGTATCGCCCGTGCCACCCCGAGCGCTCGGGCAACCGTCCACTACGTGAAGCCTGACCAAGCTCGGCCATACCTGAGCGGCCGCACCACGAACCGGAACTCGGGCGAACCGGTGTGGGTCGCACTCCTTCATCCACTGTGGACCGTCAAGGGTGGCGGCATCCGGCGGTCAGCCGGCCACCGCGGCGACCAGGGAAACCACGAGGGTCATCGGCCAGATGGAACTGGCGGGCGGGTCGATGTGGCTGTCGCCGCGGATCAGCCATAAACGGGAGAAACCCTCTCCCGCGAATCCCGTGATGGCACCCGCGACGGCACCGACGAGCACGAGCGCCCACGCGGTGGGGCCGGCGGGTGACCAGATCGCGGCGAACGCGCCGACCGCGGTCGCGGAGACGATGGTGATGTGATGGGTCGCGGGGACTTCGACGCCGAAGGCGAGACAGATCAGCGACAGCGCAGAGATGCCGAACCCCAGGTAGATCACGTCACTCGCCTGAGGATGGGCGGCCAGCAGTGCCACCGAAGCCCAGGCGGAGAACCCGCCGACGAAAAGACCGAGGGTGCCGGCCATGCGCGGCGTCTGCTGACAAGCGAGCCAGACGTGTTCGGCGTTGGGCGCGAACCGTGCCCAACCGGTGGCGCCGCCGCGGTGGCGGCCGATGAGCCCGGTGCGGCCGAACATCAACCGGGCCGCGACGGCGGTCACCACGACACTGAGCGCGGCGGGGTTGGTCCACGTCCCGAAGCCGGGGATCGCGGTGACGCCGTCTTGGACCAGGCTGCCTGCCACGCCGAAAGCGGCGCCCACGAGCAGCACACCGGGCCGGCGCAGCGTGGCGAGCGGCGTGACGATGTCGCGGCCGTCGGCCAGCCAGCCGTGGCGTCCGGCGTACGCGGCCGCCGCGACACCACCGGCGAAGGACACCTGCGGACCGAACATCGCGCCGAAGCCGACGGTGTCGAGGAAACCCGGATCGCCGGTCGCGATCAGAACGACGACACCGGTCACGACACCAAGACCGCAGAGCACAAAAGCGATCAGGGCACCGAAAGTGGCGCCGACGAAACCACCGAACGCCGCTCCGGCGAGGGCGAGCACGTCACTGTGCATGGGAGTGCCTTTCCGGGCCGGCGAGCGGCCCAGCGACCAGGAACTCCGTTAATGGAGTATTTGTGACCGCAGGCGTGCCATGGCTCGGCCCGAGGGATGGGGTGAAGCGAGTAACCGGGGAGAAGGTGGATCAGGTGCCGATGCGGTGCCCGCGGTTGCGGGCGACCCAGCCTCGGTAGTCGATCTCCTGGGTGGCGCGGACATCCGGGGAATAGCCGTGGTGATCGGCCAGGACGCCGGAGACATGGCCGATCGCGGCGTCATCGCCGTCGGCGGACCAGTAGAACGAGCCGGTGCGGCGGACCAGCACGTCGGCGATGGTCATCGCCATCTCGTGCTCGATCGCGTACCGGATCTCGGCGTCCGTGAGATCGGTGCCCGGGATCGGCTCGTGGGCACCGGCGGAGGCGACGCGGTCGGCATTGCCCCCGTACCGGCGCAGCCAGCGTTCGGCCTGTGTGGCCGCCACGGGCTGGAGGGCGCGCCGAGCCCGGAACCGGTCGGCGGGGTCGCCGCCGGAGATCGGGACCTGGTCGGTGGTGCTGGCCGGCACGGAACGTACGCCGTGCTCGCGGGCCAGCTGTGCCACGACGTGGTCGATGATCTGCCTGCCCATGATGCGCGCGGTGGTGAGTTTGCCGCCGGCCGCGGTGATCAACCCGCCCGTGCCCTCGGTGATGGTGTGCTCGCGGGAAGCGTCGGAGTTCGAGGTGCCCGGCGGCGGGGCGATGACCGGCCGCAGCCCGGCCCAGCTGCCGACGAGGTGTTCGGTCCCGACCCTGGCGCCGGGCAGGGTGTGGTTGGCGACCTCCAGCAGGTACGCGATGTCCTGTTCGTCGGCCACGACGTCGTCGAGGGAGCCGTCGAAAGCGGTGTCGGTGGTGCCGACGTAGACATGCCTGCCGTCCGCCGTGGGTGTCGGCCACACCACGCGGTCGTCCGATGGGGAGCGGAGGAACACGGCGGTGCGAAGCGGGAAGTCCTTGGCGCTCAACACGATGTGCACGCCCTTGGTCGGCCGCAGGGTCGGGTGTGGCACCGGTGCTCCCAGCCCCAGGACGCGGTCGACCCATGGGCCGGCGGCGTTGACCACGGTCCTGGCTCGGATCACCGTCTGGGCACCCGTGATCCGATCGGCGACTTCGGCCCCCGCGACGCGGCCGCGTTCGTGCACGAGGCCGACCGCCTCGCTGTGGTTGGCCAGCAGCGCGCCGGCGCGGGCCGCGGACTCGAGGACATCGATCACCAGGCGGGCATCGTCGGTCATGGCGTCGTGGTAAAGCCCGGCGCCGGCCAGCCCGGCCGGATTGAGGTGCGGCTCGCGGCGCAGCACGGCGGCACGCCCGAGCATGCGATGCCACCGGTTCAGCGGGGCACGGGAGAACGCGTCGTAGCAGGTCAGCCCGAGGTTCAGCAGCGCCTTGCCCTCGGGGTAACCGCGATACAGCAGGTACAGGAACGGCTGCAGATCGGCCAGGTGCGGGGCGATGCGCATCATCACCTCACGCTCGCGCACGGACTCGTGCACCATCCGGAACTGGTAGGTCTGCAGGTAGCGCAGGCCGCCATGGATGAGCTTGGACGAACGCGACGAGGTACCGGAGGCGAAGTCGTCCCGCTCGACCAGCACCGTCGACAGCCCGCGCAACGCGGCGTCACGGGCCGCGGAGGCACCGGTGACACCTCCGCCGATGATCAGCACATCGACCCGCTCCGGCAGGTCTGCGGCGTCGAACCGCTTCATGTCCGGACCCATCCTCTCGCTCGTTCGACAGCGTGGCCCCACTGCGCGTACAGCGCGTCGCGCCGGGCGGGGTCCATGCCCGGGATGAAGACCGCGTCGTCGGCAACGTCGCGGAAGCAGTCTTCGGGCGTCTTCCACACTTCGACGGCCAGCCCGGCGAGGTAGGCCGCGCCGATCGACGTCGCCTCCACGTCGGCGGGGCGGTGGATCGTCGCGCCGATCATGTCCGCCTGGAACTGCAACAGGAAGTTGTTGGCCGACGCGCCGCCGTCGGCCCGCAGGCTTGTGATTGACTGCCCGTACTCCGCGGCCATCAGATCGACGAAGTCCTTTATGGAGTAGACGATGCCTTCGAGCGCCGCGCGGGCCAGGTGACCGCGGGTGGTACCCGGGGAGATGCCGATGAGCAGCCCGCGCGCGGTCGAGTCCCAGGACGGCGCGGCGAGGCCCGTCAGCGCCGGCACGAAGTAGACGCCACCGTTGTCCGGGACGCTCTCGGCGAGTTCCTGGGTCTCGTCGGCGGTCCGCAGGAGTTCCGCGCCGTCACGCAGCCACTGCACGGCAGAGCCGGTGACGGGCGCGTATCCCTCGAGGCCGTAGGTGGTCTCCCCCTCCCGGCGCCAGGCGATGATCGTCGACAGGCCGTGGGCGGAGATCACCGGTGTGGAACCGGTGTTGAGGTCGAGGAACGTGCCGGTGCCGTGAGTGGTCTTACCCTCGCCCGGCGAGAGGCAGCCCTGGCCGAACAGCGCGGCGGACTGGTCCGCGACCGCGGCCCCGATGGGCACCTCCGCGCCGAACACGCCCGCATCGGTGGTGGCGATGACCCCGGAGTCGTCGACGACCCGCGGCAGCACGCCGCGCGGGATGCCCAGCGCCTCGATCCATTCGCCGTACCAGTCGTCGGCGAGCAGGTCGTAGCAGCCGGTCACGACCGCGTTGGACGCGCTGATCACGTGCGCGGCACCACCGCTGAGCTTGTGCACCAGCCAGGAGTCGATCGTGCCGAAAGCCAGTTCCCCGGCCTCGGCGCGCCTGCGCAGTGCCGGGTCCTGTTCGAGCAGCCAATGCAGGGACAGGCACGAGTAGACCGGCGCGAGCGTCCACCCGGTGTGCATCTGGACCCGCTTGCCCCACTCCGGGGCGAGCTCCGCGGCCAGCCCGGCGGTGCGCAGATCCTGCCACACGATGGCGCGGGTGACCGCTTCCCCGGTCTCCCGGTCCCACAGCAGACTGGTGCCGCGCTGGTTGGTGATTCCGACCGCCGCGAGTTCACCGGCACGAGTGCCGGACTCGCTGAGCGCGGCGCGCGCCTGCTCCAGCGTGGCCTGCCAGATCTCCTCCGCGTCGTGCTCGACCCGGTCCGGCGCGGGATGATACTGGGTGAACTCGCGGTAGCGCGCGGCCAGGCGACGTGCCGCGCCGTCGAACACCAGCGCCCGGGTGCCGGTCGTGCCTTCGTCGATGACCAGCAGTCGATCGTTCCGACTCATCGGTGAGCCCCTTGTCGTATCCGGTCAGAGTCCGAGCTTGCCCGGGTTGAGCAAGCCGTCCGGGTCCAGCGCGTGTTTGAGCCTGCGCAGCACCAGGTGCGCAGAACCGAGGGAGCGGCGCGAATACGGAGAACGGGCCAGCCCGCCGCCGTGGTGGTGCGAAAGCTCAGCCCCGTGGTCGAGGCAGACCCGCATCGCCGTCGCCCAGATCTCGGTGAGCCGCTCGCTGGCGGCCGCGTCGTCGGCGACCCCACCGAGCAGAATGATGTACATCGATGTCCCTTGTGGATAGACGTGCGAGAAGTGCACCAGCACCTCGTCCGCCAGCGGCTCCAACGCTTTCCGCACGTCCGTGTAGAGCGCTTCGATGTGCCGCCAGGTGTGCGCCACCTCGACCGTCTCGGCGAACCCGCCCGGGGTGTCCAGCCGCTTCTCTACCGTGGAGAAATCGAACCGCCGCGCGAGCCACGCGCGCACCGGCTCCGGCCCGAGCTCGGTCGCGCCGAACTCGGCCGCGATACGGGTCAGCACAGCCATTTCGGCCGCGACCGTCTCCGCCTCGCCCTCCGTGCCGACGAACAACACCGTGCCCTCGAATCCCGGGTCTGCCATCGCGTGCCGCGCCTCGGTGGGGTCGTAGAGCCGCAGCAGTGATGGGCGCAACCCGCGCGCGGCCTGCTCTCGCATGATCGCCAGTCCGGCACCGACGTCGGGGACCAGGAACGTCTGGACGTCCTCCGCGGCAGGCAGTGGAAAGATCTTCAGCGTCACCCGTGTGATGACCCCGAGTGTCCCTTCCGATCCGAGGAACACCTGACGCAGGTCCGGTCCCATCGCCGCGCGCGGCGACGCCTTCAGTTCGACGGCCTCCCCGCCTGCCAGCACCACCCGGTACCCCACGACCAGATCTTCGACGCCGCCGTACTTCGAGGAGAACTGGCCGGTAGCCAAAGTGGACAGCCAGCCGCCGACCGACGACCGGTACAGCGACTGCGGCGAAAACCGGGTCGTCCACCCCGCGCGGTTCAACGCGTCCTCCAGCCCACCGCCGTTGACCCCCGCAGGCGCGGTCACCGTGAGGTCGACCTCGTCGACCTCGTGTGGCCCCACGAGACCTGACAGGTCCAGCACGATCCCGCCCAGCGTCGGCAGTGGCTGTCCCGTGACCGATGAGCCGAGCGCGCGAGTCGTCACCGGTGCCCCGTACTCCTCGGCGATCCGCAGCACCGCCGAAACGTCCGCTTCGGACACCGCGCGGACGACCACGTCAGCCTGGTGCGGGTGCAGGCCCCGCCGCGCCCACTTCGTCGACACCGGCCAGGTGTCGTGGCTCGTGGCCGCCAGGGACGCCGGGTCGGTCGAGATCTTTTCGGCACCGAAGGACTCGGCCAGCCGACGGACAAGCAGTTGCGAATCGGACACGTCACTTCCCAGTGCTCAAGTGTGGCTCGTTCTCGATCGAGACAATACTCCATTTTTGGAGCACCGGTCAATCGCATCGGCGGTAGGCTCATCGCGACAGGACCGACACCACGTTCAGCGGGGGCGCGAAGTGACTCAGGACGTCCGGCCGACCGCGTCGGACCGGCCTCTCCCCCGGGTGCTGCGGGCCGTGGTGATCGACGCGCTGCGACTGGGCATCGGGGAACGACTGCCCACCAACACCCATTACGCGCGCACGGTCGGCGGCACCGCGGGCACGATCCAGCGCGCGATGACCACGCTGGCCGACCAAGGGGCGCTCACCACCACCTCGCACGGCGCCGGCGGCCGCACCGTCGGGTCGATCGACCTGCGCCGGGCGTGGGCGCTGGCGGGACTGGACCCGATCCGCCTGCTGCTGCCACCCGGCGGTCCCGAGGAGATCGAGCAGCTCTCGGAAACGCTGACCGATGAGCTGACCGCCGCGGGCATCCCGCACACCGTGCGACATCAACGCGGTGGCGCGCGCCGGCTCGACAGCCTCGGCACCGACCGCGTCGACGTGGTCGTCGTTTCGTCAGGCGTCCTCGACGCGGCGGCCCACCGCGTCGGCGACGACATCCACGTCCGGCTCCTGGCCCCCGGAACCTACTACGGCGCCAACCAGCTGGTTTCGGTCCACCGAACCCGCGACGAGGGCACCGAGCCGCACCGCATCGCGATCGACCGGGACTCCCCCGACCACGTCGCACTCACTGAAGCCACCTATCCCCGGGAGGACGGGTACCAGTACGTCGACCATCCCTTTCCCGACGTGCCCGCGGCGGTCCTGCGCGGCGACACCGACGCCGGCATCTGGCACCGCAGTCACTCGGTCATCCCTCTCGAGCTCGCCGGCCTCACCTGCCACCAGCTCACGGCCCCGGCCGAAACCGTGTGGTCCCGCATCTCCGCCGCAGCCCTCGTCGGCAGCGGCAGCCGCCCGGAAGTAAAATCCGTACTGCGCGCGATCCCGGCCGTTCACTGAACAGCACGTGCCCGGAACAGAAACTATCTTCTGCCTGATACCAATGTGCTCTATCAACTTTGCAAAGAGAGCCGCAGATCGTAAAGAAGCGGCAGCGTCGACTGACAGATCTGGATCTGAGCTGCCGGATAGATCTCGGACAGTGACGTGATCTCAACAACTTTCACTTGATCATGCGATGTTCGAATTGTGTCAGCACGAGCGCGGCTTTCACGATGTCACCAATCCTGCTAGGGCCGGCGGTGATATGACGCAGGCTGCGCCAGCGGCCAGTGATCAGCGCAAACCCGCGTTCGCCCAGACAGCGCAGCCCGCGCAGCAACGCGTTGTAGGTCTGATTGTCCGTATCGAGCACCTGCCCGTCGGCGGGCTGTTTGATCGGGGTGTGCACACCGATTCCCGCGCCGCTGTAGCCGCCATCGGCCAGTGTCGGCAGGTCAAGCTGGGACGCGGCCCAGTACAACGCGCCGAGCACGTGTTCGCGCGCGGCCGTGAGGTCATGCGTTGATCCAGGCTCGACAGCCGAGGCCCACAGTGGCACACCGTCAGGCGCCGAGAGCACCTGAATGTTGCCGCCCGACTCGTGAGCCTTCCCGGAAAACCACAGGTCAATCTGCGTGCCCTTGACGCTGGTGGTCTTCTGGCCGCAGCGGTCGGCGGAAAACACCTTGCCATCGGAGGATCACGTGGGACAGGCCCTCGGTGTGGGCTCGGCGCAGCGCGTCGTGCAGGTCGGGGGCTTGGGTGGCCAGCACGGTGATGACCTCCTCCAGATAGCGATAGCCGGTGGCGCGGGAGATTCCGGCGTCGTGGGCCAGCGCGGTAACATCGGCGTTCTGGCGGAACCGGCGCAGGCCCAACACCGCGTGTCGAAAGCAGCTCAGCGCCCTGGTACGGCTGCGAGTGCCGCGTCGGCAGCGTTCGGAGTGCAGCAGTCGGCTGAGGTGACAGGCCAGTTCACGGGAGACGTCGAGCATGCAGAATAAGCGATCACGCGGAGTCCTCGGTGTAGATGGTCTTGTGGCGAGAACTCATCTACCAGGGACCCCACGCCCGCCTGGGCGCTGTCCAATAAGGATGGCTTGCGCGTGTCGTCTGGCTCAGATGCCAATCGTTGGTGAGATCACCTCAATGACCAGGTGGTAGCGACGGTGGCCCGGTGCTCATCGGGCAGCCCGTCGGACTCGGGCAACAACGACGCCAGACTCCGCTGACGGTCTGTCCAGCGGGTGCGGTAGTCGGTGCAGGACAGATCCCGGTCCAGCATGCATGCGCCAGCCTGCGCCAACGCCAACGGCAAGTACCTTAGCTCGACGGCCAGTTCGGCCCCTCCCGCGGCAAGGTGCGGCTGGTCGGCCAGCACGGCACGCAGATAGGGCTCGGCCTCTGATGGGGTGAACACGTCGACCTCAACCAGATGACGACCGCGTCCACGCAACGCAGCGTCACGTCGCCGAGTGGTCACCACTACCCGCCCACTCGCCGTGGCCGGTGGCCACAACATCCTTAGATCGGCCGGATTCTGTACATCATCGAGCACGATCAGCCACCGCGCCGCCGTGGTGGCCAGCCATTCCAGCAGTCGCTGCGCGCCGTGCTCGGGGTCAGGGTCCTCGACACCGGTCAAGTCGGCGGCCAGGCGAGCGTAGCTGGACACGACCGCTTCCCGAGAAGCCGCGGTCACCCACACCCACAACTCCACCCCGCCAGCGGCCCACACCCGCTCGGCGTAATCCGGCGCCACTTGCGTCTTGCCGACCCCACCCAACCCCGACACCACACCGGTACGTTCCGCCGGCCGAGCCATCAGCACCGCGGCGTCCCCACACTCCAGCGCCTGCGCCAGCAGGTGCGCTGTCTCCGGGCGGTCCTGAAAAGCCGCCGCCTGCTGTGGCGCCACACCCGCTCGATACGGCAAGTCCACCACTGGGCGAGCCTACCGGTGAAAGTGCACGTCACCGTGGATAGCACCAACCGGCACCAGATTCCCGGACACACTGCCGGTCACCTGGTTGGCCGTGTCGGCGGTCGCCGGACGGTCAGAGCGGTCACTCATCGACTCAGTATCCCGACACCGCTACCCGCAGATCGCAGGACCCAACCTGCTGAACCGAATGACGGAACACAGCTCGCCCGCCAGCCGACTGCACGCCCTCTGCTCAGCAACCGACTGCACTACGCTAGCCAACGTCCGCTCATCGGCAAAAGAGGGCGTTCGCAGCAAGAGGAGACCGACGCACAGGCACCGTTATCGAGAACGTGTTCTCACGGCGACGCCGGGCCGCAACGACCGTGGCCACTGACGGATCCCAGTTCCACCGCGCCGCGCCCTGCTGGCGCTCACGGCACGATCAACCTCGCGGCATGACTAGCTGTATTGATCACCAACGTTGTTGACAGTGCACCGACGCGGCTTTGCGATTCCGCCCGGAACGAGTGATGCTCAGGAGTCGGCGAGTCGGCGCATAATTCGGGAAGCCTGCAGGAGTGTCAGTCGCTCCTCACCGGACAGTTGGGCGAGCTGTCCCTCCAGCCAGTCCTGACGCACTGCCAGTGCTGCGCGAGCGACTTCGGCGCCGGTCGGGGTGAAGTAGAAGAGGACTCGGCGGCCGTCGTCGGGGTCCCGCTGCCGGGTCGCGTGTCCGCCGGAGACGAGCCGGTTCACGGTCTGGCTCATGGAGCTCGGTGTCACGTGGGCGTGGCGGCTGAGTTCGGTCAAGCTCTGCGGTCCGCGTTTGAGGAGTGTGGTGAGCACGATGGTGGCGGCCTCGGCCATCTCGCCCTCACCGCGTTCGGAGCGGAAGCGGCTGTAGATCCGGGCCACCGCGACCCGCAGCTCGCTGCCGACGGCCTTGGTGTCGTTGTGCGGGTCGTGGGGGTTTGCGTTCACACTCACAGTTCCTTAGTATAACGAAATAAGATGTTTCGTATTACGTAAGATCCACCTTCGGTACCCCAGCGGAAGTACCCGTTCCGCCCCCTGACTGACGAGGCCGCATGTCTCAGATACCCCCCTCACTGCCGGACGCGTCCACAAAGCCGACGGTGTCCGTTGACGACGGCTTCAGCCTGCGGTTCACGTTCCCGCTGATGCTGGGTACGACGTTGAACCCGGTGAATACTTCTATGATCGCCACCGGCCTTGCCGGGCTCGCCGCCGACTACCACCTGGGCCCGGGTCCGGCCGCGTCCCTGGTGTCCGTGCTGTACCTGTGCAGCGCGGTCATGCAGCCCACCATGGGCAAGCTCGCCTCGATCTTCGGCCCCAGGAAGATCTTCCTCACCGGTGTGGCCATCCTCTTGGCCGGCGGCGTGATCGGCACCATCGCGCCCGGCTTTCAGGTCCTGCTGCTCTCCCGCGCACTGATCGGCATCGGCTCGTCCGCCTGCTACCCCGCCTCCATGGCGCTGGTGCGCCGCCGGGCCGAGCGGCTGAAGACCGGCGTGCCCAGCGCCGTGCTGGGCAACTTCTCCATCGCCTCGCAGATCGTCGCCGTGCTCGGCCTGCCGCTCGGCGGCGTCCTGGACGGCGCGTTCGGCTGGCGCGCCCTGTTCTTCGTCAACGTGCCCCTGGCCGCCTTCGCCTTCATCTTCGCCGCCAAGAACGTGGAGAAGGACCCGCCCGCCAAAGCCCGTGGCTTCAAGGGGGCGTTGGCGTCCGTCGACCCTGTCGGGATCGTCCTGTTCGCCCTTTCCGTGGTGTGCCTGCTCCAGTTCCTCAACGATCTCGACCGCCCCGCCTGGCCCCTGGGTGCCATCGCACTCGCCGCGCTCACCGGTCTCATCTGGTGGGAGCGGCGCTCCGCGTCCCCGCTGATCGACGTCCGTTCCCTCGCCCGCAACCCGGCGCTGCGCCGGACTTACCTGCGCCAGCTACTGGTGGGCCTGGGTATTTATGCCTCGATGTACTCACTCACCCAGTGGCTGGAGGGCAGTGCCGGGTACTCCTCGTTCCAGGCCGGCATGATCATGCTGCCGATGTCCGCGGTCAGCATGATCCTGGCCCGCTTCGTCTCCACCCGCGGCTGGGTGCGCTGGCCGCTGCTGACCGGCAATGTCGCGCTAGCCGGGGGCGGACTGCTCATGCTCACCGCACACGCCAGCAGCCCCCTGGCCGTGATCCTGCTGACGACCGGTGTCCTCGGCTTCCCCAACGGCCTGTGCAACTTCGCCAACCAGACCACCTTGTTCGTCCAGACCGCCGCGGAGGAAGTCGGCGTCGCCGCAGGGCTGTTGCGTACCTTCGGCTACATCGGCGCGATCTTCTCCTCCAGCGTGATCTCCCTCAGCTTCGGCGACCACGTCACCGACAGCGGCTTCCACCGCATGGGCTGGGTCGTCCTCGCCCTGGGAGCCCTCACCGTGCTGGCCACCCTCCTGGACCGCACCATCCCCACCACCGTGGCCCAGGACAACGGCCCCGACACCGCAAACGAAGGAACCCCCCGATGAAGCTGCTCGCCATCCTCCTCTACCCGCTCGGCCTGCTGCTGCGCGGCAAGCGTGCAGGCAGCACGCGCAGTATCCGCAACGCCCCCGAGCTGGCCGCCGCCGAATCGGGCACACTCCACCTCACATCGTCCGCCTTCACTCACGGGTCCACCATCCCGCTGCGCCACGCGACCATGGACCTGGGGCCCAACATCTCCCCGGCGCTGGCATGGGATGAGCCGCCCGCCCGCACCAAGCGGATGCTTCTCGTGATGGAAGACATCGACACCCCGACCGCAAAGCCGGGACGCCACATGGCTGCCTACTTCGCGCCCGAGCCGCCCCGCATCGACGAGGGCGAACTCACGGCGGACAACGCACGGTTCACCTATCTGCCCGACCACCGAAACCGCACCGGCTACCAGGGACCCCGCCCGCTGCCCGGCCACGGCACCCACCACTACCAGTTCCACCTCTACGCACTGGACTGTGAACCCAACACCACCGCAGCAACCGAACTCGAGTCCCTGCTCCCTCTGCTCATGGGACACGTCCTGGCATCAGGCCACCTGGAAGGCACGCTACGCGGATAGCCGGAAACGGCGGCCGCTTCATCTGGAGACATCCAGTGGACCAGTCCGGGTAAGCCATGCATCCGGTCAGCGACGCCGTCGCGGCCAGCAATGCCCAGGTCGATGGCGCCACCCCCGCGCAGGCTCATACGGCCTGGTCGCTACGCCGCTCACGTCATTCCAGCCTGACTACCTATCCCGACGCCGCCGCCCTCCCTGTCACGAGGGTGGCGGCGTTCAGGATTCACCACACTGGAGAGGTCTTCGTGCCCCACCCCAATGCTCGTCTGACCATCCACGGCAGACGACTCCTGGTCGACCGGGTCCGGGCCGGCAGGCCCGTCGCCCACGTGGCAGACGAGATGGGTATATCCCGCGCCACGGCCTACAAGTGGGTCCGGCGCTGGCGGACTGAAGGCGACACGGGACTGCATGATCGCTCCAGCCGCCCTCTGACGACACCGCACCGAACCCCCGTCGACGCATCTGCGAGCTGCGGCGCGAACGGACGCTCGGCCCCGCACGGATCGGACCGATTCTGGCCGTGCCCGCCTCAACGGTTCATCGCGTTCTGGCCCGCCACCAGCTGAACCGATTGCGCTGGATGGACCGGCCAACCGGCCAAGTCATTCGGCGCTACGAGCGAGAGCGCCCCGGCGAACTGGTCCACGTCGACATCAAGAAGCTCGGCAACATCCCGGACGGCGGCGGACATCGGATCATGCCCCGCCGGCAGGCCGCCGACAATCGGCAAGCCACTACCGAGGCTCGCAAGGGCGGCAGCCCCGTGATTGGCTACAGCTTCGTCCACACCGCCATTGACGATCACAGTCGGCTCGCGTACAGCGAGGTTTTGACCGACGAGCGCAAGGAGACCGCAGCCTCCTTCTGGAAGCGAGCGAACGCCTTCTTCTCACAGCACGGCGTCACCGTCGAGCGAGTCCTCACAGACAACGGCTCCTGCTACCGATCCAAACTGTTTGCCCAGACCCTCAGCGCCGCCGGGATCATACACAAACGCACCCGCCCCTATCGCCCGCAGACGAACGGCAAGGCCGAGCGTCTAAATCGCACCCTACTCGACGAATGGGCGTACGTACGCCCCTACTCCAGCAACGCCGAACGCACCGAAGCCTTGGCGGACTTCCTCCACACCTACAACCACCACCGCTGCCACACCACACTCGGCGGCCACCCGCCCATCACCCGCGTGAACAACGCTCCGGGTCAATACAACTAGCACGGCCGCGCCGACCGACGAACCTGCTGCGATCACTGATCGTGCAACTGACCCAGCAGGAAACCGAACTGGCCGTCCGTGGGTGGCCGTCCACGGGGAATTCCGACTGGCCGCCGACAAGCCTGCTCGGCCACGCGGGTTGTACGTCGCAGGTATCTCCACCCTGGTCCGTTCGCCCAAAGGTCCCGCCACGGCCAGCGGTGCTGATGAACCACCTCTGCAGCTCACGCGGAGCGCAGCCGAGGGTGAAGCCACAACCGGGCGACATAGCCGCGAGCCAACGCGTTCGAAGAATCATATGGTCATCTGCGCACCCAGGCGGGACCAGCGCACGGTGCCCGGCCCCGGCCGCCGGGTCAACCACCCCGGTGACGAAGCAGCCCGCCTCAGCACATTGACCCGGCCGACGGCGCCGGGACGAAGGACGCCGTCCCGCCCGGTGCGCGGCGTGCATCTATGAGCTCCCAGAGGGCCAGGACACCCGGTCGAACCCGCCTCGAGTGTAAGAGAGGAAGAAATGAACACTCATGACAATGAACAATTGAACGGTACAGCTCGCCATACTTCGGATGGTCTCACCGTTCTCGTCGCCACAACCCGCACCCAGGGTTACCGACCGAACGACTGCTGCGCCTGCAAACCAGGAGAAATGGTCACTATAGCGACCATGTGCGACCGGATCGACGAGCTCGCTGACTGCAACTGCACACTGTGCAGCTTCTTCACCGGGCTGGAATGCGACCGCGCAACAACCACTGTCGAAGTGGCTCAATTGCCGATTACGTGGAACGACTATGTCACACAGCATCACCTCCGTCTGCGCCGAGCCGGGGCACTCACCGACTCCGACTCCTGGTCCATCGCCACCCAAGTCGCGGAAGTGATCACTTCCATTGCCAGCGACTTCCCAGTTGGTGTCGTCCTCCAACGCCAGGGCTCGGCTATCCTCCGACGACCGGAATAGCAGCAATTATCAGACAGCGCGAAATGTGAAGAACACAATCTAACCACAAAGGCTGACGCCGATCCGCACGGGCACCCGGTTCGCTCTCCCGGGTCACGTTCGCCACGCCAATCGGTTCTTGAATACCTGCATGCTATCCAGATCGCTTCCCACCGCAGAGCGCATCATTGCTATCACCATTCGGAGAACTCATGAATCGCTCTACTGAAGATCGTCGCTCCCGCGTTCTTCTTCAACACGCGGCTGCAGCCGGCGCCATCCAGCTACCCGATTTCATCAGCCAGGTAGGCCATGTCGAGGCTGCGCGCTTGATCGGCGACGGCACCGCACCGGCAATGCACGTTCCGCCACTACACCGTCGCATCACGTGGCAGGACACCGATCGAGTCCTCAAACGCGCCGAAGCCCGTGGGATCCGCTTCGTCATCCCCGGCGACGACGAGTGGCCGACGGACCAGATAGCGGACTTGGCGGCCTTGTCCGAGGTGCAAGAGGGCACTGGCGGCGTTCCGCTAGGTCTGTGGATTCGTGGCCGGCAGCAGTTGAACAAAATAGTCCGGCGCGGGGTCACGGTCTCTGGCACGACAGTCCCCTCCGCCTACGGCAGCTTTGCCGCCTCGGAGATCTCGTTCGGGTTAGCGTCTGCCGGCTGCCCGGTGTGGAGCAGCGGCTCGGTCGGCATCGACGAAGCCGGGCACCGTGGAGTTCTCGCCAGCGACTCGGGTGTGCCGGTGGCCGTCCTGCCGAGCGGGCTCGACGTCAGGCACCCCCATCACCGGGATGTGTGGCTGGACATGATCGCTGAGCGCGGCGCCGTGGTCTCACAGTTTCCACCGACAGTGCTCGTCACCCGGGCCCGAGCCACCGTCAGCCGATGGCTTTGCTGTGCGCTGACCACGGCGGTGGTGGTGATCGAAACAGGTCGGCGCGGTGCTCAACACAGCCTCGCCCGTAGCGCCTCCGCGCTGCAACGACCGGTATTCGCGGTGCCCGGCCCGATAGGTTCGGCGCCTTCGGCGGGGTGCCACCAGCTCATCATGGATGGAACAGCGAAACTGATCACCACCGCCACCGACATCCTCGACTGTCTCGACACCGGCAGTGCCGATGCCGGCGGCGAAGACGCGGGACCGCGCAGTGTGTGAGTCCGCGGACCGTAGCGCGCCCTCCACGACGGCGCCAAGTCCGGAATGACCGGCGTCGGCCAGGCATGCCCGCGGCGCCGCCGTGATGCGCGCGCTCAACCGGTGGCGGCTCACACACCTGAGCCGCCACCGCGTCGCCTGCGCGATGTGCGCGGCTGCGCCGACAAGATCGGAACTTACCCGTGTCCACACCATGGTCCATCGGCGAAGTGATCGCCGCCTTACCCAATACCGGGCACGACACTCTGTACGTGATCGCTTGTCACGACAACGGCGCGCCTCAGGAGATTCCCGCTGTCCTGGCGGCATTTCCGACTACGTGTCTGTCCCGCGATACCGGCTCCTTGGCCACCGCTCTGCAGGCCCACTTCGACCGCGGCACCACCCATCTCATTCTCATTGTAATTGGCAGGCAGGTGCAGAAACGCGACCTTCCGCACCGTGCGGCACTCGCCGCCCTGGGGGAGGCGTTGCTGGACTTGGGCGGCCACGTCGTCGGCACCATCTGGGCCCCTCGCGCACAGCCCGGCGTTTCGTGGCGCGACTACCGAAGCTACGCCCACACCGGGCGCGTCACGACACCGCGCAGCACGATCGACCTCACCAAGCCGGTCCGCGTGCGCACCGGCGCCACCAACATCCAGTGGAACCGACCCTTCGAACGGCATGGCGACACCGTCGGCGCGCCCATCGGATGGTTCGCACGTCAAATGCTGCACTTCGCCGTTCGTCACGACCAAGAAGCACAATCGCTCGTCACAGTCGCCGTCCGGGGAGCCTCATCCGGGGAACTACCCAGCGACCAGACCGGTTACGCCATCGCGACGGCTCTCGAACGCGACGCGATCTTCGCCCGCTTCCTCCTACCTGATCCGCGTCTCGATGCTCGCCGCGTCGAACAACTCTGGATCGCCCTGTTCAGAGGCACTACCAGCCGCAAAGCACAGGCACGCCTCGCAACCTTGGTCGCCGCCAGCGCGCTCCTGCGCAGTGACCGGACACTCGCCGCCCGATCGCTCAACTACGCCGACCACTCCCACACCACAGAACTCATCGTCACGCTCCTGCACAACCGCACGACATCCGACGTCATCCGTGCACTGCTCTCCGGCGAATGCAACGCCCTCCTCCGCCGCAGCTAAGTCTCCGCGGCCACCCAGACCAGGAGAAAACCATGCCCCACGACGTGTCCGTACACAACGACATCGTCGAATTTGTCCGACTCGGCCAGAAAGTCAGCCTCAACTTCACCGTCAGCCTACCGAACAGCGCCACCTTTCACGCGGTGATGGCGAAGGCACAGGGCTGCAACAACTTCAGCCCTCAGCGTGTCGCCGACACCATCGGTGCGTTGGTCGACGACGCGATGCTCGTCGAGTTCGGCGCCGAAGGCTCGCCCGTCCTCTACATCGGGGTGCCGTTCTTCGAGCAGCAACGCATCCGCACGTCGGCGACCACGACGAACAACAGGCTCTCGGACGTCGACCGGCAGGCATACGCCCAGCGCGTCATCGACTGGGCGAGGCGGCTGCGGGCCGACGAGATCACCGTGCAGCAACACCCGGCGACACCACACCCGATCGTCGGCAAGCCCGGCGATCAGCCGTACCGGATCCGGATCTGGTGGGACTGAGCGGGGACATCCAAAGGAACCACGGCCGAGCCTGAGCCGCCGCGATCGCAGCGTGGCCGGGGGCAGGGGACCAGGCCAGCGCCGGCGGCACCAGGCCCACTGCGGTCGGCACGCTCGGTTGCCGAGAACGGGGCCCGGTGCCGCCGGCGCTCCGGCCTGGTGGACAGCCACGTCCACGCGCGACCTCACGGCCTCGCCGGCATACCAGCCGGCCTGGTCGAGGGCCGCCACCAGTACTCGTGAAAGGACCGGCCAGCCATGTCCCGAGAGACGGCCGCTTGGCTCAACACCCAGGTACTTATCGGATTCACCGACAAACGGGGCCACGCGTGGCACTACCGCGCTGACTCCCAAGGCGGGGAACCCAATCACTACCCAGGCCCGATCCCGGTAGCCGACGTCAGGCGCCGCCTCTTCAACTGGAAAGCACAGCGCGCCGAAGTGCTCATCCGGGACAACTTCGGGACCCGCCTGGAGCCGACCGCACTGGCGATCACCGCCAGCGACAACGGCGACCGGCTCGGCCTCCACACCGACGGATACGGGATTCATCAGTACGACGAGTGGCTTCTGAACAAAGTTACCCTCCTCCTCGACGGGGGTCTGCAGATCGGCTCGGCGGGGCTGCTGCGCCAGCGCAAACAGGCGTGGGTGAGCGTCGAAGTGCCGGACAACATCATGACCCCGGAAGGCGTCGAGTTCCGGCCCAATCTGCTCGCGTGCACCTCCCACGACGCCAGCCTCAAATCACGCTACAAGCGGGTCGTCACCAACGTGGTGTGCGACAACACCATGGCGGCAGGCTTACGTGAGACCGGCCAGGAACACGCCGTCGCGCACACCTCCCAGAGTGACCTGAACGTCCTCGACGCCCGCGCCGCGCTGAACATGGTCGAGACCATCGCCGGCGAGTTCGCTGCCGAAGTCAAGAAGCTGTGTGAAACCGCCGTCACCGACGAGGCCTGGCGCATGTTTCTCGACGCGCACGATCCACTGCCTGCCCAGCGGGGCCGTGCCTACACCAACGCCGCCAAGCGTCGCAGTTCCCTCACCCGGCTCTGGACCAGCGACAGCCGTGTCAGCCCGTGGCGCGGCACGGGATGGGGAGTCGTGCAAGCCGTCAACACGCGCCAGCACCACGAAGCGACGGTCCAGGGCGCCACCCGTCCCGAACGCAATATGACCCGTGTCCTCGACGGCGGCCTCGCCAAGCTCGACCACGCCACCGTCAGCACGCTGCGCACAGTCCTCGCCACGATCTGACCGCCACGTCAACGATCATCACGGCCCCCGGCCATGGCGGCGTGCCTTGTCCCCTTTGCCGCCAGTCCACCGGCGGCAAAGGCGTCGTGTGGACTCCGCCACGCGGGCACGCCTGGGTGTCACCGCCGCGCGTGGTGATCCGCGGGCGTCCTCGCACTCTCCCGTCAGGCCAACCGAATGGACCGGGTACCCCGAGTCCGGCTCGTCTGTCCCGGACTGAGCCGAAGCCCGGTCCGGGCTGGTCGTGCACCGCACGCGCCGTGGCGCACGACCAGCCCACCCCATACCTCGCCCACTCCGTCGAAGGACGCCCTCGTGTCGAAACGCCCACTGCTCACCGATGTCGAACTGCATGTTCTCGCTGACGTCGCACGCGGCCTCAGCAACGCACAAATCGCCGCGAAGCACTGGCGTTCACCGGAAACCATCCGAAGCCACCTCAAGAACATCCTCCGCAAACTCAAGGCGGCGAACAGGACTCACGCAGTCGCGATCGCCTACCACATCGGAATCTTTTGCGGCCGCAGTCCGTCTATCGTTGAGCACGACGCGGCACCTCCCGCCCGCCCAGCCGTGTTCTCGCCCCTCACGAGACCTTCGGACACCGCGACCAGGCCGTCACCTCAGCCCCGTCGCTGATCGAGACGGCGCAGCAATCTCTGGCGGTGAAGCTTCCCCCAGCAAGCTCAGTGTCTGAGCCGACTCTGATGTGTCATCCGGGCGTTGCACCCCCGGCGGGACGACGCACTCTAGCGGAGCCTGGCGGTGCCGCCCGCCGACACAGCCGCCCCGATGGACGGCTGCACCGCCGGGCGGGCGGCACCGCTGGCGGCCCCGCTCGGTCGAGTGCGTCCCGCCCGGGACGCCCGCCCCGCTCGATCGGCTCCGCCTTAACGCCAGGGCCGGGGGGCGGTCGGAACCGACAGCACGTCGCCGCATCCGATGACGTGGTACTCAACCAGGGAGTTGCCCGTGACCAGCACGATGGACAAATCAGCTCAGCCCGACCACGAGGACCCTGCCGGCGCGGCCAACCTCCCCACCGGGACGGCGCCGGCCCAGGCCGATCCTGCCGACGAGCCGGACGTCGCAGCCGACACCGGCCGGGCTGGGGAAGCTGGCGAGGACGCCAGTACCGCCAGCGAGCCGAACGCCGACGAGGCTCGTCGGCACCTGCTCCATGACCGGGAAGCGGAGTACGACACCATCGTCTGGGCCGATCCGGACGAGGTGGTCATCGCGGAGAACGTGCGCGTGGACAACGCCACCGCCGACGCGACCACCACTGCCAACCTCAAAGCGCTCGGGGTACGCGTCGCGACCAACGGCTACCGCGCCGACGACGGCACCATCATGATCACCCAGGGCCAGCGTCGCGTGCTCAACGCCCGCCGGGCCGGAGTCCCGGTTCCGGTGTGGATGCAGGCGCCGCCGCCCGCCGACGAACGCAAGGCCGCAATCGAGCGGATCGTCGGCCAGATGTCCGAAAACGATGTCCGCGTGGCGATGACGCTCGCCGACACCTACCGTGGCATGCAACAACTCGCCGCATTCGACCTCACGCCCAAAGCGATCGCGCGCAAGCTCGCACGCGGTAAAGGCGGCACCACCTACGTCGAGAACGTCTTCACCGCCGGCGCCAGCGAGCTGGCCACCAAGGCGGCCGAACGCTACGACCTCGATCTGGTCCAGGCCGCCACGATCGCCGAGTTCGACAACGCCGGAGACACCTCCACCGCCACAGACCTGCTGCGCCTCGCCCTCGAACAGCCCAACAACTTCGAGGTCTACGCCAATGTCAAACGCACCGAGCGCGCCGACGCCGCACGTAAAGAGCAGCTCACCGAGCAACTCACCCACGACCTCACCGGCGCCGGCATCGTCATCTTCGATCGCACGCTCGACCCGTACTCCGGGCCCGCGCGCACGCTCGATCGCCTGCGGCCTACTCCCGACGCCACGTCAGACACCGCGCTGATCCCGGCCGGGCATGCCTCCTGCCCCGGGCACGGAGCGTGGATCGAAGAAGACACCTCCGACGACGGCGAGACTGTGATGGTCGCTGTCTACGGTTGCCGCGACTTCGTCGCTCACGGGCACGCTCTGCAGCACGCACCGGCGGGCTGCGCCGACTTCACCCCCGCCGCAGTCGCCGCGGCGGAAACCCCACCGACGGAGCAGGAGTTCGAGGCCGCAGCCGACGCTGCTGCTCAGGCTGAGCGCACCCGACGGTCCACTTCGATCATCCGTCGCTGGGTGATCGCCAACAACAAGGACTGGGACGGCGCAGTCGTCAAGCGCCGGAAGTGGCTGGGTGAGGTGTTTGCCCAGCGATCCACCGCACCGACCGGATCGCACGTATTCCTGGCACTGCACAAGGCCAACTCCACCAAGGCATTGCAGTACGTGCTCGAACGCGGTCACGACCTCGCACGCGAGCTGCTGGGACTACAGCCCGGGTACACCCATTCCACCGACCTCGCGGACAAGATCGCCGCCGCCAAACCGAGCAAGGCCACCGTGTACGACGTGTTCCTCACCCTCTGCGCGATGGAGCAGCGCATCGCCCGCAACGCCTGGCGGAACCCAACCCCAGAGGACCAGGACTACCTCAGGGTCTTGACCCGCTGGGGCTACAAGGCCTCCGACGTCGAACTGAAAGTCCTCGATCCCGAACGCGAGGACGACGTGATCGCCGCCGCGCTGGGTGACCCCGCACCCGCGGCCCAGCCACACCAGGCCGAAGAGGGTTCCGACGATGAGGATTCCGAGGGCGACACCGAGGAGGACGGCCCCCACGGGACCGAACACGGCGAGGAGCCCGTCGAGGATCCTCGCCCTGAATCGTCGGGCGACACCCACCATGACGCGGCCGAGTTCGACGCGAACTCCACAGAGGACTCGGAACCCGATGATCCAACAGACCTCGAGGTGGTCTCTGCGGCCTGATTCCTCGCAGGCCTGATCCTTCTGCAGAACGGGGTGAGCGCCGTCGGTGGCTGACGCGCTCACCCCGTTCTGTGCTGCCCGCACAACCTGCCTGGTTCTTCACCGGCAGGGATCGGAGATCACCGATGCATCCTCATTTTCCTCCCGTCCAGCCCCACGTACACCGAACTCACGCCGTCGCCGCACGTACCCACCCAGCCTGGCCACACAGCGCGCTACCCACCGGACCCCGCTGGGCACGCGCGGTCTGCGTCTGCGGCTGGTCGGAGTGCGCCGAGTCGCACCGTGACGCACGGGCCCTGGCCCGCCATCATCGGCGCTTCGCCTACGGCCAGCCGTTCTACCTGTCCGGATGGGCTTCCCGGATCGGGAGCCGCCGGCTCCAGGCGGACGCGACCGGAACCCACGTCGACATCACCGGCTGCCGCCGGGCCTGGGCAATCGCCGACGGCATCGGGGACCGACCGCTGTCGGTCTACGCAGCAGGCTGCGCCGCCACGTCCTCGGCCTACGCTGCCGCCGACCGCGGAGCCCGCGCCGGGCTTCTGACCGCGGGCACTGCTCTGGGCGGCCACAGCGACGGCGACACCGTGCTGGTCGTCGCCACACCGCGCACAGACCTCGGTGGTGCGGGATGGGACATCGCCTGGGTCGGAAGCTGCCGCGCCTACGAATACCGGCCCGACGATGGCGCCCTGGTCCAGCTGACCACCGACCACACCCAGGGTCAGAAGCTGCGGGACGCACTCGCCAGCCGCTACCGCGACCGGCCCGGCGAGCTGGAGAAACTCGCGGCCGCCAGCGACCACATCGTCACCAGCTCGGTAGCGACCGCCGCCACCACCGTCGGTTCCGTCACGACCACCGGGCGCCGCGGACGCCTGCTGCTGACCACCGACGGTATCCACGGGCCGGTCCCGCACGACACCCTGCGCCGTATCACCGCCCTGCAGATCACTCCGCAGGCATGCGCGCGTCTGCTCACCCTCGCCGCGACACACTTCGGCGGCACCGACAACGCCACGGCCATGATCATCGACCCCGGCGACATCGCCGCTCGCCTCGGCAAGCAGCGATGAGCGCACCCACCCGGCACACAGCCAGCACCTCCCCCGGATCGTCGCCTTTCCTTGACGCAGCACTGGACGCCGCTGCCCGCGGATGGGCGGTGTTCCCGCTGCGTGCCGGCAGCAAACGCCCCGCGATCGCCGGATGGGAACGTCAGGCAACCCGCAACCCCGAGCAGATCCGCACGTGGTGGACCGGCCAGCCGACCGCCAACATCGGGATCGCCTGCGGCCCGTCCAATCTGCTCGTACTCGACTTCGACGCCGCACGTGGCGTCGTACCCGAGCGGTGGGCGCGCTTGGGTGTGACACACGGCCGCGACGTCATCGCACTGCTGGCGGCCCGGGCCCGGCAGCCCGTGCCGCACCACACCCTGAAGGTCACCACACCACGCGGCGAGCACTGGTTTTTCCGCCTCCCGCCGGGAACCCGGGTGCGCAGCACCGTCGGCGCAGGCCGACACGGCCTCGGCTGGCATGCCGACACCCGGGGCCCCGGTTCCCTCGTGGTCGCTCCGGGATCGGTCGGCCACGTCGATGGCATCACTGTCCCCTACACCATCAGCCAGGACCTACCGGTCGCGCTCGCACCCGGCTGGCTCGTCACCATCCTCACACCGCCTCCACCGTCGATCCCATCCACCGGATCACCACCGCCGCCTCCGGCACGCAGCCGACGGGTCACGGCCTACGTTCACGCCGCCCTCACCGCCGAATGCCGCAACGTCGCCACCGCCGATGAAGGCGAGCGCCACATCCGGCTCTTCGCCGCGGCAGCCGCTCTCGGTGAGCTGCTCGCCAACGGCTGGATCAGCCACGCCGACATCACCCGCCACCTCACCGCGGCCGCCCGGCGACACCTCGGCGTTGCCGACTTCGGCTGGCACGAACTGACCACCACCATCCGCGACGGCATCGAGACCGGACAGCAGCACCGCCGCGTCATGACCGACCGCCCACGCCCACACCAAACCCGCGGAAAGGACTGACCCACCATGACTCCGACTTCCACCACCGACGCCAACCCCCTGGTCTGGATCTGGCAACGCCGCCCCCTCAGCACCGCTCTGGAAAAATTCCTCATCCCCGCCGACAGCCTCCCCACAGGCACGCTGCCGCTGCTGCAGCACCGCTACGTCCCCGGTGACCGCGTCGTCTTCACACCCCCTTCCAAACCCATCAGCCATTACGGGACCGTCGTACAGGACCAAGGTCTCTACCTCGCAATCAACGGGCAGAAGCCCTCTGACAGCTACACCATCAGCAAACTCAACGCACGCCCCGACGGAGTTCCGCTCTCCGTCACACCTCCGGTCCCGGACGTCGTCGGCAACCCGAACGCACAACCCACCATCGTTCACAACCGACACACCGCAACTGCACACTGGAACGTCGGCACCCCTGACACCAACGGGTCACAAGCACAGGCCCGGCTGCACGTGAGCTTCTGGCACCGCCACGGGTTCCTCGCACGCCTCAGCAGCGTGACCGAACTACGACACAGAAACCCACGCCGTGAACGCCGACGGCCCACCACTCCTGTGGTCGTACATCTCCACCCGGCGACTCGCCCCAGCCAGCACGCCACCCGCGAATGCCTGCACGCCGCGATCACCATCATCCGCGACGCCGTCAGCAACGGTGAATCCGCAGTGTCGCTTCACTTCACCACTTCCGCACCGGCGCTCGGCCCACGGCAGTGACCAGCACCGCACGCCCACACCAGCACGGAGGCACCCGTTATGGCTACCACACCAAGTACCGCAACCGACGACGTTGCGTTCGCCCGCGCATACGCACTGATCACGAACGGGCTCAACGCCCACCCTATTGCCACCGAGGTCCCACACCGGTGCCAGCCCGTCTGCGTCCAGCTCTACACCATTCCCGCACCCACCTCGGTCGAACACCACAGCACCATCGAACCGTCCGACGAATCACGCTCCGGCGCCACGACGGGAAATGACGATGCATAGCGATCGACCGTAGCGAGCACACCCCCTGTGGCAGTGGCAATGACTTCTGGAGCAGCGCCATCAACGGCGTCATCCCCGCCATCGGCCACGACGGCTTCCGCCCCTCGCCACCGGGGATTGCCGGGATCGTCGACCACGCTCTCCGCACCATGTTCCGCCCCTGACGAACCTTTCGTCGGATCCCAGCTCCGCGAGGCAACCCGCACCACTTTCACCCTGGCCGGCCTTCCGTCCGGCCACCGTCTGCATTGGACTGTTACCCATGATCTTCATCCACGACACCGGAGAATTTGTCGCGACGATCCCAGCCCTGTTGGGATTCATTCCCTCCAACTCCCTCGTGTTGATCGCTACGACACCCACCAGCGTCGGACAGGTGCACGTCGGTCCCATAATCCGGTGCGACCTTGCTACGGTCCGGATCGCCGGAACCAGCATCGTGTCCACCGGGCTCACCAGGCTGGCCGACGAGCCTGTCCACGACATCAGCGGTTTCCTCATCGGCGCCGACACTTCCGACGAGTCACCGCTGCGCGACATGGCGGACGAGGTGGCCGAGCTCCTCCGCCAGTCCGGTTTCCGGATCCGGCATCTCATTCACGTCCCAGAGCTCGTGGCGGGCGCCCGCTGGCAGTGCTACCTCACTGCCGACTGCCGCGGCACCCTTCCGGACCCGGCCACCACGATCACTGCAACTGCATCGGCCGCAGCCGGCTACACCATCGCAGGCAGCCGCGAGGAAGTCGCGGCCCGCTACACCAAGGTGTCGTACGACGCTCGGGAACGGGTGCGCCCGCTCATCCGCATCGCCGCCAGCGCAGCGCAGGCTGACCTGGCTCTCAGCACGGCAACGCGAGAACGGATCGGCCGTACCCGAGCCGCAATCCGCTGCGCCGCTGACGGGACACTGCCCACAGACGACGCCGTCATCGCCGATCTCATCGCCACCTTCAGCACCATCCCGTTCCGCGACGTGCTGCTCAGTTCCACCGCCGTGGAGCAAGGTTTCGGCACCGAACACCTGGCCTTATACCTGTGGCGGCATTGCGACGAGCCCTACGCCAGTCATCTCGCCGCGATCAACGCTGTGCAGGCCTACCTCCGCGGAGACACCGTCGTCGCCATGTGCGCGCTGGAAACAGGGAACCCGCGTGTTCCGATCATCAAACTGCTCACCTCCACGATCAGGTTGGCGCTACCACCGTCGACGCTGAGGGAGCTACTCGACTGGACCCACCAGAAAACGCTCACCGTTCTGTCGGGCGACACGAACACCCAGGAGTTTCCCGGCAACTGACCTCGCTTCTACAACGACGCGCTGTCCGCCGCCTCAATACCAGAGGTCGCGGGCAGCGCCAGCCCATGTCTCCCGAATCGCACACGACACAATAGACGCCGCTCAGCAGATCCGACGATCCCGAACCAAGCCGCAATGCCTTTCCTCACAGCTCATCTCGCCTCGCGGCGCCACGCGCTCACGGAACCGAGGCCTTCGCAACAGCCGTCATCGGGTCAACGCCTGGCCCGATTGTGCGTGGATCGCCTGAAGGCAAGCACACCGCGGCCGGAGCCCGCGTTCCCGGACGCACCAATCCCCGGTCGGCAGGTCAGCGCGAACTAGGGAGGTGTACCGGTGACTTCCTTGAGGGCGCGGGGATGACAGTACTGGCCCTCGCCGTCCTCGTAGTAGCCTTCGCGGAACGCCGAATGGAGTTGCAGGTTCCAGACAGTCTCGGTGTCGGCGTCGAGCACGAAGACGCCCAGCCAGTGGCGATTGTTGCCCCACAGCATTTCTGCGGGAACGCGAGTTCGACGTGGTCTGGGCGATGTCGAGCAGGGTACGGGCGCGCTTGGCGGTGAACACCCAAAGCGTGTGCAGGAAGCCGTCCGTCGGTCGAGCGGGCACGGGATTTCGTGTCCTCGAACGATCTCGGAATCTTGTCGCCCGACGGCGATACGGAAAGTCCCGGCGGTCGCGGTCGCGGCGGCGTCAACCCGACGGCCGTGCGCCGGTGGCGGACCTCCTCAAGGACCACCTGGTATCCGTAGCTTCGGAAACGCTCAGCCAGCAGCCGCGTGACTCGCCGGTGAGTGACGCTCTCCGGTCCGATCCAGCACTCTAAGCCGGGGAGATGCGCGAAGTGCGCGACCTGCTCCGGCTGTGTTTGAGCAGCACACGCCCTGCCCAGGTCGGGCACAAAAGGCACCGGTGGGAACGTCGCGTGCTGCCTCCACCGGTCGACCGTGGTGTCATGAGCAACGAGCACAACACACGCTTCCTGGAGCCGTGGCCAATCCGGGTCTCGATTCTCCCGAACGCCACCGACACGCTCGCCCATCGCGGCCACCGCTGACAGGTCGAGCCCCGAACTGAAGCACGCAGGCTTCGCGACCTCCGGGCGGTCCAATCGTGGACGGGAGCGGCCTTTCTCGCCTCGTGAGACGCGGAAGACGAGCTTGCTGGCACGCTCGCCAGTCGCGGTCGCAGGAGCCCTACCGAAACCCTGTCGGTCGCCATCGGGCGCGCTTTCGAGAGCCAGGCCCACCCTGCTTAGCCACGTCCGCAGCAAGATCGTGGAGCCTGTCCAGGCCGCAGGTGATGGCGATGCCGGCGAGCAAGTCGCGACGTGGTCCACGACGGCGCAAGCCAGGCAAGCTGCACGCCGACAGGGCTAATAGCCAATCGGAGCGCCGGGCCCGAGTTCACCACCGCAGCATCACGGTCCGCATCGCCTGCAAAGGCATCGAGTTCGGCGAGAACTCGGCATATACCGCTGGGTGCTCAAACGAACCATGTGCCTGGCTCGCCGGCTACCGGCGCCTGTCCTTGCGCTACGAACGCAAGCCATTCACGTCTTCACCTTCCTCACGCTCGCGGCCCTGTCATACGAGAAGACGCTCCTCAGACGCCAAGTAACACAAGCTTTAAGCCTGGTCGGCGTCTGGTGATTGCGGACTTCTCCGTGCATGAGAAGGGACGCTCCACACGGCTGTAGCGGAGCGTCCCTGAGTGATCTTCTGGGTCAGCAGGCCAGGCGGTTCGAGTAGCCCTGTTTGGTGACGGCCCCTACGGCCAACAAGATCACCATCGCGAGTTGGAGGCTGCTCAAGCCAGCCGCAGTCCAGAACGGGGGACCTTTTATAGGCCGAGTGTGCTTCAGGCAACGCGATCCACCGCGACGTCGTCCTTGGCGGGGATTCGGTCACGCGGAGGGCCCTGCAGATCCGATGGCCCGCGTGATTCCCCACCAGCCCCG
>NZ_BAAAZN010000033.1:0-57853 GCF_039536925.1 Amycolatopsis ultiminotia | reverse complement strand
TTCGTGCACGGTGTATCTCGATGGTGTGCCGGTGTGTTCGTGTCTGGTTGCGGCGGGGCAGGCGGAGGGTCGTGTGGTACGTACCGTGGAAGGTCTTGCCGACGGTGACCGGCTCGACCCGGTACAGGAGGCGTTCGTCGAATGCGGCGCCGTCCAATGTGGATTCTGCACGCCCGGCCTGTTGGTGACCGCCCACGACCTGGTTGCCCGCACGAACGATCCGAGCGACGCGGAGATCCGCGAGGCGCTGGCCGGAAACCTCTGCCGGTGCACGGGATACGAGAAGATCCTCGAAGCAGTGCGGCTCGCCGCCGCACGGAAGGAGCCGGTATGACCCGCCCCGCCCCGGTTCGGTCACCGCAGGAGTTCAGCGACACCGTCAGCGGCGGCATCGGCACCAGCCCGCTGCGTCCGGACGGCACGCTCAAGGTGCGCGGCGAATACGCCTACTCCTCGGACCTGTGGCACGAGGACATGCTGTGGGGCGCCACGCTGCGCAGCCCGCATCCGCATGCGCGCATCCGGCGGCTCGACGTGTCCCGTGCGCTCGCGCAGCCGGGCGTGCACGCCGTACTGACCCATGCGGACGTTCCCGGGGAAAACCGTTACGGCTTGAAGTACCAGGACACGCCGGCCCTGGCGGTGGACCGCGTGCGGTTCCAGGGTGAGCCGGTGGCGATTCTCGCGGCCGACCATCCGGAGATCGCCCGGCAGGCGCTCAAGGAGATCGTGGTCGAGTACGAGGTGCTCGAACCGGTGACCGAAATGGAGCGAGCCGCGCACGACGAGACCCTGCCGAAACTGCACCCGGACGGCAATGTGGTGCGCCACCAGCGCATCCTGCGCGGTGATCCGGACGCCACCGCGGACGTGGTGGTGTCCGGGGTGTACGAGATCGGTATGCAGGACCAGGCTTTCCTCGGCCCCGAATCGGGACTTGCGGTGCCGGACGAAGACGGCGGCGTGGACCTGTACCTCGCCACGCAATGGCTGCACGTGGACCAGAAGCAGACCGCCCGTGCGCTCGGCCTGCCACCGGAGAAGGTGCGGCTCACGCTGTCCGGCGTCGGCGGGGCGTTCGGCGGCCGTGAGGACCTGTCGATGCAGATCCACTCGTGCCTGCTGGCGCTGCGCACCGGACGTCCGGTCAAAATGGTGTACAACCGGGAAGAATCGTTCTTCGGCCACGTGCACCGGCATCCGGCACGGATGTACTACGAACACGGCGCCACAAAGGACGGTGACCTGGTCTATGTCCGCGCGAGGCTGTACTTCGACGGCGGCGCCTATGCGTCGAAGACGCCGGTGGTGGTCGGTAACGGGACCACGTTGAGCGTCGGCCCGTACAACGTGCCCAACGCGAAAATCGAGGGCTGGGGGGTGTACACCAACAACCCCACCTGCGGTGCGATGCGCGGGCTCGGCGCGGTGCAACCGACCTACGCCTACGAATCCCAGATGGACAAACTCGCCGCGGCGCTCGGTCTCGATCCCGCCGAGCTGCGCATCCGCAACGCGATGAGTCAGGGATCCACGAACGTCACCGGACAGGTGGTGGATTTCCCGGCACCGGTTGCCGAGTTGGTGCAGCGCGTGCGGGACCTGCCACTGCCGCCCGAGCGTGGCGCGGAGACCGACATCCGCGATCTGCCCGGCGGTGCGTCCAATGTGACCCACGGCGAGGGCGTTGTCCGTGGCATCGGGTACGGCGTGACGATCAAGAACATCTCCTACGCCGAAGGCCTCGACGACTATTCCACCGCCAGGGTCCGGCTGCAGGTCGTGGGCGGCGAGCCGGTCGCGATGGTGCACACTGCGGCAGCCGAGGTGGGGCAAGGACTCGTGACCCTGCAACAGCAGATCGCACGTACCGAGCTGGGTCTGCCGCGGGTGACCGTGCATCCGGCGGACACCAGTATCGGCGACGCCGGGTCCAGCTCCGCTTCCCGCCAGACCTACATCACCGGTGGCGCGGTCCGGAACGCCTGCCGTGCCGTGGCGGAAGCGGTGTACGCGCTGGCCGAACGCAAGCTGGGCCACTCGGCGGCGGGAATGTCGCTGTCCGCGGGCAAAGTCGTCGCCGCGGACGGTGAGGTCGTGGCGTCGCTTGTGGACGTTCTCGGCGACGAGATCCTGGAGCAGACCCGCGAGTTCCACCACCGCGAGACCCACCCGCTGGATCCGGAGACCGGCCAGGGCGACGCCCACGTGCAGTACGGCTTTTCCGCGCACCGTGCGGTGGTCGATGTGGACGTGGAGCTGGGGCTGGTGAAGGTGGTGCAGCTGGACTGTGCGCAGGACGTGGGCAAGGCGATGAACCCGCAGGCGGTGCTCGGTCAGATCCAGGGTGGTTCGGCGCAGGGCCTCGGCCTGGCGGTGATGGAGGAAATCCAGGTGGTGGACGGGAAAGTGCGCAATCCGTCGTTCACCGACTACCTGATCCCGACCGTGCTGGACATGCCCCCGATGCGCATCGATGTACTGGAACGCCCCGATCCGCATGCTCCGTACGGGGTGCGCGGGGTCGGTGAACCCCCGACGATCTCCGCGACCCCGGCCGTCGCGAACGCCATCCGCGCGGCCACCGGGCTGGAGTTGCCGCGTGTCCCGATCCGACCCGAACACCTCACCGCAACCCTGGGGAGCTGAAGAAAATGACCCTTTCCTTGCACGCCGACCTGGAACGTTCGTGGCTGCTGGAGAGCATCCGGATCGCCACCCGCAACGTCGCCGACGGCGGCGGGCCGTTCGGTGCGCTGATCGTGCAGGACGGCGAGATCATCGCCACCGGAGTCAACCGTGTCACTCCGACGCTCGACCCGACCGCGCACGCCGAGGTGGTCGCGATCCGCGCGGCCTGTCAGGCACTCGGCACGTTCACCCTGGCCGGCTGCGTGCTGGTGTCGTCCTGCGAGCCGTGCCCGATGTGCCTGGCCTCGTCGCTGTGGGCACGGGTGGATCGGGTGCTCTACGCGGCCGACCGGCACGACGCCGCGAAGGCCGGCTTTGACGACCGTGCCTTCTACGAACTGTTCGAAACACCCCGCGACACCTGGGCAGTACCCGTCTCGCACACGTCGCTGAAGGACCCCTTCGCGCCGTTCGACGCCTGGCTCTCCCGAACCGACCGGATCGAATACTGAAGCCCACACCCCACCGGGCATTCCCCGGTGCTGACCGGAGCACCTGAAAAACCCAACGTCCCGTCGCGCCCTCAGCGCGGCACACCCACCGGCAAGGGGAGGACGCATGACCCAGGTACGCGTTGACAACGCGGTGACCCCGGCTCCCGGACCGGATCGCAAGTCCGTTGTGGACCGGATGTTCGATCTGCGGGCTCGCGGTACGACCGTCGGCCGCGAAGTCCGTGGCGGACTGACCACCTTCGTCGCGATGGCCTACATCGTGTTGCTCAACCCGCTCATCCTCGGTGCTTCCGCCGACATCACCGGAGCGAAGCTCAGTGCCGCGCAGGTCACCACGGCCACCGCGCTCGCGGCCGCAGTGATGACCGTCCTCATGGGACTCGTCGGCAACGCCCCGCTCGCGCTCGCCGCGGGGCTCGGCATCAACGGCATCGTTGCGTTCCAGATGGCCCCCGCGATGACCTGGGCACAGGCCTTCGGGCTCGTTGTACTGGAGGGCGTCTGCATTGTGCTGATGGCCGTGAGCGGTGTGCGGGAGCGCATCATGAACGCGATTCCCGGCCCGCTCAAAACCGCGATCACCGTGGGTATCGGCCTCTACATCGCACTCGTCGGCCTGGTCAGTGCGGGCTTCGTGACCCGCACACCGGACTCGGCGGATTCGACCGTGCCGGTCCGGCTCGGCGTCGACGGCCACCTCGACGGCTGGCCGATCGCGGTGTTCTGCTTCGGACTGCTGCTGATGACCGTGCTGATGTCGCGCAAGGTACCCGGTGCGGTGCTGATCAGCATCGCCGTGGCGACTGCGCTTTCCGTGCTGCTGCACGACGGATTCGGTGTCGGGAACTGGGGTCTGACCACTCCGACGCTTCCCTCCACTGTGGTCGCCGCACCGGACTTCGGGCTGCTCGGGCACGTCGACTTGTTCGGCGGTTTCGCCTCGGCCGGCGCACTCACCGCGACGACCTTCCTGTTCACCTTGGTGCTGTCCGGATTCTTCGACGCGATGGGCACGATCACCAGCGTGTCCGCGGAGGCCGGGCTGGCCAAGGACGGCCGGGTGCCGCGCATGGGCCGTATCCTGCTGGTCGACGGCGCGGGTGCGATTGCCGGCGGGGTGTCCGGATCGTCGCCGAACACGGTGTTCCTGGAATCGGCCGCGGGCGTCGGCGAGGGTGCGCGGAGCGGCTTGGCGAGCGTGGTGACCGGCCTGCTGTTCGCGGCGACCCTGGTGTTCACGCCGATCGCGGGCATCGTGCCGGCACAGGCCGCGGCACCGGCGCTGGTGGTGATCGGCGGGATGATGGTCGCGCAGTGCCGCAATATTCCTTGGCACGACAGCGATTACACGATCCCGGTGTTCCTCACCGTCGCGCTGATCCCGTTCACCTACTCGATCACCAACGGGGTGGGTGCCGGCCTGATCGCCTACGTGCTGGTGAAGACCTGCCGCGGAAAGTGGCGTGAGGCGGGCTGGATCCTCACCGTGCTGGCACTGGTGTTCACCGTCTACTTCGGAATCAACGTGGTCAAGGCGATCTTCTAGCGGAAGGACCTGGAGATGACGCTGATGTTCCTCAACGGCGGCGCGATGCGTGGTGAGCCGCTGCACCACCTGCTCGACGGCGCGCCACTGGTCGCCGAAACCAGCACCGCGGCGAAGTACCGGTTCTATTCGGTGGGCGGCCAGTGCCCGGCGCTGGTCCCAGTCGCACACGGCGGTGCGGCAATCACGGGTGAGGTCTACGACGTGCCGCTGGACGTGCTGCGGGATCGGGTGCTGCCCGCCGAACCACCGGAACTGGAGCTGGGCGTGCTCGAACTGGCCGACGGCAGTTCCGCGTTCGGGATGCTGTTGCGCCGTCCGCAGACCTCGCACGTCCCGCTCCGCGACATCACCGAGATCGGTGACTGGCGGACGTTCCGGGCCGGTGCACCGGCGTGACCGTGCTGGTGGCGCCGGACAAGTTCAAGGGCTCGCTCACCGCCGCGGAGGTGGCGGACGTGGTGGCGTCGGCGTTCGCCGCGGTGGTGCCCTCGGAGCCGGTGCGCCGGCTGCCGGTGGCCGACGGCGGTGAGGGCACAGTGGCCGCCGCCGTCGCCGCCGGCTTCCGGCGCGTCCCGGTGCGGGTATCCGGCCCGACCGGACGGCGGGGTACCGCGTACTTTGCGCTGCGCGGCCAGGTTGCCGTGGTGGAGCTGGCAGAGGCCTCGGGCCTGTCCCGGCTGCCCGGCGGACTGCCCGCACCGTGCACGGCGTCGAGCCACGGGACCGGGGAACTGATCGCCGCTGCACTTGCCGCCGGTGCGACCAGCGTGGTACTGGGGGTCGGCGGCAGCGCGTGCACCGATGGCGGCGCGGGCATGCTGACCGCGTTGGGCGCCAGGCTGTTGGACTCCTCCGGGAATCTTGTTCCCCCAGGCGGCGGCAGCTTGACCCTGGTATCCACTGTGGACCTTTCCGGGCTGCCTCCGATGAATCTGGTCCTGGCGTCTGATGTGGACAACCCGTTGCTGGGACCGAATGGCACGGCTGCGGTCTACGGTCCCCAGAAGGGCGCGACGACGGACGACATCGCGCTCCTGGAACGGGGCCTTCACCGGTGGGCGGAACTACTGGGACCGCGCCACGCGACGACACCGGGGTCAGGCGCGGCGGGCGGGGTCGGATTCGCCGTGGTGGCCGCGCTGGGCGCCCGGATCCGGCCGGGGATCGACGTGGTGCTGGAACTCCTGGACTTCCCGGCCGCCGCCGGAGAAGCGCGTCTGGTGGTCACCGGCGAAGGTTCGCTGGACGCCCAGTCGCTGCACGGAAAGGCGCCGATCGGCGTTGTCCGTGCGGCCGGGAACACCCCGGTCGTCGCGCTGGCCGGACGGTGCCTGCTCACCCCGGCCGCCTGCCGGACCGCCGGATTCCACGCGGTACACGCACTGTCCGATGTGGACCCGGACGAGTCCCGGTGCATGGCGCAGGCCCGCACGCTACTGCACCTCTGCGCGCGACGGCTGGCACGGGAGTGGTCGACCGGTCCGGCTCCGGTGGAGGTGGCCGGTTAGCCGGACTGCCCATGGCGTACGAGGATCGTCCGTTGTTCGGTAGGAGGCGCCCAGGCAGGCGGAGTACGTGGGGCTCAGGTGAATCCTCCGTTGCTGAGCAGCAGCTGCCCGGTCAGCCAGCCACCGTCCGGGCCGCACAGGAACGAGACCAGACCGGCGCAGTCGCGGGGCAGTCCGAGGCGGCCGAGCGGGGTCCTGGCCTGGAGTTCGGCCCGCAACGGCTCGTCCATCCAGCCGGTGTCGACCGGGCCGGGATTGACCGCGTTCGCGGTGATGCCGAGGTGTCCCAGTTCCCTCGCCGCGGCGAGGACGATCCGGTCCAGTGCGCCTTTGCTCGCCCCGTACGGCAGGTTGTGCACCACGTCGTCGCTGGTCAGGGCGACGATCCGGCCCACGCCGGGCGGTCCGGGGTAGCGGCGGGCGAACTCGCGGATCAGCAGCCAGCTCGCCCGCGCGTTGACCGCGAAGTGCCGGTCGAAGCTCTCCACGGTGGTGTCGAGCACCCCGGAATCCACTGACTCGCAGTGCGCGAGCACCAGCGCCCGCACCACGCCGTACTCGGCGCTGACCTGATCGAACAATCGCGCCGGAGTCCCCGGATCCGCCAGGTCGGCTTCCATGCCGAAGGTGGTTTCATCAGCGCCCCAAGGCATCCGCCGATCGTAATCGGACCAGCGCGTGGTGACGACGGTCCAGCCGTCCGCGCGCAGCCGCTCCGCGATCGCCGCACCGATCCCCACCCGCCTCCCGACCCCGGTGATCAGCGCAACCGGTTCGCTCACCACCCCCACCACCTACCGGACCGGCGCGCGGCGGTTCCGTGTGGTTGGTGGTTGGTTGACGTGCCGGGCTTGTGCTGGGTGGTTTCGTGTGGTTGGTGGTTGGCTGACGTGCCGGGCTTGTGCTCCGCGGGCTCGCTTGGCCGGTGTTCGGTCGGACGCGCCCGGCCGGTGTTTGGCCGGGGGCGGGAGCCCGTTTGCCAAGCCTGCCCGGTCCGGGGGCGCGGTCGCTCCGGTTGCTGATCTGCCACCACCGCACTCTTGTATCACTTTCGGCGACGCCTGGGCGTCGGCGGCTGCCCGGGGAGTGCGTTTCCGGGCACCGCCGCCGGCATCCGCGTCCGGGCGGCGGCCCCGGCACGGTGTTGCCGGTGTACCGGGCGACCGGCGGCGAATCGGGTCCGGCACCGGCCGGTGCTTTGGTGGGTATATCCGATTTCTTCCGTTCCTGGTTGAAGTCCTGGTGAATTCCCGGAGGGGAGCTGGTCTCGGTCCGCTTTTCGGCACTTTCCGCACGCATAATTTCCGCTCGGTAGTCCGAACGAGTGGCAGGAGTGTGTACGTGCCCGGGTCTGTGCGTACCCGCTGGGTGGCGGGGGCCGGTGGGGTCGTGGTGCTCGGCGCGGCGGTGGTGATCGGTTTCGCGGTCTGGCCGGACGGGGCGTCCGCGGCGGATCCCGAAATCCGGATTTCGCGGTCGGCCTGCGGGCAGGGCTGGACCGAGCCGCATGCCGGACAGCAGACCTTCCACCTGCACAACACCGGTTCGGTCACCGCGGAGGTCGACCTGGTCGATCCGGCGACCGGCGTGATCTACGGCGAGGTCGAGGGACTCGGCACCGGCACCACCCGGCCGCTGCAGGTCACTCTCGGCAACGGCAGCTACGCGTTCCGCTGTCTGCCCGAGGACTCGTCGGCCATCGTCGGCCCCACGGTCACCGTGAGTGGTGGTGCGGACCGGGGCCCAGGCGTCGCGCCGGTGACCCAGGCCGACTTGCTGCAGCCGCTCAAGGCCTACCAGGCGCACGTGACCAAGGGCCTCGACCAGCTGGTTTCCGACGTGGGAGCGCTGAAGAACGCGGTGCACGGCGGCGACCGCGCGGCGAGTGAGTCGGCGTGGCTCACCGCGCACCTGACCTACGAACGCCTCGGTGCGGCCTACGACGCGTTCGGCGACTCGGACGGCGCGATCAACGGCACCACCGACGGTCTGCCCGGCGGCACTGCCGACCCCGGCTTCACCGGATTCCACCGGCTCGAGCACGGCTTGTGGCACAACGAGGACTTCGCCGCGCTGGGTCCGGTCGCCGACCAGCTGGACAGCGACGTGCGAAGCCTTCGGGAGTCCTTTCCGGACAGTCAGGTCGATCCGAACGACCTCGGCCTGCGCGCACACGAGATCGTGGAGAATTCCCTGCAATTCGAACTCACCGCCGCCACCGACTACGGCAGCGGCACCAACCTCGCGACCGCACGAGCCAACCTCGACGGCGTCCAGGCCGTGCTCGACGTGCTGCGTCCGGTACTGGCCCCGCGCTATCCCCGGCTGTCGACTGTGGACAGTTGGATGAAGCGCACCGAAACCACCCTGGATGCCGCCCGCCGCCCGGACGGTTCATGGCCGCCGGTGAGCGGGCTGAGCCCGCCGGAGCGGCAGAAGATCAACGGCGACGTCAGCGAACTGACCGAACAACTGGCCCCGATCGCGGCCATCGCCGAACCGAGGAGGATCTCGTGAGCCCCGCCGACGTGTTTTTTCCCGCGGAGGCGGCGATGGATACCGCCGATGTGTTTTTTCCCGCGGAGGCGGCGTGAGCACCGAGTCCTCCCGTCGGAGTTTTCTGCGCCGCAGTGTGGTCGGTGCCGGGCTGACCGCGGCTGCCGGGATGGGGGTGGCTGCGAGTGGTGGTGCGGCCGCCGAAGAGACCGCTTCGGTGCCGTTTCACGGTTCACGGCAGGCGGCGATCCTGCGTCAGCCGCCCGCGCAGTCGGTGGTGGCCTCGTTCGACGTGGTCGCGCAGGATCGGGCCGAGCTGACCGAATTGCTCCGGGAAATCACCGACCGCGCCCGGTTTCTCACCGTCGGGGGTGCACCGCCCGCGCTCGGTATCACCGCGCCGCCTGCGGATTCCGGGGTGCTCGGGCCGGTGGTGCCGCACAGCGATCTCGGCGTGGTGGTCGGTGTCGGCTCGTCGCTGTTCGACGACCGGTACGACCTTGCCGACCGCAAACCGAAGAAGCTCAAGCCGATGACCATGTTCCCCAACGACGCACTGGATTCCACGCAGTGCCACGGAGATCTGTCGCTCACGCTTTCCGCAGGCGCCACCGACACCGTGCTGCACGCACTGCGCGACATCGCCCGCGCGACCCGTGGCGGCATGCAGTTGCGGTGGAAGATCAACGGCTTCGCCGCACCGTCGCGTCCGTCCGGTACCCCGCGCAACCTGATGGGGTTCAAGGACGGCATCGCCAACCCCGCGGACGACGAGCTGGACCGGCTGGTGTGGGTTTCCGGGCAGGCGGGCGAGCCCGCGTGGACCGCGGGCGGCAGCTACCAGGTGGTGCGGCTGATCCGGATGCTGGTCGAGTTCTGGGACCGGGTGTCGCTCACCGAGCAGGAGAACATGTTCGGCAGGCGCCGCGACACCGGCGCCCCGCTCGACGGGGAGTCCGAATCGGACACTCCGCGTTACGCCGAGGATCCGATCGGCACGGTCATCCCGCTCACCAGCCACATCCGCAAGGCCAACCCGCGCACCCCGGAAACCGACCACAGCCGGATCCTGCGCCGTTCGGTCAACTACGACCGCGGCGTGGACGCCAACGGCAACCTGGACATGGGCCTGGTCTTCACCTGCTACCAGCAGGATCTCGAGCGCCAGTTCGAGGCGACCCAGCGGCGGCTCGCGGACGAACCGCTGGTCGACTACATCTCCCCGTTCGGCGGGGGCTATTTCTTCGCGTTGCCAGGGGTCACCGGCCCCGGTGACCACTTCGGACGGGCGCTCCTGCACTGAGGGCGGCCCGGCAGTTCCCACCACGAGGTAACGAAACCAGGAGGATTCCCCAGTGGACACAGGAATCGGCAGGCGAGGGCGCCGGACGCGCCGGCTGCTCGGGGCCGGCGCGCTCGCCTCGGCTGCGGTGCTCGCCATCGCCACGGGCTCCGCGGCCACCTCGGCGGACGCGCAGCAGCTGCGTCCGCGGCCCGCGTCGTGGCTGCCCACCCTGACCCCGATCAAGCACGTGGTGGTGATCTTCGGCGAGAACATCTCGTTCGACCACTACTTCGGCACCTACCCGGACGCGACCAACGAGAACGGCACCCCGTTCCAGCCCGCGAAGAACACCCCGAAGGTCAACGGCCTCGACCGGCAGCTGCTGACCGACAACCCCAACGCCTACAACCCGAAGCGGCTCGGCCCCGACCAGGCGCTGACCTGCGACCAGAACCACAGCTACGGTGCGGAACAGGCCGCGTTCAACGGCGGCGCAATGGACAAGTTCGTGGAGAAGACCGAGACCGACAAGTGCACCGGGCAGCCGGTGCTGTTCGGTGAACCCGGTCTGGTGATGGACTACTACGACGGCAACACCGTCACCGGCATGTGGAACTACGCGCAGCACTACGCGCTGAGCGACAACTCGTTCAACACCGTGTTCGGCCCGTCCACCCCCGGTGCAATCAACCTGATCTCCGGACAGACGCACGGTATGCAGGCGGTCGACCCGGTCTCGCACGAGCCGGTTTCGGACCCCTCGGTGACCCAGTCGCCGGACGCCGAGGGGGTCGGCACGGTCATCAACGACCCGGACCCGGCGTGGGACGACTGCTCGGACAACAACCACACCGCCTCGGACAACCTCGGCGCGATGCACGGCCGCAACGTCGGTGACCTGCTCAACCAGCGGCACGTCACGTGGGGCTGGTTCCAGGGCGGGTTCCGCCCGACCGGCACCGACGGCGACTACGCGGTGTGCGGGCAGCAGCACGCCAACGTGGGCGAACAGTCCTCGGTGGACTACAGCCCGCACCACGAGCCGTTCCAGTACTACCAGTCGACCGCGAACCCGCACCACCTGCCGCCGTCCTCGGTGCAGGCGATCGGCCAGACCGACCGGGCCAACCACCAGTACGACGTCAGCGATTTCGACGATTCGCTGCAGGCCGGTTCGATGCCCGCGGTGAGTTTCCTCAAGGCACCGGAGTACCAGGACGGGCACGCGGGCTACTCCGATCCGCTGGACGAGCAGCAGTTCGTGGCCGGACAGATCAACAAGATCCAGCAGTCCCCGGAGTGGAGCTCCACCGCGGTCGTGCTCGCCTACGACGACTCCGACGGCTGGTACGACCACGCGAGCCCGGCGATCGTCAACGGCTCGCGGGACGCCTCCCAAGACCAGGAGATCTGCACCGGCAAGCCGGTCGGCCACGATGGCTACGCCGACCGCTGCGGTTACGGCCCGCGGCTGCCGCTGCTGGTCGTCTCGCCCTACAGCAAGGTGAACTACGTCGACCACACCAGGACCGACCAGACCTCGGTGCTGAAGTTCATCGAGGACAACTGGTTCGCCGGGCGGATCGGCGATTCCTCGTTCGATGCTCGGGCCGGCGGACTGTGGAACATGTTCGGCTTCGTGCGGCCGCAGGCGGGCAAGCTGCGGCTCGATCCGAAATCGGGTGCGGTCGCGTCCGCCGGGCAGCACTGAGCGGGAAATCCCGGCCCGTGCAACACCGGGTCAGCAATTAATCACTCTCCGAAGGCCACCGGGTTCGGTATCCGGTGGCCTTCGGCATTTCCGCCCGTCGGCATCGCGCCGATCGAGGCGCCGTTCTTCGCGGCATTTGCGGACAAACCACTTGCGCAGACGCAGGCGGGCTGGTCCAATCTCGGCCATGTCCGGGGTGGCCGAAACGGCACGGCTGCGCTTGCGCCCGTTCACCGTGGCCGATGCCGATTCACTCGCCGCGTTGCACGGAGATCCGCGCGTGATGCGTTTTCTCGGTGACGGCAGGCCCGAGCCGCGGCGAGTGGTCGAGACCGCGACCCTGCCCGCCCTGCTGTCCGAATACCGCACGTTGCCGCCAGGGCACGGCTGTTTTGCCGCGGAGGAACGCGGTGCCGGATTCGTCGGCTGGTTCTCCCTGCGCCCGGCCGCGAGCGCGGGGCTCACCGGCGGAACGGAAATCGGGTACCGGCTGCTGCCCGCGGCGTGGGGAAGGGGATTGGCGACCGAAGGGGCGCGGGCACTGGTCCGGATGGCATTCGCCGAGCTCGGTGCGGAACGCGTCGTGGCGACCACCATGACGGTCAACCACGGTTCCCGGCGGGTACTGGAGAAGGCCGGTCTGAAGCACGTCCGCACCTTCTTCCTGGCGTGGCCGGAATATCTGCCGGGGGCGGAACAGGGCGATGTGGAGTACGCGTTGTCCCGTCCGGTTCGGGAGTCGGGCGGCGCGAGTCCTCTGTCGACACGATAGGGTTAACGAAGGCACATCCTGTAGAAGGTAAAGGAACGCGAACCATGGCGCAGAAGGTTCATGTCGAGATGGTGGACGACGTCGACGGCAGCATTGCCGAACAGACCGTCCCGTTCAGTCTCGACGGCGTGAACTACGAGATCGACCTGTCCGACGAAAACGCCGCCGCGCTGCGCGACGAGCTGGCCCGCTACGTCTCGGTCTCCCGGCGGATCGGCGGGCGCAAGGTCCGGATCGCCGCGGGTGCCGCCCCCCGGCCGACCTCGACCGCAGCCGACCGTGAACGCAACCGGACGATGCGGGAATGGGCAGAGGCCAACGGGTACCAGGTTTCCGACCGCGGCAGGCTGCCTGCGGAAATCGTCCGCGCCTACGAGGAGCGCGAGGAGACCGTCGAGGAACCGCCTGCCAAGCCTGCGCGCAAACGCGGCGGCCGCAAGAAGGCCTGAACCTCGAAGTACTGCCGGCGGGCGGGGAAACCCCCGGTCGCCGGGGCTTTCCCCGGGTGTCCACTTGCGACCTGGGCCGGGCTCAGAGACCGAGCCGGGCGTCCAGGTCGATCTTGCCGCCCGCGGCCTCCAGAATGGCGCGCATCGCCGCCTCCGGAGGCAGCGGGTGGCCGTGCTGGTCGGCGTGCGCCCGCATGAGGTTGCCGACGTGCCGTTCCGGGAGTGTCCACGTGGGCCAGCGGCGGCGCGCGATGGCGGCCAGTCCGGCGAAATCCGGTGTGTCGGTGGGTGCGGTCGCGTCCAGCAGCCAGTGCAGGTAGGTGCGCAGCACGGCCACCGGGAAGCTGCCCGGATGCCGTAGCTCGCCGTGTCCGGGCACGAACGTGCGCACGTCCGGGAACACCTTGTCCAGCCAGTCGAGCGCGGTCAGCCAGCCGGGCACCGAACCGTGCGTGGCCAGCGGCGTGGAGCCGACCGACAGCAGGTCGCCGGTGAACAGCGTGCCGGTGCGGGGTTCGAACAGCACGAGGTCACCGTCGGTGTGTGCGACGCCGGGGAACGGCACGACCTCCACGACCACATCGCCGAGGTCCACTTCAACCGGTTCGATGACCGCGTGCACCACTTCCGGGCGCGGCGGTTCCAGCTTGCCCCAACGCGTGCAGCTGAAGGTCTCTTCGTCGCGCTGCGCGCCGGCCCGCACCTCGGCCACCGCGGACGCCGCCGCGAGCACCCGCCCGCCGTTGCGCAGCGCGACCCCGGTGCCGTTGTGGTGGGAGCCGTGCGCGTGCGTCAGCACCAGTGTGAGCGGCATTTCGACGACTGAGTACTTGCGGACGTCGGCGACCAGGTCGAGGGTGTCCTGTTCGGTCCCGCAGGTGTCCACCAGCAGCACCCCGTCGCGGCCGCGGATCCAGCCGCAGTTGGACACCAGCCAATCGGTCGGGCTGCGCACATAGGCGACCACGCTCGGGTCCGAGTAACGGAGCGGGACGATGTTCCGCCTGATGGCGCTCATACGTTCCCCCCTCGGTGAGCTGTGCCGGCGGGCCGACCGGACCACTGCATGCTAGTGGAGTTGAATGGTATAGACCAAGTCGGTTGCTGTCAGCTGCCGGGAGACTACGCCCACGTACCGAAACCGGCTGGCTACTCCGGCGTCGCCACGCCGACACGCGGACGGGCCGGGTGAAATGCCACCGCAGGACAACTGCGCAGCCGAAACCGCAGCGCACGGCAGCGGCCTGGGGCTGCGCCTGTGCACCGGACCGGACCCGTCGATGCCGGATCATCGCGGAGCGTTGCCACGTCCGTTACACACGGTGCGGTGAAACGATCCGCGGTGCCGTGCGGGCGCTACTGCATCCGGAGTAGCAGGGCGACGCGATCCGGTCCGGGCCGACGGTGTGCCCGCTGGTCGGGCGGGTCAGCCGGGAACGAGGCCGACCGCACCGAGTGCCACCGCCTTGGCCCCGCCCCGGGACAACCGGATCTCCACCGGCGCGCCGGACAGCAGCGGCTGCTCCGCCAGCGCTTCCCGCAGCGGTTTCTCCAGCAGCGACCACGAGCCGGTGACCGAGCCGCCGACCACCGCGCTCTCGATACCGAGCAACCCGGCCGCGTAGGCGATCGCGTCGCCGAGGAAACGCCCGGCGTCGGCGAACACCTCGTTCGCTGCCGGGTCGCCGTCGTGGGCAGCGGCCGCGACGGCTTCGGCGGGCCGGGTCCGGCCGGTCGCCTTGGCGTAGCGGCGGGACAGTGACCGGCCCGAGGCGTAGGCCTCCAGGTGCCCGATCTGCCCGCAAGTGCACGGTTCGGGACCGTGCCGTCCGATGTGGCCGATTTCCCCGGCACCGATGCCGCCACCGTGCAGCAGCCGGCCGTCCACGTACAGTGCGCCACCGACACCGGTGCCGAGCGCCACGCCGAGTACGTGCCGGTCCGTTGTGGACAGTTCGCCGAGGAGGAACGCGTTCACGTCGTTCTCCGTGCGCACGGGCACCCCGCCGAGCCGGGCGGAGAGCTCGGCGTTGACCCGGGTGCCCGCCCAGCCGGTGAACGAGTTCCCGGTGACCAGGATCGTGCCGTCGGCCGGATCGACCACCCCGGCCGCGCCGACGCCGACCCCGGACAGTACGCGGTGGCCCGGTACGAGGGCGCGGACGAGTCTCGCCGCCCGGTCCACAATGGCCGCACCACCGCGATGTGCCTGCGAGGGTGCGGAGGCCGAGGCCAGTTCGCGGCCCTCGGCGTCGCACACCACGACCAGGGTCTTCGTGGCGCCGATGTCCACGCCTGCCCGCACGTAGTTCACGCGGCGGGATCCGGAGTGGACAACGCGACTCGTCGTGCCCGTTGCAGCTCGGGGTCGGGTACCGGGGAGGAGAGCAGCAACGCCTGGGTGTACGGGTGCTGCGGGGTACGCAGGACCACCTCCGCCGGGCCGTGCTCCACGAGTTCACCGGACCGCAGCACGGCCACCCGGTCGCACAGGCTGTCCACCACCGCGAGGTCGTGGCTGACGAACAGGCAGCCGAACCCGAACTCCTCGTGCAGCCGTCGGAACACCTCCAGCACCGAGGCCTGCACGGAGACGTCGAGCGCGCTCGTCGGTTCGTCCGCGATCAGCAGATCCGGGCCCAGCACCAGGGCGCGGGCGAGACTGACCCGTTGCCGTTGCCCGCCGGACAGTTCGTGCCCGTACCGGCTGAGCATCGCCTCCGGCAGCTCCACCGCGTCGAGCAGCTCACGCACCCGTCGCCGTCGTTCACCGCGACCGGCCGAGGTGTGCACCACCAGTGGTTCGGCCACGGTCTGTGCGACCGTCATCCGGGGGTCGAGCGACGACGCCGGGTCCTGGAACACCGCGCCGATCCGTCGGCGTACCGCGCGGGCGCTGCGCCCGGTTCCCCGCGGCAGCGGGCCACCCAGCACCTCGACCGTACCGGACTTCGGGATGGCCAGCCCGAGCGCGCAGTTGCCGAGCGTGGTCTTGCCCGAACCGGATTCGCCGACCAGCCCCACGATCTCGCCCGCGGCGACCTCGAGGGACACCCGGTCGACCGCCCGGCGCCCGCCGTATTCGACGACCACTTCGGACAGTGCGAGCACCGGTTTCGCCTGCTCTTCCGGCGCAGGATCGTGAGTGAACGAGCCGAGCTGCGGTACCGCGGCCAGCAGTTCGCGGGTGTAGTCGGCTTGCGGGGAGGAAAACAGCTCGGTGGCGGGCGCCTGCTCCACCAGCCTGCCCGAGCGCAGCACGAGCACCCGGTCGGCGACGTCGGCGACCACCCCCATGTTGTGCGTGATCAGCAGCGTCGCGGTGCCTTCCTGCGCACGGATGTCACGCAGCAGGTCCAGGATCTGCTGTTGCACGGTGACGTCGAGTGCGGTGGTCGGTTCGTCCGCGATGATCAGCTTCGGCCCGGCGGCGAGTGCGATCGCGATCATCACCCGTTGCCGCAGCCCGCCGGAAAGCTGGTGTGGGTACTGCTTGAGCCGCGCCGCCGGTTCCGGCACCTCGACGCGTTCGAGCAGCTCGACACACCGCGGATGGTAGTGCCGGTGCCTGCGCCGTGGCAGATCGTGGTTGCGGATTGCCTCGGCGAGCTGGAACCCGATGGTGCGCAACGGGTTCAACGCGGTCATCGGCTCCTGGAAGATCATCCCGGCAGCCGGCCCGCGCAGCTTCCGCAGCTGTTCGCCTCGCAGGTCGAGTACGTCGCGGCCGGTCAGCACGACCGAACCGGAGACTGCCGCGCTCGCGGGCAGCAAGCCGAGCACGGCGAGTGCGGCAGTGCTCTTGCCCGAACCGGATTCGCCGACCAGCGCCACGATCTCACCGGGTGCCACGGAGAGCGAAAGCCCGTCGACCGCGGTCGATCCATCCTGATAGGACACGCGCAGATCGCGGATGTCCAGCACTGCCTCGCTCATCGCCGCCCCTTCACCGCGAACGCCTCGCGCAGTCCGTCGCCGAGGAAGTTGATCGCGCACACCACCAGCACGATCGCGATACCCGGCGGCAGGATCAGCCACCACGCACCGTCGAAGGTGTAGGTGATGCCCTTGGACAGCATCGCGCCCCAGTCGGTGTCCGGGGCGGGCACGCCGAGGCCGAGGAAGCTCACGTACGCCACCAGCAGGATCGCGTCGGCGATCTGGAAGGTCGCGTTCACCACCACGGTGCCGATCGCGTTCGGGATGATGTGCCGGAACACCACCCGGGTGCGGCTCGCGCCGAGCACGGTGATCGCCCGGATGTAGTCACGTTCGCGCAGGCTCACCGTCTCCGCGCGCATCAGCCGCGCCGGGACCAGCCAGGAGACCCCGCCGATCAGCAACGCCAGCACACCGACACTCGGCGTGACCAGGGTCGCGGCCACCAGCAGCAGGAACAGCGCCGGGATGGCCACACCGGTGTCGACCACGCGCATCGCCGCGACGTCGACCCAGCCGCCGGTGTACCCGGCCACCGCGCCCCACACCGCGCCGATCGCGGTCGCGATCAGTCCGGCCAGCACGCCGATCACCAGCGACGTCCGCCCGGCGACCATCAGGCGGCCGAGCACGTCATAGCCGAGGTCGTCGGTGCCGAGTGGATGTCCGGAACCGGGCGAGCGCCGGGCCGCGGACAGGTCGGTGTGCATCTGGTCGGTGCCGTAGAGCAGCGGGCCGAGGAAGCAGAACAGCACGACGATCAACAGCAGGATCGCCCCGGCCAGCGCAGTCCGCCGGCCGAGCAGTCGGGACAGGACAGTCACGACCGGGCTCCCTTCACCCGCACCCGCGGATCGATCGCGAGCTGGACGAGGTCCGCGAGCAGCGAACCGAGCACGGTCGCCACGGCGACCACCAGCACCACGCCGAGCAGCACCGGGAAATCGGCGTTGCGCGCCGCGGTCCAGAACAGCAGCCCGACGCCGGGGTAGTTGAACATGGATTCGATCACCAGTGAACCGCTGAAGACCACCGGCACGTAGTAGCCGAGCATGGAGACCACCGACGTCAGCGAGTTGGGCCAGACGTGCTGCCAGATGATCGTGCGCTCCGGGGTGCCCTTGGCCCGCGCCGTGCGCACGTAGTCCTCGGCCAGATTGTCCAGAGTGGACGCTCGCATATAACGGCTGAATGCGGCGAGCGCGGCCCCGGTACCCGCGATCACCGGCAGGACCAGCGAACCCGGCTGCGAGAGCAGCTCCCCGATCGTCTCGCCCTGTGCGGCCTGTGCCGGGAACCACGGCAGTACTTGCGCGAAAAGGATGATCAGCACCAGGGACAGGAAGAACACCGGCGTGGCGTAGAGCAGGAAGGTGATCGTGGTGCTCACGTGGTCCACGGCGCGGCCGCGGCGGACCGCCTGCCATACGCCGAGCGGAAGCGCGACGATGATCGCGAGCAGCGTGGAGACCACGGTCAGCAGCAGGGTTTTCGGCAGCCGCTCGGCCAGCAGCGTGGCGACCGGGGAGTTCTGCGTGTAGGAATCGCCGAGGTCACCGTGCAGCAGCCGCAGCAGGAAATCCCAGTACTGCACCGGAAGTGACTGGTCGAAACCCTGCTCGTGGTTGAACGCGGCGATCTGCTCCGTGGTGGCCGTGACCCCGAGCACGCCCCGCGCGGGGCCGCCGGGCAGCAGGTGCAGCAGCACGAACGTGACCACGGTGACCAGCAGCACGACCACCACGGCCAGCGCGAGCCGGCGCAGGATGTAGCGCGTCATGTCCTCACCTCGTCCAGAACCAGCGTTGCGGCAGCAGTCCGGCGAGCGGATCCTGGCGCACGCCCCGCAACGCGGTGTCTATTGCGGACACCTGATACGGCGGGTTGGGCAGCCACAGCACCGGCAGCTGTTCGGCCAGATAGGCGCTGTGGTCGAACATCGCCTGGTCGGCGGAGGACAGGTTGGTCTCGTTCATCAGCTCGTCCGCCCGCCGGTCGGAGTAACTGCCGAAGTTGGTCCCGGCGTCGGTGGCGAACAGCTGCTCCCCGCTCGGGTTGGCGGGGAAGTACCAGCTGCCCTGGGTGCCGAAGTAGGACAGCTGCCACGAACAGGACGCGTCCTGCGGCTTGCACGCGGTTCCGTTGGCCAGCACCGTGTTCAGCGGTTGCGCGTTGATCCGCAGCTCGATCCCGGCCTTCGACAGTTCCGAGCGCAGTTCCTGCATCGTGCCGTCGGTTTCGTCGGAGCCGGACTCGGTGAGCATAGTCATCGACAGCCGGGTACCGGGCTCGATCCCCTCGCCGCACTGATCCGGTCCGGTACCCGCGGCAGCACAGGCGAGCACCCCGTCGGAGCCGGGTTTCCAGCCGTGCGCGGAAAGCAGTTGCCGGGCTTTGTCCACATCGAAGGGGTAGGGATTGCTTCGTTGCCGGGCCGACAGGTACTTGGTGTCGTTGTCCTGGGGAACCGGACCGTAGCCGACCTTGGCCGAACCCCGCCAGATCACCGAGGTGATGGCCTGCTGGTCCACTGCGTGCTGGATCGCCTGTCGCACATAGAGCTGGCGGAACACCTTGCCGAGTTCGGGATTGTTGAAGTTGTACGGCGAGTACGTGATCGACCAGCCGGTCCACGGTTCGATCCGGTAGCCCTGCGCCTCGATCCGGTCACGCTGGCCGAGGTTGGCGGTGGGCACGTAGCCGTAATCGACCCCGCCCGCGCGCAACACGTTGTACTCGGCTGCGGAACTGGTGAAGGTCAGGAACTGCACGGTGTCCAGTTCGGCCGGATCCGGGCCGGTGTAGGCGGGGTTCTTCTTCAGCGTCACCTGGCCGGAGGCGGTGAACCCGGCGAGGGTGAACGGCCCGTTCACGACCTTCCACAGTGGATTGGTCGGATACGTGCCGAGCTGCTTGGCCTCGCCGACCAGGAAGTCGAAGACCTTCTTCGCGCCGTCCGGGGTGCGGTCGTGGTCGCCGACCGGACCGGATGCGCTCGTGCGGTCCCAGGCCTTCTGCGGCATCGGCACGATCAGGCTGAGCTGATCGGCGGTGAACCAGTCCTGGTTGTACGCCTTGTCCAGGGTCAGCGTGAAGGTGCGGTCGTCCACCGCGTGGAAGGACTTGATGTTGTCCGGCATCAGGCCCGCGGAGTACTTGCCCCAGTTGTCCTTGCCCGCGCGCAGCAGGTTGAGCCAGAACTCGACGTCACGGCTGGTCAGCGGGTCGCCGGTGGCCCAGGTGAGTGGTTTGAGGGTGATCGTGACGGAGGTGCCCCCGGCCGAGTAACGAGGTGGGTTGGCCGCGCTGGACCGGTCGTCGAGTGCGACCGTGCCGGATTCGCCGTCGTAGTTGTACAGCGGGACGAACAGGGTGTTCCGCACCGCGCCGTTGTAGCTGGCGCCGTACCCGGGGATCGAGATCGGCATGATCCAGTTCGGCGCCGCGGACGGTGGCAGGGCGAATCGCGCGGTGCCGCCGGCGACCGGTTTCCCGGAACCGCCACCGTGCTGCTGCGTCGCCCCCGCGCACCCGGACAGCACGAGTGCGACGGCGAGGACACCGCCGAGCGCGGAGCGCCACGGGCGTCGAACCATCGACATCACTTCCAACAGATCTGATGAAAGCCATAGCCGTGAGGCTCGGCCGGTTCTCGGTTGCCGTGTAATCTCGCACGCGAGATGCGAATTGCCAAGAGGGCAGTTTGACAGTTTGGTTACATCAGCTTTGATTTAAGTAGGTGACCCGGTGGCCCAGGACTCGGTCGGCCCGTTGCGCCTGCTGTGGCTCGTCGCGCACGGGCAGGCGGCGTCGCGGATGGACCTGGCGCGGGTGCTCGGGCTCCCGCAGTCCACAGTGTCCGTGCGCACGCAGGCGCTGATCTCCGCCGGGGTGCTGACCGAGTCCGGTGAGGGGCGCTCCGCGGGGGGACGGCGGCCGAAACTGTTGTCGGTCAACGCCGGTTTCGGCCATGTCTGGGCCGCGGACGTCGGCTCGCGGCATGTGCGCATCGGCGCACTCGACCTGGCCGGCGACCTGCTGTGCGTGCAGGAGCGCCCGCTCGAGATCAACCGGGACCCGGCCGAGGTGCTCGACGCGTTCGCCGCGACGGTACGGGAGGTGTTCACGGAATCCGGCTGCCCCGGCCGGATGCTGGGACTCGGGGTGGCTTTCCCCGGTCCGGTCGACGTCGGCGCCGGCACGATCACGCTGCCCTCGCGGATGCCGGGCTGGCGTGGGTTCGCGGTGCGCGACACCCTTGGCGAGTACTTCGATCTCCCGGTCGTGGTGGACAACGACGCGAATCTGCAGGCGTTGGGGGAATCGATGGCCGGTGCGCCGGGGCGCACCCTGCTCGCGGTGAAGGCGGGCACCGGTATCGGGTCCGGGCTGGTGGTCGGCGGCGAGCTGTACCGCGGCCGGGCCGGGGTGGCAGGCGACATCAGCCACGTCCGGGTGCCCGCGGCCGAGGGCCGCCCGTGCACCTGCGGCAACCGCGGTTGCCTGGAAACGGTCGCCAGCGGTGCCGCACTCGTGGCCCAGTTGCGGGAACAGGGTTTGGCGGTGGAAACCACCGCGCAGGTCGTGGCGACGGCCGAGGACGGGCATCCGGCGGCGACCACCGCGGTCCGGCGGGCCGGACTGCAACTCGGCGAGGTACTGGCCACAGTGGTCAATTTCGGCAACCCGGACGAAGTGCTGCTCGGCGGCGCACTGTCCGGCTCGGAGGCGTTCGTCGCGGCGGTGCGCGGCGCGTTGTACGAGCGATGCCTTCCGTTGGCCACCAGTGAACTCAGGATCGACCGCGTGCGCTTCGGCGCGGACGCGGGGCTGTACGGCGCGGGTGCGCTCGCGTTGGACGAAGTGTTCGACCAAGCGATACGGAGCGGGCGATGAAGAGGCTGCGAGTGGGGATCACCGGAATTGCCATCGAATCGAGCACGTTCTCCCCACATCGATCTACTGTGGACGATTTCCGGGTGCTTCGCGGTGCGGACCTGCTGGCCCGCTATGACTTCCTCGATGCCGACTGGGCGCACGACGTGGAGTGGGTGCCGCTGGTCGACGCGCGTTCCCTGCCCGGCGGCGCGGTCACCGAGGAGGCCTACGCCGAGCTGTCCGGCGAGATGCTGCGCCGGCTGCGTGCGGCAGAAGAACTCGACGGGCTGTTCTTCGACATCCACGGGGCGATGAGCGTGGTCGGCCGCACCGACGTGGAAGGTGCGCTGGCACAGGAGATCCGGGCGATCGTCGGACCGCACGTGCTGGTGTCGGCGTCGATGGACCTGCACGGCAACGTTTCCCGCGAGCTGGCCACCGCGCTCGACTTGATCACCTGCTACCGCAAGGCGCCGCACACCGACGCCTGGGACACCCGTGAGCGGGCCGCGCGCAACCTCGTCGCCCGGCTGCGCGCCGGTGGCCGGCCGAAGAAGGCGTGGGTGCCGGTGCCGGTTTTGCTGCCAGGGGAGAAGACCAGCACCCGGCTGGAACCGGCGAAGAGCGTGTATGCCGCAGTGGACGAGGTCGAAGCACTCGACGGGGTTCTCGACGCGGCGATCTGGGTCGGCTACGCCTGGGCGGACGAACCGCGGTGCCAGGCCGCGGTAGTCGTGAGCGGCGACGACGAGGAGGTGCTCCGCACGCAGGCCGCCCGGCTCGCGCAGTCCTATTGGGACGCCCGGCACGACTTCGCGTTCGTCGCGCCGACCGGAACCCTGCCGGAATGCCTGACGCAGGCGGCGTCCTCGCCTAAGCGGCCGTTCTTCATCAGCGACTCCGGGGACAACCCGACCGCGGGTGGTGCCGGCGACACGTCGTGGAGCCTGGACGTGCTGCTGCACACGCCGTCCATTGTGGAGTCCGAACTGACCACGTTGTACGCGGCCATTGTGGACCCCGAGGCAGTGGCCGCCGCAGTCGAGGCCGGCGTCGGCGCGACGGTCTCACTGGAGGTGGGCGGGAAGGTCGACTCCGGCCCGCACGGTCCGGTGCCGGTCACCGCAAGGGTGACGGCGATCGATGCCGGCGACCCGGTGGCCGGCACCGCGGTGGTGCTCGCGGTCGGTGGTCTGCAGGTGATCGTGACCGCGCGGCGCAAGCCGTATCACCTGGAGTCCGACTTCCGGGCCCTCGGTCTGCACCCCCGGCAGGCGGACCTGGTGATCGTGAAGATCGGCTACCTGGAACCGGAGCTGTACGAGATGGCCGCCGGCTGGCTGCTCGCGCTCACCCCCGGCGGCGTCGACCAGGATCTGCTGCGCCTCGGCCACCACGCCATCGAACGGCCGATGTTCCCGTTCGACGCCCGGATGCCAGCCCCGGCCATGGCTGCCGAACTGCTCTGACCTGCACCGGGGTTGACATGCAGGTATTTACCTGCCTTACTGTGCGTGTGCAACCGGACCTGGACAAGGTGTTCAAGGCGCTGGCCGATCCGACCCGCCGGTACCTGCTCGATCTGCTCCGCGAGGACAACGGGCAACCGCTGGGCGAGCTGTGCCGGCGGCTGGACATGACGCGCCAGTCGGTCACCCAGCACCTCGCCGTGCTGGCGGCGGCGAACCTGGTGAGCACCGCTCGCCGGGGCCGGGAGAAGCTGCACTACCTCAATCCGGTGCCGTTGCAGGAAATGCAGGAGAGGTGGGTGGACCGGTTCGAGCGCCCCCGGTTGCGTGCCTTGAGTGCGGTCAAACACCGAGCGGAGGAAGCCATGCGCGAGAAGCCGAGTTTCGTCTACGTCACCTATATCGAGAGCACCCCGGAACGGGTGTGGGAAGCGCTGACCGATCCGGACACGACCGCGCAGTACTGGGCGCACCGCAACGAATCCGACTGGCAGCAGGGCTCCCGGTGGGCACATGTGCGTGCCGACGGCTCCGGCGTTTCCGATGTCGTCGGCGAGGTGGTGGAGGCGGTCCCGCCGAGGCGGCTCGTCACCACCTGGTTGGATCCGGCCGGCCCGGAGGACCAGGTGCCGTCCCGGGTGGCCTTCGACATCCAGGAGTACCAGGGCGTCGTGCGGCTCACCGTGACGCACACCGACCTCGCCGACGAGCAGGCGCACCGGGACGTCTCCGGTGGCTGGGCCGTGGTGCTGTCGAACCTGAAGTCCTTGTTGGAGACGGGAAAACTGCTGTCGATGGATCTGCGGAGGAAGCCGTGAGCGATTACAGGACGGCGTAGGTGTCGTTGAGGACCTTCACGACCGCGCGGGGGTGGCCGGGAATGAGCTCGATCCGGTCGTCGCTGTTGCGGTAGGTGAGCACACGGCCGATGTCGAGGTCGACCGCGGTGATCGGGCCGCCGGTGATGCGGCGTCCGCGCACCCGGCGGGCCGCGTAGAGCTGGTGCACGGCTTCCTGCGGCCGGGTGAGCACGGCGCTCAGGTGATCGCGGTCGTGGCTGTCCTCGAACAGGTCCGGGGTTTCCTCGCTCGGCCGGTCCACGACCACCGGGCGGATTGCCGCGCCCGGCACCTCGGGGAGGGTGTCGAACAGCGCGGTGGCCAGCCGGGCAGTGGGGATGGGGTGCAGTTCGACCAGGTCGTCGTGCACGGTGGCGAGCACCGCGTCCGCGCCGCGCAATGCGGCGAGCGCGCTGCGGCGGGTTCCGTCGCGCAGCTGGGACCAGCCGAAACACTCTCGCTCGGCGTTGCCCAGCACGTGCAGCGTGGTCCGCCACCGCGGGTCCAGCGTGCGGTCGTGCGCAAGGTGGAGCCGGGTGAGCAGCTCGAGCGTCGCGGTGTGCAGCTGCCGTTTGCCGGCGTCGTCCGGCCAGAAGTACCGGTCGATGCCGAAGACCGGATGCGGCGCACCGAGGTCGAGCATGTCCCAGGCGATGCCGAACGCGGTGGCAGGCAGCAGGACCGTCTCCTCGAGCGCGGTCATGTGCCGAGCGTCGGCGGGGTGGGACGAAGTCCGGTCACCGGATCGACCGCGGATTTGTCGTCGGCGAAGAGGTCGACGTCGAGGACGTACTTGCGTTCGTGCTCCTCGTCTTCGTCCTTCTTCCCGCCCCGTCCGCCGGGTGCACCGGCCGAGGACATCCCGCGCTCGCCGGCCGCCCCGACCCGTCCGGCAGCGCCCGGCCGGACACCAGGGGATTCGACACCGGTGCCGGTGCGTGCTCCCGCACCTGGGCCGTTGCCGCGTGCTCCGGCCCCCGGGTTGTTACCGCGTGCTCCCGAGCCCGCGCCGCCACCCGGTGTGCCCGGTCCGGTGCCGCCGAACCGGCCGGCGCCACCGCCTGTCCCGGTACCCGGTCCGAGGCCGCCGGGGCTGAACCCGCCCAGGCCGCCGGATCCGCCCGGTCCGGAGTTGCCCGGTCCCGATCCGCCGGACCCGAATCCGGTGCCGGTGCCGGTGCCGACCGTGCCGGGAACGTCCGGATAGCCGGGCTGGCCGACGGAACTGGTCGTGGTGCTGTCGCCACCGGGATGCGGGCCCGCGCCCGGGTACCCGCCGGTGCCGCCGGACTGGCCTGGCACCGACGACGGGCCGCCGGAGTACGCCGGAGATCCACCGGCACCTCCGGGTGGGGACTGGGTTCCGCCGCCGGCCGAGCGTGGCCCGTCGGGCTGCGCGGTGCTGCCGGGCTGGTGATTCAGGGAGACGTCGCCGCCGTCGTAGGCACCGACGGTCCCGTAGTCGTATTTGAGCTGCCCGCTGTTGCCCCGGCTCTGGTCGACGAAGCTCTGGTACGTGGCAAGGTTCTTCTCGGAGGCGTCGCTGTAGGCCATGGCCTTGGCCAGGTAGTCGTAGTTTGACCAGTCCGCGGTCTGGCCCGGTGCGAGACTGGGTTTGCCCGGCATCGGGGCGAGCTGGTTGCGCAGATTCTCGTACATCGTGGTGTTGTTGGTGTGCGTGGCGTTGTTGTCGAGGAAGGTCTGGTGCGCGTCGATCATGGACGCCCGCACCTTCTGCAACCGCGACGACACCTGCCCGGCCGCCGCCCCGCTCCAGGCCGGTTCGAGTCTGCCGAGGATCTGCGTCATGTCCTGGCTGAGCGCTTCCTGGTCTGTGGCCATCTGCCGGGAGTCGGCGAGACCTTGGTGCCAGCCGGCCGGATTACCGGCCTGCACCTGGCGCACGATCTGATCGATCGGCACGGATGGAGGCTGGTGCTGTTCCATCCACTGCTTGACGATGTCGGCGACCTCCATCAGCGACCCGCTTTCTGCATCAGCGTGGTGAGCACCTGCCCGGCGACCGCGGTGGTGATCCGACAGGCGTCGGTCTTGTCCCGGTTGGCGGCGCCGAGTTCGACCCCGATCTCGAAGCGCAGGGTGTCGGAGATCCCGACGGCGGTCTGGCAGGACGGCGACTGCGGTCCCGGATGATCGTCGTAGGCGACGGCCGGGTAGCCCTGGACGGGCGGCAGCACGTCGAACCGCTTCATGAGTTTCCTGGTCTGGTCGTAGAGCGCGCTCAGGCCCAGTTTCTGCCCGGTCATGAAGGAGACCGTGAGCAGTGAACCGGCATCGCTGTCGGGCCAGTCGCACGTCGGGCCGAAGCCGGATGCGCTTTCCTGCTTGCCGGTGATGCCGGGGCCGACGTCCGAGACGATCTGTTCCTGGGTGAGGGCCTGGCAGGGGTCACCGGCGAGCACCGAATCCGGCAGCGGGTTCTCGACTTTGGGCGCCCCGGCGTAGGGCGGTACCCGGCTGGCCGGTGCGGTCGAACTGCTCGGGGCGGGACTCGGGGTGCCTGCCGTCGTGCTCGAGCAAGCGGCCAGCAACAGAGCCGCACCGAGCAGTGCCAATGGTGCGCGGAGGTTCATTCCGTCTTTCCGGGAGGGTCGATTTCGCCGAGGAGTCCGGCTTGATGATGGTCGCTGGATTCTGTCATACCCAGCGCGGCGGATATCCGGTCGACGAGTTCCGTGACATAGGCCAGCTGAAGATCGACGTGGCCACCACCGTAGGAGAATGCACCCAGTTTCCCGCCGCCGTCACCGACCAATGCCTCGTGCGCGGCCATGGTGCCCGGATCCTGCGACGGTGCCGTCATCGCGCAAAGGCGGGCCGCTCGCCGCTGCATGGTGAGAAGCTGGTCACGAACCCCTTTAAGCCTGCTGAGCAGCTGTTTTGCCTCGTCCGGTTCCAGGACGAAGCCGCCCGCCCCGGTGGTCTGGGTGGCTGTCCCTGCCACCGCGAATCCGACGTCCTCCCACATGGCTGCCCCCTCGGCACCGCTGTCGGCAATTGCAGACAGAGAGCACGGTAGCCGATCACTTACCGCTTGTGATGCGTTTTCCGGAATTCGCCGTGACAAGACATAAATACTCTAGTGATGCATATTCTAGACGCATTTTCTCTGGTTTTTCCCGGTGGATTCGTGCCTATCGGTGCAGCATCATTCGCTCCACCGCGGTCCATGTCGTGGTGGTCAGCAGGTACAGCGAGGCGGCCAGTGGAATAAGGCCGGTGACCACGACCGTTCCATAGGGCAGCCGAACAGGGTGCTGCCCAGCAGTGCGTTCGGGCCGCCGGCCACTACGGCCGAGCTGAACAGGTGGTAGATCACCCAGAAGAAGGGCAGCTGCGCGAGCGTCGGCAGGCATCCGACGAACGGCGAGGTGCCGATTCCCGCTGCAGATCGGCCAGTGCGGCGGTCAGCTGGTCCCGGTCGTCTCGGTGTTGGTCCTGCAGGGCCCGCAGTTGCGGCAGCATGGCGGCCCGCGCCCGGTCCCCGCGGGCAGCCGCTCTGGCGACCGGCACGAGCGCCAGCCGCACGGCGGCGGTGAACGGCACGGTCGACACCGCGGTCGCGAACGGTCCGGCGATCGCCGCCGCGAACGTCGCGAGCCAGTGGACGAGGTGGTAAGCGCCGGCAAGCGGCGCGCTGAGCAAGGTGGTCATGACGGAACTCCCCCGGGGTGCTCGAGGCTGGTGTGCATGTGCGAGGAAAGCCGCGTACCGAATCGTCCGAAAAGGACGGTGATACGCGCTCGGAAACCCCGGTTTCGCACGGAGAACAGCCGGCTCAGGCCATGCGCATCCGAAAGAGCAGTACCGAGCCTGGCTGTGAGCGGCAGGCTGGTACGCGGAACCACACACCGGTGCACCGGCCATGCGCGAGCGCCCGGAAGAGCCGGAAGTAGGCCAACGCCAAGGGGCTGCCGTGCTGGGCGCGAAACGCCGGTCGGTTCAGCAGATCCGGTGTGCCCGCCGGATGGCTCGGTGACGATCGCCGGACCGTCCTAAGAGGACCATCGCGGAGCAGTCGGACGGCGGGGTTTACGCGGCGACGGCGGACAACCCCAGGGGGCGCGTGGCCGGGCACTGCCGGGTGTGCTGCGATCACGCAGCCGCAGGTAGGCCGCGCGGCGGGAGTGTTCGTACAAGGCAGTGCGGCGGGCCCGAGCGGGGATCGACCACAGTGCGGTTCCCCGCGGTCCGCGTGTGCGGTCAGCAGGACCACGAGCAGCGCGGCGGCCACCAGCGACGTGAACGCCAGCAGCGCGGCCGGGTCCGGTCAGCCCGGGGAGGGCGTCCGGCAGCACGGGGAAAACCAGGTGCACAGCCGCTCCTTCCCGGTCCGGCCGGCCGGATGGCCGCCGGTGGCGAGTGTGGCCGGTCACCGCACGGTTGTGCGGGGGATTGCTGATGCGCTATCCTCCGGTCGGATCCCGTGGATGTCGGCCCAGCCGCCCACGGAAATCCCGGAAGTTCCCGGTGGCCCGCGTCGGGCCCCGTCGGTCCTTCCTCCCCGCCGGTTCCCCCGGCTTCTTCCCGGCGATCCGCACCAGGCGTCGATCGCCCCGCATTTCAGGAGTTTCACCATGACACAGCAAGGAATTCTCGACATCCACGGCAAGTCCGCCACACTCGGCTACCAGCCGGGCGGACCCACCGTCCCGGCCGGGCTGGTCCGTTCCCACGGGCTGCGCCGTGGCGACGAAATCGTCCTCGATCACGGCGACCTCGTCGAGGTCAACGGTGCGCCGCCGAGTGCGGACCGGCCGGAGTTCGAACGGCTCACCCCGGTGCACCCGGATCAGCGGCTGGTCCTGGAAACCAGCCGTCACCAGCTCACCACCCGCGTGCTCGACCTCGTCGCGCCGCTGGGCAAGGGACAGCGGGCGCTGATCGTCGCACCACCGCGCACCGGGAAAACCTCGGTGCTGCAAGCGATCGCGCAGTCGGTCGCGCTGAACCACCCGGAGGCGCACCTGATGGTGCTGCTCGCCGACGAGCGGCCGGAGGAGGTCACCGAGATGAGCCGCACGGTGCACGGCGAGGTCGTCGCGTCGACCTTCGACCGCAAGCCCGCCGAGCACACCGCGGTCGCCGAACTGGCGCTGGAACGGGCGAAGCGGCTGGTGGAAACCGGTCGCGACGTGGTGCTGCTGCTCGATTCGCTGACCAGGCTCGGCCGCGCGTACAACCTCGCCGCGCGGCCGTCCGGGCGGGTGCTCTCCGGCGGGGTCGACGCGAGTGCACTGCACCCGATGAAGAAGATCCTCGGCGCCGCGCGCAATGTCGAGGGTGGCGGTTCGCTCACCATCATCGCGACCGCGCTCGTCGGCACCGGTTCCCTCGCCGACACGGTGTTCTTCGAGGAGCTGAAGAGCACCGGCAACTCCGAACTCCGGCTCGACCGCACCCTCGCCGACCACCGGGTGTTCCCGGCGGTCGACCTGTTCGGCTCCGGCACCCGTCGCGACGAGCTGATCGTCCCGGCCGCCGAACTCACCGTGCTCGCCGAGGTCCGCCGCGCACTGGCCGGACAGGACCCGAAGCGCGCTGCGGAACAGTTCCTCGAGCAGGTGCGCACCACCAAATCCAATGCGGAATTCATCGCCAGGGTCAGTGCTTCGCTCGGTACTCCGGAGCGGATGGCGGCCTGAGTGCACACCGCACGCCTGCGCCTTACCCCGATCGGCCCGCACCTGGCCGATGAGCTGTACCGCCTGCACGCCGACCCCGGCATCGCCCGCTGGTACGGCACCTGGACTCGCGCCGACGCGCAGGCCCGCGCCGCCGCCATCGGCCGGGGCTGGGCCGCCGAGGGCGCCGGAAAATGGCTTGCCCACCACCGGGAATCCGGTGAACTGATCGGCCGAGGTGGACTGTCCTATCAGGACGTCGACGGTGCCCGCCGGCTGGAGCTGGGCTGGGCGGTGCGTGAAGTCCACTGGGGACGGGGCTACGCCACCGAGATCGGCCGAGCCGGGCTCGAGTACGCCTTCGAAACGCTCGGTGCCGGCGAAGTGCTCTCCTACACCGAGGTGCACAATCTCCGCTCGCGCGCGGTCATGGAGCGCCTGGGGTTCACCTACCGGCGCGAGATCCGCCGCGGCGGCGAACCGTTCGCGTTCTACCGGCTCAGCGCCCGAGCGTGGTGACCGGCAGCCGTGCGAACCGGCTGCCCCCCTCGTGCCGGCCTCTCCGGCAGGCACGAAACCCCTGCCGCGGCGCCGAAGCTCCGCCGCGTGATTCGGCTGTCCGGACCCCGCTCCCTTCACTAAGCTGATCTTCGGCGAGCTATCGACGGGAGGAATTGCGTGGCCCAGTGGGATGACCTGGTCGCGTTCATCAGGCACGAATACCGGGTGATCAGAGACGAACCGGACGAGATCCGGGTCCGGATCTCGTTCTCCGACGACGCGGAGACCGAGGGCAGGGCGCAGGTCATCGTGATCGCGCGGGAGGTGTTCGACCGGCGTGAGGACTGGGTGCAGATCGCCACCCCGTTCGCGCGGGTAGACGAGGTGGACCTGTACCGCGTGCTCAGCGAGGCAGGCGAGACGCTGGTCGTCGGCGGTATCGTGGCGATGGGGGAGCACCTCGTGCTGCGGCATTCGCTGCCGCTGGTGAACCTCGACCTCAACGAGTTCGTCGATCCGCTGGAGCTCGTCGCCGGTTCGGCGGAGCTGCTGGAACAGCAGTTCACCGGACGCGACGAGTACTGACGCGGTGCGCCCGGCTCCGGAAGGGGCCGGGCGCGGCCTCAGTACGCCACCGTCCGCGGCGCGGTGTTTCCCGCCGGACCGTCCACCCTGGACTGTCCGGAAGGAGGCACCGCAGCGCAGTGTGTGCCCGGCGCGGGCACCGTACCTGCCAGGAGGAACTCGTCGGTGGCGTCGGTGACGCACTGGCTGTTCTTGAAGTACGCGCCGTGGCCCCAGCCGTCGTAGGTGAGCAGCGGCGCACCGGCCTGCCGCGCCGCCCGCTCGGCCCAGCCGTACGGGGTGGCCGGGTCGAACCGGCTGTTCAGCATCAGCATCGGCACCCCGGGGCGGATCGACAGCGGGTGCTGCGGGTTGCGCACCGGCGCCGGCCAGCCCGCACAACCCGTCGCCGCGCCCCAGCCGAGCTGGGAGAAGTGCAGGTCCGGGGAGACCGCCGCGAGCGCCCGCCGGTAGCCCTCCAGCTGCGGGAAACTGGTGACCGGCAGCCGCCAGTCCGAGCAGAATACGCTGCCGAACGCACTGGGCACGCTGATCTCACCGGTGCCGAAAGCGGCCTCGGCGGGTTTCCCGTCGCGCAGCTCGACCATGCTCTTGGCGAGCGCGTCCCAGGTGGGTCCGTAGAAGTTCTGGGTGATCAGCCCGACGAGCGCGAGCGGGTCGAGCCGATCGTCCGGGGTGCCGAGCTTGCCCTGTTCCGCGCGGGAATAGAGCTCCGCCATCACTGCGTGCACGTCCTGGCCGTGCAGGGCGCACGAGGTGCTCCGGCCGCACCAGGCCGTGAACTGGTCGAACAGCTCCTGCACGGCCTGGGTTTCGGTGCGCAGGAACTCCCAGGTGGTGCCGATGGAATGGTCCATGTTGCTGTCCAGCACGAGCGCGCGGACCCGGTCCGGGTAGGTCTCGGCGTACTGCTGGCCCATCAGGCTGCCGTAGGAAACGCCGTAGTAGGTCAGCTTCGACTCGCCGAGTGCGGCCCGGATGGCGTCCATGTCGTGGACCACGCTCGCAGTGTCGACGTGCTCGGCGAGCGGTCCGGTGTTCCGGGCGCAACTGGTGCCCAACGCCCGGTCGTAGGAGATGAGCTGCCGGAATTCGGCGGCGTCCTTCGGTACCTGCGGATCGTCCGCGCTGATCTCGTCGAGGCCGCAGCGCACCGCGGTGCTCTGCCCGACGCCGCGCGGATCGAAGCCGACGGTGTCGAACCGGGTGGTGATCTTCGGCGACAACGACCAGCCGTTCTGCACCTCGCCCGCGCCCGCGCCGCCGGGACCGCCGGGGTCCATCAGCACCGAGCCGATCCGGTGCGCCGGATCGGTCGCCTTGCGCCGGGCCAGCGCGAGCTGGATCGTGCCGTTGCCGGGGTGGTCCCAGTCGAGCGGCACGGTCAGGCTGGCGCAGTCCACCCCGCTCGCGGCCGGGCACGGTTTCCAGTCGATCCCACTCGCCGCGGCGGGCACCCCGGCGGCCATGCCTGCCAGTGCCGTGGCCGCCGTCGTCAGCACGGCGATCTTCCTGCCAAGACCCATCCGCAGCCTGCCCCTTCGCCGTGCGCCGGTGACTTCAGTGGCGTGGATCCTGCCAGAAGTCCACGCTCCGGACTCGGCCGGGGCTGTCCGTCCTTTGTGGAGTATCAACCGCCAAATACTCATTTGACGGTGGACGCCGGCCGCGCGCAGACTGGTCCGGTGACCACCTCCCCGGACGGGCTGCGCAGCCTGCGTGCCCTCGGACATCCGCTGCGGCTGCGGATCCTGTCGCTGCTCACCGGGACGGCGATGAGCGCCGCGGAGGCCGCGCGGGAGCTGGGCGAGAGCCAGGCCAACGTCAGCTACCACCTCCGGCGGTTGCACGGGGCCGGGCTGGTGCGGGTCGCCGAGGAGGTCTCGATCCGCGGCGGCCGCGCCAAGCGGTACCGGCACGGCCCGGAGAGCGGGGAACGGCTCGAGGCCGGACGGGCAGATCACCTCGTGCTGGCCGCCGTACTCGGCGAGGAACTGCGGCGGCGCACCGAACTGCGCAAACCCCGGGTCCGCGGCAGTACGACCGACGCCGAGGTCTGGGTGAGCCCGCAGGCGTGGCAGACCGCGCTGCGGCTCGCCCGGCAGCTCGGCGAGGTGCTGCACGAGGAGGCGAAGCCGCCGCGCACCCCGGGCACGGTGCGGGCCAGCGCGACGATTTCGCTGTTCCAGATGCATCCACGGCAGTGAGCGCGGACGTCGTTCCGGCCGGAATGCGGGCCCCGCTGCGGTACCCGGCGTTCCGCCGGCTGGCGTCCGGGCGGACGGCGGTCTCACTCGGCAACGCGGTCGCGCCGGTCGCGCTGGCGTTCGCGGTCCTCGATCTGACCGGTTCGGCGGTGGATCTGGGCATCGTGGTGGGTGCCCGTTCCGCGGCGACGGTGGTGCTGGTGCTGTTCGGCGGGGTGCTCGCCGATCGCCTTCCACGGCCGGTGCTGATGCAGGGCACGGCCGCGGCGGCCGCGGTCAGCCAGGTCGCCATCGGGGTGAGCGTGCTGGCCGGACTCGCCTCGGTCCCGCTGCTGGTGGTGCTGAACGTGGTCAACGGCGCGCTGGCGGCGGTGTCGTTGCCGACCGGGCTCGCGATGACCCCGCAGACGGTGCCGTCCGGCCTGCTCCGCCCGGCGAACGCGGTGGCCAGGATGGCGTCGAACGCCGGGATGGTCGCGGGCGCACCGCTCGGCGGGCTGCTGGCCGCGTTCGTGGGACCCGGCTGGGCGGTCACGGCGACGAGCCTCGCCTTCGCGCTGGCCGCCGGCTGCTACCACCGCCTTCTCGCGGCGATCCGGCCGGTCGCCGTCGGTGCTGCTGCCGCGGACCCGAACGCGCCGTCCGGCCGTCCGCCGGCCGATCTGCGCGCGGGCTGGCGAGAGTTCTCCGGACGGCACTGGGTGTGGCCGGTCGTGCTGCAGTTCATGGTCGTCAATGCGGTCGTGACGGGGTGCATGCAGGTGCTCGGGCCCGCGGTCGCCGACCGTGGCGTCGGCCGCAGCGGCTGGGGGCTCGTGCTCGCTGCGGAGACGGTGGGGGCGCTCGTCGGCGGGATCGTCGCTTCTCGGTGGCAGCCGCGGAGGGCGCTGTACCTGGGGGTCGCGGTCACCTTCGTCCAGGCGGTGCCGTTGCTGGTGATGGCGGACGCGCCGGTGCTGGGCCTGTTGCTCGCCGCGATGTTCGTGACCGGAGTGGCGCTGGAACAGTTCGCCATCGCCTGGGATGTCTCGTTGCAGCAGCACATCCCGGCGGACCGGCTGGCGAAGGTGTACTCCTACGACGTGATCGGTTCCCTCGTCGCGATGCCGATCGGGGAAACCGCCGCCGGCCCGGTGGCCGCCGCATTCGGTGTACCGGCGACGTTGCACGCCGGGGCGGCACTGGTCGTGCTCGCCACCGCAGGCACGTTGTGCGGCCGCGCGGTCCGCGTACTCCGGGTGGGCTCCGGCGCGATCACGCCGTGACCGACCGGCACTGACGGGCACTGACGGGCACCGTCAGCGGTTCGTGCGGGGTCGGTAAGCGGTCCGCCGCACGCTGGCGGCATCGAAACCCGAGAAACCCGATCGACCCAGGGAGTACCGATGAACAGCAAGACCGTCCTGGTTTCCGGCGCGAGCGTGGCCGGCCCGTCCGCGGCCTTCTGGCTGCACCGCTACGGCTATTCGGTCACTGTCGTCGAAGCCGCGCCCGCGCTGCGGCCCGGCGGGCAGGCCGTCGACTTCCGGGGTGAACAGATGAGGCTGGTGCGCGCCATGGACCTGCTCGACGAGCTCCGCCGGTACGAGACCGGGATGGGCGACCAGCTGCTGCTCGACCCGGCGGGCAGGCCGGTGCAGACCGTGCCGAGCCGGTTCATCAGCGGTGAGCTCGAAATCCTGCGCGGGGATCTCGCCCGGGTGCTCTACGACCGCACCAAGGACCACACCGAGTACCTGTTCGGCGATCGGGTCAGCACACTGACCGAGACCACCGATGGAGTCGAGGTGACCTTCCGCCACGGTGCCCCGCGCCGGTTCGACCTCGTGGTCGGCGCCGACGGGGTGCACTCCGGGGTGCGTGCGGCGGCGTTCGGCCCGGAATCGCGGTTCCGGACCGAACTCGGCTACCACGTCGCCGGGTTCGCCGCGCCGAACCACCTCGGCCTCGACCACCGCGGGCTGATCCACAACGAGGCCGGGCGCGGTGTCATGCTCGCCAGCCACCGCGATCCGGAGACGGTGCACGTCGGCCTGTACTTCCGTGGCGATCCGCACGGCTACGGGCGGCCGGATCCGGCGCGGCAGAAGGAAATCATCGCCGAGGCGTACGCCGGTGCCGGCTGGGAGACGCCGCGGTTGCTGAACGCGCTGGCCGACGCCACGGACCTGTACTTCGACCGGGTCGGCCAGATCAAACTCGACTGCTGGTCACGTGGCCGCGTGGTGCTGCTCGGCGACGCCGCGTGGTGTGCCGGGCCGGGTGGTTCCGGTACCGGGCTCGCCATGATGGGCGCGCAGGTGCTCGCCGGTGAACTCGCCGCCGCGGGAGGAGACCACCGGAGCGCGTTCGCCCGCTACGAGCAGCGTCTGCGCAAACCGGCCCGCGTCGGGCAGAAGAACGGCGCCGGTTCGGGCAGCTTCCTCGTTCCGCCGACGGACAAGAAGGTCCGCTCCCGCAACCGGACCTACCGCATGCTGGCCGGTCCGATCGGCGGCCGGGTGTTCGACCACATGGGCACCAGGGCGGCCAACGCGGTGAAGTTCCGCGAGTACCCGGTGCCTGCGAACCCGGTGCCCGCCTGAGCCGGGCTTGCCTTGCCGCAAGGGGCAAGGTTTAGCGTCGAAGGCATGCGGATCGGCGAACTCGCCCGGCTGACCGGGACCACCACGCGGGCCCTGCGCTTCTACGAAGCGGAGGGTCTGCTTCCGGCAGGCCGAGCGGCGAACGGCTATCGCGAGTACGACGAGGACGATCTGCGCCTCGTCGCCGAGATCCAGACGTTGCGCGACGTCGGGTTCAGCCTCGCCGACACGCGTCCGTTCGTCGACTGCCTGCGCACCGGACACGACGCGGGCGACGCGTGCCCGGCGTCGGTCGAGGTCTACCGGCGCAAGCTCGACGAGGTCGAGGCCTGCCTGCGCGACCTCGCCGCGGTGCGCACCGCCCTGCTGGACAAGCTCGCCGTGGCCACCACCCGGGTGGCCGAACCCTGCACCGCACCGGAGGAACCCCGATGACCACCGACGCCACGTTCGCCGCCGAAGTGCTGGGGCATGACAAGCCCGTGCTGGTCGACTTCTGGGCGGACTGGTGCCCGCCGTGCCGGATGATCGAACCGGTGCTCGAGGAGATCGCCGCGGAACGCGACGACCTCACCGTGCGCGCGTGCAACGCCGACGAGAACCCGGAAACCGCGCGTGCGTACCAGGTCATGGCCTTGCCCACGCTGATGCTGTTCCGCGACGGCAGCCCGGTGCGCGCGTTCGTCGGGGCCCGCACGAAGGCGAAACTGCTCGCGGAACTGGACGACGCGCTCGGCTGAGCCGGTGAATTCGCCACCGGAGCACCCGCCGAAGGCGGTAAAAAGGGTGCACACACCGGGAAGGCGGCACCGTGACCACGTTCGTGCGCTCGTACCTGTTCCTCCGGCGCGCGATCGGCGTGCTGGGCATCGCACTGCCGATCGTCGTGATCGTCGGCAAGCAGCTGCTGGAGGGCGGGGACCTGCTCGGTTCACTGAGCAGCTACTACTACAGCGACCTGCGCAACGTCTTCGTCGGCACGCTGTGCGCCATCGGCGTGTTCCTGATCTCCTACCGCGGTTACGGGCTGATCGACGACATCGCCGCCACCATTGCGGCCGTTGCGGGCATCGGCGTTGCGCTGTTCCCCACCCGGCCCGCGGAGCCCACCTCGACCGAACAAGCGATCGGCGTCGCGCACCTCGTGTTCGCCGCGATCTTCTTCCTCACCCTGGCGTTCTTCTGCCTGTTCCTGTTCACCAGGACCGACGCCACCACGCCGGGCAGGCGCAAGACCTCGCGCAATGTGGTCTACCGGGTGTGCGGGGTGGTGATGCTGGCCAGCCTGGTGCTGATCGTGCTCGTCGGGCAGTTCTTCGCCGCTGCCACCGCGGCGCTGCACCCGACGTTGTGGCTGGAGTCGCTGGCGGTGGTCGCGTTCGGTGTCGCGTGGCTGGTCAAGGGCGAGACGCTGCTGTCGGACCGGCCGGGCGGCGACCGGTCCGCCCAGGTGGTTCAGCCCAATCTGCCGTAGGCCGACGACACCCGGGTCAGCCAGTCGACCTCGGCGTCGAACGTCTTCGCGTCGTGGTCGGCGAAGCCGCCGTCGTCGTGGCTGGCCTCGGGGGTGCGGCCGGATTGCTTGGCGTGCAAGGCCTGCCGGATCTTCCTGGCTTCCACGGTGGCCTGGTCCGAGCCGTTCGCGGAGGCCGGGTCGGCACGGTCCATGTACGGGCGCAGCGCGCGCCAGCCGTCGCGGATCTCGATCACCCGGCGGTGCAGCAGGTAGTGCAGGTCCGACCAGCGCCGGGTCGATCCGCCTGCGGTCGGCGGTTCCAGCGCGATGTCCGGCGTGGACTCGTACAGCGAATGCCACAGCGGGTAGAGCGCCCGGTAGGACCGGAGGTTGCGGCGCCAGCCCAGCGCGTTCGACACGTGCCCGCCCCAGGACGGCATGGTCAGCGCGACCGAAACGACCACGATGCCCAGCGCGCTGAACACCGACGCGGCGACCGCCCATGCACCGAGGTGCAGGCCGAGTGCCGGGCTCAGGATGTTCACCGTGCGCGCGGCGCAGTAGAGGAACAGCACCGCCGCACCCGCCGCGAGCATCCGCAAAGCCCGGCGCAGCCACGAATTCGAGGTGCTGCGGGCGTAGGGCAGGCACTGCCGGAAGATCGTCACGCACGGCACCGCCTGCGAGACGATGAACAGCAGCAGGTAGGTCAGGATCACCGGATCGCTGCTGCCGGTGGAGAATTCCGAGGCCGGCGTGCCCGGCCGGTTCGCCACCGCGAAGAGCGCGACGAGCAGAACGCACAGCACCGCGCCGGCCAGCAGCCATCCGCGGACCGTCCGGCGGATTGCGGGCAGCGGATTCGCCCACAGCAACATCATGATCTGCGCGCTGATGCAATAGGCGACCGCCACGACGTGCAGCAGCAGGATGGTGAGGTTCGGCACTCCGAACAGCGACTGGCCGATCGAGAGCGTGCCGAGGGTGAAAGTGAGGCACTGCAGCAGCAGCGTCGCCATCATCGCGAGATACGCCGGGTCCCGCCAGGAACGCCGGACAGCGGAGAGTTTGTACAGCAGTGCCGCGTACGACGAGATCGCCGATGAAGCGAACAGCACAATCCTCAGTGCGTCCACGCCAGACTCCCCAGAATTGCGGTCAACGCGTGGCGGGCACCGGGACCGCGCGCCCGGACGCCACGTGCTCGAAAGGCCGACAGCCCGCCGCGGCGCCCGGTCGCGGCCCGCACTCAGCCGCACCGGTCCCGGTGAACGGGACGCCGCGCACGATGCGGGCATCCTCGGCGGAACTGTTCATGATCGGCGACCCTACACCACCGTCATACCGTGGCGCAGCCCCCGAAAAAGCAGCTCCGGCCTGGGTGAATATTCATCGTCCGGAGTGCTGGATCCGCTTTTGCGCTGTTACCCGGCGGGCGGGCAGGTGAACGGGAAGTTACGGATTCTTCGGCGCGTCGGAAGGGTCCGTGCCGGGGCGCAGCGTGCACGCTTCGACACGGCATGTCGTGCGCACTCGGCTGACCTGCCCGGTTTGCCGGTGGTGCTGCGCAAATGCGGGTATCTGCGGGCCCCCGGCGGCCGCGGTGGTTGTCCGGCGGGGTGAGTGAGCGGCTACCGAGCGTTGACCTGATCGCGCATTTACCGTGCATTTTCCCGGATGCCCTTGAAAATTCCGGCCTTGGCGGGCAGCCTCGGATCCACTGGGTGGGGTCGGCGCGCGAGGGAAGTCATACCATGGCGTCTACGGTATCTGTACCGGGCAATTCCGAAAATCGTCAGGACATCGCGGTGGTCGGATTGGGCTGCCGTTTTCCCGGCGCACGCAACGTGAACGAGTACTGGGACCTGCTGAGCGAGCCGAAACCGCAGTTTCGGCCGGTGCCGGATTCGCGGTGGCGGCGGGAGGCGTTCTACCGCGAGGATTTCCGGGACACCTCCGCGGCGTACTCGGACCGGATGGCGCTCGTCGACGACGTCGCCGAGTTCGACGCCGGGCACTACGGGATCCCGCCGCGGCGGGCGAAATCGCTCGACCCGCAGCACCGGCTGCTGGTGGACCTGACCAGGGAGGCCCTGCAGGACGCGGGCTGGGAATCCGGCGGGTTCGACCGCGACGAGACGTCGGTGATCATGTCGCTGAGCGAGAGCGGCTACCGCGAGATGAGCACCCTGCACATCCGGTTGCGCCAGCTCGCGGGCGGCGAGTTCGGCCGCGGTGCCGGTGCCGAGCTGGCCGAGGCGGCGTCCGCGGTCGGCGGATTCCACGCCACCGCGCTGGCCGGGCTGCTGCTGAACATGGGTCCGAGCTCGATCAGCAACATCTTCGACCTGCACGGGGAGAGCTATGCACTGGACGCGGCCTGTTCCGGCGGGCTGACCGCGGTGGCGAACGCGGTGTTCGCGCTGCGCGCGGGCCGGTGCCGGATCGCCGTGGCCGGTGGCGCGCAGCTGGTGCTCACGCCGGACCTGTTCGTCGGGCTGTGCCGGATCGGCGCGATCTCCCGCACCGGTGAATGCCGCCCGTTCGACCACCGGGCGGACGGGTTCGTGCTCGGGGAGGGCGCCGGCGTGCTGGTGCTGCGCCCGCTTGCCGACGCCGAAGCGGCAGGCGACCGGGTGTACGCGGTGATCCGCGGGGTCGGGCTGTCCAACGACGGCACGGTGAAAGGCGGCATGATGCCGCAGGAGCGCGGGCAGCTGACGGCGCTGCGCCGGGCCTACGCGGACGCCGGGGTCGACCCCGGTTCGGTCGGCTATCTCGAGGCGCACGGCACCGCGACCTCAGTCGGCGACGACGTGGAGATCACCGCGCTCGGCGAGCTGCGCCGCGACGCGGGAGAGCCCGCGTACCTCGGCGCGGCGAAGTCGGTGGTCGGGCATTCGCTCGGCACCGCGGGCATCGCCGGTCTGATCAAGTCGATCCTGTCCGTCCACAAGGGACAGATCCTGCCGCAACCGGACTTCGAGCCTGCCGGGCACCTCGCCCTCGACGAGGCGGGGCTGCAGGTGGCGACCACGGTCCGGCCTTGGCGCGGCGACGGGCCGCGGCGGGCCGGGGTGAGTGCGTTCGGCTTCGGCGGCACGAACGTGCACGTCGTCCTCGAAGAGCCGGCAGCCCCTGCGGCGGCGGAACCGGCAGCGCAGGCCCGGCTGCTGCTGCTCACCGCACGGGATCGGGCGGGGCTGGCCCGGCACGCCAGGGAGATGGCCGAGACGCTGACCCGCGAGACGCCGCCGCTCGCCGCGGTCGCGGGCACCCTCGCCCGGCGCACGCTGTTCCCGGAGCGGCTCGCGCTGGCCGCGGACGACGTGGCCGACGCAGCGGCGAAGCTGGCCGCCGCGTCGGTCGCCCTCGAATCCGGGCAGGCCGGTGAGCTGGCGCGGGATGTGTACGCCGGGGTCGTCTCGCCGGGTGCCGAGGAGGAGGCCCCGGAAGGCACCCCTGCGGAGCTGGCACCGCGCGCGGTCACCGGGCTCGGCCTGCGCCCTTCGGCGGCAGGGCTGCCCCGGTGGACGCTGCCGCCGAGCCCGCTCAGCCCTCGCCGGCACTGGATCGTCGACGACGCGAAGCTCACCAAGGCACAGGCACAGCCACCGCTGGGCACCACAGCCGCCGAGGCCGCCACGCAACCCGCGGCGGAGACGGCCGGGGCCGCTCGCACGGTGTCTGCAGTGGTGTTCGAGGAGGTCGCGCGCACCAGCGCGTTCCCGGTCGGTGATCTGTTCGCCTGGCAACTGCTGGTCGACGACCTCGGCTTCGACTCGCTCATGCTCACCGAACTGGAGGCGAAGCTGCGCAAGCGCTTCCCCTGCCCGGCACTGGACCTGGACCAGCAGCGCGGCCTCACCATCGGCGCGGTGGCCGCCCTGCTAGCCCCCGCAGCGACAGCGGGCGCCGGTCCTGCGGGCGCCGCCGGTCCTGCGGGCGCGGGCGGGGTTGTGGGTGCGGCCGGTCCTGCGGGCGCGGGCGGGGTTGTGGGTGCCGTTGGGATTGTGGGTACGGCCGGGGCTGTGCACAGCACCGGGGTTGTGGATGCTGCGGGGGCTGTGGGTGGTGCTGCGGCTGTGGATGCGGCAGGGGCTGTGCACGGCGTCGGGCCTGTGGATGCGGCCGGGCCTGTGAATGCTGCGGGGGTTGTCGACGGCGCCGGGGTTGTGGGTGCCGTTGGGGCTGTGGACGCGGCCGGGGCTGTGGATGGTGCTGCGGCTGTGGACGCGGTTGGGGCTGTGGATGGCGCCGGGGTTGTGGATGTGGCCGGGGCTGTGGATGGCGCCGGGGTTGTGGATGCGGCCGGGGCTGTGGATGGCACCGCGGCTGTGGATGTGGCGGGGCCTGGGGATGGCGTCGCGAGGCCGGGTGCGTCCGTGGCGGTGCAGAGTGCCGGGCTTGCGGGTGGCACCGGGTCTGCACCTGCTCCGGCGGCCGCGGCCGCCGGAGCAGGGCCGGTCTGGGATCCGGCGACCGCGGCTGTTGAGCGGTTTCCCGAGGCGGTCGCGATCGACGCGCGGTTGCGGCAGTTCGACGAGGCCGGGGTGCCGAATCCGTACTTCCGCAAGCACCAGGGCCGGATGGCCGCCACCACGTCCGTGGCAGGCAGGGAGTACCTGTGCTTCTCCAGCTACAACTACCTCGGCCTTGCCGGGCATCCGGCGGTGACCGCGGCCGTGCACGAGGCGGTGGAGCGTTACGGCACGTCCGTGTCGGGCAGCAGGCTGCTCGCCGGTGACCGTGACCTCTCGCGTGAGCTCGAAACGGAACTCGCCGGGTTCCTCGGTACCGGCGACTGTCTCGTGCTGGTGAGCGGGCACGCCACGAACGTCGGCGCGATCGGCCACCTGGTCGGCCCCGACGACCTGATCCTGCACGATTCCCTTTCGCACGACAGCATCCTGCAGGGCTGCGTGCTCTCCGGCGCCACCCGTCGCCCGTTCCCGCACAACGACCCGGACCGGCTGGAGGACCTGCTGCGCCGCACGCGGTCGCGGTTCCGCCGGGTGCTGATCGTGGTCGAGGGCGCGTACAGCATGGACGGCGACCTCGCCGACCTGCCGCGGCTGATCGAGCTCAAACGCCGCTACGGCGCACTGCTGATGGTCGACGAGGCGCACAGCATCGGCACCGTCGGCGACCGGGGCGCCGGCGTCGGCGAGCACTTCGGCGTGGACCGGTCCGGGGTCGACCTGTGGATGGGCACGCTGTCGAAGTCGCTGGCCGGATGCGGCGGCTACCTCGCCGGTTCGGCGGCGACGGTGCGCTGGCTCCGGCACTCGCTGCCCGGTTTCGTCTACAGCGTCGGGATCACCCCGGCGAACGCGGCCGCGTCGCTCGCCGCGCTCCGGCTGGTGCGGGCGGAACCGGAACGGCTGGCACGGCTGCGTGAGAACTCGCGGCTGTTCCTGCGACTGGCCCGCGAGGCAGGACTGCCCACCGGATCCGCAGGTGACACCCCGATCGTGCCGTGCGTGGTCGGCGATTCCACCCGCACCCTGCAACTGGCGAGCGCACTCTACGACCGAGGCATCGTGGTCGACCCGATCCTCTACCCGGCAGTGGACGAGGAACAGACCCGGTTGCGCTTCTTCCTCACCAGCGAACACCAACCCGACCAACTACGGTCCACGGTGTCCACAGTGGCCACCGAACTCGCCGCAGTGCGCGCCACGGGCTGAGCCGTCGAGTCCGGGGCCGATGTTGCGGTGTCGCCGATGGTTGCCGGGATTGCCGTGGGTTGGTTTGGTGAGTTGTGGGCTGGGTTGGTCGCGGTGTGCGGTGTCCTTGTACGCGGAGCGTGCTGAGGCTGGCCGTGCTGCGTGGCGTGGGCTGAGCGGTCGAGTCCGGGGCCGGTGTTGCGGTGTCGCCGATGGTTGCCGGGCTTGCCGTGGGTTGGTTTGGTGAGTTGTGGGTTGGGTTGGTCGCGGTGTGCGGTGTCCTTGTACGCGGTGCGTGCTGAGGCTGGCCGTGCTGCGTGGCGTGGGCTGAGCCGTCGAGTCCGGGGCCGGTGTTGCGGTGTCCCCGGTGGCTGCGGGGCTTGCTGTGGTGTGCGCTGAAGCGGTGCGTTCTGGGGCGGCCGGTCGTGGTGTGCGTTGTGCGGTGAGAGTGATCGTCGGGCTTGGTGTGGTGTGTGTTGTGGGCTGAAGCGGTGCGTTCTGGGCTGCTCGGTTGTGCGATGTCCCCGATGGTTGCCGGGATTGCCGTGGTGCGTGCTGGGTCGGTGAGCCCGCGTCGGGGGTTGTGGTGTCGTGGTCGCTGCCGAAACTCGCCGTGGGCTGGTGCGGCTACAGCAGGAGGCGTTCGATTCGGTCGATCGGGTTTTCCTGCTCGGCCGGTGGTTTCGTGGTCGGCTTGGGTTTGCGGCCCATTTGTTCGGAGAGCAGGTAGGCGATGATCTCCGCCTCCTGTTCCTGTTCGTCGTCGTAGGTCGCGCGCATCAGCATGTCGCGCACGATGTCCGGGTCGAGGTTGGGGAACAGCGACCGGGCGCTCTCGTCGTCGAGCAGGCCCGAGCCGCGATGGCAGCAGATGATGTGACCGAGCTCGTGCAAGATGATGTGCTCCTGGTGCGCCCCGGTGGTGTTGGCGTCGAAGAAGATGAGGTCTTCCCCGCGGGCGGCGACCCACATGCCGCACGGGTGCGACGCGGGCATCGGCAGCGGGACGAGGGTGATCGGCCGTTCGCGGATCTCGCCGAGCCGCGCGCACAGCGTCGCCAGGTCGTAGTTCGCCGGGAGGTCGAGCTCGGCGATCCGCCGGTCGCCCTCCTCGCGCATCCGCAGCAGCTGTTCGCGGCGCTGCACAGCTTCGGTCATCGCCGGCTCACTTCGCCGTTTCGTCGCTGACCGGCGGCAACCCCTGCAACTGCCGGTACTGGTCCATGATCGTGGTGATGGCCTGCAGATTCTCCTCCCGCATCCCGGCCGCGCGCATGGCGACCGCGCGGACTCCGGCCTGCCGCATCGCCTCGACCGCGGCCAGCTCCGAGAGCACCGAGCCCGCCACGTCGTCGTCGAAGAAATACGCCACGGAGACCCCGAAGAACTTGGCCAGACCGGCGAGCAGCTCCTGAGAAGGGTTGGTGCGCTTGCCCGTGCGCAGCTGGGAGAGGTACACCGCGCCGACCTTCAGCTCCGGCGACGCCCGCTTCAGCTCGCCCGCGACCTCGGCGTTGGTCCAGTGCCTGCCCTGCGGGCGGACGGTGCGGAACAGATCGTCGAGTCTGGAGGCCAGTGTTGGCCGGGTATCCCTCGGCCGGGTCTCATCGGACATGCTGCTTCGCCCCTCCAGTATGCAGCTGATCGCTCTCAGCTAACACAACTATCTCAGATTAGCGGAGAGTTGACAATGAGAGCCCGCCTCCACAAGACTGTGCGCATCGCGAGTTAGCTGAGGGCTAACCACCCACATCAGGGCAGAACGACAGGCGTAGACCGGGCCGGGGCGACGCTGGGGGTGCCGCCCCGCCGGTCCGCCGAGTGCGGGCCCGGGGGCAGCGGGTCTAGCGGACTGCCTCCGGGCCGGCGAACTGCGCCCATTCGTCCGCCCAGCGCGTCGCGCGCCGGTGGTCGAGTATCCGGCGGGCCACCCAGAGGGCGCCGGTCAGCAGCCCGGCCGCGCACAGCCAGACGAAGGTGGCCACGAGCACGCCGTTGGTCACCGCGTCGGTGTGCGTCAGCGGTGCGGTGGTCTGCCGTCCGTTGCGGTCGAGCCAGATCGGGGTGGTCGCGCCCGTGGAGGCCGCCCCGGTGGGCACGGTGATCATGCCGGTGCGGGCTGCCCCGCCGGGCACGTGCCAGACTGCGGTGACCCGTGAAGTGGCGGCGACCGGGGCGCTGTCGCCGACCGGCATCTGCTCCGGCGCGGTCGTGAGCACCGTGGCGGTGACCATATGCCGGGAGCGCAGCTGCATTTCCGATGCGGCGGTTTCGTCGGCAATGTCCGCTCTGGCGAAGGCCACCGCGAGCGGGACCGCCAGTAGCGCGATCACCAGGGCCACTCCGGCCAGCACGCCCTCGACCCGGTCCGAACGCCGGACCAACGGATTGCGGGCGAAGCCGAGGCGTCGCAGCAATCGTTTACAGAAGTGTGGTGGTCTGCCTGCCCGAGTCCTGTACCGCATGCCTTACATCGTCCTCCGCCACCCGCGCGGGCGCTGTTATCCGGGCAACGTTTTTCCCGGTTTTACTGGGGATCCGGTGTGTTCCTGCGCACGCCCGACTCGCTGTCACACGTGTGGGTGACGGGTTGTCCGGCTCCCGGGTCAATCGGTCATCCGCACGGTCGCGGTCTGGCTGTGCGAGCGGCGGCGGCCGAGTCCGTACTCGGCGACGATGCCGAGCTGGATGCTGCGGTCGGCGGGTGCCCAGTAACCGGTGCGCACGAAATAGCCGTCCATCGAGCACAGCCGGTTGGCGCTCTTGCGGGAACTGACGGTTTCCCAGCCCCACTGCCGCCCGGTCTCCTCGATCCCGTTGCGCCGGACGTGCAACCGGGGATTCCCGATTTCCCGGCAGTACGCGCTGCCCTCGGCGATGTAGAGCACGCCGTCGATCTTGTAGAACCGCTTGCCGTCCAGCAGGCTCACCTGTCCGGACAGGGTGAACCGGACGCGCCCGCCCCTGGCGCCGTTCACCGCCCAGTCGATGCAGAATTGCTTTGTCGGAACCTCGAGCGACTGGGTCATGGCGGTGTTCCCTTCTGGTGCCCGAGCGGATTGCCCAGGAAAAAGATAGGGAAGAAACGGCCGCGCGGAACCAGGTGGGAACGGTTTTCACCCGAAGAGGCCCGCAGGTCACGCATGGTATCCAGGGCGGGATTAATCGGGTTTTCGTAATGCTAGTGGGGCATGCCGGATACGGGAGGTGAAATCGCCTGCCGGAAAACCGACGGCGAATCCCCGGTTCGGCGGGACGGCCGGGCGTGCGGACGGTGTGCGCGTGTCGGCAGCGTGATCATCCGGCAGACGAGGGGCGGGCCGGTATCATGACACTTGTCATAGTGCCGGGGTCGTGCTATCCCTGGTTTATGACAGCTGTCATAGGCCAGGTGCGGCCCGCCACCGCCGATACCGTGGCCGAGGTGGTGCGGGCGTGCTCACCGGAGTCGGTGCGGCGGCGGTTCACCCTGGGACGGGCGCCCGATCCGGACCAGGTCCTGGTGCGGTACCACCGGTTCCTGCTCGCCGGTGTCGCGCTGGTGGCCGAACGCGACGGGGTGCCCGCGGGCCTGCTGAACGCGGTCCCGGACGGCGAGCGGACCGTCGAGCTCGGGCTGCTGGTCGCCGATCCGTGGCAACGGCAGGGGATCGGGCGGGGGCTGGTCGGGTTGGTGACCGGTGGCCCGCGGTGGCGTGGCCGGACCGTGCACGCCACCGTGCAGGCGGGCAACGCCGCGGCGGAGGGCCCGCTGCGCAGCTGCGGGTTCCGGGTGGTGCCCGGATTCGGCTGGGCGGAGCGGGAATTCGAGTTCATCGTGGGAGAGGAGAGCCCGGATGGCGGAACGTCCGGCCAGGGACCGGATGGTCTACAGCGCCGCACAGCTGTTGCGCACACAGGGGCTGCGGGGTACCGGGATGCGCGAGGTGGTGGCACACGCGAAGGCGCCACGCGGGTCACTGCAGCACTACTTCCCCGGTGGTAAGGAGCAGCTGTTCGGCGAGGCCGTCGACTGGGCCGGGTGGTACGCCGCGCGCCGGGCGTCCCGTGCGCTGGATTCGCTGGCGAAGCCGAAGCCGTCCGCGTTGTTCGCCGCGATGGTCGGGCAGTGGCGGGCGGAACTGGTCGACCTCGGGTACTCGGGCGGCTGCCCGCTGGTGGCCACGGTCGCCGAGGTCGCCGCGGAGAGCGAGCCGCTGCGGGAACGGGCGAGCGCGGCTTTCGCGCAGTGGCGAGGCCGGATCGTGGCCGCACTCGGTGACCTGGGGGTGCCGCGGGCGCGCGCCGAATCGTTGGCGGTACTGATGATCAGCGCACTGGAGGGGGCGCTGGTGCTGGCCCGCGCGGACCGCGACCTCGCCCCGCTCGACACCGTCGTGGCGGAGCTCGGTCCGGTGCTGGACTCCGCGGTGCGGCCCCGGTGACCGGCTAAAGCTCCGCGACGGCTTCGAGCAGCAGGTCGACCTCCGCCGCCGTGGTGTAAGGCGCGATGCCGGCTCGTACTGCGCCGGTCTCGCCGAGTCCGAGATGCCGGGCACATTCGATGGCGTAGAAGGTCGAGGCGGGCGCGTTGACGCCTCGGCCTGCGAGGTGTTCGTACACGGCTTTCGAGGCGGTGCCGGTGACCGAGAACAGCACCGTCGGGGTACGGCGGCGTGTGGGCGATCCGTACCGGACGACACGCGGCAACTCGGCCAGCCCGGCGTCGAGGCGGTCCAGAATGGTCGTTTCGTAGCGCTCCAGCTCGGTCATCGAGGCCCGCAGCCGCTCGCGCCGGTTCCCCGCACCCGGTACGAGGGCGGCGAGGAAATCGATCGCCGCGGTCGTGCCGGCCAGCAGCTCGTACGGCAGCGTGCCCAGCTCGAACCGCTCGGGCACGGCGTCGCTGGAGGGCAGCAGCTTGTCCGGTCGCAGCGTTTCCAGCAGCTCCGGTGCGGCCGCCAGCACACCGAAGTGCGGTCCGAGGAACTTGTATGCCGAACACACGTAGAAATCCGCACCCAGCTCGGTGCGGTCCACCGGGCTGTGCGGGGTGAGGTGCACGCCGTCCAGGTAGCTCAGCGCACCGGCCTCGCGCACGGCGGCGGTGATCGCCGGGACGTCCGGACGGGTGCCGAGCAGGTTCGACGCGGCGGTGACCGCGACCAGCCGGGTCCGATCGGTGAGCAGCGAGCCGACCGCGGACACCGGCAGCTGCCCGGTCTCCGGGTCGAAATCGGCCCATCGCACGGTCACGCCACGGGCCTGCGCAGCCTGGACCCACGGCCGGATATTCGCGTCGTGGTCGAGCCGGGTCACCACGATCTCGTCGCCGGGGTTCCAGTCCTTCGCCAGCGCACGGGAGAAGTCGTAGGTCAGCTGGGTCATGCTGCGGCCGAACACCACGCCGTCGGGGTGGGCGCCGAGCAGGTCGCCCGCGGCTTGCCTGGCCTCGCGCACCACGGCGTCGGCCCGCCGTTCGGCGGCGGTGACGGTGCCGCGGTTGGCGATGGCCGAGCACAGCGTGGCGGCCATCGCCTCGCCGACCTTCGCGGGCACCTGCGAGCCGCCGGGGCCGTCGAAGTGGGCGGCGCCGTCCTGGAGAGCGGGGAAGTGCTTGCGGATCGCGTTCACGTCGTAGGCCACAGCCGACAGCTTGCCCGATCCGGCGGTGCCGGGGCCAGCCGTGCGATCATCCGGGGCAACTGCGTGGAAAGGGGCCGGCTGTGCTCGCCGACTCGGTGGACGAACTGCTTACCTTGCCGTTGCCGTGGCCGATCGTGCAGGCCGGTGATCCGGTGCTGCGCACCGCGGCCAGGCCGTACGAGGGCGAGCTGACCGATACCGCGCTGACCGCGCTGATCGAGGGCATGAAGCTCACCATGCGGGAGGCACCCGGGGTGGGGCTCGCGGCACCGCAGATCGGCCTCGGTGTGCGGATCGCGGTGGTCGAGGACAACGCGGGCGAGCGTCCCGGGGTGCCGGCCGACACGCTCGCGACCCGCGGTATCGCGCCGTTGCCGTTCCGGACGCTGGTGAACCCGTCCTACGCGCGGGTCGGCGACGAGGACGCGGCGTTCTTCGAGGGCTGCCTGAGCGTGCCCGGCTGGCAGGCGGTGGTGGCCCGGCCGCTGCGGGTGCGGCTGACCGCGCAGGACGAGACCGGCGCGGCGGTGGACGAGCAGCTGTCCGGCTGGCCCGCCCGTATCGTCCAGCACGAGACCGATCACCTGCACGGCATCCTCTACCTCGACCGCGCCGAGCTGCGCTCGCTGTCCACGCACGAGGCGGTCGCCCGCCGCTGGGCCCAGCCGACCCCGGCCGACGCGGCCCGCGAGCTGGGTTTCGAGCTGCCGTGAGTCCGTTGTGGACTCCCGGCCGGCTTGACACCGCTGCGCCCGCCCGGTCCCATGCACGGTCATGACGACATATCGTGCGTTCGAGGTCACCGGACCCCGGCAGTTCACCCAGGTCGAACGTCCGCTGGCGGAGCCGGGACCGGGGCGGGTCCGGGTCCGGGTGCAGGCCTGCGGGATCTGCCACACCGACGCGCTCGCGGTGGAACGCGAGCGGACGAACGCGATCGTGCCAGGACACGAGATCGCCGGCGTGATCGACGCGGTCGGCGACGGTGTGCGGGCCTGGCACGCCGGGGAGCGGGTCGGGATCGGCTTCCTCGGCGGGCACTGCGGTGAATGCGATCCGTGCCGCCGCGGCGACTTCGTGAACTGCGCGGATCAGCCGCGCATCGGGGTGGACGCCGACGGCGGTTATGCGGAGTACGTCGAGGTGCGCACCAGCGGTCTGGCGCGGATCCCGGATGGACTGTCCGCAGTGGACGCCGCACCGCTGCTGTGCGCCGGGATCACCACGTACCGCGCGCTGGTGCAGCCGGTGCTGCGGCCGGGTTCGCTGGTCGCCGTCCAGGGCATCGGCGGACTGGGCCACCTCGGGGTGCAGTACGCGAAGGCGCTCGGACATCGCGTGGTGGCGATCGCACGCGGTACGGAAAAGGCGGGGCTGGCCGAGAAACTCGGTGCCGATCACTACCTCGACAGCTCCGCCACGGACCCGGGTGCGGCATTGCAGAAACTGGGCGGTGCGGCGGTGATCGTGGCGACGGCGGCGAGCGGCACGTCGATGTCCCCGCTGGTGCCCGGCCTCGCCCCGAACGGGCAACTGATCGTGGTCGGTGCGGCGCCGGACCCGATCTCGGTGCGCACCGGCGACCTGATCAACGGCACCCGCACGGTCACCGGCAGCCTGACCGGCTCGGCGATCGAGAACGAGGACAGTCTTTCGTTCGCCGCAGCCCGTGCCGTGCGGCCGATGGTCGAAGTGCTGCCGTGGACCCGCGTACCCGAGGCCTACGAGCGCATGATGTCCGGGAAAGCCCGGTTCCGGGTGGTGCTCGACCACGGCGCCTGATCGTCCACTTCGGACGTCCAGCTCACCTCGCCTGCGGCCGTGCCGATTCCAGGTCCAGCAGCCGGCGTTTGCGGTGCACGCCGCCTGCGTAGCCGGTGAGGTCGCCGTTGCTGCCGACCACGCGGTGGCAGGGCACCACGATGCTCACCGGGTTGCGGCCGTTGGCGAGGCCCACCGCGCGGAAGGCACCTGCCCGCCCGATGTGCTCGGCCAGTTCGCGATAGGTGATCGTCTCGCCGTACGGGATAGTGGTCAGCTCCCGCCACACGGCCTGCTGAAAGGGCGTGCCGCGCAGGGCCAGTGGCAGGTCGAACTCGGTCCGCGTACCCGCGAAGTACTCCGCCAGTTGCCGCTTCACCTCGGTGAACGGCTGATCGTCGCGCTCGCCGAAGGTCGCCGGATCGGGCTGGTGCCGGTGCTGCTCGAGGTACAGCCCGGTCAGCGCGCCCTCGTGCGCGACCGCGGTGAGCAGGCCGATCGGGCTCCCGAACACGGTGTGCCTCATGCCGTTTCCTCCTCGGCGGGAATGCGGTTGATCGGGTGGTCGCCGGTGGCCCACAGGTACTGCACGGCGTACGCCCGCCACGGTCGCCAGCTCGTGGCGTGCTCGGCCAGCGCGGCCGGCCGGGTGGGCAGGCCGAGTGTCCCGGCGGCGGCCTTCACCCCCAGATCGGTGCCCACGAACGCGTCCGGGTCGCCCAGCGCGCGCATCGCGATGCTTTCCACCGTCCACGGGCCGAAACCGGGCAGCGTGTCCAGCTGGGCGCGCGCCCGTTCCCAGTCACCGCCGACGGCGAGGTCGGCCTCGCCGGAAACGAGCGCCGCGACCAAACCCAGCAGGGTGGCACGGCGGGACTTCGGCATCGCCAGCGTCTCCGGGTCGATCCCGGCGAGGTCTTCCGGGGTGGGGAACAGGTGCGTCAGCCCACCTTCGCGATCCTCGATCGGGGTGCCGTGCGCGAGTACGAGCCGCGCTGCGTGGGTGCGCGCGGCCGCGGTCGAGACCTGCTGGCCGAGCACGGCGCGGACGGCGAATTCGGCCGGATCGGTCGTGCGCGGCACCCGTCTTCCCGGCGCCGCGTGCACCAGCGGCGCCAGCAGCGGGTCCATGGCCAGTTGCTCGTCGACGGCCACCGGATCGGCGTCCAGATCCAGCAGCCACCGGCAGCGGCTGATCGCTGCCGCCAGGTCCCGCAGGTCGGTGAGGCTCAGCCGGCAGGCGATGTGGTCCGGTTCGGGGCGCAGCGACACCACGCCGTGGCCGTGTGGCAGCCGGAGCGTGCGGCGATAGGCGCCGTCCCGCCATTCCTCGACCCCGGGCACCGCCGTGGCGGCCAGGTGCCCGAAGAGGTTGTCCGGACACAGTGGACGGCGGAACGGCAGCCGCAGCGCGAGCACGCTCGGTGAGTTCTCCCGTCCGCCGCCGCGGGCACGGGACCGCAACTCACCCGGTGTGCGGGCGAAGACGGCACGCACCGTCTCGTTGAACGTGCGGATGCTGGAAAACCCGGCCGCGTGCGCGATGTCGCCCATCGGTATCGCGGTGGTTTCGACCAGCAGCCGCGCGGTCTCCGCACGCTGGGCGCGGGCGAGCGCGAGCGGGCCGGCCCCCAGTTCCGCCCGGACCTGCCGTTCCACCTGCCGGACGCTGTAGCCGAGCCGTGCCGCCAGCCCTTGTACGCCCTCGCGGTCCACCACGCCGTCGGCGATCAACCGCATTGCACGGGCGACGAGGTCGGCTCGTTCGTTCCACAGTGGAGAGCCGGGTGAGGCATCCGGCCGGCACCGCTTGCAGGCGCGGAAGCCGGCTGCCTGTGCGGCGGCGGCGCTCGGGTAGAAGCGCATGTTCGCCACCTTCGGCGGCACCACCGGGCAGCTCGGCCGGCAATAGATGCCGGTGGTCCGCACCGCGGTGTAGAACCAGCCGTCGAACCGGTCGTCTTTCGCCTGCACCGCCCGGATGCAGCGCTCGGTCTGCTCGTACACGAGGTTCAGTCTGCCTCGGGAGGCCGGCGAAACCTCGCGAAAAACCGACATCACCGTTGCCGGACGAGTACCCGGTCCGGACTGCGTTCGTCGATCACGGTGAGTCCGGTGAGCCGTCCGCTGAGCCCGCGGGTGCCGCGGGTGCAGAGCAGGAATCCCAGATGCACCACCAGCCACAGCGTCGCCCAGTTCGGCGCGAAGCCGACGAGCAGGAAGTAGCCACCCGACCCCACGAGGAAGCGGACCACGCACTGAACCGTCGAAGGCGGCTCGGCCCTGGCGTCGACGACGGTGAGCCGGACCGCGTGCTGCCCGGCCGTCGCGCCGTGGCCGGCGAGCGGGAGCACCAGCAGCAGGAGCACCGCGGGCAGCCAGGTGAACAGCACGGTGTCCACCGCAGGACTGCTGTGCATGGTGCCCTGGAAGAGGTATTCGACCGCGATCACGATCACGTTCGCGACCGAGCCCAGCAGGGTGACGGCGATCAGGTCGAGCACCATGGCGAGCAGCCGGCGGCGGGTGCGGACCGGCCGGGGCTCGCCGGCCGGGAGCAGCCTGCTCCGGCGGCGCACCATCGGTGCCAGCAGCGCACCCAGCGCTGCGCCTGCCGTGTTGGACAGCAGGTCGCCGGTGTCGAAGAGCCGGTACGGGCACGGCATCAGGAACCACACGCCGGTGAGCTGGGTCGTTTCGATCACCAGTGACATCAGGAACCCGCTGGCCACCGCGAACGCCGGGCTGCGTCCGAACAGCCGCCGCATGAACACGCCCCACGGCACGAAGAACGCGACGTTGAACAGCACCTGCCGCAGCGCCGGGTTGTGCAGCAGATCGGTGCTGAACTGCCGCATGTCCGACAGGAACCGCAGCGGGTTCCACTCCGGATGCCCGAGGTCCCGGTGCGTCGAGCAGAACGCGGCGTTGACGTCCGGCAACGGCAGCAGGGTGTAGGTGACCAGCGCGAACGCGTACACCAGGAACGCGGGCGCCGCGACCGCCCGGAACAGCCCCAGCTCACCCCGTCTGCGGTAGCTCATCGCGACGTAGGGCAGCACGAGCACGAACGCGAGACCGAACCCGGCCACCACGGCGATCAGCGTCGGGCCGCTCCACTGTGTCATCGAACCTCCACCCTGCGTGCGGGGCGAGGGTAACGGGCGGCCGGTCGTCCGTGCCCGCGGGACCCGCGGCGGCGGTTGATCAGGGCAGCGACGCCGGTGGCAGCTTTCCGGGGCGGTTCTCCCATTCCTGCATGGTGTCGTGGCTGCCGCGCGGCGGTTTCATGTCGTTGAAGTCCTGGAACAGCTTGTCGACCGCGGCATCGTCGTACTTGCCCGGATTGTTGCCGAGGTCGTTGAAGCGGTTGTACATGTCCTTGTAGTCCTGGATGCCGGAAAATCCGTCACCACTGTTCTTGCCGTTGGCGAGCGGATAGTCGACGGAGGCGTTGAACTCGATGTCGTCCAGGCCGTCCTCCATTTTCTTCCGCTTTTCGTCCATCAGCTTCTGGTAGTCCGCCGGGTCCATGTCCTGCTTGAGTTTTGCCTGGTCCTCCTTGCTGACATGGTGTTCGTCGAGCGAATCGAAGATGTCCTTGCCGAACTCGTCTCGCTGCGCCTTCCGCTGGGGCCAGTTGTCGACCTTGTTCTGTTCCGATTTGAGGGTCTTCTGCTCGTTGTCACTGAGCTTGTGGCCGTCGGCCTGCTTTGCTTCGAGGTTCTCGATCTTCTTCTGCGACTTCGCGATGTCCTCGGCGGTGTCCCCGGTGATGTAGCCGCCGGACTTCTGGAAGGCGTCGCTGGGCTTCATGTTCCCGTTGAGGATGTTTTCCCGGATTTTCGGGAAGTTCTTCTCCAGGGCGCCGAGTCCCGAGTTGGTGCTGCCCTCGCCGAGCGGCAGGTTGTTGATCTTGCTGTTGGCGTCGGTGGCGACCTTCTTGTACTTTTCGTTCATCGCCGCATGGTCGGGGTGGGTGTCCGGGTAGCGGTGGTCCACCCACTTCTCCGTGTTCCCCTTGATCGTCTGCCAGGAGATGACGTGCCGGCCATGCCATTCGCCGCCCTTTTTCCCGGTCTGACCGCCGGTCGGACCGGCCGGATCCTTCTTCTGGTTCTTGAAGTTCGTCAGGGTTTTGCTGCTGAACGGCGGCCGGTCATTCCATTTGACCTTCTTCGCCGGTGGCTGGTTCGACCCGGATCCGTCGTCGTCCGCCTTGCGCTTGTTCCCCTTCGTACCGGACGGGCCAGCGCTGCTGGACGAAGTGTTGGCGGCGTTGTGCTGGGTTGAGGAATTCGTGCTCGGCGAGTCGCCGTTCGCCCCCTTGCCTGCCGTGCAGTCCGCCAGGCCGAGCGCGTCGAACTGGGCGAACGGGTCCCGCACGTAGCCGGTCGGGTTCGGGCCCGCTGCCATGCCCAGCGGGTCCTGGCTCAGGTACCGGGCGGTGGCCGGATCGTAGTAGCGGAACACGTTGTAGTGCAGGCCGGATTCCGCGTCGGCGTACTGGCCGGGAAAGCGCAGCGGGGTGCTCGCACCGGCCCGCGGCTGCGGCAGTACCTGTCCCCAGAGCGTGCGGAAACCGTGCCAGGCCAGGCTGCCGGTCTCGTCCACGAGCCCGGTCGGCGTGCCGAGTTCGTCGGTGAGGAAGGTCAGGAAACGCTGCCCGGTCGCGTCGCGTTCGAGCTGGGCCACCGGCGCCTTCGCACCGGGCAGCAGCTCCCAGGTGGTGCTCCGGTGCGCCCCGGTGGAGTCCGCGTGCTCCTGCTCGACCAGCGTCGTGCCGTCCCAGGTGAAGCGGATCCACTCGGCCACCGAACCGTCCGCCAGCAGCCGTTCCTTCGCGATCCGCCGGCCGAGCGGATCGTAGCGGTAGCGCCACCGCTCACCGGTGGGGGTGCTGACGCCGGTCAGCCGTTCCCCGGTCCAGAAGTAGTGCCAGGCCCGGACCCCGTACGCGCCGGGTTCGAGGTGGCGCACCCGCCGCCCGAGCGCGTCGTACTCGTCGGTGGCGCCACCGGCACCGGACCACCGGACCAGGTTCCCGGCCAGGTCGTAGTCCAGTTGCTCCTGGCCGTTGACCGCGGATACCGAGGTGATCCGCCCCGCGGCGTCGCGCAGGTAACTCGTGGTTCCGGTCTGCGTGTCGTGCACCGCGGCGAGGCTGCCGTCCGCGAGGTGGTCGAAGGTGCGGTGCAGTACCGGGCCGGCCGGGTTCGACAGCGACTGCGCGGTCATCCGGCCGCGCGGACCGTAGGACTGCTGCAGTGCGCTCACCCCGTCGACGTCGCGGGTCCGGACCCGGCCGCCGTCGTCGAGCCGGAACTGCACGGTGTGGCCGGCCGAAGCGAGCGCGACCGGCTGCTCGAGTTCGTCGAAGGACCATTCGCTCACGGCTCCCGAAGGTGTCCGCCGCCGGATGGTGCGCTGCTGTTCGTCGTAGGAGAAGGTGATCGAACGGCCGTCGACCGTCTCGCGCACGACGCGGCCCCGCTCGTCGCGCTCGAACTCCACCACCGAATCCGCCGAGGCGATCCGCACGAGCTCACCGACCGGGTCGTACCGGTAGTGGGTGCTCCCGTGCGGGGTGCGCACCTCGACGAGATTGCCCAGCCGGTCGTAGCGGTTTTCGGTGACTCCGCCGTCCGGGCCGGTGGTGCGCACGAGCTGGCCTGCCGCGTCGTGGTCGAAGGTCCAGACCCGGCCGTCGAAGTCGCTCTGCCCGCTCAGCCGCCCGGCCGCGTCGTACCAGAAGCTCCAGACCCGGCCCAGTGGATCGGTCACCGACGAGAGCTGCAGGTTGCGGTCGTAGGTGTAGGCCGTCCGGCCGCCCGCGGCGTCGGTCACCGCGGTGACCCGGTCGAACGGCCCGTACTCGCGCCGGGTCGGCCGGCCGAGTGCGTCGAGGTGTTCGACCTCGTTGCCCTCGCTGTCGTACCGCCAGCTCTCGCGTTCCCGCTGCGGGCCGATCCGGGTGGCGGGCAGCCCGTCGACTGTCCAGCCCAGCAGGATCCGGCCGCCGCCGACCTCGGCCGCGGAGCGGGGCCGGCCGAACTGGTCCAGTTCGGCCGGATCGGGCCGGTCGAAGGGAGTGTCGAACTGCGGCAGCGCCGAGCTTGCGACGCCGACCTGTTCGGTCTCCGGATCGGGCGCGGTGCCGGTGCGGTAACTGCGGTACCAGACGCGGTCCTCGTCCTGCACCGTCACGGAGCTCAACTCGCCCTCGGTGTAGCCGAGCGTGACGACGCTGTCGTCCGGGCGCACGATCTGCCAGAGCGTGCCCAGTTCGTCGTAGCGGTAACCGGTGGTGCGGCCGAGCGGATCGGTCCGGGAGACCAGCCGGTCGGCCCGGTCCCGGTCGAACGTGGTGACCCCGCCGAGCGGGTCGGTCTCCCGCACGGTCTGGCCGAGTTCGTTGAGCTCGTAGACCGAAACGTGGCCGAGCGCGTCGGTGAACCGGGTACGCCCGGGTTCGTACTCGAAAGTGCCGTCCAGGAAACCCCCGGCACCGACGGTGCGGACGCAGCGGCCGTCGGCGTCGTAGACGTAGCGGTACCAGACCCCGTTGCGGTCCTGCCAGCCCACCAGCCGGTCTTCGTCGTCGTAGTCGTACCGAAGCGCAAGACCCGAAGAGTTCTGCACCGCGGTGAGGCGGCCGCGTTCGTCGTAGCCGTAGCTGCGCACGAGCACGTCCGGTACCTGATCGTCGCCGAGTACCCGTAGCTCGGTGAGCCGGGCCCCGGTGTGGCGGAATCCGACGCGGACCCCGCTGGAGTGCGTGAGCAGCACCGGCGCGCCGTGGTCGTCGTGGGACAGCTCAACGTGCTCACCGTCGGGAAGATCCACCGCCTGCAACGGCAGCACGCCATCCGTACCGGTGCCGGCGAAATAGAGGTCGCGGGCCTTTTCGAGCTGTTCGAGCACGAAGTTGCCACCTACGTCGCGATACAGCGGCCATTCCGGTCCGTCGAAGGGCAGTGCCGGCACACCCGGCGCGACCACCGGGTAGCGGAGGACCACTCCGTCGTCGCCGATGAACCGTATTTCGCGGGTACCGACCTCGAGCCGTTGATCGACGGTGGACGACCAGCGCGAGCCGAACGAGCGGCCCATGCGGTAGGACGAGACGTACACCCGGTCGAGCCGCAGGCTGCCCAGCTCCAGATCGGTCAGTTCCAGGAACACGTCACCGGTGGCGATGTCGACCGGGTCGTTGCAGCCGTTCTTCTTCTCCGCACCGACGGTTTCGGTGTGCTCGTTGTTCGCCGACGACGATTCGGTGGTTTCCGACGGGTTCTTCTTGTTGTCGGCGGGAAGCTCGCTCGGCTGCTCGGCCGGGTCCTTTTCGGAAGGTTCCTTGGGCCGGTTCTCCGGCGGCGGCGGTTGCTTTTCCGACGAGCTGCCGTGGTCGCCGGAGGTGCCGGTGGTCCCGTCCTTGTCTTTGTCCTGGGGTGGCGGGGTGTCGTCCGCCTTGTCCTTGTTCTGGGGTGGCGGGGTGTCGTCGCCGGAGGTTGTGGTGGACTCGTCCTTGCCCGGATTGCCCTTCGGCGTGTCGATGTCCTTGGGCTTGGCCCCGGGCGTGGGCTTGCCGCCCTTGATGTTCTTGAGGGCTTTGCCGGCGTCGTCGAAGAGGGTGCCGGCTTTTTTCAGTAGCGGCACGAGTGCTTTGAGTGCTTTGACCAGTTTCGTGGTGACCTGGGTGATCTTGGACGCGGTTTTGGCGACCGCGGTGACGACCTGGGGTACGACCCAGGTCATGCCGATGCCGAGGGTGAACA
>NZ_BAAAZN010000032.1:0-67450 GCF_039536925.1 Amycolatopsis ultiminotia | reverse complement strand
CACCCCACTCGCATCCGGACCCCGCCGCGACAACGCCACCGTCATCGCCTCCACCACCGACCGCTCCGCGGTCAGATCACGCCCGAAGTCGACCCATCCCGCGATCCCGCACATCCCAAGCCTCCCGCAAGTCAGCTGCTGTTCCGGGATAACCGTCGGGTCCTCGTCTCGAAGGGTGCTCAACGCGGTCTCGGCCGCGGTGGCTTGCGCCGGCTTCGAGGTGCTCTTCAAGCCGAGCCGGTCACCATCGGGGCACCTACCCGCCGTCTCGCGACCCTGGTCCCGCCAGGGTCAACCGGACAGGAGCTGCCATGCGGTCGCACCTTCAGCGGGAAGCCGGCGTCCCGCACTACACCGTCGCCGGCCTCGGCGCAGGCCCGGCCAACCTCAGCTTCGCCGCACTCGCCGAGGACCACTTCCCAGGGCAGATCGCGCTCTTCGAAGCGCGGTCCGGTCCGGCGTGGCACCCGGGGCTGCTCTTCCCCGGCACCCAGCTGCAGACCTCCTGGATCAAGGACCTCGTCTCACTGGCCGATCCCCGGCATCGGGTGTCGTTCCTCAACTACCTCGTGCGGACCGGACGCGTGTACAGCTTCCTGAACGCCCAGTACACCGCCATCCCGCGGCTCGAATACGCGCGTTACCTCGCGTGGGCCGCCGAGGAGCTCGCCGTCGTCCACTATGGACAAGACATCACCGAGGTCGGATACACCGACGACCGGTTCACCCTGCACACCGCGGAGCGCACCATCGCCACCGCGGACCATCTGGTGCTGGGGATGGGCACCCGGGCGCACGTGCCGGAGTGCTTCGGCACCAGCGAGCCCGGTTCGGTGGTACTGGCGGAAAACCTCGAAGCACACCTGAACACCCGCGACGCGCGGCCCTATGAACAGGTGATCGTCGTCGGCGGCGGGCAGACCGGCGCGGAATGCGCGCTGTACCTGCTCGGCCGCGGGTTCCGGGACATCCGCTGGATCGGCCGACGGCACTGGTTCGCCCCGCTCGACGACTCCCCCTCCGCCAACGACTTCTTCCGGCCGAGTTACCTGCGGTTCTTCCAGGGCCTGCCGGGGCAGACCCGGCAGGCGCACACCAGCAGGCAGGTGCTCACCAGCGACGGCGTGTCCATGGAGACGCTGCAGGAGCTGTACCGGCGCAACTACGAGGCGCTGCTGAGCGACGGCCGCACACCGGTGATGATGCTGCCCGGCCGCACCGTGGTGGACGCCAGCCAGCGGCACGGCACCACCACGCTGTGGTGCGAACGCGACGGCGGCGGCCGCGAACGGCACACCGCGCGCCTGGTCGTTCTCGCCACCGGGCGCACCCCGCGGGAACTGCCGGTGTCCGGCGAACTGGCCGAACTGATGGACACCGACGGCAGCGGCGAGCCGGTCGTCGAACCGGACTACTCGCTGCGCTGGAAGCACGATCCGGTCAACCGGATCTTCGTGCAGAACCGGGCCCGGCTCAGCCACGGGCTGGCCGACCCCAATCTCAGCCTGCTCGCGGTGCGCAGTGCGGTGATCGTCAACTCGCTGCTGCAGCGGGAACTCTACGAGATCCGCGACGAGCACGTGTCCACGATCTGGGGCTGAGGATCCCGAACACACATCCGAGAAGTGGGAGACACCATGGATCACCGAGGTATGGCGTTGGGTCCCGGCGCGAGCTGGGGCGGCGAGCTGGGCCGGGTCGTCGGCGCGTTGCCTGCGGACGGCGCGGCGGCGGTCCGCGAATGGCTGTCCGACGGCGAAGGTGAGCTGGACCCGGCACGGTTGATGGCCACCCACTCGGCCGTCGGCGACGACACGCCACGCCCGGACCCGGACGATCCGCAGGCGATCCGGCGGATCGGCGTGATCGGTGGCGGCACGGCCGGCTACCTGACCGCGCTCGCACTGCAGCACAAGCGGCCGTGGCTGGAGGTCTCGCTGGTCGAATCGCCGGGTATCCCGATCATCGGCGTCGGCGAGTCGACGGTGCCGTTCCTGCTCACCTTCCTGCACCACTTCCTCGAGATCGACGCGGACGAGCTGTACCGGCGAGTGCGCCCGACCTGGAAGACCGGGATCAACTTCGAATGGGGTCCGCACCCGGACGGCTTCCGGTGTGCCTTCGACTGGTCGGCGGAGTCGGTCGGGCTGCTCGGCGCAATGGACGCGACCGGCAACATCACCGGGTCCACCCTCGGTTCGGCACTCATCGCGCGGGACCGTGCGGCGGTGTTCGAGGTGGACGGCAAGCCGGTCTCACTGCTGAAGTACCTGCCCTTCGCCTACCACCTGGACAACAAGCCGTTCGTGGAGTTCCTGACCGATCTGGCCAAGCGCCGCGGGGTCAAGCACGTGCCCGCGACGGTGGCCGACGTGGTCACCTCCGGCCCGGAGTGGGTCGACCACCTGGTCACCACCGACGGGCAGCAGCTGGAGTTCGACCTGTTCGTCGACTGCACCGGGTTCCGCTCGCTGCTGCTGGAGAAGGCGCTCGGCACGCCGTTCGTGAGCTTCGGCAGCAGCCTGTTCACCGACCGCGCGGTCACCGGGAACGTCGCACACCACGGGCACATCAAGCCCTACACCGACGTGATCACCATGAACGCCGGGTGGAACTGGGGCATCCCGACCCCGGATTCGGACCACCGTGGTTACGTGTACTCCTCGGACTTCCTCAGCGACGACGAGGCCGCGGCCGAGATGGCCAAGCGCTACCCGGGGATCAGCGAACCGAAGGTGGTCCGCTTCCGCAGCGGCAGGCACGAGAAGGCCTGGCGCGGCAATGTGGTCGGCATCGGGAACGCCTATGCGTTCACCGAACCGCTGGAGTCGAGCGGGCTGGTGATGGCGGCCGACGCGATCTGGTCGCTGCTCGCGACGCTGCCTGCCTCGTGGTCGTCGGCCCCCGGCCGGGACCTGTTCAACTCCGCGCTCAACCAGCGCTGGGACCAGGTCCGCTGGCTGATCACCTCGCACTACAAGTTCAACACCCGGCTCGACACGCCGTTCTGGCGCGCGGTCCGGGCGGACGCGGACGTCTCCGGCTTCCAGCCGATCCTGGACATGTTCGCCGAATGCGCACCGCTTTCCCGGCGCAGCGGAACACTGCAGGCCATGCTCAACCGGGTCAGCCCGACCACCTTCGAGCTCTACGGGATGGACAACATCCTGTTCGGCATGCAGGTCCCGACGAAGCGGCTGGTCCCCGCGGGTGAGCCACTGTCCCGGTGGCGCGCCCGGCGCCAGGCTGCCGACGCACTGGCCGCGGCCGCGATGCCGACCGCGGACGCCATCGCGGCCTACGCCGATCACCCGGAGCTCAACCACGGTCTGCTCAACGACGACGACAGCTGGGCAGGCCACCGGGTCGCACGGATGATGGGCATGCGCTGACCCTGGCAGACGAAGACGGGCGCCGGAGGAATTCCTCCGGCGCCCGTCTTCGGTATCCGGGTCACGAGCGGGACCACTCGGGTCACCCCGGCCCGCCCATCCGGGTCAGTCGCGACCCGGGTGGGCGGCTCCGGACCCGACTGCCACCCGTCCGCTGATCGCAGCCAGCAATCGGGCCCGTTCCGCCGGATCGGCGTTCAGCAGACAGCGCGTTGCCAAGGCGAGGTCGAAGTGCCGCAGTGCCAGCGCACTCTCCGCGCGAGCCAGCTCCGCCGCGGCCAGCTCCTGCCCGGCCGGCGTGGTGGTCTCGCGCCACGCCACCATCGCCGCCCGGTAGCTCTCCGGCGTGAAGTTCGTCGGACTCGGCGCCGGACGGTCCCAGGACAGGAACATCCGGATGTCCTCCGGCGCTTCGGCACGCAGGATCTCGTGCGCCCACACCGCATGGTTCCGGCTGGTCGAGAACTTCGCCCCGGACAACCGGTAGAACTCGTTGACCACCAGCCCGGCAGGCAGGTCCGGTGCGATCCCGGCGGCGGCGTAGATCGCCGGGAACAGCACCGCGTAGTAGAACGCGTTGTCCAGCCCGAGAAAGGTCCACAGGCCGCCAACCGAACGCCACGCCGCGACGTGCGCGGGAAGACCGGCCACGCCGGGGGTCAGCCGCTGTCCCACGGTGTACAGGTAGCCCAGTGCCATCTCGGCCCACACGTCGATCCGGTTTCCCGGCACGAGCGGGCATTCGATGCCCCAGTCGGTCGGGTAGCTGAGTGGGATCACCGGCAGTGGCTTTGCCAGCAGCGCCGAGATCATCGTGCGCACGGTGGCCGGAATCGTCGCCTGGCACCAGAATTCCAGCAGCCAGGGCCGGTACGCCGCAAGGTCGAGTACCGGGCCGGTGTATGTCGCGGTGGTAGTGGCCGGCCTGCCGCAACGGGTGCAGGTCGGCTCGGTCAGCGTGGCGGCACTCGTTCCGCTGCCGCACTTCTCGCAGGTGCCTCCGGCGGAACCGGCGCCGCAGTGGGCGCAGCCACCCGAGACGTAGGCGTGGTGGAGGTGCCCGGAGCAGTCCGCGCAAGCGGGCGAGGTCCACTCCCGGATCGAGACCGCACCGGAATCGACCAGTGCCGCCAGGAATCCGGCCACGGCGCCGCGGTATTCGGAATCGTCCAGCGGCACGGTGAACTCTTCGTGGCAAACGCGCACGCCGGCGAAGACCCCGCGGATCAGATCGGCGTACCGGTCCCGCAGCTGGCGTACCGGCACGCCCTCGTGACGGGCTTGCGCGAGCACGTAGTTCTGGTGGTCGTCGAGGCCGCAGACCGACAGCACGCGTGCACCGCGGTCCCGCAGTACGCGGGCGGCGATGTCCGCGGCGACGTACGGACCGGCCAGGTGCCCCAGGTGGAGCGGGCCGTTCGGGGTCGGTGGCGGCGAGAGGACGACCGTCCACCGTCCACCGTCCACTCCGGATTCTGCTGGGTGCACCGCGACTCCTCTCCTGGCAGGGGGCCACCACGGTGACCGTCGCCGGAATTCCTCGAAGAAACCTCGATGACGGCTTGGCGGCCGGCCGCGCCGATGCCATCATCGGCGCATGAGCACGAACGCCGTCGGCGCCCGGCCGACCCAGTACGCGCAGCGATCCCTTACCGCACAAAGTATCGAGCGCTACCAGGAGTGGACCGTGAAGCGGTACGCGGTGTCCGCGCTCGCCCCCGAACCCGGACCGGAAGTACACGAGTTCGCCCGTGCGGCGGTAGCGCTTTCGCTGCCTTCCGCCGAAGGAACCGCACTGCCGTACGCCTTCAGCGTCGTGCACGAGGACGAGGACGGCTGCTACGTCGTGGTGGGGTGGTGGAGCCCCAACCGGCTGATCCTGCACACCCGCACGTGGCTCGGCGAGTGGCCGCAGCTGTCCGCCCCCACCGAAGCCCCGGCCGATGCCACCGCCTGCATCTGGGAAATGGTGGCAATCGGACACGAACGTGACGCCTGGGTCCGGTACGTGGTACGACCGGCCGAACCGGACCTCGAGGCCTACCTGGGAAGCACGATCAGCGGCCAGTTCTGAAACCACGACCGGCGGCCGGCGCCACAACGACCACCGGCCGCCGGCTCCGGGACGACGGCCGGCAGCCAGGCTCGAATCGACCACCGGCAGCCAGGTCCGGGACCAATGGCCCGCAACCAGATCCGCGCACCGCCGGCGGCCCGGACCCGCTCAGCTTGCTCGGCCGGGCCTGGCCAGTACCGCGGCGCTCTGGAAGCCGCCGAATCCGCTGCCCACGCTCAGCACCACGTCCATCCGGTGTTCGCGCGCGGTCACCGGGACGTAGTCGAGATCGAGGTCGGGGTCGGGCTTTTCCAGGTTCGCCGTCGGCGGGACCACCTGCCGGTCCAGTGCGAGTGCGCACGCGGCCAGTTCGAGTGAGCCGATCGCGCCGAGCGAATGCCCGATCATCGATTTGATCGAGCTGATCGGGATCCGGTACGCGTGCTCGCCGAGGCTGGTCTTGAAGGCGGCAGTCTCGTGCCGGTCGTTCTGCTTGGTGCCCGAACCGTGTGCGTTGACGTACCCGATTTCGGTCGGATCGATCTTCGCCCGGTCGAGCGCGTGCCGGACCGCTTCGGCCATTTCCCTGCCGTCCGGCTTCAGCCCGGTCATGTGGAAGGCGTTGTTGCGGGTCGCGAAACCCAGTAGTTCGGCGTAGATCCGCGCGCCACGGGCCTTCGCCGCTTCCGCCTCTTCCAGCAGCAGCACCGCCGCGCCCTCGGCGAGCACGAAACCGTCGCGGCGCAGGTCGAACGGCCGTGACGCGGACTCCGGCTGGTCGTTGTTCGGCGAAGTCGCTTTGATCGCGTCGAAAGCAGCCAGGCTGATCCGCGAGATCGGAGCGTCCGTGGCGCCGGCGACCACCACGTCGGCGGCGCCGGTCTCGATGAGCGCGGCACCGTGTCCCACCGAGTCCATCCCCGCAGTGCATCCGGTGGAGATCACCGCGGCAGGGCCTTCCGCGGCCACCTCCCATGCGACCTCCACCGCGAGGCTGCTCGGCAGCATGTACTCGTACAGCTGGGGAACGCCGTAGCCGGGGTCCACCAGCCAGTTCCTGCCCTCGTCCGAAACCACCCGGTACTCGGTCTCCAAGCCGATCGTGCACCCGGTCGCACTGCCGATGCTCACGCCGATCCGGTCCGGGCGCACCGTTTCCAGTTCGAGCCCGCTGTCGGCGACCGCCTCCCGCGCACAGACCACCGCGAACTGGGCCGCCCGGTCCATCCGCCGGATCTGCGGTGCGGTCAGCCCCTGTGCCTCGGCGTCGAAATCGACCTCCGCGGCGATCTGTGACCGGAACCCGGCCGGGTCGAACAGGGTGACCCGGCGGGTGGCCGTGCGGCCCGCGGTCAGCATGTCCCAGTAGGCCGCACGGCCGACCGAACCGGGTGCGGCCACCCCGATCCCGGTGATGACCGCCCGCCTGCTCATGCGCCCACCTCGGGCTGCGCTGCCGACGGGGACACCGGTTCCTCGAGGTCCACGTGCCCCAGATCGGGCCGCGGTGCGAGCGGGGAGAGGTGGAACACCAGCCGGGCGGTCTCCTCGCCGTGGTTGTGCATCCGGTGCCGCTTGCCGATCGGCACCATGAGCGAATCACCCGGACCGAGGGCGAAACTCCGGTCCTCCACGACGAGCTCGACCTCGCCGTCGATGACGTGCACGAACTCCTCCGAATACGGGTGGTAGTGCTCGGCGACCCGTTCGCCCCGGCCGAGCCACAGCACGCCGCCGAAGCCGCTCGTGCTGCCGACTGTCTTGGGACTCAACGTGATCCGCACGTCCCCGCCCCGGCGCCGGTTGCCTGCGACCGCACCGACCCGGATCTTCTTGACCTCGTCCGCCGTGGTCACCGCACCCTCCCGTGTTCGCTGGTCCAGCAGTAGAACGGGTTCGCCATGGCGTCCTTCGGCTCGGCCCAGTCCGGGTCGTAGGGCCGCAGGTGCTCGGCGAGCTTCAGATGGATGTCCTGGTACAGCGGATGGCTGCGCGCCTTGTACAGGTTCGGCGTGACATCCTGCTCCGCCTCGACGAGGTGGAAGTAGAGGTCGTGGAATCGGAACAGCGTGCGCCGGGAAACCCCGATCAGGTGCGGTAAGTCGCTCGCGTCCGATTCGCCGAAAATATCCGCGATACGGTCCGGATCCTCGGTGTCCAGCCGGGCGACGATCAGCGTACGTTGCGCGGCATCGGTTTCGGTGGGCTGAGTTCGAGACATGACCCCATGCTCGCGACCTGGCTCGAAGCCAGCTCGAACACCTCTACAAGGACCGATCCGGAGCGGTAATCTCGTCCAGATAGGACACCCCGGTGGAACCGTCGCCGCGCTGCCACTCCTCCCGCAGCCGCAGCCTGCCGTCCGGCAGCCTGCTCGCGGTGGTCACCACGGTCCCGGAGACCAGCCGGTCGCCTGCGAGCAGCTGGACGTACCCTGCGCTCAGCGTGCCTTCCGGGCTCCGGTGCCCGACCAGCCTGCCCACCCGCACCGCACCGCCGGAGAACTCGGCCCAGACCAGATCACCGTCCTGGTGGTAATAGCCGACCGGATAGCTGGAACCGGCGCCGGTCTCCGCCGCGGTGGACCGGAAAACCCTGCGATCGAAGCTCGGCCCGCTCATCGCCGGTCCCCGTAGCTCGTCTGGAAGAAGCCGTCCGGGTCCACGGTGCGTTTGATCGCCCGCAGCCGGTCGAACGTCTCGGTGCCGAACGTGCGGACCGCGCGTGCCGTGGCATCGCCCGACTGATCGGACACGTAGTTGAGGTAGCCCTCGCCCCATCGGCTGTACGGTTCGGTCTCCGCGGAAACCGAACGGGCCCATGCTGTTTGCTGATCGTCCGCTTCGGCGGGTGCCCAGATCGCCATGCCGGTCACGTTGAAGCGGGCCTCGCGGAACGGGACGACGCTCTGCGCGGCAGGCACCCGGCGCACCGCACCGTGAATCGGTTCGATCAGGATGGTGTCGTTGAACGGATCGGTCAGCCGTGCCTCGGCGAAGCGCGCCACGAGGCGGTCCACCAGTTCGTCGGGAAGCCCGTCGACACAGCGGGCACTCCAGTAGTGCCGCAGCCCGAACGGAAGCCGTCCGAGCACGGCCTGCATGGACGGGTAGGTACGGGTGCGCAGCTGCCACTCGAGCACCTCGATCTCGCGCAACTTCTTGTTCAGCCGCTCGATGAACGCCTCGTCCGAACCACAGTAGGCAACGCTCAGCACCGCCGCCGGTTTCTGCGCCACGCCATGGCGTTCGAGCAGCAGCGTGCAGGTCAGCTCGTCCGGCGCGGTGGTCATCAGCTCGCGGAAGAGCCGCACCACCCGGCCGGCCTGTTCGCCGGAGTAGCCGACAAAACCACCGTATACTCGCGAAACCGGGTGCAACTGGAAATCGAACCGCGTGACCACCCCGAAAAGGTGGCCCGCCCCGCGCAACGCCCAGTCCAGCTCGGGCTGTGTTCCCGGCTCGACCACCAGCTCGTCCCCGTTCGCGGTCACCAGCTCGTAGGACCGGACGTTGTCGCACGCCAGTCCGTAGCGGCCCATCAGATGACCGATCCCGCCACCGAGGGTCAGCCCGCCGACGCCGGTGGTGTCGAACGTGCCGCCGGTGGTGGCCAGACCGTGCGCCGCGTTCGCGTCGTCGAAGGTGGCCCAGGTCGCGCCACCGCCGACGAAGGCCCGCTGTTCGTCCGGGCGCACCTCGACGCCGTCGAGCAGGCGCAGGTCGATGACCAGGCCGCCGTCGATCGAACCGGCGCCACCGATGTTGTGCCCGCCGCCGCGCACGGCCGTCGGCAGTTCCGCGTCCCGCGCGTACTTGATCACCGAACGCACTTCGGCGGTGTCACGCGGCAGGCAGATCAACGACGGCCGCTTGTCGTACATCCCGTTGAAGAGCAGCCGGACCCGGTCGTACCACGCGTGTTCCGGTACGACGACCCGGCCCGGACAGACTTTTTCCAGTGTGCGGCGCAAAGCGTCGGTCATGGCGAATCCTCATCGTGGACGGTGCACAGGGAGTGACCCCGTCCCGATGGGCGCATCGGCGGACGACGGGTGGGTGGCAGCACCGGAGCACGCGGCGGCCGCCACCACCGCATGCTCGCGAAACCACCACCCACCACGCCGTCCGCGCCGGGCACCACCCGACGGGCTCCCGAGCAGCGTCGGCGGCCGCCCTCGAATGGCCATCGAACCGCGCGCAGTCCGCGGGATTACCGTCCGCCCGCGGCGTGCACCAGCTCGCCGTTCACCCCGTTGTTGGCTTCCGAGCAGAGGAAGACGATCACCCGCGCGACGTCCTGCGGACTGCTGAGCCGCCCGCTCGGAGTGTTGCGCAGCGATTCCTCGGTGATCTCCGGCGCGACCGCGTCCATGCTCTCGGTGGTGGTCGCCCCCGGCGCGACGACGTTCACCAGCACGCCGCCGCCACCCCACATCAGCCCGCGCGCGAAACCGTGCATCGCGGCCTTCGACGCGCTGTAGATCTCCGAGCCGGGCAGACCGTGGTAAGCGGTCACGGAGGAGAGCAGCACGACCCGGCCCCAGCCGCGCTTGCGCATCCCGCCCACCGCGCGCTGCACGGTGTGCAGGTGGCCGTCGACGTTCGCGCGCAGCTGCGCGGACCACTCGGTGGCGGGCAGATCCTCGAATTTGGCGGTCTCCCGTGGATCGACCCAGGTGAACCACAACGCGTTCGCCACGACGATGTCGATCCCGCCCCAGCGCTCCACCACCGCATCCACCGCCGCGGTGGTGGATTCCGGATCACGCAGTTCGTAGGGCACCGCACAGGCCCGCTCCGGTCCGCCCAGTTCGTCGATGATCTCCGCGGCTCGCTCCACCGCGGTGTTGTAGGTGATCGCCACCTTGGCCCCCTCGGCGGCGAACTCGCGCGCGGTGGCGAGCCCGATTCCCTTGGTCGCCCCGGTGACCAGCACTCGCTTGTCGGCGAGACCCAGATCCATGCTCTTCTCCTCGCTGCGGCGGCACGGGGCCGCGAGTCAGAGTTGCTCGGCGATCTGCTCGTTGCCCCGCGGGGCGAGCAGTCCTTTCGCGAACTGCTTCTTGAGGAACGGCACGGCGTTGACCGTGCGCATACTGGCGCGCATGCCTGCCAGCGCGATCCGGCCGAGCACCGGCTTGTGCATGATGCTGTCGCCGCCCTGCTGCTTCAGTGAGTCCTTGACCGCAGCGAAGCCGTACTCGACCATCTGCGCCTCGTAGTCGTGGATTGCCTCCATCAGCTTCATCTCGCCGTCGCGCACCGCGGTCAGGTTCTTGGCCAGCAGCGCGGCGTCGCGCAGCGCGGTGTTGGCACCGACGCCACGGCCCGGGGTCATGGTGTGGATCGCGTCGCCGATCAGCGTGATGTTCGTCGGCTCCCACAGCGGGATCGGCTTGGAGGTCATGATGTTGATCGGGAAGCAGGTGGACGGGTCGGTGAGCCGGATCAGCTCGCGGTAGTTCGGGTGCCAGTCCTCGGTCATGCCGAGGATCAGGTCCATCAGCTCCTGGCCGCGTACCTTCAGGATGTCCTTCGGGTACTTGTCGGTGGCCGCGGCGAAACCCCAGTTGATGTAGTCCTGGGTGTTGTCGTACAGCATGCCCGGCCAGTTCTCGATGAGCTCCTTCTCGTTGCCACCGATGCCTTCCTTCGCCTTCCCGTCCTTGTTCCACGGGAACTCCATGACGTGGAAGATGTTGAAGAAGCCCTTCGGTGCGAACACCAGGGACAGCCCGTAGAACACCCGCTCGGACAGCAGGTGGCGGGTGCGCTCGTCGATGGCCACCTTGCCCGCCACCGAGATCACCCCGGCCGGCACGAGTTCGGCGTGCGGCAGGTACTGCCTGCGCACCCGGGAACCGGGCCCGTCCGCCGCGACGAGCATGTCCCCGGTCGCCGAGGTACCGTCCTGGAAGTACGCGGTGACCCGGCCGTCGTCGTGCTTTTCGTAGTGTGTGAACCGCTTCCCGAACTCGACGACGTCCTCCAGCCCGGTGAGCAGGACCTGGCGCAGCGTCATCCGGCTGACCGACTTCTCGCTGTCGATCTGGTTGGCGTCCGGGGGCAGGTCGAGAGTGAAGATCTCCTTGTCCTTCTCGGTCAGCATGCTGAAGTAGCGCGGCTGCCGGGCGCAGGTGGCCAGGAAGGTCTCGAACAGCTCCGGCGGCAGGCAGGCCTGCAGCGCGCGGGTGCCGTGCGGGTCGATGCCGACGCGGTAGCCGTACAGGCCGTCCTTGCGCGTGCGGTCCGCCTCGTAGACCGACACGCGGATCCCGGCCCGCTTCAGGCCGTGTGCGAAGCACATGCCCCCGGTACCGGCCCCGATCACGATCACATGTGGAGTTTCCGACATTGAACTGACACTCCTGTCTCAGGCCTCGGTGGATCCGGCGGCGAGCTCGACAGTCATTTCCTGCTGCCGTTTCGCCGCCTGCTCGAGGAAGCCGAGGATCACCCTCAGTTCCCCGTCGTCGTATTCGTCGAACAAACTCGTCAGCTCGCCGACCCAGCTGGTGAGCAGTGCGTCGATCGATCTGGCGCGCTCCGGGTTCACCTCGACCAGTACGCTGCGCCGATCGTCGGACCGCCGGACGCGGCGGACGAATCCCTTGCGCTCCAGCCGATCGACCAGTGCGGTGACACTCGCCCTCGCCAGCCCCGAGTACTCGGCGAGCTTGCCCGGGGTGAGCGGTCCCAGCCGGTCGAGCAACTCCATCGCCTTGTCCTCTGTGGACGTGAGGCCGACGTTTTCCGCGAGCACGGAATGGAACATCACCGTGGCCGTGCTCAGCGCTCGCCCGGCGACCATGAGCTCCTCGATGAGCTCTTTCCGCTCGGGCGTCGCAGGCCGGTCCTTTTCGGTTTCACCTCGCACACGACGACTCTATCAGGTAGTTAGTTCGATCGCACTAACTACTTTTCACACCTCGGCCTTCGAGACGAAACCCCAGGTCAGGCGCGTCGTCCGCCCTGCACGAGCTCACGTCGAGGACTGACCGGAGGCACTCCCGGCGTCTTGATCGGCAGCCCGCGGCACGCCGCGGTGATCGCGAACGAGCATCGATAGGAAGGCCGGGTGGCGTCGCAGGTGCCGATCAGCTGGGCGTCCACAAGGGACTCCAGCAGGGTTTCCGCCTCCAGTTCGGGCAGCCCGAGCGTCTCGGCCACCGATTCCGGTGTCCAGAACGGCCGCGGGGAGGAGACGAACAGGGAGAACACTTCGCGGGCGTCCTGCGGCAGGCACCAGTAGGTGTGCTCGATTCCCGGCCGCAGGTTGAGCGGGTCCCTGGTGGCGTCGGCGGCGCGCGCCCGTCCGATCCAGGCGATCATCCTGGCCAGCGTCCAGCCGGGCCGGGCACGCAGCTTGTCCGCGCAGCTCTCCAGTGCGACCGGCACGCCACCGCACAACTCCACGAGTTCCAGTGCCGCGGCCGGATCCTGGTCCATCCGGTCCCGGCCGGCCGCGTCCCGCAGGTAGCCCATCGCACCCTCGGTGTCCAGCGGGGACAGTTCGAACACCGTCTCGATGGCCCGGCAGCAGAGCTGGAAGCGGGTGCCGACCACCGCGGCGCAGCCGTCGCCGGCAGGCAGCAGATCGGCGAGCTGGCCGGTGCTGACGACGTCGTCGAGCAGGACCAGCACCCGGCGGTCCGCAGTGGCCGCACGGAAGGCGTAGGCCCGCTCCTGTGTGGTGGACGGCAGGTTCGCCACCGGACCGTCGAGCGCGCGCAGGAAACTCCCGAGCACGTCGAAGGAATCGGCCGCCTGCCCACGCTGGTCGGTGAGCCGGGCGTAGAGCTGGCCGTCCGGGTACCACTGGCGGGCCTCGTAGGCGATTTCGGTGGCCAGCGACCCTTTGCCCGCCCCCGGCGGGCCGGTGATGATCATGCTGGCCGGACCGCTCCGGCCGGTGCTGCCGAGTTCGGCCAGCGCCGCGGCCAGTTCCTTCTGGTACAAGTCCGGCCGTCCGCCACGTTGCGGAAGGTGGCACGGTGCACTGCGGCGGGGCGCGGGCACGGCGACCGGCGGGGCGGGCAGCGCGAGCGCCTGATCGGAATTGAGGATCGCAGTGTGCAGCCGGCGCAGTTCCGGTGACGGATCGAGGCCAAGCTGCTTGATCAGGGTGCCGCGGACCTTTTCGTAGATGCCCAGTGCCTCCACCCGCCGGTTCGACCGGTGCAACGCGAGCATGAGCTGCGAGGCCATGTGCTCGTTCGTCGGCGACTGGGCGAGCAGCCCGGTGAGCTCACCGACCAGCCGGGCGTGCCGGCCGAGCTGGAAATCCGCCTCGATCCGCCGTTCCAGTGCGGTTTTGCGCAATTCCTCCAGCCGCAGCCGTTCCGCACTGAGAATCGGGCCCGATTCGACGTCGGCCAGCGCCGGCCCGCGCCACAGCTGCAATGCCCGGCGCAACGTGTCGGCCGCATTCTCCGCCTGCGCCGCCTCGAGTTCCTGGGTACCCATGCGGACGGCTTCCTCGAAACGCGCGACGTCGATTTCGTCGACATTTCCCAGGTTCAGCATGTAGCCACGCCGGGAGGTCCGCAGCACGAACCCGCCGTCGGCACCACCGGTCGCACCGGCACAGGAGTTGATCATCTTGCGCAGCTGGTAGATGTAGGTCTGCAGGGTGGTGGTCACGCTGGTGGGCGGTCCCGATTCCCACAGTTCCTCGATGAACCTCTCGTGCGAGACCACGATGTTGGCACAGGTGGACAACAACGCGAAAACCTGCCGCAGCTTCGGCGCGGTCGGCGTGATGTCCAGATTCTCGTGAGTAATACGTAGCGGCCCCAGGATATCGATCTGCACGGCATCCTCCGTCAGTGAAGACGTATGAGTAGTCTCTCCCCCCAGAAAGACCGGCAAAGTTACATCGCAACACCTCTCACCGGGAAATCGCGGAAAACGGGCGGCGGTACTGTCCCTACGATGGCGCGTGGCAGCGGCACCGGTTCCGGGATTCCCGGACGGTGGCACAGCTTCCGCGCCCAGCTGCCGGGTCTCAGCCTGCCCCGGCGCTGCGCGCGGACCACACCCGAAGCTCGGGATCACCCCGCGGCGGCAGCACGGCGCGCTCGGCTCCGGAGGGCTCGCCCGCAGACCCGGAAACCGGCGCCCGCTGACCGGGTTTCGGTTGCGTTGAAACGCTTTCCGGGCTCGGTTCCGGGGAACGTTCGGCCAGCGGATGCGGCCGTTGCGGGACCGATTCGGGAGCAGGGCGGCCGGCCGGCATGGTCTGGTCCACCAGGTGCGCCGTGGACGCCGTTGCCTCGCCGGGCCGTGGTTCCAGCCTGCCGCTCAGGCTCGCCGCCGCCAGCCCGTGCCGGGTGCGGCAGCCGACCTTGCCGAACAGCCGGGTCAGGTGGTTGCCCACGGTCTTCTCGCTCATCTGCATCTTCACCGCGATCTGCCGGTTCGTGCGGCCGTCGCGGATGAGGTCGATGATGTCCAGCTCCAGCGCGGAGAGCTCGACACCGCGCGAGCGGGCGACGGGCGCCAGCACCCCGTGGGTTTCCATGAGCTGCTTGACCTTCGCCCGCAACCGGCTCGCGGACAGCTCGGTGGCGATCTGGTGGGCTTCGGTCAGCCAGTCCCGCGGGTTCGGCGCGACCCGCGCGACGCCCATGCACGCCCACACCAGGTCCGGCAGATGCCCACGGCTGCGAACCATCCGCTCCGCGGCGCGTACCGCGGACAGTTCACCCTCGACCATGCCGCGCACCAGCAGCAGCGCTTCCCACGACTCACTGCTGCTCTCCCACGCGTGCCGCCGCTTCACCTCCTCGAGGATCTGCCTTGCCCAGCCGTCACGATCTGCCGACATCGCGATCCCGGCCATCCGCACGAGCAGCCGCATCGTGCCCAGCTCGGCCGGTTTGCCCGTCAGCTCCAGGCACACCCGCCAGCCCGCGGACAACGCACCCTCGACATCGCCCGCCTCCTGACGGAGGCCGCATTCCACCCAGGCACACAGTGCGGGGAACCGGGTCCTCGACGCCAGGCCGAGCCACCCGATGGCCCTACCGCGTTTTCCGCACCAGAGCGCCATTTCCGCGGCGAGCAGACTGGCGAAGTCGCGTTCCGGACAATCCCCTGCCGAGGCCGCTTCGAGTTCCCTCGCCGCGCTGAGCGCCGCGGGCCAGCTGGCCCGCACGAAGCCGTCGGTCAACCGGTGGTACGCGGCCAGCGGCCCGGACTCCGGAATGCGGTACCAGGCACCGAACATCCAGCTGAACACCGTGACCAGATCCCGCATCGCACCGGAGGAGGCCAGCCTGCCCGGCGTCACCGGCCGCGCCGCCGCCGACCGCCGCGGCCACCGGTCGCTCAGGCCACGGAACGCGGCGCGGGCCTCCGCCGGGGACACCGCCACGCCCTCGAACCACCGATCGGCGAACCGGAACACCACGGTGTCGCCCAGCGCGGCACGCACTGTCTGCGGGACCGGGCGGCCGAGATGCACCGCGGCGAACACTGCGGCGCACGCGAGTTCCCGGCGTTCCGCCTCGTCTTCCGGCACAGCCCCGGTGTCCGCCAGCTCGGTGATCAGCTCGTCGAGGCGCCGGTAGGAGCCTGCGTAGCACAGCAACCGCACCAGTTCGCGAACCTCGCCGCCGGCACCGTGCCACCGGGCGGCGAACAGCCGCTCCGCCGCCCGGCCCGGCTCGACCGGTGCGGCGCGGTCCGCCTCCGCCCGTAGCAGGACGGCCGCGTCCGGCCGGGGAGCCAGTGTCCGGCCCGCGGCCACCACGTGGTCGGCCACCACGGCCGGACCGGCCACCGCGTGTGCACCGTCGGAAAGCAGGTGCTCGGCCACCGCGCGGTGCAGCTTCGCGACGGCGTCCGCGCCGAGCCGTTCGCGCACCGCGACGCCGAGTGCCGGACACGGGCAGCCGAGCCTGCCCCGGGCGTCGCTTTCGAGTGCGCCGGTGCGCACCAGCCGGTCGAGCGCCAGTCCGCAATCGACTGCGGACCGGCCGGTGGCGACAGCGAGCACCGGGATCTCGTCCACCGCGAAGCCGGGTTCGCTCGTGGCCAGCGCGACCAGATCGGCGCCGACCGCGTCCACCTCCGCCAGCAACGGATCACTCGGAGCCAGCCGCACCGGATCGGCCGGATCGCGCAGGCACAGTTCGCCCTGCACCACCGCAAGCCGGCCACTGCGGCGAAGGTGGGTGCAGGTTGCGTCCAGTGCACCCGGGTTTCCATACCGCGAACCGAGACCCCGGCGGAGCGCGGCGTGCAACGTCCCGTCGACCCCGGTGTTGGCCAGGTGCCGCAGCAGAACCGAGACCTCGTCCGCCGACAACGGCTCCAGGAGGATCGACCGATCGGCCAGACTGCACAGATGAGCGATTTCGTCGGGCTCCCCTTGGTCACCGGTGCAGGTCGCCACCACGCGATGGCCCGCACGGTGCGCGGCGGCGAGCGCCATCACCACCTTGGGGACCGAATCGACGTCGTCGGCGAGCACCACCGCGGGACCGTTCACCGCGATCCGCGCGAACATCCTGCTGAGCTCGGTGAGGAGGTTGTACTGGCCGGACGGGCTGGCGTAACTCTCCGCCGTGCACAGCCGGTGCACCGCGGTGATCGACTCGGCGAGCCGGGGATCCGCACCGAGACCCTCGAACTGTTCTCGGATGGCGTGCAGGATCGCGCGGGCACCGAAGAGGTCCCACTCCGCAGGCTTCACGTCGCGGAACGGGAGGTCCAGCACGGTGATGCCGTCGGCGCGCAGGTTCCGGCCGAGCTGACCGAGCACCACCGATCGGCCGCTTCCGCGGGGACCGCGGACCGCGACCAAGATCTGCGGCCCCCGGCAGAGCGTGTCCAGGGTGTCGAGTTCGACCTGCCTGCCGACCAGCTCCGGATGCCTGCGCGTCATCTCGGCTCCCTTCTGCTGCCAGTGCCCGCTCGGGAGAGCGGACGGCCGATCGGGTTCGCACGGGGTGCACGGGCGAGCGGGTGGGTATCCGTCACCGGTTCGTACAGCCGACTCCAGTCGTAGCGGATCGTCCGGCCCGGAACTACTGCCGCGGTGCCCTGACCACGACACTGGGAAAGTTCCCTCATGGACCGATCATCCGCGGGCAGCTTTTTGCCCGAGCACACCAGGCCTTTTGCCCGAGTACACTTGAGCGGCAATTCTGCCCGGTAGAGTGAAGCCCTCCCCTGCCCCTGCCACGATGAAGTTTGTCCCTCGGAGCCGGTCGGCCCCGAGAACGATCTCCCCGTGGAGACACTCGTGACCGTGGACGCGATAACCGAGTTCGCCACTTGTCCGGACCTGCCCCCACTGCTGGTCGTCACCGGTCCCGCAGGCGTGGGCCGCACGACGCTGCTCGCCGATCTCCGCGTCGCGCTCGGCCACCGCGACGTCCGTACCTACTGCAGCCAGTTCACCCCGGCAATGGCCGGGGTACCGGCGAATCTCGCGCTACGGCCGGATGATCCGGCCGGTCGCGACCACGAGGCGGGGCCGGTGCCGCGGCCCGACTTCCCGATGCTCCCGTGGGCACCGGTCGGGCCGGTACCGCATGCCGCGTCCGATCCCGGCGCGGCCCGGCTCGCGGCCGCGGCCGCCGCGGCTCCGTTGCTGCTCACCGGGGATGCGGTGGTGCTGCTGGACGACGTGCAGTGGATCGACCGCGACACGCTCGCCGTGCTGGAGGCGCTGATCCGGCGGATCGCCGGAACCACGGTCAAATGCGTCTGCGCCGTGCGCACACCCGCCTCGGGAGTCGTGCGCACGGCAGGACTCGCGGTGTTGCGCCGGCTGCGCAGGGAGGGGCTGGTGCATGAATTGCGGATGAATCCGTTGCGTCCCGCGGAAATCACGAAAACGATTCGTGAATTGACCAAGGCCGCGCCCGAAGAACGGTTGGTGCGGCAGCTGACATCGCTCACCCGGGGGCTGCCGGCCGCACTGCACGGCAGTGTCGCGGTAATGCAGGAGCTGGGCGCCGTGCAGGTGGTGAACCGGCAGGCGTTCCTCGTGCCCGGTTCGCCGCTGCCGCGACTTCCGCCCACCCATCAGATGCTGCGCATGATTCACCAGCTCGGCCCGGAGACCTGGCGGGTCGCCAAGGCACTGGCGGTGCTGCACCCGCTCGGCGAGCAAGCCGTGCCGCTGATCGGCGAAGCGCTGGACGTGACACCCGCCCGGGTCCGCGAGAAACTGGAAAACCTGGTGCGCGAAGGCATCGTGCACCACAGCGTGGGAAAGGGCAGCTGGCGCTTCGTGGTTCCGGTCGTCGCGTCGACACTGGTCGCGCACCTCGGCCCCTACGAACGACGGGCGCTGGCCGCGAAGGCGGTGACCGCTTTGTGGTCCGGCACTGCGCAGTGTCCGGATCCGGACTACCTGACCGATCAACTCGCCACCGCGGGCAGGCTGACCGATCCGGCGCGGGCCTGCGCCACACTGCTCGACCGGGCGGCGGCGAGGAGCCCGGACACCCCGGAAATCGCGCACCGGATGGCCTGGTGGCTGCACGCGGGCAGCGAACTGGCCGGGGACCGCACCCAGCAGGCACTCATGCGGCTGCAGTGCGCCTGGGTCTGCACGACGCACGGCGATTACCGGCAGAGCCTCGAAGCACTTCGTCCGCTGCTGCGCGATCTGCGTGAACTGCAGGATGAGTTCACCGAGGAAACCCAGGTCGAAGTGCAGCTGATGGCGGTGTGGACGCTGTACGGCACCGGCCGGGTCGACGAGGTCGAAGAGATCGCCGCCGGACGACTGTCCTGGTCGGAATCCCCCACCCCGCGCGTGCTCGCCAGAGTCGCCTCACTGGTCGTGCTCGACTGCTGGCCCGAGGTCGCCCAGCTGCTCGCCGAGACGAGGCAGCTCTGGCAGGACAACGAACTGGCCCGGTTTTTCGGCTCGATGTTCGAGGTACTGGCCGCGCTGTGGACCGGGCATCCGCAGCCGTTCCAGGCCACCCTCGCGGCTCGCGATCGCTGGTCGTTGCGCGAGGTCGAACGGCTCCGGGTGCGGCAGACGATCATCAGCCTGAGCACCCTGCTCACACTCGGCGACCTCCGCCAGGCCGAACGGCTGCTCGCCGCCGAGCACCTCGACCCGGCCCGGCTGCCGCTGTCGGACCAGGCGCTGCTGGCCCGGATGCGGGGGGACGCCGACACCGCGGTCGATCTGGCCCTGCGCCACCACGTGATGGCAGGTGCCCATGGCTGGAACTCCAACCGGGCACCCATGCACCTGGCGGCCGCCGAAGTGCTGGTGTCCCGCGGCAGGCTGACCGCCGCACGAGAGCTGCTGGCCGCCGCGTGGTCACCGCGGCCGATGCTCGCGCACCTGATCACCTGCGGCGAGGCACATGTCCTCGAAGCACTCGGGGATCGCGCGGAGGCCACCACCCGGCTCGTCCTCGGCCACACGATGTCCTCCGACGGCGGGGTGGTCGCGGCGACCGAGCTGGTCACCTTCCGGCTGGCCGAACAGGCGGTGGACCGCGGTGACCTGCCGACCGCGCTGACCTACCTCACCGAACTGGAAAACATCGCGCACACCATGCAAACCGAGCGCGCGCGGCTCTACGCCCTGTTGCTGCGCGCAGCGATCAAACAGGACACTTCGGTCGGCGAAGAATGCATTGCACTCGCTCGCGAGCGGGGCCAGTCGTTCGAGGTGGCGTGGGTCATCGCCCGGCTCGTGCGCAGCCGTGCGGCCGGCCCGGAGCTGCTCCCGGAGGCCTACCAGATCCTCGGTGACAACGGCGCGCTGCTGTACCGCGCGCGGATGCGGTACCTGATGCGCCGGCACAGCATCGCGGTGCCAGGGCGGCAGGTGGCGGTGGCCGAGAACGAACGCCTGCTGGCCGTGCTGGTGTCCGAGGGCCTCGGCAACAAGCAGCTCGCGCGGGTGCTGCGAACCAGCGACAAGAGCGTGGAGGGGCGGCTGAGCAGGCTGTTCGCCCGGACCGGCCTGCGGTCCCGGATCGAACTGTCGGCGGCACTGATGAGCGGCGAATACCCCGAGTGAGCTCTGTCACCCCGGCGAGTTGCCAGTGCAGGATGGCTCCGGTGCGGGAATCTGGTCCCGGCACTGTCGGCCACGTCGGAGGAGAACGGGGATGCAGCAGCGCACCAGGAGGTCGTTCCTGTCGTTGGCGGGGACGGCCGCAGCCGGCGCGATGGCAGCCGCATGCGGATCGAACACCGGACGGCCCGGCGATCCGCCGCCGTCCACCGCGGCGTCCGCGGGAGCGCCGCCCCCGTCGTCCGCGGCCAAGGTCACGCTGCAGCAGTGGTACCACGCCTACGGCGAGGACGGCGTGCAGGACGCGGTGAAGGAGTACGCGGCCTCTTACCCGAATGCCGAGGTCAGGGTCCAGTGGAACCCGGGGGACTACGATTCGAAGATCGTCACCGCACTGCAGAACAGCGCCGTGCCGGACGTGTTCGAGGGACAGGTCAAGATCGACTGGGTGCGCCAGGGCCAGGTGGTGGCGCTGGACGATCTCGTCGCGCCGGTGAAGAACGATTTCAGTCCGGCGGTGCTCGCCGCGCAGACCGTGGAGGGCAAGGTCTACGGCATCCCGCAGTCCACCGACACGCAGGTGCTCTGCTACCGCAAGAGCCTGCTGCAGGCCGCCGGGGTGCAGCCGCCGCAGACCGTGGACGAGCTGGTCGACGCCGCGGGCAAGCTGACCAAGGACGGCGTGAAGGGCCTGTTCGCCGGCAACGACGGCGGGGTCGGCACGTTGACCGGTCCGCTGATGTGGTCGGCCGGACTGGACTACCTCGGCAACGGCAACCGGGAGGTCGGCTTCGACGATCCGCGCGCGGCCACCGCGTTCGGCAAGCTGCACACGTTGAACACCAACGGTTCCCTGCTGCTCGGCGCTCCGGCGGACTGGTCGGACCCGAGCGCGTTCATCGACGGGCTCTGCGCGATGCAGTGGACCGGGCTGTGGAACCTCCCGAAGATCAGGGACGCGCTCAACGACGATTTCGCCGTGCTGCCGTTCCCCAAGCTGGACGACAGCGGCGCGGCTTCGGTTCCGGTCGGCGCGTACGGTGCGATGGTCAACGCGAAGAGCGCCCACGTGAACGAGGCGAAGGCGTTCGTGAAATGGCTCTGGGTCGACCAGACCAAGGACCAGCTGGAGTTCGCCACCCGCTACGGATTCCACGTGCCGGCACGGCAGAGCCTGATCGACAAGGCGGACGCGCTGCGGTCCGGCCCTGCCGCGGACGTGGTGCGGTACCTGAAGGACAACAGCCGGCTGATCGGCGGTCCGATGTGGACACAGGCGTCGAACACCGCGTTGTCCGACGCGGTGTCCAAGATCGCGAAGGAGGGTGCGGATCCGGCAGCGCAGACGAAAGCCGCGGTCGCCGTCGCGAAGTCCGAGCTGAAGCGCCTGTTCGGATGAAGCTGTCCCGGAAAACCCGGGACACACTGGTGTTCTGGGGGTTCGTCGGCCCGTTCCTGATCGGGCTGGCGGTGTTCGGTTACCTGCCGATCGGGTGGAGCCTGTACCTGTCGTTCTTCGACGCGCGCAATACGGTGACCCCGAGTGTCTTCGTCGGACTGGACAACTACGCGCAGATGCTGAGCGACGGGCCGTTCCTGGCGAGCCTCGGCACGTTCAGCGTGTTCGCGGTGTTCATCGTGCCGCTGACCTTCGTGCTGTCGCTGGCGCTGGCGCTGGGCGTGCATCAGCTCAAGTTCGCGCGGGCGTTCTTCCGGTCGGTGTTCTTCCTGCCGTTCGCCTGTTCCTACGTGGTCGCGTCGCTGATCTGGAAGACGTCGCTGTTCTCCGGAGTCCGATATGGACTCGCCAACACGGTGCTCGGGATCTTCGGCGTGGATCCGGTCGCCTGGACCGGCACGGTACACCCGCCGCTGTACTGGGTCGTACTGGTGACCGCCCGGCTCTGGTTGCAGCTCGGCTTCTACCTGATCCTCTTCCTCGCTGCCCTGCAACGGATTCCGCGGCACCTGTACGAGGCGGCCTGGCTCGACGGTGCGAAACCGGGCTGGCAGGTCTTCCGGCACATCACGCTGCCGCAGCTGCGCGCGACGTCGGTGGCCGTGCTGTTGCTGAATCTGATCAACGCCTACCAGGCGTTCGACGAGTTCTACAACACACTCGGGGATGCCCGTGGCTATCCGCCCTTCGGCCGTCCGCCGCTGGTCTACCTCTACTACACCTCGCTCGGCTCCGGCGGTCAGGACCTCGGCCGCGGCAGCGCGGGTGCGATGATCCTCGCCGTGCTGATCGCCGTGGTGACCTTGGTGCAGGGCAGGCTCTTCCGGTTCGATCGGAGTGCGACGTGATCCGCGCGGCGCTGCGGTGGAGCGCACTGTCGGTGGCCGCGGTGCTGTTCCTGGTTCCGTTCTACCTGTTGCTGCGCAACGGTCTTTCCTCGCGTGCGGAGATCACCGCGCCCGGCTGGAGGTTCTGGCCGGAGAAGGTGCACTGGGAGAACTTCGGCAGGCTGTTCGGACAGCAGGACGTGCCGTTCGCGCGCAGCCTGCTGAACTCGGCGATCGTCGCGGTGCTGCAGACGGTCGGGCTGCTGGTGATCTGCTCACTGGCCGGGTACGGGCTTGCCCGGGTGCCCTACCGCTACTCGAAACCGGTGTTCTACGCGGTGCTCGCGACGCTGATGATCCCGGCCTCGGTGACCTTCGTGCCGAGTTTCGTCGTGGTGTCGACGCTGGGCTGGCTCTCCGATTTCCGCGGGCTGGTGATCCCCGGTCTGTTCAGTGCCTTCAGCGTGTTCCTGTTCCGGCAGTACTTCCTGGACTTCCCGAAGGAGCTGGAGGACGCGGGCCTTGTCGACGGGCTGACCCGCTGGGGTGTGTTCCGCCGGATCGTGGTGCCCAATTCGCGGGGCTTCTTCGCCGCGATCGCGGTGATCACCGTGATCGGCAGCTGGAACGCGTTCCTGTGGCCGCTGATCATCGCGCAGGACCCGGACTCGTGGACCGTGCAGGTCGCGCTTTCCGGTCTGCTGACCGCGCAGAACCCGCAGCTCGATCTGCTCTTCCTCGCCGCCGCGGTGACCATCGCGCCGATCGTGTTGCTGTTCGCCTTCCTGCAGCGCTATCTGGTCCAGGGCGTGACGGAGTCCGGGCTGAAGGGCTGAATACCGGCCGGGGTCACCGAATCCGGTCCGAAAAGCGCAAACCGCGTAACCGGAACTTCCCGGCGTGCGACTATCCGGAGTCGACCCAGATCAGGAGCGCCAGATGACCGACCCGTACCAGCAGCAGCCCTATTCCGACCCGCACCGGCAGCCCTACGCCGCCCCGGGTCAGCCACCGGTGCCCTACGCCGGCCAGGGGCCCTACCCCACGCCGTACGGACCGCCGGCGCCCTACGGGATGCCGTACGGGCCGCCGGCGCGCACGAGCGGGATGGCGATCGCGGGCATGGTCGTCGGGATCGTCGCGGTACTCGGCTTCTGGATCCCGTTCTTCGACATCGTCGCGGCGCTGACCGCGATCGGGCTGTCCTGGGCAGGCATGGTGCAGTCCGGCAAACCCGGCTGGACCGGACAGGGCATGGCCATCGCGGGCCTGATCTGCGGCATCCTCGCGGCCATCCCCGCGGTGATCTTCCTCGTGCTGTTCTTCGGTTCACTCGCGGCCGCGGGCACGTCCTGCGCGTTCTACTGCTGACCCGTGACCGGGCCGCGGGAGCCGGTACCCCACTTTCGGCGGTGACCGAACCCGTCTCGCTGTGACACAGTCTTCTCCGTTGTCACCAAACATGAGACTGATTCGCGTTTTCCGACGGAGTGCCAGGGAGCGAAGATGGGCGGACTGACCAGGCGAACGTTCACCACGGCGGGGGCAGCGAGCGCCGGGCTGCTGCTGTGCACACCGACCGCGAACGCACTGGACCGCGCACTGCGGCGGACCGCGCGCCGGGCCGTGCGCACCGCGGGCACCACGCTGGAGCAGGTCGCCACGGGCGGCGGCACCAGCACGTACTCGCGGCTCACCGGCGGGCCCGGCTGGCCGCTCGTGGTGCGCGCGGATCTGGTCGCGCCGCAGTCCGGCCGGGACGACCGCCGTACCGCGCTCGGTTCGTTCGTGCAGTTCACCGACCTGCACATCACCGACGCCGAATCGCCGGCGCGGTTCGAGTACCTGCATCCGTTCATCGGCTCCGCGCACCGGCCACAGGAGGCGCTGGGCACGGTGGCGACCAGCGCACTGGTCCGCCGGGTCGCCGGACTGCGCGCCGGCCCGTTCACCGGCCGTCCGTTCGACTTCGTGGTGACCACCGGGGACAACGCCGACAACCACGAGCTGATCGAGCTCGACTGGTTCCTGACCACGATGAACGGCGGCGAGCTGACCCCGAACTCCGGCGACCCGGCGCGCTACGAGGGCGTGCAGGACTCCGGCAACGCCGAGTTCTGGAACCCCGCGACCGAACTCGACGACGGCTATTCGAAGAAGGGCTTCCCGCAGATACCCGGTCTGCTCGAGGCCGCCATCGCGCCGTTCACCGCACCCGGGCTCGACCTGCCGTGGTACTGCACGTTCGGCAACCACGAAGACAGCGTGGCCGGCACCCTGCCGGAAGGCATCCCCGGCATCGAGGGCTGGTACACCGGCAAGTACAAGGTGATCGGCAAGGACGAGAGCACCAAGGCGAAGCTCGGGGCGGCCATCAACCGCGGCGCGACCGTGCCGCTCGGTGAGCTGTTCGGCGGCAGCGGCACCATCCGCGAGGTCACCCCGGACGAGCGGCGGCATCCGTTCAGCACCGCGCAGTTCGTGCAGGCCCACCTCGACCCCGCGAACGACGGCCCCGGCCCGCACGGGCACGGCTTCACCGACGCCAACGCCGACGGCCGCGACGTCTACTACACCTTCCGCGTCGCACCCGGCGTGACCGGCATCAGCCTCGACACCACCACGCAGGGCGGGTTCTCCGACGGGTCGATCGGCCTCGGTCAGTACACCTGGCTGGAGACCACGCTCAAGCGCGGGAGTTCCACTTACTACGACTTCTTCGGCCGCGCGGTCAGCCACTCGGTGACCGACGAGCTGTTCATCCTGTTCAGCCACCACACCAGCGACACCATGGGCAACCTGCTGCCGGACGCGCGGCACCTGCTGGAACCGCGGCTGAACGGCGACTCGTTCGTCGCGCTGCTCGGCCGGTTCCCGAACGTGCTGGCCTGGGTCAACGGGCACACCCACCTGAACAAGATCACCCCGCACGTCGGCGTGACGCCCGCGCAGAGCTTCTGGGAGATCAACACCGCCAGTCACGTCGACTTCCCGCAGCACGCCAGGGTGCTCGAACTCGCCGACAACCAGGACGGCACGCTGTCGCTGTTCACCACGCTCATCGAGGCCGAGGCGCCGTACGCCGCCGACTACGCCACCCGAACCCCGGAAGGACTCGCCTCGCTGTACCGGGAGCTGTCCTACAACGACATCCACGTGGACCTCGGCCGCGTCGGGACCGCGAACGACCACAACACCGAACTGCTGCTGACCAACCCGCTCGGCTGATTACCTGGCAGGTCATCGACGCCATGCACCCGGCCGCGGTTGACTGGCCGGCATGACCGACGACGAAGGCACCCAGCTGTTCCACCGCACGATGCCGTTCAGCGAACGGCTCGGCATCGAGGTCCTCACGCACGGCCCGGACCTGGTGCGCAGCAGGCTCGCGTGGGCCGAGTCGCTGTGCACGCTGGGCGGGGTACTGCACGGCGGGGTGCTGATGGCGCTCGCCGACTCGACCGGCGCGGTGTGCGCCTTCCTGAACCTGCCCGAGGGCGCCAAGGGCACGAGCACCCTGGAGTCGAAGACGAACTTCCTGCGCGGCGTCCGTTCGGGCTACGCCCTCGCGTCGTCCAGACCACTGCACACCGGGCGGCGGGTCGTCGTGGTGGAGACCGAAATCCACGACGACGCGGGGAAACTCGCCGCGAAGGTGATCCAGACCCAGGCGGTGCTCTGAGGACAGGTGTTTACTTACCCGCCCGCAGGAGCGAAAATCGTCGGCTACCACTGGGGTTCGGAGACGGAGCCGGAATGCGCGCACGCGGATTGGTCACGTTACTGTCCATCGCCATGATGACCGCCGGTGCGGCATCGCCCGCCTCGGCCGCCCCCGGGCAGCCGGGCAACGACGAGGCGATCAACTACCACGAGTGGTCCGGCGGCGCACTGGCCACCGGCAGGCTCGACGGGCTCGGCTTCGGCCCGGCCGGACTGCACATCACCCGGCCTGCCGGGCAGATCGAGCACACCGAACCGGCACTGGGCACGACGCAGCGCTACGACTACGGCACCTGGACCTCGCCGCAGTACCGGCAGGGCTTCGACGCAACCCAGCTGATCGCGTCGTGGAACGCGCGGACGCCGGCGAAGACCTGGCTGGAGGTGCAGGCAAGGGGCCGTACCTCGGCGGGCGCCGAGACCGCCTGGTACGTGATGGGCCGCTGGGCCAGCGGCGACGCGGACATCCAGCGCACCAGCGTCGACGGGCAGAGCGACGACAACGCTTCGGTCGACGTCGACACGCTCGCCACCAAGACCGGCGTCACGCTGCGCTCCTACCAGCTACGGGTCACGCTCTACCGCCAGACCGGCAGCAAGGCGACGCCGACGTTGTCCACCCTCGGCGCGATGACCTCGAACGTGCCGGACCGCTTCGACGTGCCGACCACGAAACCCGGCCGGGCCCGCGGGATCGAGCTGAAGGTGCCCGCCTACGCCCAGAACATCCACAAAGGACAGTTCCCGCAGTACGGCGGGGGCGGCGAGGCCTGGTGCAGCCCGACCTCGACCGCAATGGTCGCCGAGTACTGGCACCACGGGCCGAGCGCGGCACAGATGGACTGGATCCCCGCGGACTACCAGGACCCGTCGGTGGTCTACGCGGCACGCAACACCTTCGACTACGCCTACGACGGCACCGGCAACTGGCCGTTCAACACCGCCTACGCCGCCTCGCTCGGCCTGCGCGGGCACATCACCCGGCTGCACGATCTGAACGAACTGGAGGACTACGTCGCGCGCGGCATCCCGGTGATCACGTCGCAGTCGTTCCTGCCCAGCGAGCTGGACGGCGCGGGCTACGGCACCGCCGGGCACATCATGGTGGTGGTCGGCTTCACCCAGGCGGGCGATGTGATTGTGAACGATCCGGCGTCCAGCTCCGACGACCGCGTGCGCAACGTCTATCCGCGCGACCAGTTCGAGAAAATCTGGCAGCGCACCAAGCGCTACACCGACACCGGCGAGGTGGCGAGCGGACCGGGCGGGATCGTCTACCTGATCACGCCGTAGCCAGGTATGGCGGCATGCGCATGACCCGTGGTTAGCTGCCATCGGAACGCCAACGGTGCCGAAGGGGTGTGCGCATGCCGTACGAGGTCCAGGGAGTCGTGTCACGGGCCAAGGGCGAGCCGGTCGGGCTGGAGACCGTGCTGGTTCCGGATCCGGGGCCGGGTGAGGCGGTCGTCTCGGTGCAGGCCTGCGGGGTCTGCCACACCGATCTGCACTACCGCGAGGGCGGGATCAACGACGAGTTCCCGTTCCTGCTCGGGCACGAGGCCGCAGGCCGGGTGGACAAGGTCGGCGCCGGTGTGACCGACCTGGCGCCCGGCGACTACGTGATCCTCAACTGGCGCGCGGTGTGCGGTACCTGCCGGGCGTGCAAACGCGGCAAGCCCTGGTACTGCTTCGCCACGTTCAACGCCGAGCAGCCGATGACGCTGGCCGACGGCACGAAGCTCTCGCCCGCACTGGGCGTCGGTGCCTTCCTCGGCAAGACCCTCGTCCACAGTGGACAATGCACGAAGGTGAACGAAGCGGCCGAGCCCGCGGTCGCCGGTCTGCTCGGCTGCGGGGTGATGGCGGGGCTGGGCGCGGCGATCAACACCGGCGCGGTCGGCCGTGGTGACTCGGTGGCGGTGATCGGCTGCGGCGGGGTCGGCGACGCCGCCATCGCGGGTGCCGGCCTTGCCGGCGCGACCACCATCATCGCGATCGACACCGACGACAAGAAACTGGAGTGGGCCAAGGGTTTCGGCGCCACGCACACGGTCAACAGCCGCGGGCTGGCCGAGCCGGACGTGGTCGCCGCGATGCAGGACGCCACGCGTTCGTTCGGCCCGGACGTGGTGATCGACGCGGTGGGCCGTCCGGAGACCTGGCGCCAGGCGTTCTACGGCCGTGACCTCGCGGGCACCGTGGTGCTGGTCGGCGTGCCGACGCCGGAGATGCGGCTGGACGATCTGCCGTTGATCGACTTCTTCTCCCGCGGTGGCTCGCTGAAATCGTCCTGGTACGGCGACTGCCTGCCCTCGCGCGACTTCCCGATGCTGGTCGAGCTGTACCTGCAGGGCAGGCTGCCGCTGGAGAAGTTCGTCACCGAACGCATCGGCGTCGACGGCGTGGAGCAGGCGTTCGGCCGGATGCACCACGGCGAGGTGCTGCGCAGCGTGGTGGAGTTCTGAGCCTCTTTCCCGACGCGGACTATCCGGCCGATCCGTACCCCGGTGCTCGGCCGGATTCCTCGTACGTGCACCTCGACGGCGCCGGCCACGCCCTCGCCACGGCGCCACCGGGGTGGCGCGAACGGGTCCCGGTGCTGGCCTACGGGTCGAACGCATGCCCGTCGAAGATCACCTGGCTGCGCACGCAGCTCGGACTCACCGGCCCGGTGGTGGCGGTGCGGGTGCGCTGCACCGGACTGGTCGCGGTGTGGGCAGCCGGCCTACGCGCCCGCGACGGCCAGCGCCCGGCCACCCTGACCGCATTGCCGGGCGTGGTGGAGCACCACTTCGTCTGGTTCGCAACGGAAGAGCAGCGAGCCATACTGGACGTGTGCGAGGGCCGCGGCAACCGCTACCACCTGGCCCGCCTGGACAACGCAGACATCCGCACCACCGATACCCAACTGAACGACGCGGACATCGGCACCATGGACCGCACCCCGCCCAACACCACGAGCACCCACACCCCAGACGACGCACGGCCCGGCACCGCAGACATCCGCACCCCGGACGGCACCCCGCTCGACACCACCGACATCCACACCCCGGACGGCACCCCGCTCGACACCACCGACATCCACACCCCGGACGGCACCCCGCTCGACACCACAGACGGCACCCGGCTGGACGGCGTGCTCGCCTACGTCGCCGCGTCGCCGATCCGGTGCCCGCTGCTCGTCGACGGCCGTCCGGTCCGGGTCGCCGACGTGCCACAGGCCGAGGCAGCCCGGCTGACCGGCGAACCGGCACCGGAGCACGGCCTCGCCTGCACAGTGCTGACGCCCGCCCGAACCTTCCGCTGAGCAGGTGGTGAAGGTCCCCCTCAGCCCCAACCGATGGACTGAAGGTCCCCTTCATGCGCGAGCGAGCGAGGTGAAGGGGACCTTCACTCCGCTAGCTGCAGTTCCCGGCCGGCTCGTTGATGCGAGTGGTGCTTGCGGGCGGTGTGGGCTTGGTGATGGTGGTTGTGGTGGCGCAGGAGTCCGGCCAGTGTTTCGGCCCGGTGCCGTGAGCTGGTGAAGGGTCGAGCACAGAACCCTCCGCAGCGCGAACCAGCGAAGAACCGAGCGCAGAACCCTCCCGCGGTGGCGCAAACCAGCGAAGAACCAAGCACAGACCCGACCCTCCGCGGCGCGCGAGCTAACGAACAGCCAAGCACAGGCCCCTCCCTCGGCACGGGTGCGAGCGCGGGCGCGGGCGCGCGTACGGGTGCAGGCGCGAGCGCGCGTACGGGTGCAGGCGCGAGCGCGGGCGCGGGTGCGGGTGTGGGTGCAGGCGCGGGCGCGGGTGTGGGTGCAGGCGCGGGCGCAGGTGCGGGCGCGGGCGCAGGTGCGGGCGCGGGCGCAGGTGCGGGCGCGGGCGCGTACGGATGCGAGCGCGTGCGGGCGCGGGCGCGGGCGCGGGCGCGTGACGCGTTCTGCTTTTCGCGTCGGTTTGTGGCTGGTAGGGGGCGGGTGGACCGTTGTGTCGCGCCGAGGTGGTTACTGCGTGGGGTAGACGGGGCGCGGCGGTAGTCCATGGCGTTGTCGGTCTTCACACGGTCGATCCGGTCGGTACCCTGTTCGGCCAGGGCGGTGGCGTCGAGAAGCCGAATTCGCGGAAGACGAGGCCGTTCCGGCTAACCGTTGGAACGGGTTCTCGTGCGGCTTCGGATGGGTGTGGTCGAGACCGCATAGCGTACGACCAGCCGAGAAAATCCGTGACCGGCGGCAAGGCGAGCGACGGCGGGGCTTGGCGCGGGCGGACGCGCGGATCGGCGATCCGGCCCGCGAACGGGGGCAACTCTCACCGCGATTCAGCCGAGCCGCGGGTCCGGGATCGCCCGCAGTGCCAGGAAGCCGGTCGGCTCGTCGCGTAGCCGGGCGTAGCGCTCCGGGTCCAGTTCGGCGCTTTCCGGGGCAGGCCGTGGTTCCCGCAGGCATTCGATCAGGAATCCCGCCTCGCGCAGTTCCTCGCAGGTGCTTTCCAGCGGGGCCAGCCAGCAACGCACCTGCCAGCCCTGGCTCCAGACCTCCTCGATCACCCGGACGTCGAAGTAGCTGCCGCCGTTGCGAAGCCAGTCGCCGAACGGGTGCATCCGCGAGAGCACCAGCGCGCCGTCCGGCCGCAGCACCCGGCGGAACTCCCGGAGCGCGGCCACCCGATCGTCGACGTATTCCAGTGCCAGCGCGAACAGCACCTGGTCGACCGAGCCGTCCGGGAGCCAGTCCAGCGGCCGCGCGAGGTCCTGCACGCGGAACGTGCCTGCCGGTACCCGCTCCTCGGCCAGTTCGACCATGCGCGGACTGAGGTCGAAACCGGTCACCCGCGCGCCCCGGCGGGTCAGCTCCTCGGCGTACAGGCCGGGCCCGCACGCGGCGTCGAGCACATGCTGCCCGGTCACTTCGCCGAGCAGGGCCAAGCAGGCGGGCCGATCGTAGTGCGCGTTGTAGAAGCCATCGCGGGCATGGTCGAGGAATTGGTCGGCGAACACCTCGTACTGCGGAAAAGAGCCCACTACATCGGTCATCCGCTCAGTCTGGCCCGCGAGAAACGTTCAGGCGAGCAGTTTCCCGGGATTCAGGATCCCGGTCGGATCCACTGCCGTCTTGGCCGCGCGCAGCACGTCGACGCCGATCCGGCCGATCTCCGCCGACAGGTACGGCGCGTGGTCCACCCCGACCGCGTGGTGGTGGCTGATCGTGCCGAGGCCGGTGATTGCCTCCGAGGCCGCGGCTTTCGCGCGCTGCCACTGGCCGATCGGGTCGGTGCCGTCGCGGGAGGCGAGCACGGTGAAGTACAGCGAGGCCCCGGTTTCGTAGGCGTGCGAGACGTGGCACATCACGATCGCGCGGCCCAGCGAAGCCACCAGCGCGGTGCGCACCGCTTCGTGCAGCTCGGCCAAATTGGACCAATACGCCGCCGTTTCCAGGGTTTCCACGCAGACGCCGAGTTCCATCAAGGCGTCACGCTGGCGAGGACCGGAGAACCGGCCGCGGCGCCACGAATCGCCGAGGGTGGTGCCGATCCGCCGGGCACCGGCACGGCGCAGCATCGCCCTTGTCCGCCCACGGCGACGGGCGACCTCGCCCTCCCAGCCAACGATCAGCAAGCAGGGGTTCCGGATACCGCGCGCGGCGAGGTAAGCCCGCAGTGCCGTGGTCTGCCAGCCGGCGTTGAGCGCGAACGACACCGTGGTCTCGTCCACGTCGGAAAGCCGCGTGACGTCGGCCAGCGCGTGTTCCTGTGCGAGTTTGCGGACCGCGGCGGCGCCTGCCGCCCAGCCGTCGACGACCCACCCCTCGTAGTACCGCTGCTCCGGCAACGGCCGGACCCGCAACGCGACCTCGGTGATCACCCCGAGCGCGCCTTCACTGCCGACCGCGAGCTGCCGCAGATCGGGCCCGGCCGCGGACGCCGGCGCCACCCCCAGCCGCCATTCGCCCTTGGGCGTGGCCAGCCGCACCCCGGCCACCATCTCTTCGAACCGGCCGTAGCCCGAGGAAGCCTGCCCGGCCGAACGCGTGGCGGCGAACCCGCCGATGGTGGCTCGCTCGAACGACTGCGGCACATGGCCGAGGGTGAACCCGTGCGCGGCGAGCAGCCGCTCCGCCTCCGGGCCACGGACCCCGGCCTGCAGCACGGCGATCCGCGAGACCGGATCGACCGATACCAACTCGTCGAGCCGGACCAGATCGAGCGCGACCACGGCCGCTTTGTCCCCGCGCACCGCGGCAACCCCGCCGACCACCGAAGTGCCGCCGCCGAAGGGCACCACCCCGACGTCGTGGCGCAGGCACACGTCGAGCACCGACTGGACCTGCTCCGGATCCGCGGGCAGCAGCACCGCGTCCGGCACCGGCACCGCCTCGTCCCCGGCACGGGCCCGCAGCAGGTCCAGATAGGACAAACCGCTCGCCCGCCCGAGCCGTTCGTCCGGGTCGAGCAGAACGTTGTCCGTACCGAGCAGCGCCGCCAGGTCCGCGCGGGCGGATTCGGGCAATGCGGACCCGCCCACGCTCCGGGCCGAATCCGAACTACGCCCTCGATCCGCCCCGACCGGGCCGATACGCTGGCCGAGCCACCGGACCGCTCGATCGGGCAGCGAGGCGGCACCAGGGCCCTCGGCGGTCCAGGATCGCCGGATACGGTGGTTGACGAGATCATTCACGACTACAGTGTGACATATGGACGTCAAGCGTCACTCCAGCTCGGGCGAGAGCCCGTCCGCGCTCGCGGACACCCGCAGCCGCCAGACCTCGGCCCGCGTTGCCGACGACGTACTGCTCGACGCCGCCCGCCAGTGCGTGCTGGCGGTCGGGGTCCGGCGCACCACGCTCGCCGAGATCGCGCGTACCGCGCAGGTCAGCCGGATGACCGTGTACCGGCGGTTCCCGGACGTGCACAGCGTGCTCGCGGCGCTGATGACCCGCGAGTTCAGCGGGCTGCTGCAGCGCGCGGGACAGGCAGGCGACAACGCGCCGCACGCCCGCGCCCAGATCGTGCACATCGCGGTGGCCAGCGTCAGCGCACTGTCCGCCGACCCGCTGTTCCGGACCCTGCTCGACGTCGATCCGGAACTGGTGCTGCCCTACATCGTCGAGCGGCTCGGGGCCACGCAGAAGTTCTCCGAACAGGTGCTGCGGAAACTGATCGAGGCGGGCCACCGCGACGGTTCGGTGCGCCAGGCCGAACTGGCCGTGCAGGTGCGGTCCTTCCTGCTGGTGGTGCAATCCTTCGCGTTCTCGCTGCGGCCGGCCACCGCCGACCTCGACGAGGCCGCACTGCTGGCCGAATTCCGGCACACCGTCGACGCCGCGCTGCGGCCATGAGCACCGGATCGCTCAACGCCCGGCGCCGCGAACGGGAGCTGGCCAGCTTGGCCGACGGCGAACGGGTCGACGTGCTGGTGGTCGGCGGCGGGGTCACCGGCGCGGGCATCGCGCTCGACGCCGCGTCGCGCGGGCTGTCGGTGGCCTTGGTGGAGGCGCACGACCTCGCGTTCGGCACCTCACGCTGGTCGAGCAAGCTCGTCCACGGCGGGTTGCGTTACCTGGCGAAGGGTGAACTGGGGCTGGCACACGAAAGCGCGGTCGAGCGCGGCATCCTGATGACCCGCACCGCCCCGCACCTCACCCGGGCGATGCCCCAGCTGTTCCCGCTCTACCCGGCCACTTCGCGAGCGCAGCAGGCGGTGATCACCACCGGGCTCCGCTCGGGCGACGCATTGCGCCGGGCCGCACGCACGCCGTCGTCGGTGCTGCCCGCACCCCGCCGGATCCCGGCGGCCGAAGCGCTCGCGCTCTCGCCCGGACTGGCCGGCGCCGGGTTGCGCGGCGGGCTGCTGGCCTACGACGGTGCGTTGATCGACGACGCCCGGCTGGTGCTCGCGCTCGCCCGCACCGCCGCGTTGCTCGGCGCCAGGATCCTTCCCCGGCTGGAGGCGGTTTCACTGTCCGGCACCGGGGCCAGAGTGCGCGAAGGCCGCGAAGGCTCAGAGGAACACGACTTGCAGGCGCGGCAGGTGATCAATGCGACCGGCGTGTGGGCGGACACGCTCACCGACGCGGTCCGGCTGCGCCCGTCCCGCGGCTCGCACCTCGTACTGCCTTCCGGCGCCGCCCCGGTCGGCGCCACCTCGGTGAACGTGCCGGTGCCGGGTGAGACCAACCGGTTCGTCTTCCTGCTCCCGCAGCCCGACGGTCGGGTCTACCTCGGGCTCACCGACGAACCGCAGCGCGGTCCGGTGCCGGACGTGCCCGCGGTCCCGGAGTCCGATGTGGACTTCCTGCTCTCGGTGGCCTCGTCGGTGCTGGCCCGTCCGCTCGGCCGCGCGGACGTGGCCGGGTCGTTCGCCGGACTGCGCCCGCTGGTCGCCGGATCGGCGGGGCGGAGTGCGGACCTGTCACGGAAACACGCTGTGGTCACCGATTCCGCCGGTGTGCTGACCGTGGTCGGCGGCAAGCTGACCACCTACCGCCGGATGGCCGAGGACGCCGTCGACGCGGCACTCGCCAACAGCGGGCTTCCGGCAGGCCCCTCCCGTACCGCGAAACTGCCGCTGCTCGGTGCCGCGCCCCGCGCTCGGTTGTCCCTTGTGGACGCTCCGGCGCGGCTGGTCGCGAAGTACGGCACGGAAGCCCCGCGGGTTGCCGCGCTCGGCGAGCTCGAACCGGCGTTCGCCGAGCCGCTGTCGGAAACCACCGAGATCACCGCGGCGGAGGTGGTGTGGGCAGTCCGCCACGAGGGTGCCACGACGGTGGCGGACGTGCTCGAACGCCGCACCCGGCTGTCCCTCGTACCGGCCGAAGCGGACGCCGCCAGGCAACGGGTGGCAGAACTCGTCGAGAAGGCGCTCACCGGCCTGCAGTAACTCACCCGGCCCGGCTTGACTCCGGTGGCAGGTTTTGCCACAGTGCGGCCCGAGTGCCCGGTACGTCAGGGGGCGGTCCGGGCGGAGCGGGGGACGGGTGACCGCACGGCTGCTGGAGGTCGACCGGATCTCCCGGCGATTCGGCACGGCGACCGCGCTCGACCAAGTCTCCTTCGCCGCACGGCCGGGTGAGCTGTTCGGGCTCACCGGCGGGCGCGGTGCCGGCAAGACCACCGCATTGCGGATCACGCTGGGCGTGCAGCCTGCCGATTCCGGTGCGGTCCGGTTCGACGGCCGGCCGATCCGGCGCGGGTTGTTCGGATACCTGCCCGAAGAGGGCGGCCTCCAGCCCCGGATGCGGGTGCTCGACCAGCTCGTGCACCTCGGGCGGCTGCACGGGCTCAGCACCAACGACGCACACGGCAGCGCCGAGCGGTGGCTGGCCCGGCTCGGGCTCGGACCACAGCGCAAGGCCCAGATCCGGAAGCTCGGCGCGGAAGCCCGGCACCGCGTGCGGCTCGCCGCCGCGCTGGTGTCCGACCCCGTGGTGCTGGTGCTCGACGAACCGTTCACCGGGCTCGATCCCGCCGCAGTGACCGCGACCTGCGAGGTGCTGCGGGAGAAGGCAGCTGCCGGGGTACCCGTGGTGCTCTCCAGCCGTCGGCTCGACCTCGTCGAACGCCACTGTGACCGGGTGGGCGTTCTCCGCGCCGGCCGGATGCTCGCGATGGGCACGATCGCCGAGCTGACCGGCGGCGCCGGCCGACGGCTCACCGTCACCGCACCGAGGGCGCGACCGGGCTGGTCCACCGCAGTGCCCGGGGTACGAGTGCTGGCGGAACACCGGGAAACGACCGTGCTGGAGCTGTCCCGCGGGGCCGACGACCAGGCCGTGCTCGCCGCTGCCCTCGCGACCGGGCCGGTCACCGAGTTCAGCCACCGCCTGCCTTCGCTCGCCGAACTGTTCCCCGACGAGGTCTCCGCGCCATGAGCGGGATCCGCGCCGTTCGGCTGCTGACGACCCGTGAGCTGAGCACCCGGTTCCGGGCGCGCTCGTTCGTGGTGAGCACCGTCGTGCTCCTCCTGCTGGTGCTCGGGTATGTCCTGGTACAGGCGCTGCTCACCGATTCCGGCAACCGGGTCGCGCTCACCGGACAGGCACAGGGCATCGGCCCACGGCTGCAGGCGACCGGAGAGCGGATCGAACTCGTACCGGTACCGTCCGAACAGGACGGACTGGAGCGGGTACGCGACGGCGGAGTCGACGCGCTCGTCTCCGGCAGCGTGTCCCGGCTGCGAATCACCGTGAAGTCCACTGTGGACCCTGAACTGGGCACAGTGCTGGACGGGATCGTGCGCGAACAGGTGCTCGACGCGGAACTGTCGGCCGCACAACTGGATCCGGCTTCCATCCGGCAGACCGTGGCCGCCGCGCACGCCGAAGTCCGCGCGCTGGAACCACCGGCGCCCGATCCGGTACCCGCCGTCGTGGTCGCAGTGCTGTTGGGCCTGAGCCTCCTCGGCTACGGCGTACTCGTGGCTTACGAGATCGCCGACGACAAGGCCGCCCGCGCGACCGAGGTCCTGCTCACCGTCGTCCGGCCGGGGCATCTGCTGTGCGCCAAGGTATTCGGGGCAGGCCTGGCCGGGCTGGTGCACTTCGTGGTGCTCGCCGTGGCCGGCATCGCCGCGGCTGTGGTTTCCGGTGTGCTGCCCGGTTCCGCGAGCACGCCGAGCATCCTCATCTGGGGCGTTGTGTGGTACCTGCTCGGCTTTCCGCTCTACGCCCTGCTCTACGCCGCCGCCGGCGCGCTCGTCTCCCGCCGGGAAGACACCCCGTCGACGGCCTGGCCGGTGTGCGCCGTGCAGACGATCTGCTTCGCGGCCGGACTCGTCCTGCTCGCCGGAGCCCCGGACGGCGACGCCATCCGGGTGGCGTCGCTGATCCCGCTGCTGTCCCCGATCCTGATGCCGGCCCGCGCCGCCACCGCCGCACCGTGGGAGGTGGTCACCGCCTTGCTGCTCACCATCGCGGCTCTCGGCGTGACCGCCTGGCTCGGCAACCGGATCCACCGCAACGCCGTCCGCCGGCCCGGACACCGGGTCCGGCTCGGCAACGCAGTGCGGGACTAGGAGCCGGTGATCGATCCGTATCGCTGGAGGGCGATCTGCCGTTCCTCGGCGTGGTCGACGATCGGGTCCGGATAGTCCTGGGGCCGCGCCGCGGGTGCGTGGACCGCCTTGCCCGCAACGCCGCGCAACTCCGGCACGTACCGGCGTACGTAGTCTCCCTGCGGGTCGAACTTCGTGCCCTGCGTGGTGGGGTTGAAGATCCGGAAGTACGGCGCCGCGTCCGTGCCGCTGCCTGCGACCCACTGCCAGTTCAGCTGGTTCGACGCGAGATCACCGTCGACGAGGTGCCGCATGAAGTGCCGGGCGCCCCACCACCACGGCAGGTGCAGGTCCTTCACCAGGAAGCTCGCCACGATCATCCGGACCCGGTTATGCATCCAGCCCTCGGCGAGCAGCTGCCGCATTCCGGCGTCCACGATCGGGAATCCGGTCCGCCCCGCACACCACTGCTCGAACGCCTCCTGTGCCTGCGCACCGGTGTCGTAGCGCATCCGGTCGAAGCGCCGATCGTAGTTCTCCCGCGCAGTCTCCGGGCGGTGCCACAGCACGTCGGCGTGGAAATCCCGCCAGCACAGCTCCGCGCGCAGTGCTTGCGCACCGTCGGACGAATCGCCGGCCAGATCGGCGAGCATCGTGCGCGGATGGATGTTCCCCCACCGCAGGTACGGCGACATCCGGGTGGTGCCCTCGTGATCGGGGCGATCCCGCTCGGCGGCGTAGTGCTCGACGTCGTGGCCGAGGAACGCCTGCCACGCCTCGAGCGCGGCCGCCTCCCCCGCCGGGGGTAGCCGCAGGTCACCGAGCGAAGGCGAGTTCGGGATCGGCAACGACTTCCCCGGTTCGACCCAGTCCACAATAGACGCCGAGGTCTCCGCGGGAGAGGCCACTCCGCGGCGGGTCCAGGCCCGGTGGAACGGGGTGAAAACGCGGTACGGACTGCCGTCCGGCTTCGTGACCCGGCCCGGCGTCACCGCGTACGGGGATCCGGTCACGACCCACTCGATCCGGTGCTGCGCCAAGGCGTTCGCCACGGCATCGTCACGTTTGCGGCCGTACGGGCCGGAGTCGGCCGAGACGTGCACCGCGGACGCACCGATTTCCCTGGCCGCGGCGACGACTTCACCGACCGGATCACCGTGACGGACCAGCAGCCGTCCGCCGAGCGCCGCGTCCAGCTCACGCAGCGACGCCAGCAGGAACGCGGTCCGCGGCGAGCCCGCGGGCTTCAGCAGTCGGTCATCCAGGACATAGAGCGCAAGCACGTGCTTGCTGTGCTTGGCCGCGGTGAGCAGCGCGGCGTGGTCGCCGAGCCGAAGATCGCGACGGAACCACAGCACGACCGGCGCTTCCATCGTCATACCCGAAGACGATAAACGCCCCGCCGTGCACAGGCACGACGGGGCGTTTGCCGGAAGCTGCGCTCAGCGCTCCGAAATCGGCTGATAGTCCCGCGCGGCGTGGCCGGTGTAGATCTGCCGCGGGCGGCCGATCTTGGTCTGCGGGTCGTTGATCATCTCGCGCCAGTGCGCGATCCAGCCGGGCAGCCGGCCGAGCGCGAACAGCACGGTGAAGTACTTCGTCGGGAACCCGAGCGCCCGGTAGATCAGGCCGGTGTAGAAATCCACGTTCGGGTACAGCTTGCGCTCGACGAAGTAGTCGTCGGAAAGCGCGGTCTCCTCGAGCTTCTTCGCGATCTCGAGCAGCTGGTCGCCGCCCTTGAGCTTGCCGAGGATCTCGTCCGCGGTGTTCTTGATGATCTTCGCGCGCGGGTCGTAGTTCTTGTAGACCCGGTGCCCGAAGCCCATGAGCTTGACACCCTTTTCCTTGTTCTTCACCCGGTTCACGAACTGGGCGACGTCACCGCCGTCGTCGCGGATGCCCTCGAGCATGTCCAGCACCGCCGCGTTCGCACCACCGTGCAGCGGGCCGAACAACGCGTTGATGCCCGCGGAAATGCTCGCGAACAGATTGGCCTCGGACGAGCCGACCAGGCGCACGGTCGAGGTGGAGCAGTTCTGCTCGTGGTCGGCGTGCAGGATGAACAGCAGGTCCAGCGCCTTGGCGACCTCCGGGTCGACCTCGTACGGCTCCGCCGGGAAGCCGAAGGTCATCCGCAGGAAGTTCTCCACGAGGCCGAGCGAGTTGTCCGGGTACAGCAGCGGCTGGCCAACGGACTTCTTGTAGGCGTACGCGGCGAGCGTCGGTACCTTCGCCAGCAGCCGGATGGTGGACAGCTCCACGTTCTCTTCGTCGAACGGGTTGAGCGAGTCCTGGTAGAAGGTGGACAGCGCGGAGACCGCGCTGGACAGCACCGGCATCGGGTGCGCGTCCCGCGGGAAGCCGGAAAAGAACGCCTTCAGGTCCTCGTGCAGCAGCGTGTGCCGCTGGATCCGCTCGGTGAAGTCGGCGAGCTGGGCCTCGGTCGGCAGCTCACCGTAGATGAGCAGGTAGGACACCTCGATGAAGGTCGACTTGCCGGCCAGCTGCTCGATCGGGTAACCCCGGTAGCGCAGGATGCCGGCGTCGCCGTCGATGTAGGTGATGGCCGAGGACGCGGCACCCGTGTTGACGAACCCGGGGTCGTAGGTGATGTACCCGGTCGACGCCAGCAGCTTCCCGAGCTCGATCCCCGGCGCACCCTCCACCGGGTGCACGACCTTGAATTCGTGCTCGCCACTCGGCAGGCGCAGCGTCGCGGATTCGCCGCCGGACTGCCCCGCATTCGTCGCGTCGGACATGCAGGTCCCTCTCACGTTGGGCACGGGCCGTCGGCGCCTGCGGGTTCCGCAGGTAGCCACGTGTTCACGCGAGGAAACACGCGCCTCGCTGCACACCGCCCCGCTGGGATGAATTCACCACTACGCTAGTCGAAAGGGGGGCAGGTGCGCACTCGATGCGTTGCCTCCGACGGCCCCTTTGGGACCAGGTTCACACGGTGGTCGCCATGTCCGCCGCGGTCGGCGGCTCGGCCCCGCTGCGGGAGACGGTGATCGAGGCTGCTTTCGCCGCGTAGCCGAGCGCGTCCCGCCAGTCCTCGGCGTCAAGGGTGGCCGGTTCGCGCACCTCGCGCTGGTGCAGCCAGGCCAGCAGAGCGCCCTGCACGGTGTCGCCCGCCCCGATCGTGTCCACGACGTCCACCCTGCGGGACGGGACGTGGGCCAGCTCACCCGCTGCGGTGATCACCGACAGCCCGTCGGCGCCGCGGGTCAGCACCACGGCGTCCACACCGGACTCCACCCAGCCACGCGCGGCCGCCACCGGATCGGCGCCCTCGGTGAGCCACGCAGCATCGTCGTCGGAGATCTTCAGCAATCGGACATCGGGCAGCCACGACGCGAACCGCGCACGGTAGGCGGCCGGGTCGGCGATCAGCGCCTCGCGGATGTTCGGGTCGAGCGCGGTCAGCGTGCCGCGGGCCGACGCACGCCGCAGCACCGCCTCGTACGCGCTGACGCCGGGCTCCAGCACCATGCCGAGCGTGCCGAGCGACAGCGCGGTGGTCTCGGCAGGCAGCTGCCCCGGGTCGGTCACCAGCCGATCCGCGGTGCCCTCGACGTAGAACGTGTAGTGCGCGGTGCCCCGTTCGTCGAGCGCGACCACGGCGAGCGTGCTCGGCTCGTCCCCGCGCTGCAGCAGCGAGGTGCCGACCCCGGACGCACTGAGCCGGTCCACGAGCGCACCGCCGAAGCGATCGGTGGACACCCGCGACAGGAACGACGCCGGCACACCGAGCCGCCCGGCCGCCAGCGCCACGTTGTAGGGCCCGCCGCCGAGCCGGGGCAGCAGCGCGCGCAACCCACCGTCCACAGTGGAATCCAACGGTTCACCCGGTACGAGGTCGACCAGCGCCTCTCCACCCACCACGATCACGAGCGGAAGTCTAGAGGACCCACGGATGACAATTCGTGTCCGCAAACGGCCCGTGTCCGCAAACGGTGGCGATCGCCCGGTCAGTCCTGCCCGGCCGGTCTGTCGCGGTCAGTCCTGCTTGGTCAGTCCGCCCAGCAGCAGTTCGCCGAGCGCGGTGAACGCCTCGGCGTCGGACACGTCGGTGCGCCGGGCGAGCACGCCGGTCTGGATGCCCTCCACGATCAGGCCGGTCATCTCCGCGATGAGCCGGGCGTGCACGTCGCGGAACACCCCGTCGGCAACGCCCTTGTCGATGAACGCGCGGATCCGGCGCGCGGCGACCCGGCTGTTGAGCTGGTAGGTGTCCCGGGCGGGCTCGAACTCGGCGATGTCGGTCATGAACTCCGGCGAGGCCCGGTTGAGGTGCTCGGCGACCCCGGCGAGGTATTCGCCGATCAGCTCGCGGGCGTCGGCGATGCCCACGATCCGCTCCTCGATGCGCTCCGCGGCACCGCGGAAGTAGTGCGCGACGACCTTGACCGCGAGCTGCTCCTTGCTGGGCGCGAGCGCGTAGAGCGTGGACTTGGAGCAGCGGAGACGGGCGGCGAGATCGTCGAGGGTGAAGCCGGCGAAGCCCTCCGCCAGGAACAGCGTTTCGAGCTCAGCCAGCAGTGCCCGCTGCCGCGCGGTGGATCGGCGGCGGGCTTCGGGTGCGGACATCTGGCCACTATCTCCTATGACCCGGCGACAGCTCCGCTCCGGTGCGGTACTGTAGAACAGCCTTCAGTACCATTTCGAGTACTCCACGTTGGAGGACCCCATGCCGGTGGAACGTCTGCTGCCCAGCACGGAGGCCGAGGACCTGCTGTCTTTGGTCACCGAGATCGCCCGCGAGGAGCTCAAGCCGCGTGCCGCCGCGGACGAGGAGGCCGAGCAGTTCCCCCGGGACCTGTTCACCCTGCTGGGCAAGTCCGGGCTGCTGGGTCTGCCCTACCCCGAGCGGTGGGAAGGCGGCGGCCAGCCGTACGAGGTCTACCTGCAGGCGCTGGAAGAGATCGCCGCCGCGTGGATGAGCGTGGGTGTGGGGCTCTCGGTACACACGATGTCGTGCTACGCGCTCGCCGAGCACGGCACGCGCGAGCAGCGCGACCGATGGCTGCCCGAGATGCTGGGCGGCGAACTACTGGGCGCGTACGCGCTGTCGGAGAGTCACGCCGGTTCCGACGCGGCCGCGCTGTCCACCCGTGCCCGGCGCAACGGCGACACGTACGTCGTGAACGGCACCAAGGCATGGATCACCCACGCGGGCGTCGCGGACTTCTACACCACGATGGTGCGCACCAGCGACGACGGCGGCCACGGTATTTCCTGCCTACTGGTCGATTCGTCGACTCCGGGACTCTCCGCCGCACCGCGGGAGCGGAAGATGGGCCTCACCGGCTCGCCGACCGCGCAGATGCTGTTCGAGGACGCGCCGGTAGCCCTCGAGCGGCTGATCGGCGAGGAAGGTGCGGGCCTGAGGATCGCACTGTCCTCGCTCAACTCCGGCAGGCTCGGCATCGCCGCGTGCGCGGTCGGCCTGGCACAGGCGGCACTGGACGAAGCGGTGGCGTACGCGAAGGGCCGCACCCAGTTCGGCCGTCCGATCATCGAGTTCCAGGGCCTGGAATTCCTGCTCGCGGACATGGCGGCCACGGTCGAGTCGGCCCGCGCGACCTACCTGGACGCCGCCCGCCGCCGCGACCGCGGAATGGACTTCCAGCGCCAGTCGTCGATCGCGAAACTCGTCGCGACCGACGGCGCGATGAAGGTGACCACGGATGCGGTACAGGTGCTCGGCGGCGCCGGGTACACCAGGGACTTCCCGGTCGAGCGGTACCTGCGCGAGGCGAAGGTACCGCAGATCTTCGAGGGGACGAACCAGATCCAGCGCATGGTGATCGCCCGCGCGTTGAAGGGCGCCTGATTTCCTCATGGCCCTCACCCTCGATGCCGATACGTGCACTGACGGTCGGAGAAGACCGTGAGACAACGCCGGTGACGTGAGGAGACGCTGTGACGGCACTTCCCGAACCGACGCAGAACGGCTTTCCGTGGGAGATCCCGGACCACCTGCTGTCGATCGAGGAATACGCGGCCCTCGGTGAAACCGAATCCGGCTTCACCGAACTCGTGGCGGGTCGCCTCGTGACGTCACCCAGTCCGACCAGACGGCACAACAAAGCCGCCTACCGGTTCGCCGCGGCGCTGGAGGCACAGCTGCCGCCCGAATTCGACGTCAACCTCGATCTGGACCTCGACCTCGGCTTCGCCCCGCCGGGCGAGGCCGGTTACTCCAGGCAGCCGGACGTCATGGTCACCTACCGCAGCGCGAATGAGCGGGTCGACCGCGATTCCGCGCTGTTTCGCGCGACGGAGGCCGTGCTCGTGATCGAGATCGTTTCCCCCGGTTCGAAGCGAACCGACTACGTGACCAAGCACGACGAATACGCCGACGCCGGCATCCCGTTCTACTGGATCCTCGATCTCGACGAGCCGGTTTCCCTTGTCGCCTGCCATCAGGCCGGTGAACTCGGCTACCAGGACGCGCCTGCGGTCACCGGGATCTTCACCACCACCGAGCCGTTCCCGATCAAGATCGACCTGCCGGACCTCACCGGTTGAGGCACCAGCGCGGTCGCCTCAACCGGTGCGTGGCTCATCGCGATTCGCGGTACCGGCGATCCAGTGCGACGCCCTCGCCGAGCGATTCGTCGAAGGTGTAGACCTCGTCGCCGCGCACGAACACCCGCATCGCGCGGTTCATCACGTCCAGCGGGTCGCCCGACCACAACACCACGTCGGCGTCCCGGCCGGCAGCCAGTGAGCCGATCCGGTCGGAGAGGCCGAGCATCTCGGCCGGGTGCAGGGTCAGCGCCTTCAACGCGGTCTCCGGGTCGAGGCCGTCCTTCACCGAGAGCGCGGCCTGGTACACGAGGAAGTTGATCGGCACCACCGGATGGTCCGTGGTGATCGCGATCTTCACCCCGGCCCTGGCCAGTACACCCGCCGAACGCAGGGAACGGTGCCGCAGTTCGACCTTCGACTTCGTGGTGAACAGCGGGCCGAGGATCACCGGCACGTCGCGTTCGGCCAGCAGGTCCGCGATCAGGTGGCCCTCGGTGCCGTGGTTGATCACCAGCCGGTAGCCGAACTCCTCGGCCAGCCGGATGGCGGTGACCATGTCGTCCGCGCGGTGCACGTGCTGATCCCAGTACAACTCGCCGTCGAGCACCTTGACCAGCGTCTCGTTGGTCAGGTCCACCTCGAACGGCTTGCCCTCGCCCAGCGTGTGCGCCCGCTTGGCCCGGTAGTTCTGCGCCTTGGTGAACGCTTCCCGCAGGATCGCGGCCACCCCCAGCCTGGTCGAGGGCGTTTGCTTCTTCTCCCCGTACACCCGCTTCGGGTTCTCGCCCAGTGCGCTCTTCACGCTCACCTGCTCGGCGAAGACCATGTCCAGCACGCTGCGGCCCCACGTCTTCACGCCGATGGTCTGGCCGCCGATCGGGTTGCCCGACCCCGGTTTGATCACCACGCTCGTCACGCCGCCGGCCAGTGCGTCGTCGAAAGCCGGTTCGTACGGGTCGACGCCGTCGATCGCGCGGAAGCGAGCGCCGTTCGGATCGGTCATCTCGTTGGTGTCGTTGCCCGACCAGCCTTCGCCGTCCTCGTGCACCCCGAGGTGCGCGTGCGCGTCGACGAAGCCGGGCAGCACCCAGTTGCCGGACGCGTCGATGAGCTCCGCGTCCTCCGGCACCTCCACGTCGGACTCGGCACCGACCTGGGAGATCCGGCCGTCCTCGATGAGCACCGTGCCGTTCTCGAGCGGAGCGGAGCCGACGGGGACGACGTAGCCCCCCACAATCGCCTTGTAAGCCATAGTTCGACACGCTAACGAATTCACCCCACGTCGCGCACCCGGACCTTTTCCAAGTGCACGAGGTGGTGCTCACCTTCCGGGGAACGGTGCGTCTCGCGGTACCCGTGCCGGGCGTAGAGCCGCAGCGGCCCCGCGGAGAACTCGCCGGTGGTGAGCCGGAACCTGCGCACCCCGGCAGGCGCGGCCGCCTCGGTGGCGAGCAGCAGCGCGGTGCCGAGTCCGCCACCTTGGCGGTCCGGTGCGACCGCCAGCCGGCTCAGCTCGCCGACCTCGCCCTCCACCCGCAGCCGCACGCTCGCCACGATCCGCGAACCGTCCCGCACTCCCCACACGGTGACCGCCGGGTCGGCCAGCGCCGCACGCACCTGCGCCAGCGTCTCGGTCAACGGGGGCAGGTCGAGGTCGTGGTGCGCGCGTGCCTCGGCCAGGAATGCCGCGCGCTGCAGGGTGAGCAGCTCGCCTGCCGCGGATTCCGCGAGCAGCTCCGGCGTCACCGGACGCGGATTCCCCAGCTGCCCGACCAGGAGCCCGCCGGTTCCAGTTCGATCAGGTCGGTGCCGGTGTTCAGCGCATCCGCCGGGCAGGTCATCGGCTCGATCGCGACCGCACGGCCACGGCCGGTCAGATCGTCCGGGGTGAACACCTGCACCCACCGGAAGTCCGGTCCGGTCCAGACCACCAGCTGCTCGTCCCCGTGCGAGAGCACGTGCTGGTGGGTGCCGTCGTCCGCCTGCGCCAGCGTGCCGAACGCGGTGTCCAGGTCGGCTCCGGCGAGCAGCTTGCCTTCGCGGAAGTCGTATTCGGTACCGGCCACGTCCTGTTCCTCGGCGTAGGGCATCTGCTGGTCACCCTCGTACGGGCGAACGCGGGAGGCAGGCAGGGTGAGGGTCAGCTCGTCGGTGGGGGTGTCCCCGATGCGGAAGTACGGGTGCGTACCCACGCCCACGCCGATCGGCTGCTCGCCCTCGTTGCGGATCTCGTGCGTGATCACCAGCTCGCGCGGCAGCAGCTCGTAGGTGACCGTGGCACGCAACGGCACCGGCCAGCCGGGCTGCACCTCGACGTCGACGGCGAGGGTGATCGACGTTTCGGCGTGCTCCAGCAGCTCCCATTCGAGGTGCCGGGTGAGTCCGTGAATGGCGTTGCCGCGGGCCTGCTCGGTGATCTCCAGCTGCTGCTGGACACCGTCGAACTCCCACTGGCCGCCCTTGGTCCGGTTCGGCCACGGGAGCAGCACCTGGCCGAGCCCCTTCGGCGGCTTCTCGTCCTTGGCGAACGTCTCGACGTAGGGCACGCCGCCGATCTCGAACGCACGCAACCCGGCACCGATCTCGGTGACGACGGCGCGCGCTTTACCGCGGGTGATCTCGAACTGCTCTCCGGTGGGGTTCGCCATGGCGCAGAGATTACCGGCCCCGGCCGGGCGGACGAGACGACCGGAACTAACTAGACCGGTCGTCATAGTTTGAGCTACCGTGCCGAGATGGTCCACCGCACCGACACGCGCCGCCGGATGCTCGATTCGGCCGCGGAACTGTTTCGCACGCAGGGTTACCACGCCACCGGGCTGACCCAGCTCGTGTCGGCGGGCAAGGCGCCGAAGGGATCGCTGTACTTCCACTTCCCCGGCGGCAAGGAACAGCTGGCCGCGGAGGCCGTCCGGCTCTCCGGCGAGCAGCTGGGCACGCAATTGGCCGAGCTCGCCGTTTCCGCACCCGATCCGGCCACCGCCGTCGACCGGATCATCGAGGCCCTCGCCGGTTCGCTGACCGAATCCGGCTTCAGCTGTGGATGTCCGATCGCGACAGTCGCACTCGAAGCAGGCGACAGCGAGGAGATCCGCACCGCCTGCGACGACAGCTATTCCGGCTGGCTCGCCGGACTGTCGGCGTACTTCACCGCGCACGGCCTGCCGGAGGACCGTGCCACGTCCTTGGCCACGGTGGTTCTCTCCGCCATCGAGGGCGCGTTGCTGCTCGCCAGGACCCGGCGGGACCGCGCCCCGTTGCAAGCCGTGGCCACCCACCTGCACGCCACCGTCGAACGGGAGTTTTCCTGATGCACCTGCACCACCTGAACTGCGGCACGATGCGTCCGTTCGGCGGGCGGCTGATCGACGGGAAGCCGGGACTGCTGCGCCGGGCCACCATGGTGTGTCACTGCCTGCTGCTGGAAACCGGCACCGGGCTGACGCTCGTCGAGACGGGGATGGGCTCCCCGGCAGCCGCCGACCCGGCCCGGTGGCTGGGCGCGTGGTTCGTCCGCACCGTCAACCCGGTGACCGACGCCACCGAGACCGCGGTGCACCAGGTCCGCGCACTGGGCTACGACCCCGCCGACGTCCGCGACATCGTGCTCACCCACCTCGACCTCGACCACGCCGGCGGGCTGGTGGACTTCCCGCAGGCCCGGGTGCACGTGTACGAGGAGGAGCTGGCGGCCTACCGCGCGGGCAACCGGCGCTACCGCGACGTGCAGTTCCGGCACGGTCCACAGTGGAAGTCCTATCCGGATACCGGCGAGGAGTGGTTCGGGTTCTCCGCGGTGCGCGAGCTGGCGGGGGTGCCGGACGTCGCGCTCGTCCCGCTCGCCGGGCACACCGCGGGGCACGCGGGCGTCGCCGTGGACACCGGCGACGGCTGGCTGCTCAACGCGGGCGACGCCTACTTCTTCGACCGGGAGATCGACACCGAGCCCTACTGCCCGCCGGGATTGGCTATGTTCGAGCGACGGGTGCAGACGCTGCCCGGACCGCGGCGGGAGAACCAGCGGCGGTTGCGGGAGCTGCGCCGGGACCACCCGGACGAGGTGACGGTGTTCGCCTCGCACGACCTGGCCGCCTTCGCGCGGCTCGGCGAGAGGAGCAGGGCATGAAGGTGCACCACCTCAACTGCGGCACGATGCGCCCGTTCGGCGGGCGGCTGCTCGACGGCAACCCCGGGCTGGTCCGGCGCAGTTCGCTCGTGGCGCACTGCCTGCTGGTCGAGACCGGCAGCTCGCTTGTGCTGGTGGACACCGGATTCGGCAGCCGCGCCGCCGCCGACCCGGCCGGCTGGCTCGGCGGGCCGTTCACGAGGATGGTCGGCGCGCGTCCCTCGGAAGAGGAATCCGCGGTGGCACAGATCCGCGCGCTCGGCCACGATCCGGCCGACGTACGGCACATCGTGATGACGCACCTGGACATGGACCACGCGGGCGGGCTCGCCGACTTCCCGGACGCCACCGTGCACGTCCGCGTCGAGGAACGCCGGGCCGCCGAGCAGCCGAAGGGCGTCCCGGAGAAGACCCGGTACCGGGCGAACCAGTTCGCGCACAGCCCACGGTGGAGCAGCTACCAGGAGGCAGGCGAACGCTGGCTCGGGTTCGAGGCGGTGCGCCCGCTGCGTGGCCTGCCCCCGGAAATCCTGCTGATCCCGCTGACCGGCCACACCGATGGCCACGCCGGCGTGGCCATCGACACCGGCGAGGGCTGGCTGCTGCATGCCGGCGACGCGTACTTCTTCCACGGCGAAATGGCTTCGGTGCACCCGTACTGCCCGCCGGGGATGCGCGCGTTCACGAACCTGAACCAGCTGGACGGCCGCGCCCGCCGCGCGAACCTCGCCCGGCTGCGCACCCTGGCCCGCGAGCACGCGGACGACGTCACCGTGTTCAGTGCACACAGCCCGGTGGAGTTCCAGGCGCTGCGCCGGTGAGGAAGTCTCATTCCTCACCGGCAAGGGTGGAGTCCACCAGTTCGACGGTGTGCGCGTACCTGCTCCGGCCGGTCGCGCGCAGGATCAGGTAGGCAACCACCAGTACGACGAAGAACGGGATGCCGAACTTCCACGCCGGATCGAGCCCCTCGACCCAGAACGTCGAGACCAGCACCGTCGCGAGGAACGCGATGACCACGACGTTGACCACCGGCGCGCCGCACAGCCGGACCGGGGACGGCGGCAGGCCCGTCCGGCGCCGCCGGATCCGGAACGCCAGGTGGGTGACCAGGATGAGCATCCACACCACCATCGCGGCGAAGATCGAGATACCGAACAGCGCCAGATAGGCGTCGGAATCGGAGTTCTTCGACAGGATCGTCGCGATGACCAGCCCCGCGGTGGAGAGGACGAGTGCGTTGCGCGGTACCCCGGACCGGGTCAGCCTGCCCGCCCACGCCGGGGCGAAGCGGTGCTCGGCAAGGGAATGCAGCATGCGTGTGGTCAGGTAGAGGTTCGTGTTCGCACTGGAGAGCGCGGCGGTGAGGACGACGAAGTTCATCACGGTCGCCGCGGCGGGTACCCCGGCCGACTGGAAGACCCGCACGAACGGGCTCGCGGTGATCGAACCGCCCTCGCCGGTCACCGTCCACGGCACCACCAGGACGACCACCAGCATCGCCGCGACGTAGAACACCGCCAGCCGCAGCACCATTGCCCGTGACGCACGCGGGATGTCGCGCGCCGGGTTCTCCGATTCCGCCGCGGTGACCGACACCAGTTCCGTGCCGATGTAGCTGAACAACACGAAGACCATTGCCAGCAGCAGACCGGACACGCCGTTCGGCAGGAAACCGCCACCGACGGTCAGGTTCGCCGCACCCGGAGCGGGTGCGTGCGGCAGGCCGAAGAACACCAGTACCAGCCCGAGCACGACGAACACACCGATCGCGCACACCTTGATCATCGAGAACCAGTACTCGAATTCGCCGAAGATGTGCACCGCGGCCCCGTTGACCACGATCACCAGCAGCGAGAAGACCGCAACCGGAAGCCACAGCGGGATCTCCGGCCACCAGAACTGGACGTAAACGCCTGCCGCGATGGTCTCGCCACCGATCGCGATCACCTGCATCGCCCAGTAGGCCCAGCGCACGACGAATCCGCTGCCGGCGCCGAGGTACTTCTGCGCGATGGCACCGAACGCGCCTGCCGCCGGGTGCACCACCACCTTTTCCGCGAGCGCCCACGAGATGACCAGCGCCACCAGTCCACAGAGGACATAGGCGAGCACGACCGCGGGTCCGGCGTGCGAGATCGCCAGGCCGGAACCGAGGAACAACCCGGTACCGATGGCACCGCCGATCCCGATCATGGTCAGCTGCCTGCTCCGCAGCCTGCGCTGCAGCCGGGGCGGGGACTGGGCCATGTCTGCTCCCTACCGGCCCGACCGGTACTCGGCGATCGCATTGACGACGGCGTCGAGGTCGGATTCGTCGTTGTAGTAGTGGAAGGACATCCGTAGCACGTCGCCGCGGGCACTGCAGACGATCCGGCGCCGGGCGAGGTACCCGGCGAGCGCGTCGGGATCCCGGTCGACGAGCGCGACGAGCGGACCGCGCCGGGCGTCGGCCAGCGGCGAGCGGAGCCGTTCACCGGCGTCGAGCAGCCGCTGCTGCAGCTGCCCGGTCAGCATCCGCAGGTGATCGCGCACCTGCGCCGAATCCAGCCGATGCACCAGTGCCAGCCCGGCGACCGCGCCGTAGGCCGAGGGGATCGACGGCGTCCCGGTCTCGAACCGCCGGGCGTGGTCGGGGTAGTCGAGGTGGCGCGGATCGAATTCGAACGGGTTCGTCCGGCCGAACCAGCCGGTCAGCGCCGGCGAGACGGCGTCACGCAATCCGGGGCGGACGTACAGGAACGCGATTCCGGAGATGCCCAGCAGGTATTTCAGGCTGCCGCTGACCAGATAATCGCAGCCGAGCTGCGCGACATCGACCGGCTCGACACCGAGACCCTGGTAGGCGTCGACGAACGTCCGTGCGCCGTGTTCGCGAGCCGACGCCGTGATTTCCGGGACCGGGAACCGCAAGCCGTTGGCGTAGCTGATCAACGGCACGGACACCAGCCGGGTGTCGTCGGTGAGCAGGGCTGCGTAATCCTCGGCGTCGACCAGCCCGCCGCGGTGGGCGACGAACCGGACGTCGGCGCCGCGGCCCCGCTGGGCGAGCCAGACGTGCGCCAGCGACGGGAATTCCAGGTCCGTGGTGAGCAACCCGGGCCGTTCGGTCCACGACTGCGTGGCGGCGACCTGGTAAGCCCCCTCCGACGCGGACGGCACGACGGCGATGTCGTCGGTGTCCGCGCCGATCAGCCGGGCGAACGCGGCCCTCGCCTCGGCGACCTTCGCCATCCACCGGTCCCATGGCGCACCGTGTTCGCGGATCGTGTGCTGGAACTCGAGCAGCTCGGCGGTCAGCGCGTCCGACAGCGCACCCTGGCTGCAGCTGGCGAGGTGCACCGTGTCGGCGAAGGCGGGAAAGTGCGCCCGGAACCCGGCCGGGCTGGGGTGGTCGGTCACGATGCTCCGTTCAGTAACCGGGCGGGGTGATGGCCACGAAGAACGTGACCGGGCCCGCCTCGTCGTTGCGGTAGCGGTGCGGCAGCCGCGAATCGAAGTAGCACGAATCGCCGGTGGCCAGCCGGTGTTCGGCGCCATCCACCTCGGCCACGAGTGCCCCGCTGGTCACCACGACGCACTCCTCGGAGGGATGCGTCCACGGCCGCCCGGACGACACCCCACCCGGTTGCAGCGTCCCTTCGAGCAGTTCCAGCCTGCCGGAACCGGGTGACAGGCGGGCGTAGGAGATCTCGCCGTGCGGCGACTGCTGCCGGAGGCGGCGGTCCTTGCGCACCACCGCCACTTCGGACCGGTCCGGTTCGGCGAACAGGTCGAACAACGGCGTCTCGAGCGCCTTCGCCAGTACCCGCGCAGTCTGCAGGCTGGGATCGGTGAGCCCACGTTCAACCTGGCTGATCAATCCGGTGGACACCCCCGCCCGTGCGGCGAGTTCCCGGATCGTCAGTGATTTTGCCGTGCGCAGCAGGCGGATTCGTTCGCCTAGCCGGTCAGTGCATGGATCCGTGCCGGTCATCGTCGAACCGTCCCCGCGACTCTTCCGTCAGTACGGTTGAACCCGGTACTGTAGATATGGTCTACCGCTTTGTCAACGACCGTCACAGACACGAGATAGAGAGGATGTCGCGATGAGCATCCCCGCCGAAACTGCGGTCGAGCAGCTCCTGACCCACCTGAGCGAAGGCGGGCTGCGAGTCGTCGACCTGACGAACAAACTCAGTGCGGAGACCCCGACGCTGCGGCTGCCCGAGCCCTACGCGAACCTCGTCGACTTCAGCCTCGAACAGGTCAGTGCGTTCGACGACGCCGGTCCGCTGTGGCGGCACCACAACATCCACACCGGGGAGCACATCGGCACCCACCTGGACGCCCCGCGGCACTGGATCTCCAATCGCGACGGTGCCGACACCGCGCAGCTCCCGGTCGGCCGGCTGATCGGACCGGCGCACGTCCTCGACGTGTCCGCGCGGGTCGCCGAAGATCCGGACTTCCTGCTGGAGATCGAGGACATCCGCGCGTGGGAGGCCGAGCACGGGCCGCTGCGTGCGGGCGGCTGGCTGCTGGTGCGCTCCGGCTGGGAGCGCTACGCCCAGGACCGCGACGCGTTCCTCAACACCACCGACGGCGTGAGCCACACACCCGGCATCTCCGCGGCCGCGGCACGCTGGCTCGCGCAGGAAACGCCGATTGCCGGCTACGGCGTGGAAACGGTCGGGATCGACGCGGGCAACGGGTTCGCGCTCGACCCGCCGATGCCCGCGCACCACTTTCTGCTCGGCGCGGACAAGTACGGTGTCACGTCGCTGCAGAACCTCGGCACGCTGCCCGCCTCCGGGGCGCTCGTGGTGGTGTGTCCGCTGCCGATCGTCGGCGGCACCGGCAGCCCGGCAAGGGTACTCGCCATTGCGTCGTCCACTGTGGAGGGACAGTCGTGAACGTGGCGCAGGCGGTCGGGGTCGCACTGGGCCGGTTCGGCGTCCGGCGGGCATTCGGCGTGGTCGGCAGCGGCAACTTCCACTTCACCAACGGTCTGGTCCGCGGCGGCGTCGAGTTCGTCGCGGCCCGGCACGAGGGCGGCGCCACCACGATGGCGGACGCCTACGCCCGGTGCAGTGGCGAGGTAGCTGTCGTTTCGGTGCACCAAGGTTGCGGGCTGGGCAATGCGGTCACCGGTCTCGGCGAGGCGGCGAAGAGCCGCACGCCGTTGCTGGTGGTCACCGGCGAGGCCACCGATCCGCTCTCGAACTTCCACATCGACCAGGACGGCCTTGCCCGTTCGGTCGGCGCAGCCGGCGTTCTCGTGCGTTCGGCGCAGACCGCACTCGACGACGTCCGGCGCGCCTTCACCCAGGCGCGGCGAGATCGGCGCACTGTCCTGGTGCGACTTCCGCTCGACGTGCAGGCGGAATCGTTCGACGAACGCCTCCTCGACGAGCTGGCGCCGATCGAGCCGCTACCGTACCCGTGTGCGTCCGAACAGGACGTCGAGGCACTTGTTACTGCGTTGCGACAAGCGAACCGCCCGGTCTTCCTCGGTGGCCGCGGTGCGCGTTCCGCCCGGGAAGCGTTGGTGGAGCTGGCAGACCTCTGCGGTGCACTGCTCGCCGAAGGCGCAGTCGCGAAAGGACTGTTCGCCGGAGAGCCGTGGGCGATCGGCGTTTCCGGCGGGTTTTCCTCGCCTCCGGCGGCGGAACTCATCCGCGGCGCGGATCTCCTGGTCGGCTGGGGTTCCGCGCTGAACGACTGGACGACCGCGCACGGGCAGCTGATCGGTGCGGAGACGACGCTGGTGCAGGTCGACCTGGAGGCGGCGGCGATCGGGCGGAACCGCCCGGTGGCGCTCGGGATCGTCGGCGACGTCGCGGAGACCGCGCGGGCCGTTTCCCAGCGGCTGAACGAAGACAACCACCGCAGTGCCGGTTATCGTGCCAACGCGCAGCTCGTGCACGGGTTGCACTGGCGCGAGCAGCCCTACCCGGACGCCGGGACGGCGGACGCGATCGATCCACGGACCCTGTCGATCGCACTGGACGAGCTCGTGCCGGCGAACCGTGTGCTCGGCGTGGATTCCGGCAATTTCATGGGGTTTCCGACCATGTACCTCGACGTCCCGGACGAGAACGGGTGCTGCTTCACCCAGGCGTTCCAGTCGATCGGCCTCGGACTGGCGACCACGATCGGCGCGGCGCTCGCCCAGCCTGCCCGCTTCCCGGTCGCGGCCTGCGGGGACGGCGGATTCCTGATGAGTATCTCGGAACTCGAGACCGCCGTGCGGTTGCAGCTGCCGATGCTGATCGTCGTCTACAACGACCACGCCTACGGCGCCGAGGTGTACTTCTTCGAGCCCGACGGCCATCCGGCGGATACCGTCCGGTTCCCGGACACCGACCTCGCCGCGATCGCCCGCGGCTACGGCTGCGACGGGGTGAGCGTCCGCAGGCAAGCCGACCTGGCCGAGGTGGCCGCCAGGGTCTCGGCCGGGCTGACGCGCCCGCTCGTGGTCGACGCGAAGATCGTCGGCTTCAGCGCGTGGTGGCACCGGGCAGCGATGACACGACACTGAAACCGGTCAGCGAGGCACGGCAGCCAGCACCGCGTCCGCGACCGCACCACCGTCGCTGACGTCGAGCCGAGTCAGTCCCCGCTCGACGACGAGCTCCTGCAGCCGCTCCTGGAACCGCACTGTGCGAGCCAGGAATTGGTCGACCAGAAAACGTTCGTGCGCAAGGAGTTCGGCGTATCCGGCAGCACCGTGTATACGCGCCCGCAGCACTGCTTCGTCTGCAGTGAGCCACACCGCGGCCACGTCCGGCAGGTCCAGCGCGGAGACCGGCACAGGCCACAGCGCGGACCCTTCGAGCACCAGCCCCGGATGTGTGGTGATCAGTTCTTCGATCCGCGGCCACAGCCGGGCGTAATGCGCGTGCACGGAGTCGAGCAGTTCGTCGACGGTCAGCGTCGCGTAGTGCTCGACGACGTGCGGGGGTACCTCGCGGTCCGGCGTGCGCCAGGGACGGCCGGGATGCCGGGCCAGGTGGTCGGTCGACTGGTACGCGAAGCCGAGCCGCACGGCGAGTTGCCGCGCAGCCGTGGATTTGCCGACATTCGACGTGCCGCCGATCAGTACTACCCGCATCCGAGGTCAGCCGAGGGCTAGGCGGATTCGGGGGCGTCGTAAGTCGCGCGGGCGGCAAGGATCCGGCGCGCGTTGGAGCGGGACCAGTCGGCGATCTCGGCGGTGAGCCGGCCGATGTCGGCGCCGAGGTCGGTACGGGCGTATTCGACGCGCGGCGGGATCGTGGGGTAGACGGTGCGGCTGATCAGCCCGTCTCGCTCGAGGTTGCGCAGCGCCTGAGTCAGGGATTTCTGGGTCACTCCCTCGATGTGGCGGCGAAGCTCGGTGAAACGCAGCGGCCGCGCACTGCTGTTGAGGACGCTGAGCACGTACAGCACCCACTTGTTCGCCAGCACGTCGACGACCGTCCTGGACGGGCAGCCGCTTGCGTAGGTCTGCGGTAAGTCAGTATCCATCAGGTACCAATGTATCTGTGGGGTGCCTTCTTCACAACGGATATCGACTTCGGGCAGGCTCCAAGCACGCTGTCGTTACCGAAGGAGAAGATGATGATTCTGGTGACCGGGGCTTCCGGGAAAATCGGCTCGGAGGCGGTCCGGCTGCTCACCGCGAAGCAGCTTCCGACGCGGGCGCTCGTCCGTGACCCGGCGCGCGCACCGCAGGGCGGTGCAGAGGTGGCCGTCGGCGATTTCGACCTCCCCGAGACACTCGACGACGCGCTGTCCGGCGTCACGACGCTCCTGCTGATCAGCCCGTCGGTGCCGAGCCAGGAGATCGCGGTGATCGACAGCGCCGTCCGGCACGGGGTGGGCCACATCGTGAAGGTCACCAACCACAAGGCGACCGCGGACTCCCCGGTCCCCCGGCGCCGCGACCACGCCCGGATCGAGGCACACCTGCGCGCCACCGGCGTGGCGCACACCCTGCTCGGACCGAATCTGTTCATGCAGAACCTCTTCGCGATCGCCCCGGAGGTCAAGCAGTCGCACGGCTTCACGATGTCCACCGGCGACGGCCGGTTCGGCATGGTCGACGCCCGCGACGTCGCCGCCACCGCGGCCGCGATCGCCGCCTCGCCGAGCGGGCACGCGGGCCGCAGCTACCTGCTCACCGGCCCGGAGCTGATCACCTACACCGATGTCGCGGACGCCCTCACCGCCGCGCTCGGCCACAAGATCGACTACCACGCGATCTCGCCCGGCACACACCGGAAGGCGATGCTCGAAGCCGGCGTCCCGGAGCCGGTCGCCACGTCGAACGCCCACGTGTTCGAGCTGATCGCCAACGGCGACGCGGAATGGCTGTCCGGCGACATCACAACGATCACCGGCACCCAGCCACGCAGCCTGCGTGAATTCCTCGACGACCACCTCGCCGCGTTCGGCTGAGAAGTTCCGTTGTGGCTCCGCCGGACGAACCGCCCCTAGCCTTCGGCCGTCCCGCCGCCGGCCAGTATCCGTTTCACCAGCCAGTTCACCAGCCACAACAGCACTCCTACCGCGAGCAGGATCGCCGCCACCCGGTAGTCCTGCGCCGGGCGGCCGGAGAACGGGCTCACCAGGTACAGGCAGAACACCGCGGCCAGCGCCGGGATCACCGTGGGAGCGCGGAAATGCCGGTGTGCCACCCGGTCCCGGCGCAACACCAGCACCGCGACGTTGACGATGGCGAACACCACGAGCAACAGCAGTGCGGTGGTGCCGCCGAGTGCGCTGATGTCCGCGAAGGACACCAGGACAATCGCGATCAGGCTGGTGAACACGATCGACACCCACGGCGTGCGCCGGGCCGGGTGGACCCGGCCGAAGATCGGCGGCAGCACCCGCTCGTTCGCCAGCCCGTACAGCAGCCTGCTGGCCATCAGCATGTTGATCAGCGCGGAGTTGATCACCGCGAACAGGCCGATCGCGGAGAAGATCTCGCGCGGGAAGCCGGGCGCACCCACGTCGAGGACCTTCAGCAGGGCGTCGCTCTCGGCCGAGGCCAGGTCACCGGCCGGCACGAGCAGCGAGGAGGTCACCGACACCAGCACGTAGACGGTCGCGGCGACGACCATGCCCCACAGCATCGCGCGCGGGAAGATGCGCACCGGTTCGTGACACTCCTCGGCCATGTTGACCGAATCCTCGAAACCCACCATCGCGAAGAAGGCCAGCGAGGTGGCCGAGGTGATGGCCACCAGCCAGGTCTGGTCCGCGGTGTCGACCTCGACCAGCCGGGCAGGCTCACCTTCGCCGTTCAGCACCGCCCACACGCCCACGCCGATGATGATCAGCAGCCCGGACAGCTCGATGCAGGTGAGCACCACGTTGGCCTTCACCGATTCGCCGACGCCGCGGAAGTTCACCAACGCCAGCAGGAGCACGAAGGCGATGGCCACCAGCACCGTCGGCAGCTTTACGAAGGCGGCGAGGTAGGTGGCGCCGAACGCGACCGCGGCCGAGGACGCCGACGTGATGCCGGAGCACATCACCGCGAACGCGACCATGAAGGTCAGGAACGGCACCCCGAACGCCTTGTTCGTGTACAGCGCCGCGCCGGCCGCCCGCGGGTACTTGCCGACGAGTTCGAGATAGCTGAACGCGGTCATGAAGGCAACCACGAACGCCAGCAGGAACGGCAGCCACAGCGCCCCGCCGACCCGGCCCGCGACCTGCCCGGTCAGCGCGTACACGCCGGTGCCGATGATGTCGCCGACCACGAAGAACAGCAGCAGCTTCGGCCCCATGACGCGCCGCAGCTGCGGTTCCTCCGGCCGCGGCGTTGACACGCTTACCTCCGCCATGGGCGAAGAGTCTGCCTTGTCCCGCCGGGTGCGGAAAGTCGGTCAGGCTCCGGTGACCGCGGTACGGACCAGCGGAGCCATCATCTGCTGCGTCATCTTGACCGGGCCGGTGTAGTTGATCAGCACCGGAATACCGTCGGCGAGCTTGGCCGCGGCGAGCGTGGCGGTCTTCTGCTGGTCCTGGTAGTACACCGCGCCGTCCGGGAAGCCCGGCACGTCCACCGCGCCGGCCTTGGCCTGCTTGACCGCGGCGATCATCTCCGCCGGCTTGGCCTGACGTCCCTCGTAGCGGGTCACCGCGAGCGCGCCGGCCTGCTTGTCGCCGACCAGGTACTCACAGCTGGTGGCCTTGCCGCCGTTGCTCGCGTTGTTCTCGGTCGGACCCGGTTTCGCCGTGACACCGGGGATGTTGATCGCCTTGCCCACCTCGTCCGCGGACAGCAGCGAGCAGGTGTCCGCCTGCTTCCCGGCCGGAGCGGACGAGGCAGCGGACGAAGCGGGGGCGGACGAGGACGGTTTGGGGGCGGAGGCCTGCTGGTCACCCGACGAACAGGCGGCGAGCGCGGCGGCGGCGACCAGCAACGCGATCGGTAAGGCACGCATGCCGCGCATACTAGGCCGTTTGGAGCAGCGCCTTCGGGCCCGGTCCGCGATAGCACCGGTCACCAGCACGGGAACGCCGCCCGGCGGCTTCAGCTCAGGCGGTGGCGGCGACGTCGTCCTCCGCGACCGGTGCCCGGTACCGCCAGAACGCCGGGAGCAGCAAGGTCGCACCGATCACGAACACGATCACCAGCAGCCCGCCCGCGGTGGCCGCGAACGCGGTGCCCCAGGTGGCCGCCGCCCAGCCGTGCGTGAGGTCGGCGATCCGCGGCCCGCCCGCGACGACCACGGTGAACACACCCTGCAGCCGGCCACGCATCTCGTCGGTGGTCGCGGTCTGCAGGATCGCCTGCCGGTACACCGCGCTGACCATGTCGGCCGCGCCGGCGAGCGCCATGAACACCACCGCGAGCCACAGCGAGTGCGCGAGGCCGAAGGCCGCCACCGCGGCACCCCACAGGCAGATCGCCACGACCACCGCCACGCCGTGCCGGTACACCCGATGCAGCCAGCCGGAGAACAGGCCGATCAGCATCGCCCCCGCGGGCAACGCCGCGTAGAGCAGTCCGAGCGCGGGACCACCACCGGGCGGATCGCCGAAGGTGCGTTCGGCCATCTCCGGCACCAGCGCCCGCGGCATACCGGCGACCATCGCGATGATGTCCGCCACGAACGACGCGAGCAGCACCTTCTGCGTGGCCAGGTAGCGGAACCCGTCGACCACCGAGCCCAGCCCCGCACCCCGCGACTTGTCCCCGAGCGGCGGGATGGCAGGCAGCCGCCACACTGCGACCAGCGTGATCAGCAGCGCGCAGACGTCGACGAGGTACAGCGTGGACAGGCCGATCACCGGGATCAGCGCACCGCCGAACAACGGGCCGAACACCGCACCGAAGGTGGACATCGTGGTGTTGAGCGCGTTCGCCGACGGCAACAACGACGCCGGGACGAGCCGCGCGACGACCGCGCCACGGGTGGGCATGTTGATCGCGAAGAATGCCTGGTTGGCGGCCAGCAGCCCGAGCACCAGCCACACCGAGTCGAACCCGGCGAAGGCCTGCAGCCACAGCAGCGCCGAGGTGACCGCCACGCCGACATTGGTGATCAGCAGCAGCTTGCGGCGGTCGACCGCGTCCGCGATCGCCCCGCCCCACAGCCCGAACACGAGCAGCGGTACCAGCGCCACCGCGCCGGTGAGCCCGACGTACCCGGACGAACCGGTCAGATCGAAGATCTGCTTCGGCACCGCGACCGCGGTCAGCTGCGAGCCGACCGCGGTGACCGCGGTGGACATCCACAGCCTGCGGAACGCCGGGATCTTCAGCGGTCGGGTGTCGACGATGATCCGGCCGAGGAGCTTCCGTGCCCTGCCGCGGGGCTCCCCGGTCCCGGGTTCAGCACTCACGGCTGTCGACTTTAGCTACGCTAACCAACTATCGGCCAGGTGATTTCGCACTCGGTAGCACTGCCGCGGATGCTCAGGGGGCGAGCCGCTCCACGTGCCAGCCGTCGTGCGTGCGGTGGAAGCGGAGCCGGTCGTGCATACGGTCTTCCCGGCCCTGCCAGAACTCCACGTAGTCCGGCCGGATCCGCCAGCCGCCCCAGTGCGGCGGGGCCGGGATCTGCTCGACTTCGGCGAACTGGCGCTCGACCGTGCGCAGGGCATTGTTCAGCGCGCGCCTGCCGTCGACCACCCGCGACTGCGGTGAGGCCCACGCGCCCAGCTGCGAGCCGCGCGGACGCTGGGCCCAGTAGGCGGCCGTCTCGCCCGCACCGACCTTCTCCACCTCACCGCGCACTGTGACCTGCCGGTGCAGCCCATACCAGGGGAAGGTGACCGACGCGTAGCGGGTGGCCGTGAGGTTGTGACTCTTCTCCGAGGTGTAGTTCGTGTAGAAGACGACACCGCGCTCGTCGAGTCCTTTGCACAGCACCGTGCGCGAGGAGGGCCGCCCCTCGGCATCGGCGGTGGCGAGCACCATCGCGTTGGGCTCGGCAAGGCCCTCGGAGACCGCCTGGCTCAGCCAGTTCTGCAGCTGCTCGGTCCACGTCGAGGCCAGCGCCGACTCGTCGAACGGCGCGCCGTCGTAAGCCACCCGCATGCCGGGCAGCCGCACGATCGCGTCGGCCACCTCGTCGATCTCCGGTGTCATCCGGCCCAACCTCTCGTCACCCCTGGCAGAGTTCTCGACTCACGGCTATCCGCCGACGGTATTGGCTCGCCGTGCCCGGCGAAACCCACCGAACGGTGACTCCTGCCACGCCGAGCACGCCCTGATCGATCCAGGTCACGGGCGGGTGATCGCGGCGAGCATGAGCTCGCGCAGCTCCTTGGTCACGTCCTCGACCGGCAGCGGCGGCTCGTGCGCCTGCCATTCCCGCAGCAGTCCGGTCGCGGCGCCGACGAGTGCGATCGCAGTCAGCCGGTAGTCGCGGTCGGGCGCGATGCCCGCGGCCACCGCCCGGCGGGCCTGCTTCTCGATGAAGCCGGCCCAGCGGTGGACCCAGACCTGGCGCTGCGCTTCCATCTCCGGGCTGACCCCGACCACTTCCACGTAGTTGAGCCGGGGCATCCGCGGATCGCTCGTGACGGTGGCCACGAACACCTCCAGCAGCCGCTCGGTCCGCGCCATCGCATCGGCGTCGGGCCCCTCCTTCAGCGCGGCGGTGACGTGCCGCAGCGCCAGCGAGTTGCTCCGGTCGTGCAGGATCCGCAGAACCTCCTCCAGCCCGCCGAACTCCTCGTAGAAGTTCCGCGTGGACACTCCTGCCCGGCTGCACAGCTGGGTGATCCTCGTGCGCCGGAAGCCCTTCTCGGTGAAGAGCTCGAGTGCCGCGGCCAGCAGGCGCTCCCGCCGCTCGGCGCGCCTGCGCTCGGGCGAGACGCCACCGTAGGTACGGGCCACAGGTTCCCTTCCCACTAATGAAAATGTGCCTGACCAAAAGCGTGCGCACACACCGGCCAGGGCACGAATTTCTAGCAGGAGAGGCTTTTCAAGGCAACAACGGCATCCGCTGCCAACGCGGTGGTGAGCGTGCCACCCGCGGCCAGCGGGGTACGGGACCACCACGCACCCGATGCCGCGGGCCGGGCCGGACCACCGAAGTCGAGGTCCGTGGCGAGCACCCGGTGCCCGGCGAGCACGGTCAGCGCACCGTCCAGCGCGGGATCTCCGACGGTCTGCGTCTGGTGCAGTGCCGGGACTCCGCCCCGCGTCACGCGCACCGTGCTGCGCAGCCGTCCCGGCCGTTCACCCGCACGACCGAGCACGAGCACTTCCCGGGTGTGGAAACGAGAATTTTCCGCCAGCGTGGCGCGGAGCACCGCGGCGTGGTCCGCGCGCGCAGTCACGACCGTCGGCTCGGGCAGGTACTCCAGTGAAGCACCGTCCTCGACTTCGACGTCCACGATGCAGGAGCTGGGTTCGCCGTGCATGCCGGGCAGCGCGAGCGTCGCTGCGACTCCGGAAAGCCGCAGCCTCGCCCCCGGCCCGACGTGCACGTCGAGACGCAGCTCATCCCCGCCCAGCGGACTGGTGGCCGAGTTGACCAGGTGCACCACGGCCCCGGTTCCGTTGTGCCGTCGGGGAAAGAGCGTGAGTGGCGCCATCGAACGCAGCTCCCGCAGCACGGTACGCCCGCCCTCGAGACAGGCGACCAGCCGCGCGTGCGCCTTCACCCGTGGTGCACCGGAAGCAGCGACCGCACCCAGTCCGCAACCACCGGCGCATCCGGAGTGTCCACAAGAGACTGTGCGAGCACCGGAAGCGTGCCCCGCATCCGATGTGCATCGGCGGTCATCACGGTCAGATCGGCGCCGACGAGCGGTGCGAGGTCGGTTTTGTTGATCACCAACAGGTCTGCCGTGGTCACGCCGGGACCGCCCTTGCGCGGGACCTTGTCCCCGCCGGCAACGTCGACCACGAAGATCTGACTGTCGGCGAGACCGCGGCTGAAGACCGCGGTGAGGTTGTCACCCCCGCTTTCGATGATCACCAGGTCCAGGCCGGGGAACCGGTCTTCCAGCCGCTCCACCGCGTCGAGGTTCGCACTGATGTCGTCGCGGATCGCGGTGTGCGGGCAGGCCCCGGTCTGCACCGCCTCGATCCGCTCCGGTGCGAGAACGCCTGCCCGGCGCAGGAAATCCGCGTCCTCGGTGGTGTAGATGTCGTTGGTGACCACGGCCAGGTTCAGCTCACCGCCCAGCGCACGGCACAGTGCCGCGGTGAGCGCGGTCTTGCCGCTGCCGACCGGCCCGCCGATGCCGATGCGGTAGGCCCGTCCGGCACTCGGTTCGGCCTCGTAGTGGTCCGGGCCCGCGGCGGTGGGGTCGAAATCGACCGGATGCACATGACCGTGACCGTGGTTAGCTGGCAAAGAGACGCACCTCTTCCTGGTGGTGCCGAGCGTGTTCCTCGGCGAACAGATCCAGCGCCGGTGACGCCGGAGCGGGCAGGTCGGCCGGATCGGCACCGGCACTTTCCGCGGCTTCGGCACAGACTTCCCGCAGTGGCTCGGCGAGCCGTGCGAGCACCGCGTTCACCGCAAACGGATCGAGTCCGAGCAACCGGACGGCCGCGCTCGCCGGACCGCTGATCGCGAGGTAGGCCACCGCCATCGCCGCCTCCGACGACGTCCCGCCGCCGATCCCGACGAGCGCACCGCAGATCACCGCGTGATGCGGGCGCGGGGTCTCCCGCAGCAGTGCGGTCAGCACCGGGGACGGCCACGCGAGCCGCCCGGCGCGTGCGGTTCCACGGCCCTGTGCCCGGGAGGCCTCCCGTTGCGCCGGCGAGGGAGTTCGTGCGTCGAGTTCCAGATCCAGGGTTCGCCACTGTGCACTGTGCACGTTCCTGGCCGCCGCATGCGTGGCGGCTGCGGCAAAAACCGCGGCCAGCGCACCGGCCGTGCGCAACCGTCCGAAGAGGAATCCCGGCAGGTCCTGTTCGGACTTGAGCAGACCACGCGAGACCGCCTCTTCGAGACCGCCGGAATGCACGTGGCCACCGCCCGGGAACCGGGAGTCGGCGAGGATCAGCGCGGAAAGGTCCATCAGAACAGGAAGTACCGCTGTGCCATCGGCAGTTCGGTGACCGGCTGCGGTTCGATCAGCTCGCCGTCCACGTGCACCGCGAAGCTGTCCGGCTCCACCCGGATGTCCGGGGTGGCGTCGTTGAGCACCATATCGGCCTTGCCGCGGCCACGTGTGTCGGCAACCGCAACCAGCCTGCGCGCGATACCGAACCGTTCCGGCAACCCGGAATCCAGCGCTTCCGGCGCGACGAAGTGCAGACCGGACGCGGCCGCGACCGGTGGCGCCGCCCCGAACATCGGCCGCGCGAGCACCGGTTGTGGCGTGGGGATCGAGGCGTTCGCGTCGCCCATCGCGGCCCACGCCGGGAAGCCGCCCTTGAGCACCACGTGCGGACGAACCCCGAAGAACTTCGGTTCCCACAGCACGAGATCGGCCAGCTTGCCGACCTCCACCGAGCCGATCTCACCGGACATCCCGTGCGCGATGGCCGGGTTGATCGTGTACTTCGCCACGTAACGCCGGGCACGCAGGTTGTCCGCGGCACCGTCGCCGGGCAGCGCGCCACGACGGCGTTTCATCACGTGCGCGGTCTGCCAGGTGCGGATGATCACCTCGCCGATCCGGCCCATCGCCTGTGAATCGGAACTCATCATCGAGATCGCGCCCAGATCGTGCAGCACGTCCTCGGCGGCAATCGTGCTCGGCCGGATCCGGCTTTCCGCGAACGCCAGGTCTTCGGGCACCGACGGGTTGAGGTGGTGGCACACCATGAGCATGTCGAGGTGCTCGTCGAGGGTGTTCGCGGTGTGCGGCCGGGTCGGATTGGTCGAGGACGGCAGGACGTTCGGCAAGCCCGCGACCCGGATGATGTCCGGCGCGTGCCCGCCGCCGGCACCCTCGGTGTGGTAGGCGTTGATCGACCGGCCGGCAATGGCATCCACAGTGGACTCCAGGAAGCCCGCCTCGTTGAGCGTGTCGGTGTGGATCGCCACCTGCACCCCGGATTCGCCTGCCACGGTGAGGCAGGCGTCGATCGCGGCGGGCGTGGAACCCCAGTCCTCGTGCAGTTTGAACCCACCCGCACCGGCCGCCAGCTGTTCACGCAATGCCTCCTGGCGCACGGTATTGCCCTTGCCCAGCAACAGCACGTTCACCGGCTGACCGTCCATTGCGGACAACATGCGGCCGAGATGCCAGGAACCCGGCGTGACCGTGGTCGCCCTGGTGCCCTCGTTCGGCCCGGTGCCGCCGCCGACCAGCGTGGTCAGCCCGGCGGCGAGTGCGGTGTCCACCAGCTGCGGGCAGATGAAGTGCACGTGGCAGTCGATCCCGCCGGCGGTGAGGATCCGCCCGTTGCCGGAGAGCACCTCGGTGGACGGCCCGATCACCAGTGCCGGATCGACGCCGTCCATGGTGTCCGGATTGCCCGCCTTGCCGATCCCGGTGATCCGCCCGTCGCGGACGCCGACGTCGGCCTTCACCACACCCCAGTGGTCGAGGATCACCGCGCCGGTGATGATCAGGTCGGGCGTGCCCTCGGCGCGGGTGGCCTGGCTCTGGCCCATGGATTCGCGGATCACCTTGCCACCGCCGAACAGCACCTCGTCACCGCTGCCCGCGGGGCCGACCGACCGGTCTTCGGTGACCTCGATGAGCAGGTCGGTGTCGGCGAGCCGGATCCGGTCACCGGTGGTCGGCCCGAACAGCTCGGCGTAGCGGGTGCGGTCGAGGTCCGGCATCAGCGCGCCTCGTTCCGCAAACCCGGCACCCGCCGGCGACCGGCGAGCGGAACGAGGTCCACCTCCCGTTCGACGCCGGGTTCGAACCGCACGGACGTCCCCGCCGGCACGTCGAGCCGGCACCCGCGAGCGGCCGCACGGTCGAAGTCGAGCGCGGGGTTGCACACTGCGAAGTGGTAGTGCGAACCGACCTGGACCGGCCGGTCGCCGAGGTTGCGCACGAGCAGCCGGACCCGCGGGCGCCCCGGGTTGAGCGGCACCGGCCGGTCGCCGGGGATGATCTCGCCAGGACGCATCCGGCTGCTCCTAAACGATCGGATCGTGCACGGTGACGAGCTTCGTGCCGTCTGGGAAAGTGGCCTCTACCTGCACGGAGTCGACCATCTCCGGCACCCCGCCGAGGACATCGGCGCTGGAGAGCACGGTGCGCCCGCTCGCCACGAGCTCACTGACCGTGCGCCCGTCCCGCGCCCCTTCCAGCACGTGGTCGGTGATCAACGCGACGGCCTCGGGGTAGTTGAGCAGCACACCCCGTTCGAGCCGCCGCCGAGCCACCTCGGCCGCGACGTGGACCAGCAGCTTGTCCCGTTCCTGCGGACTGAGGTGCATGAGCACCGGTCTACCACCTGCCCGGCCCGGCCACCGGATTCGGAAACACAGGTTTTACCTCGGCCGTACCGGACCACCGCACCCGCAAGGTCCGCAGCCACCCGGCTCACCTGCGGTGCGGGCACCCCCCGGCCACCGGCCGTTCATCCCCGGTTGCCGGAGAACTTGCCGTTTCCGCCGGGCCTCGGCTGAATCGTTCTCGGAATCGTGACCGAAACCACGACTTCTTCCGTTGCCCCGGGGTGGGTCGGAGGAGCATGGTTTGTCCACCGTGCGATGAGGCGCGCCAGGAGCCAGCGTGTATCCCGTCCGCGCGCGTGAGAACACAGCCGGGGAAATGCGCATCGAAAGGGTTCGCGAGAGTGACTACCTCCACGACCAGCAAAACCGAACAGGCCGACGACGGCTTCCGGCCGGGACTCGAAGGCGTCGTTGCATTCCACACCGAAATCGCCGAACCCGACCGGGACGGTGGTGCACTGCGCTATCGCGGCGTCGACATCGAGGATCTTGCGGGCAAGGTGACCTTCGGGGACGTCTGGGCCCTGCTGGTCGACAGCCGGTTCGGGCGCGGGCTTCCGCCTGCCGAGCCGTTCCCGCTTCCGGTGCACACCGGGGACGTCCGCGTGGACGTTCAGTCCGCGCTCGCCATGCTCGCCCCGATCTGGGGCTTCCACCCGCTGCTCGACATCACCGACGACGAGGCCCGCGACCAGCTGGCCCGCGCCTCGGTGATGGCGCTGTCCTACGTCGCGCAGTCCGCGCGCGGGCTGAACGAGCCCGCCGTGCCGCAGGCGCGGGTGGACGAGGCGTCGTCGATCACCGAGCGGTTCCTGATCCGCTGGCGCGGTGAGCCGAACCCGGACCACGTCAAGGCGCTCGACGCGTACTGGGTGTCCGCCGCCGAGCACGGGCTCAACGCGTCCACCTTCACCGCGCGGGTCATCGCCTCGACCGGAGCCGACGTCGCCGCGTCGCTCTCCGGTGCGATCGGCGCGATGTCCGGACCGCTGCACGGCGGTGCCCCGGCCAGGGTGCTGCCGATGATCGAGGAGGTCGAGCGCAGCGGTGACGCCGCGGGCCTGGTCAAGGGCATCCTCGACCGCAAGGAGCGGCTGATGGGCTTCGGCCACCGCGTGTACCGCGCGGAGGACCCGCGGGCCCGCGTGCTGCGCCGCACCTGCAAGGAACTGGGCGCCGAACGCTACGAGGTCGCCGCCGCACTGGAGCAGGCCGCGCTGACCGAGCTGCGGGAACGCCGTCCGGACCACCCGATCGAAACGAACGTGGAATTCTGGGCCGCGGTGATCCTGGACTTCGCACAGGTTCCGCCGCACATGATGCCCGCGATGTTCTCCTCGGCCCGTACCGCGGGCTGGGCGGCGCACATCCTGGAGCAGAAGAAGACCGGCCGCCTCGTCCGCCCGTCGGCCAAGTACGTCGGGCCTGCCCCGCGCAAGCCGGAAGACGTCGAGGGCTGGGCAAGCGTCACCAAGCACTGAAAGCGAAACCGAAACGCCGGGACCCACGCAGGGTCCGGGCG
>NZ_BAAAZN010000031.1:22134-94359 GCF_039536925.1 Amycolatopsis ultiminotia | reverse complement strand
TGCCGCGCTCTCGCGCGGGGAAATGTCGCTGATCCACGACATGGCCCCGGATGTGCACCACACCTTCCCCGGCCGCGGCGCCCTCGGCGGCCAACGCACCACCCGCGACGACGTCGCCGCCTGGCTGACCCGGCTCTATCGCGTCCTGCCCGGTCTGGAATTCCACGTCCGCGCCGTCGCCGTCGACGGCCGGCCCTGGCACACCACCGTCGGCGTGGAGTGGACGAACGAAGCCACCCTGCTCGACGGCAGTACCTACACCAACACCGGCTCCCACATCCTGACCCTGCGAAACGGGAAGATCGTCGCCTTCCACGCCTATTTCGACGACGTCCAAGCGATCGACGACGCCCTGGATCGCCAGGCTGCGCACGGAATCGCCGAGGCCGCGGCAGCAGCCATCGCCTCGGTCTGACGCGACACCCAGGATCACCTCGACCAGGCGGCAGGACACAACGGCGCGAGGTCCAACTCGCGCATGCCGCCGAGACGACCAACACGCTGCGCGGGCCAGCGGTGGCGGGCTACGGAAGTCCGCTCGCCGTCTACCCGTTCGGCGCCGGCCCCGCGACTGCCGGATCCGAGCGAGGCCGCTTCAGCCTTGCACGGATTCGGCCGCGGGAAAGACGATGGTGGCCAGCGCACCACCGGCAGCGTTGGAGAAGGTCAGCTCGGCGCCGATTACCTCTGCCTGTCCCGCTGCGATGGTCAGGCCCAGGCCGTGTCCCCGGCCGCGTTCCGTGACACCCGTGCGAAAGCGTTGTGGTCCCTCGGTGATGACGGATTCCGGGAAACCGGTGCCGTGGTCGCGGATCCGCACCACCGGGCCGGCCACGCTCACCTCGACCGGCGGGCTGCCGTGCCGGAAAGCGTTGTGCACCAGGTTCGCCACGATTCGTTCGGCACGGCGGGGATCGGTCTGGACCAGTGCCGCGCCGGTGGTGTCCAGTTCGACCGGCCGGCCGGTGCGCGACACCGCCTCCGTGACCAGCTCGCCGAGCGGCACCGGCGTCAATTCGGCTCGTTCCACGCCCGCGTCCAGGCGGGAGATCTCCAGCAGGTCTTCGACCAGCACCCGCAGCACTCCCACCCGGTCCCGGACCAGTTCGGTCGCTTCCCCGTCGGGCAACAGCTCGGCCGAGGTGACCAGACCGGTGAGCGGGGTGCGCAGTTCGTGCGCGACGTCCGCGGTGAATCGCTTTTCGATGAGCAGTTTCTGTTGCAGGGCAACGGCCATCGAGTCGACCGCGGAACCGAGGTCGGCGATCTCGTCCCCTGCGCGGGCGCCGATCCGCGCCGTCAGGTCTCCGTCGGCGATCCGCAGCGCGGTGCGCGAGACGCGTCGCAACCGGCGCGTGATCAGCTCGCTGAGCAAAGCCACCACGACGAACACCACGACCAGCGTGCCCACCGCCGCTTTCACGACGAACACGTCCTGGTCGTGAACGCGGTCGAAAATATGGCTCAGATCGACCCAGACCGCGATCAGCCTGCCGTCCACGTGGTGCCCCGCCCACATTCGCGGCCAGTCCGGTCGGGTCGTGTCGAGCCACTTGCCCACGACGCCGAGGGATCCGTGCATGGCGTCCAGCAGGGGTTGTGGCACCCCGGTCGTGACGACCTTTCCGGTGGCAGTACTTGTCGCGGACAGCTTCCCGGTCGCCAGATAGCTGCCCTCGGCGCCGTTGAGCGCCTCGCTGGCGAGGTCCTCGCCCTCCGCCACGCTTCTGTCCCAGGAATCCTGGTGCACGGCCACGCCGATCACGACCGCGACGACGGTCGCCGAGGCAGCGGCGAGTGCAGCGATCCGCCAGCGCAACGACCTCCGGGCGAACGCGACGCGGAAGAAGCCGGCGATCCGGGTATGCATGTCAGGTCCTCAGTTTGTAGCCGAATCCGCGAACCGTCTCGATCCGGTCGGCGCCGATCTTGGTCCGCAGCCGCTGCACACAGGTGTCGACCACCCGGCTGTCCCCGTCCCAGCCGTAGTCCCACACCGAGCGCAGCAGCGTCGCGCGGCTGAGCACCAGACCGGGCTGTTCGGCGAATTCGAGCAGCAGGCGCAGTTCGGTCGCGCTGAGCGCGACCGGCGTGCCGCCGACGGTCACCTCGAGCGCCCCCGGATCGATCACCAGATCGCCGAATTCGAGCAGGCCGTTGCCGGCGGGCTCGACGGCATCGGCCTGGTGGTGGCCGGCCCGGCGCAGCACCGAGCGGATCCGGGCGACGAGCACGGACGTGTCGACGGGCTTCGTGACGTAGTCGTCCGCACCGGCTTCGAGGCCCGACACCACATCCAGAGCCTGGTCCCGGGCAGACATCATCAGGATCGGGCGCGTACTGGTCTCCCGCACGCGCCGGCACAACCCGATGCCGTCGAGTCCGGGCAGCATGACGTCGAGCAGCAGCAGATCCGGCTGGGTCTGCTGGAACAGCTCCAGCCCGGTCAGTCCGTCGGCTGCCGTGGTCACCGCATATCCGTAACGCGACAACGTCGCTGCCAACGCCTGCCGGATGACACTGTCGTCCTCGACCAGCAGCACGGCAACCGGAGCAGTCATCGCCCGGACGTTACCGGATGACCGATCGTCCACATCGGAGACCGAGCGGGCCTGCCCCGGACGCGAAAACCCGGGGCAGGCCGGTGGTTCCACCTCACCGGACAACGCACTGGATGTTCGGGTCGGCTTCCGTGCCGGTCGCGGTGCACGCGACGAACTTGCCCGGGGCAGGAACGGGATAGGACGCCACGTCCGGTCCGTCGCTGTCCTTGCCCACCGAGAACCTCAGCGTCGTCGGGGTGAAGTCACCGCTGTCCCAGTGCAACGACTTCAGGTCCTGGGTGGTGTGCGGCGGAATTCCGGTACCGAGCCCCTCACCCTTGTCATTCGCCTCGAGCAGCCACACGTAGTAGTCGCCGGTGGTGACGCTCCCCTCCGACTTTCCGTTCACATCAGCCGAAGCGGCGGGCTTCGCGGCCGCCTCCGACACCGCGGGGGCATCGCCCTGCGCGAAGGCAACAGCTGTTCCACCGGCCGCGACCAGCAGGGCTCCGGCAACGGCACCGGTGATGACTCCCCGCTTCATGCCCATGACTCCCATTTTTCCTCCCTGGCTCACGCTTTTGCTTACGAGAGCCACGGTGCCCGGCGCACGTGGCGAACCGGCCGGAACGGCGTGTCAACCATCCGGCAGCCTTGTCACAGTCGTGTGACAAGGCGGAGGACGCCGCCGATGATCGCCGTTGCGGAGACCGCCACGTCAGACCCACCACCGCCGCGCCCACCACGGTCGCGAGGGATCAATTCTCGGGTTGTGCAGGGTCTTCGCCCGGAACATCTCGTCGGCTCGCTCGACCACTGCCCGCAACGGTGCGGCCTGCTTGCGCGGGAGGGCACGCACAGCCCGTTCAAGGTCGTCGCGGGCCATCGGACCGATGAACTCGGTCCAGTCGTTGTGCGGTGCGCTCAGCTCCGCCCGAGGCAGAGATGCGACGCGCTGCCATATCTCAAGCGCGCGCTTCACCTCGAGTGAACGGATCTCCGGACGATCGAGCCGATCCAGAGCACCGCTCGTTGCCAGCGGAACACCTGGGATGACCGTGGTGGCTGGTTGCGCCGATCTCGCGCGCAGCCGGGAGGGGCGCTTACGCGGCATTGGCCTTTCGGGTCGTGATCATCAACCGATTATCGCATCCGGAGGTCCCGACGAGCCAGCTCGCGCGCCCGGAACCCGCACTGGCACCGCCGGGTGGTGGTCATCCGCCGAAGCCGCCGTCGATGTTCAGGCTGGAGCCGGTGATGTATGCGGCCTCGGGACCTGCCAGGTAGGACACGAAGGCGCCGATCTCGGCCGCGGTTCCGAAGCGGTCCGTCGCCATGACTTCGAGCAGGGCGGAGGCTGAGGGGCCGTTCGCCGGGTTGGCCTCGGTGTCGACCGGGCCCGGCTGGACGTTGTTGATGGTGATTCCGCGTGCGGCCAGTTCGCGCGCGAGCCCGCGGGTCAGGCTCGCCAGCGCGCCCTTGGTCATGGCGTAGATCGATCCGCCGGGCAGCGGCATGCGCTCGGCGTTGATGCTGCCGATGTTGATGATCCGGCCGCCCTCACCGAGGTGGGCCAGCGACTCCCGGATGGCCACGATCGCGGACCGCAGGTTGATCGCCAGCATCGAATCGATCTCGTCCATCGTCAGTTCGGTGATCGCACTGAAGCTGCCGACACCGGCGTTGTTGACCAGGATGTCCAGACCGCCGAAGCGCTCGGCAGTCTGCGCGACGGCGGACACGACGTCCTGCTCCTCGAGGTTGTCGGCGTGGATCGCGTACGCGTTGTCCCCCACCTCGGATGCCACGGCTTCCGCACGATCCTTGGACCTCGCGTAGGTGAACGCCACCTTCGCACCATCGGCCGCGAGCCGGGCGACGATACCGGCACCGACGCCCCTGGATCCTCCCGTCACCAGTGCGGTCTTGCCCTCGAGCGGTCCTGCGGTCATCTGCGGTACCCCTTGCTCTGTTATGGATTGTTCACTCAATAACTCACACGGACCGGGGTGTTGTCAAATTGGAGTGATCCCTCAATAATGGATACATGGCCAGGCCGAGGAAGTTCGACGAGCAGACCGTGCTCAACGCCGCGAGAGCGACGTTCTGGCGGGATGGCTACGCGGCCACTTCGGTGCAGGCCCTCACCGAAGCGACCGGACTGGGCACGCAGAGCCTGTATGGCGCGTTCTCCAGCAAACACGACCTGTTCATCCGGATACTGGACGACTATCGCGCGCGCCAGGCCGCCGGGCTGGCGGCCGCCATCACCGCGGACCCCAGCCCGTGGCACGGACTCACCTCGGCGGTCACGTTCGAGGACGGCGGCCGCCTCGACCTGCCGCCCCAAGGCTGCCTGATGGCCAACAGCGCCGCGGCACTGAGCGCCGAGGACGAACAGGTCCAGGCCCTCGCCCGCCGGGCCTACTCGGACACCCTCGCGCTGTTCGCCCGGCAGATCACGCAGGCACAGGAAAACGGCGAGATCGACGCCGACGTGGATCCGGAGCAGACCGCCAGGGCACTGATCGCCGTCATGCAGGGGATCGAATTCCTGCACAAGTCGGGTATCGGCGAGGACGAACTGCAACTCGCCAAGACCGCCGCACTGGAGATGGTCGAGCGCTCCGTCGCGCGCTGACCGGCCCGCAGCGCGCTACCCGGCGGCCCAGTCCGCGCGGGTGTGGCGGAGGTGGGCGCGCATCAGGTCTTCGAGCTTGCTCTGATCACGAAGTGAGATCGCCGCCAGGATCTCCCGGTGTTCGCCCGCCGCCCCGGTGAGGCGACCGTCTTCGGCCAGTTTTTCCAGCCCGTAGAGGCGGGTTTGATCGCGCAGGGCCATCACACCGGCCACCAGCCTGCCGTTCCCGCCGAGCGTGAGCAGGTCCAGGTGGAACCGGCGGTCCGCGTCAAGGAAACGGGCGACGTCACCGGCCTCGGCGGCAGCTTCGATGTCCGCGGCAAGGCCGCCGAGCCGGTCGAGGTCGCCGGGCTCTGCGTTCGCCCCCGCCGACAGCGTGGCCGGGATCTCCAGCAGCCGGCGCAGTTCGTAGATCTCGTCCAGATCCTGTTCGCCCATCGCCACGACCCGGTAGCCACGGTTGCGCACCGGCTCCATCAACCCCTGGTTGACCAGCGTGAGCATCGCCTCGCGGACCGGACTGCTGGACACCCCCAGCCGAGCCGCCAACGCAGCCGCGGAGTAGATGTCCCCCGGCCGGATCTCCCCGGACACCATTGCCTGCCGCACCACCTCGAGCACCTGGTCCCGCAGGCTGGTGCGCTGCAGCCGGATCGCTCCGCCCTGGGTCACGTCGCGCTCCTTCGTCGCCCTGCCTTGACTTCCCCGTCCCCGTCACGGATCTTACAAGAGTGAACGGTAACCGGTAGCCGGTTACTAGGGAGTAACTGATGGCTGAAGTACGGGGCTACTGCACGCTGTGCCGATCGCGCTGTGGCGCGGTCTACACGGTCGAGGACGGTGCGTTGCGCGGGGTCCGGCCCGATCCTGACCACCCGACCGGCGCGGCGATGTGCCCGAAGGGCCGCGCGGCACCCGAGCTGGTGCACTCCCCCGAGCGCCTGCGACGGCCGCTGCGGCGGACCACGCCCAAGTCCGACCCCGACCCACGCTGGCGGGAAATCGGCTGGGACGAAGCGCTGACCGAGGTCGCCGAGCGGCTCGGCACGATCCGCGCGGTCAGTGGCGCCGAAGCCGTCGCGTTCTCGGTGACGTCCCCGAGTGGTACGCCGATGTCGGACTCCATCGACTGGGTCGAGCGGTTCATCCGGCTCTTCGGCAGCCCGAACACGCTGTACTCGACGGAGATCTGCAACTGGCACAAGGATTTCGCGCACGCCTTCACGTTCGGGAGCGCACTGCCCGCGCCGGACTACGCGAACACCGACCTCGCGGTGCTGTGGGGCCACAACCCGGCCAAGTCCTGGCTGGCGCAGTCCGCCGCACTCGCGCGTGCGCGGGAGCGCGGCGCGCGCCTCGTGGTCGTCGATCCACGCCGGTCGACGAGTGCGTTGCAGGCCGATCACTGGCTCCGGGTCCGCCCCGGTACCGACGGCGCGCTGGCGTTGGGAGTGGCCGGGCGCCTGCTCGCCCGCCGTGGCCAGGACGAGGAATTCGTCCGGTCGTGGACCAACGCCCCGTTGCTGGTCCGGCTCGGCACCGGCAGGTTCCTCCGGGCTGCCGACCTGCACCCGGAGCTGTCGGGCTACGTGGTGTGGGACGAGGTTTCCGGCCGGGCGGAGCCGTTCGAGACCACGCACGCGCCCCACCGGACGGACCGGTTCGCACTGCGGGGTCGTCGCCGAGTGCACACCCGGACCGGGCCGGTGGACTGCACGCCCGCTTTCGATTTGTACGCCGACGCCTGCGCAGCCTGGCCGCTTGATCGGACCGCAGCGGTGACGACGATCGACGCGGACAGGATCGAAGCGTTCGCCGCCGAACTGGCCGAGGCCAGGTCGGTGTCGTACGCGGCGTGGTCCGGGATCGGGCAGCACACCAACGCAACCCAGACCGAGCGCGCGATCGCCACGCTCTACGCGCTCACCGGGAGCTACGACGCGCCCGGCGGAAACGTGCTCCTGCCGAAACTCGCGGTCAACCCGGTCACTGCACCGGACCAGCCGGCCGCCGCGCAGCGGGCGAAAACCCTCGGACTGGACCGTTTCCCGCTGGGCCCGCAGGCACAGGGCTGGATCAACGCACGCGACTTCTGCCACGCCGTGCTGGCCGGCGAGCCCTACCCGGTACGCGCGCTGGTCTCGTTCGGCGGCAACCTCCTGCTGTCCCAGCCCGATCCGCAGCGGACTGCGGAAGCCTTGCGCAGCCTCGACTTCGCCGTGCACCTCGATCTGTTCGAGAACCCCACCTCCCGATTCGCGGACCTGCTGTTGCCGGTCAGCGCACCGTGGGAGCGCGAAGCGATCAAAGCCGGGTTCGAGATCACCAGGGCCGCCCAAGAGCGCGTTCAGCTCCGGCCGCAGATGGTCGCCCCCGCGGGCGAGTCGCGTTCGGACACCGAGATCGTCTTCGAGCTGGCCGCCCGGCTGGGACACGGCGAGGACTTCTTCCACGGACGGATCGAGGACGGCTGGAACCACCAGCTCGCCCCGCTCGGCCTCACCGCCGCGGACCTGCGGGCAAACCCCGGCGGGGTGGATCTGCCGTTGCACGTCCGCCACCGCAAGTACGCCGAGGAGCACGACGACGGGACTGCCACCGGGTTCGCCACCCCGACTCGTCGAGTCGAGCTGTACTCCGAGGTTCTCGCCGAGCACGGGCAGTCCGGCGTGCCCGTCGCCGACCCACCTGCACCGGACGGGTCCTATCCGCTGGTACTCACCTGTGCGAAGAACGGGTACTTCTGCCACAGCCAGCACCACGGCATCTCCTCCCTGCGCAAACGCTTCCCCGAACCGACCGTGGAGCTGAGCACCGAGGTCGCCGGTGCACGCGGGATCGGCGACGGCCAGTGGGTGCGCATCACGACGCCTCGCGCCACCGTCCGAATGCGCGCGCGGATCGATCCCGACCTGCACCGCGACGTCGTCGTCGCCGAGTACGGCTGGTGGCAGCCGGCAACCGACCTCGGCCTGCCCGGGTCGGATCCGCTCGCCGACGACGGCGCCAACTACAACCTCCTGGTCGGCGACGACAGCCGCGATCCGATCAGCGGCTCCGTCGGACTGCGCTCGGTGCCCTGCGACGTCCGGCCGGAGGGCACCGAGTCCTGGAAAACCCAGCGGGAGTTCGTGGTGGAGCACTGCCACCTCGAGACCGAGGAGATCCTTGCCGTCCGGTTGCGTCCGGCGGATGGCAGTCCGCTGCCGTCGTTCCGCGCCGGACAACACATCACTCTCGCCTGGCCCGACCGGCCCGAGGTGAGCCGGAGCTACTCCCTGACCGGACCTGCCACCCCGGCAGCACAGACCACCTACGCAATAGCAGTGCGCCGGGTGCCCGGCGGCCGGTTCTCCCCGACCGTGCACGAGCGGTTCCGGCCCGGCACCCGAGTACTGCTCACCGCGCCTGCCGGCGGCTTCGCCGTGCCCACCGTCCATTCGCGACCGATCGTGCTGATGGCCGCCGGCATCGGGATCACTCCTTTTCTCAGCCACCTCGAAACAGCCGCTCTCGCCCCGTCCGACGCCCCGGAAATCGTGCTCCACCACGGCAGCAGAAACGGTGCGCACCATCCGTTCCATGACCGGATCGTGGCACTCGCCGGGCGACTGCCGTCCCTGCGCGTGATCGACCACTACAGCCGGCCTGCTTCCGAAGACCGGCAGCACGTGCGCGGCCGGGTGTCCGCCGCCGACGTGGATGCCGGTTTGATCGACCGGCGGGCGCGTTTCTACCTGTGCGGGCCCGGGAACATGATCGACGAAATCATTACCGGGCTGATCGCGCGCGGCGTGCCCCGTTTCGACATCTTCGCCGAGAAGTTCCACGCGGCACCCGCTTCGGTCCACATTCCCGACGACGCCACCGCCACCGTCCGGTTCGCCCGCTCCGGCCGCGACGTGGCCTGGCGCAAATCCGACGGCACCCTGCTGCACCTTGCCGAACGGTCCGGGCTGGCCCTGCCCAGCGGATGCCGGCTCGGCCAATGCGAAAGCTGCGCGGTCCGCGTACTCGACGGAACCGTCACGCACCTCGTCACCCCTGCCGAGGACCTACCCGAGGACCACTGCCTCACCTGCCAGTCCATGCCGACGTCCAACGTCGTGCTCGACGCCTGAAAAGACCGAGCCGAATGGTGTGCCGCGGCAGCGATGCGTCGGTCAGCTTGGCTGTGGTGCCGAATAGTCCGGCAGCGGCCAGTCGCCGCCGCGGTCTTCGTTCGCGAATCGGGCGGCGATTTCCGGGAGTTTGAGGAAACTGCCCACCGTGGCCACGGTACGGAGCGCGGTGATCCCCAGGCGTCCCTTCGGGAATCCGATCCGGAGGAGCTTCGGGTTGACTTCGGCCTGTACTTTGTCGACGAAGGGCCGAAGCGTTGCCTGGTAGTTCGCGAACGCAGCGGTGAGATCACCCGGATTCCGGTTGATCTCGCCGGCGAGGACGTAAGCGCCGACCAGCGCGGCGGAAGTGCCCATCCCGCTGTACGGGGAGGAGCAGTATCCGGCATCTCCGACGAGCGCAACCCGCCCTCGGGACCAGGTCGCAGTCCGCACCTGCGTGACCTCTTGGGAATAGAAAAATTCGGCGGTCTGCATACCCGCGAGGAAGCGTTCCGTCTGCCATCCTGCCTGCCGGAACCGGTCGGACCAGAACTGCTTCTGCTCTTCGATCGGCCTGCGGTGGATCTCGGTGGCTTCCGCGGACTGCTCCCGGAGCGCGAAATAGATCTGGGTCTCGGTGGCATTGCGGGTTCGGCGCATGATCATCCGGCCGCCCGGCGCGTTGTACGTTTCACGAAGGCTGTCGTCGGTCGCGACGGACGGGATGAACCAATAGGCCATGTGGATCCCCACCGGCGAGCACGGGTCGGCAGCGCCGGCGGGCAGGATGTCGCGCCGGACGCGGGATCCCTGCCCGTCCGCCCCGATCAGCACGTCGAACTCGTCCTTCGTTCCGTCGGAGAAATGCGCGACAACCCGATCGTCGTCCTGTTCGAAGCTCTCCACGTCCACCCCGAAGACGAACTCCGCATCGTCCTTCGTCGCACCGTGGAGGATGCGCACCAGGTCTCCGCGCATGATCTCGTACTCCGACGTCATGGTCTGGCGGCCCTTTCCCGAGGTGTTCGCCATGACCACGCCCCGTCTCCTGCCCCGGCTGTCCACGAAGGCCACTCCCGGCTCGTGCACGAGCCGGCTTCGCACGGCGCCGAGCAGGCCCATCCGGTCGATCGCGTCGATGCCCTGTCCACGGAGATCGATCTGTGCGCCGGTCGCGCGCAGCGCCGGGTGGCGCTCGACGACCACCACCCGGTGGCCGCCTTTCGCGAGCCAGAAAGCCGTTGCCTGACCGGCGATACCGCCGCCGCACACGAGAACCTTCAACGACGGCGTGCCGGCACTTTCGGTGGAGATACCCATCAGCTCCCTTTCAGTGATAGTTGATTGCCACGGTAACCTATCACCGATAGACTGTCGATATGCCGAAGCTCGATCGCGAGGCCATCGTCAGCGAAGCCCTCACCCTGCTGGACAACATCGGCCTCGACGCCATGAGCACGAGACAGCTGGCGAAGCGGCTCGGCGTCGAACAGCCCTCGCTCTACTGGCACTTCCGCAGCAAAAACGCGCTGTTCGCCGCGATGGCGGAAGCCGCGATGGCCCCCCACGCGACAATGCCCCTGCCCGCCACCCCACAGGACTGGCGCGAGTGGTTCATGGAGAACTGGCGCAGCTTCCGGCAAACCCTGCTGATGCATCGCGACGGAGCCCGGCTCCACGCCGGAACCAACCCCAAAGGCAGCGACTTCGCCCGTGCCGTCCACAAACTGGAGTTCCTCGTCGCCTCCGGACTGCCCGAACACGAGGCACGGGTGGCAATGCTCACCGCCAACCACTTCACGATAGGCAGCGTCCTGGAAGAACAGGCCGACACCACAGAAGAAGACGACGACGGCCCGGAGATGGACTACGCAACCACGTTCGACATGGGCCTGGCAATGATCATCGACGGCCTCGCCCAGCGCACCACCCGCGACATGAACCCGCCCAGCTAAGCAGTGTCTGACAATGCCTTGGCCCCCGATGGCGGCCGGGCGTGTGCTGGGTCAGCGCGGAACACGCAGATGTCACATCAGGCGCGAAAACACCGGTGCAACACCGGCTTGCTCAGGACCGGCCAAGACCACCGAGGGCCGGCCGTGGCCGCCGGCGAGGTGGCTGCTCCCAGCGCCGCGGGAACGGCCGATCGCGTGATCAGGCGACTCGACGCACGGGTTCGAGTGGTTCGGCGATTCCCCTGTGTGGCGGGTGATGTTCGTGGCGTGCTGATGTACCCGCGCGATCGTGGAATCCGCCGACACCGCCCGCTCAACCTCGCCGGCAAACCGCAACACACCCCAAAAGCTTTCGTCGACCGAGCCGGAAACCATGCCGCCGAGTCACGATGAGGCCGGCGGGGTGTGCTCGGCGAGCTCGTGCAGGCCTTCGACGTGGTGGTGGAACCGATCCCGTCCGGCGTCGGTGGCGTGGACGGAGATCCTCGGCGACCGGCCGAGGCGCTCCCGCCGCTGGTACGCACTGCCGTTGAGCGCGTCCAGGTGCCGGGACAGCGCAGTTTCCGACAGGCCGACGGAACCGCGCAGGAAGGCGAAATCGCACCAGTCCACCGAGCACAGCACGGACATGATCGCCAGCCGCGCGGGATCCGTCAGCAGCCGGTCCGGCGCCGGCCGCGGGGCGGCGGTCACCGACCCGCACGCGGGCGGCCGGCGCCGAGCAGGAACTGGCTCAGCGCGAACAGCAGGGTGAACGCGGCACCGAAGACCACCCCGGTCACGGTGTTCCGATAGCCGTGCAGTCCGATCGCGTCGGCCAGATCGATGCCGGCGCTCTGCCCGTAGCTGATGATCAGCCAGGTGCCCAGCGCACCGATCGCCACTACGAGACCGAACGTCTGCTGCGAACCCTGCCGCCGGGCCTGCACGCCGCGGAGCCGGCTCAACGGCGCAGTGCCACGCCCGAGCAGGCCGGCGACCAAGGCGAGCACGAGCAACGCCAGCACCACCGCGGAAATCGCCTTCGTCCCGGTCAGGTCCACGAAATCGGCCGCCGCCAGCGGGACCGCGACGAGCACGAACGTGCCTGCGTACACCCACCACGGCAGCCGGGCCGCGCGGCGCGTGCGGTTCTCGTTCGTCCGCACCACGTCCAGCGCCTGTGCTGCCTTCTCCTGGTCAAGGTCGTTCATGATGGCTCCCTTCGACTACTTGCCTATCTGGAATGTAGTCACTGCTTTCCGATAAGGCAAGTAGTTGGCCGACGGCACGCCCGACCGGGGCACGACGGCGGGGTCACCCGCTTGGCCGCCGCGGACTGGACCACTGTCGGCCCAATCCGCTCGCGAAAACTACTGGTGAGCGGCGTTTCAGTGGATTATCGGCAAGGCAGATTGGTCCACTGGAAAACGCCAAGGGCCTTGGCCCCGGCGCGGCTACGGCGTGTGCTGGATCCGGTTGCCCGCGGTGCTGAGGAGGGCACGATGACCGCCCCAGGAAAGATCGGCGAAGTGCGGGCTCGCCTGCTCGATCTCGTCGACCTCCTGCCCGAAGGGGCCTCGCTGCCCCCGGAGCGCGAGCTCGCGGTGCGCTGGCAGGTGGCCCGGATGACGTTGCGGCGCGCGATGGACGACCTGGTGCTGCAGGACCTGCTGGTACGCAGGCAGGGCAGCGGCACCTTCACTTCGCGGCCGAAGGTCAGCCGCAGGCTCGCGATGACGTCGTTCTCCGAGGAAATGCGCCGCCGCGGGATGCGACCGGCCAGCCGCACGCTCGAACTGCGCCGCCGCAGGGGCGACCGCGCCCGGTGCCGGTTGCTGCGGATCCCCGCCGGTGAGGTCGTGGTCGAGTTCGTCCGGCTCCGGCTCGCCGACGACGCCCCGATGGCGCTGGAACGCACGACCGTCGCCGATCGCTACGTGCCGGGGCTCGCCATCGGCGATCTCGACAGCTCCTGGTACGAGCTGCTCGCGACCCGGTACGGCACGGACATCGTCACCGGCACCTGCCAGATGGATCCGGTGCTGCCCGACCAGCGGACCGCCGAGTACCTGGAAGTCCCGGTCACCCAGCCGTGCCTGCGCATCCGCGGGATCAGCCTCGATGCGCGGGGCCGGGTGATGGAGAGCTGCGAGGCGACCTATCGCGGTGACCGGTACGCGATCACCGCCGATCTCCGGCGGCCGGGGCGGGCGCGCCACACCACACCGAGCTGAGCACCCGAGAACGCACCCACCTGGAGGCAGCATGGCCCTACGCGGAATCCGTTCCCTGCGGCGCATCCGGACGGCGGGTGCCGGGATCCTGGCGACCGTCCTCGCCGCCGCCACGCTGTCCGCCTGCGGTGGCGGCTCGGCGGACGGCAAGGTGACGCTCACGTTCTGGACGCACACCCATCCGCCGATGATCAAGCTCAACCAGACGCTCATCGCCGAATACGAACGGCAGCACCCGAACGTCAGGATCGAGTACCAGCAGATCCCGAACGACGAATTCGACACCAAGATGCTCACCGCGACGAGCAACGGCACCGGCCCGGACGTGCTGAACCTCGACGACACCACGCTGCGCGGCGAGTACCTGCCCAAACGGCTGCTCGCCCCGATCGACTTCGACGCACTCGGCGTGCCATCCACGGACGCGTTGAAGGCGCGCTACCTGCCGGGCACACTCGACGGCGCCTCCGCCGACAACGAGCTGTACGGCCTCCCGAGCGAGTTCAACGCGACCGCGTTCGCCATCAACACCCAGCACTTCGCCGACGCCGGACTCGACCCGGACGCACCGCCGAAGACGTGGCAGGACGTCTCCGCCGCGGCGAAGAAACTCGCCGCAGCCGGGCACACCCAGGCGTTCAGCTTCCTCTACCTGCACGCCGGCTGGTACACCCAGCAACTGCAGACCCTGCTCAACGAGACCGGCGGCACGATCACCGACGCCGGCCATCAGAAGGCGACCGTCTCCGCACCGCCAGCCCAGGCCGCGCTGAAGATCTGGACCGATCTCGCGACCGGCACCGGACGCACCGCGGATCCGAACAAGGCCTCGCGTGAGGCAACCGCACCGTTCAGCGATCTCGCCACCGGACGCCAGTCGATGGCGATGGTCTACCCGTGGGCGATGGAGCAGATCAGGCAGAGCAACCCGGACACCTTCGCCAAGCTGAAGCTCGTCCCGCTGCCACAGGTGAATCCGGCGAAACCGGTGAACCGCTGGTACGGCTACTACTGGGGGGTCAGCCGGGCGAGCGAGCACGCACAACAGGCCTGGCAGTTCATCGCCTACCTGGCAAGCCAGTCGCAGCGCTGGCTCTCGGACGTGAAGTTCATCCAGCCGGTGAAGGGCTGGGACACCAGCGCCGCCGGCAAGCAGGTGCCGGGGCTCGACGTGTGGTCCACGGCCTACCGGCAGGGCAAGTTCGACGAGGTGGCCCCGCACTTCGCCGAGATCAAGGACGCGGTGATGGGAATGGTCAACGACAGCGTCTTCGACCACGTCGCCATCCCCGAGGCGGCGGGAACCGCTGCCGAGCGGATCGACCGCAGCCTGGGGAGCTGAGCGGATGGCCGTGCTCTCGATCCGGTCCAAGGCACCGGAATCCTCCCCGCCGCGGCGGAAGAAGCCGGTGCGGCGGCGCAACGTGATCGGTGCCCTGCTGGCCGTGCCCGCGATGGTGCTGTTCGTCGTCTTCGCGATCTACCCGATGCTCCGGGTGTTCTACCTGTCCCTGTTCGACTACAGCCTGACTACCCCGCCGGAGTTCATCGGATTCGACAATTTCACTTATCTGGCAACGGATCCCCAGTTCGGCGCCGCACTGTGGCAGACCGTGCTGTATGCGGCGGGCACCTACGTCCCGGCACTCGCACTGGCGCTCGTACTCGCCCACGTACTCAACAGCCGCGCTCCTGGCAGCGGCCTGCTGCGGTTGCTGTACTTCCTGCCGGTGGCGATCAGCTGGGTTGCGGTTTCGGTGATCTGGCGGGTCGTGCTCAACCCGGACGGCCTGCTCAACCAGGCGCTCGGCCTGCACCTCAACTGGCTCACCAGTTCCGGCAGCGCGATGTGGGGCCTGGTCGTGATGGGCGTGTGGAAGGAGACCGGGTTCTTCCTGATCCTGTTCCTCGCCGGGCTCCAGTCCATTCCGGAAGAGCTCTACGAAGCGTCCCGGTTGGACGGTGCGGGTACCTTCGCGCGGTTCCGGTACATCACCTGGCCGATGCTGCTCCCGGTGACCGCGGTGTGCTCGGTGATGGCGGTGATCCGCGGGTTCCAGGCGTTCAGCCCGCAACTGGTGCTCACCAACGGTGGATTCGGCACGCAGGTGGTCAACCTGTTCGTGTACAAGACCGCGTTCGAGAACGCCCGGATGGGCCGGGCCTCCGCGGTCGCGGTGCTGATGTTCCTGCTGTTGTTCGGGCTGACCCTGCTGCAGCTGAAGGTCTTCGCGAGGAGGGACCGATGAGCGGGCCACGCAGTGGTGCCGCCCGGGTGGGGCGCCTGACGACGCTGATCGTCGCCGGGCTCGGCGGGCTGGTGTTCGCGTCCGTGCTGGTGTACGCGGTGCTGACCGCGCTCAAACCGGCATCGGAGGTGCTGGCCGTTCCGCTGCGCTGGCTCCCGACGACCTTCGAATGGTCGAACCTCACGCTGCCGTTCACCGAAACACCGTTCGCGCGGTACTTCCTCAACAGCACCGTGGTCGGGATCAGCGTCACCCTGCTGAACGTCGTGACCTGCACCGCGGCCGGGTTCAGCTTCGCGAAGTTCCGCTACCGCGGGCGCGACGCCGCGTTCATGATCGTGCTGGCAACACTGATGATCCCGGTGGAGATCATCTACGTCCCGCTCTACAGCCTGGTGTACTCGCTCGGCTGGGTGAACAGCTTCGCCGGGCTGATCGTCCCGGCCGGGACCAGTGCGTTCGGGATCTTCCTGATGCGCCAGGCGATCGGCAACGTCCCGGACGAGCTGCTCGAAGCGGCCCGGCTCGACGGCGCGGGCGATCTGCGCACGCTGGTGTCGATCGTGGTGCCGGTGGTGCGCGGTCCGATGGCGGCACTGGCGTTGTTCATCTTCATGCTCAACTGGGATTCCCACCTGTGGCCGCTGCTGATCGCTTCCGACGACGAGCACCGCACGCTCCCGGTGGGGCTGGCCGCCATGCAGGCGGACAACCTCGGCAGCGCTGCGGTGCCGATGATGCTCGTCGCAGCCCTGCTCGCGGCGTTGCCGACGGTGCTGCTGTTCGTCACGCTGCAACGCCGGTTCGTGGAGGGCGTGACCATGTCGGCCGGCATCCGATGACCGCCACCTGGGTCGCGGTCGACGGCGGCCAGAGCGGACTGCGGCTGGTCTCCGGTCCCGATCGCCGTGTCGGCAAGGGCCCGGGATTCGACTACAGCCACGGCGATCCGGTCGCCACGATCACCGCGGCCGTGCGGATCGCGGCGCAGGACGCGGGGCTGTCCGGCCCCGCCGGTGTGGTCTGCCTCGGCCTGACCGGCTGCCCGGCCGAACCCGAAGACCGCACCCGGCTCGGCGTCGCGGTGGCCGCGGTGCTGGACGCCGCCGAAGTGCGGCTGTGCGAGGACATGGTGATCGCGCACGCCGGGGCACTGCCGCCGGGGCACGGCGTCGTGCTGGCGGCCGGGACCGGCGTGGTCTGCCTCGCGGTCGGCGAGAACGGGTCGTATCGGAAGGTCGACGGTGGCGGGCACCTGCTCGGAGACGCCGGGGGCGGGTTCGCCATCGGACGGGCCGGGCTCACCGCGGTGCTCGCCGCCGCGGACGGCCGGGGCCCGGCGACCACCCTCACCGCCGCCGCCGAACTCCGCTACGGACTCGGGCCGGGGCTGGCCCAGCGGATTCACCAGGCACCCGCTCCAGTCGCCACCATCGCCGCATTCGCACCCGAGGTCTTCGCCGAGGCCGCCCGGCAGGATCCGGTCGCGAGCGCGATCGTGACCGGTGCGGCCGAAGACCTCGCGCACACCGTCGCCGCAGCCGTGCGGGCGCTCGAGCGCGACGGTGTTCCGGTGGCCTGTACCGGCCGGGTGTTCGAGTCGGGTGAACTGCTGCTCGCCCCGCTACGGGAGCAGCTGGCCACGCTGGCTCCGGAGGCACAGCTCGTCCCGCCCGCGGGCGATCCGCTCGACGGGGCCGTCCGGCTCGCCACCGCCGCTCCCGGTACGTACGCCGGTCTCCTGTCCGTGCACCACGGTCCAGCCGTCTTTCCCACCGTCGAGGAGACCACAGTGGACGCTCTGCTCCCTTTCCCGCCCGGTGCCCTTCTGGTGTCCTGCCAGGCGCAGCCGGGCAACCCGCTGCACGGCCCGGCGTCGATGGCGAGGATGGCCGCCGCCGCAGCCGCCGGCGGTGCGCGTGCGATCCGCGCGAACGGCCCGGTCGACGTCGCCGCGATACGGTCCGAAGTGGACCTACCGGTACTCGGCATCAACAAAGTCGCCTTACCGGAAGGAGTGTTCATCACGCCTTCGTTCGAAGACGCCGCCGCGGTCGTACGGGCGGGCGCCACGATGGTGGCCATCGACGGCACCACGCGGCCACGTCCGGGCGGTGGCACCCTCGCCGCGCAGATCCGGCAGATCCACCGGGAACTGGGCGTACCGGTGATGGCCGATGTCGACAACGTCGCCGCGGGCGTTGCGGCCAGGGCAGCCGGCGCCGACGTGGTGGCCACGACCCTGGCCGGGTACACCGGCGGCCCGGTGCCGGAGGGACCGGACATCGAGCTGGTCGCCGCACTGGCCGGACGGCTGGACTGCCCGGTGGTCGCCGAGGGCCGCTACCGCAGTGCCGAGGACGTTCGGGCGGCGGTCGACGCGGGCGCGTACGCCGTCGTGGTCGGCACGGCCATCACGAACCCGATGGCGATCACCACCCGGCTTGCGAAAGCCCTGTCTTGACCGCGCGAATCGGCCACGGACAGGTCGTGCTCGACGTGCCGGCCGGAACCCCGCTCGGCGGTTACGCCGCGCGAGCCGGCACGAGCACCGGCACGCTCGATCCGCTCGAAGTGCACGCGGTGACGATCAGCGCGGGCGGGCGCCGGTTCGTCTGGGTGGTCGCCGACCTGCCCGCGGTGAACACCGATCTCGCCGGACCGCTGGCGAGCAGACTGGCCGGTGCGCTGCGGACCCGCCCGGAGCTGGTCTGGCTGTCGGCGACGCACACGCATTCCGGACCGGAGCTCGGCTGCCGGCCCGGCGGTGGCCGGACCCCGCCGGCGTGGCGCAGCCGGGTGGCCAGAGCCGGGCAGGACGCGGCCGCGCAGGCGATGGTCGCCGAGGCACCCGCCCGGCTCACTGTCCACACCGGACTCCTCCGCGGAGTGGGCGGGCAGCGCAGCGGAGCACGTCCGAGGACGGATGTGCCGGTGACCGTGCTGGCCGTCCGCGACCGAAGGCTGGTCCGCGGGATCGTCGTCGTGCTGCCGGTGCACCCGACCGTGCTCGGTGCGGACAACCTGCTGGTCAGCGCCGATCTGGCCGGCGCGGTCCGCCGGGCGGTGGCGGCCCGGCTCGGCGGCTGGGCGATGGTCGCGACCGGCGCCGCAGGGGACGTCAGCACCCGGCCGCACCGCCGCGAACAGCGACCGGGTGAGCTGGACCGGCTCGGCGCGCTGGCCGCCGAACAGCTCCTCGCGCTGGTCAACGCACCGGGCAGGCCGATCGACCTCGGCCACCTGCCGATTGCCGGCGCGCGGACCTGGTCGCTCGGCCTGCCGGGACGTACGGACGAACCGATCCCGAAGACAGCGGCTCTCCGCAGCCGGCTCGACGCGGCACAGCGAACCGGCGACGCGGTGGCAGTCCGCACCGCGGAGACCGCGCTGCAGGGCGCCGAACTGGCCGCGTCCGCGAGGATCCGGGACCCGCGCCTGGTGGTGAGCGCGATCCGGCTCGGCGAGCTGGCGCTGATCGGCCTCGGCGGCGAGCCGTACCTGGCGATCGAAGCCGCGTTGGCGTCCGAAGTGGACAATCCGGTCACCTTGGTCGGCTACACCGGGGGATATCTCGGCTACCTCCCCAGCGCTACCGCCTACAGCACGAACGTCTACGAGGTCAACATCTCCCCCGTCGCCGCAGGCAGTGCCGAACTCGCCGTATGGGAGGCGGTCCGGCTGTGGCACAACTGCTAAAGCCAGATCTCATGTGGCGGCCGCGAAGGGGATTCGGGCTGACCTTCCCTGGATCAGGCGCGCAGATGGGCGGCGAGCAGATCGCGGGAATCGTGGTCCCAGTTGTGCTCGATCAGCCGGGTGTGCGGGATCAGCCTGCGCACCAACGGGTTGCGGGATCGGCGGATCCGGTCGGCGACCGCGGGCAATGCGGCCAGCCGGTGCTGGATGGACTGGAGATCGCCGAAGCTGAGCAGCCCCCGTTCCAAGCGGTCCCGCATTGCCCGCGGGTCGGCCGGTACGGCGAGGGAGAACAGCGACTTGTCCCGTCCGTAGCAGAAATCGTGCAGGAACAGCAGGTCTGTGACGTTCTGTTCGGTCGCGGCGGCCCCGAACACCGCCAGGCCCAGATGCGCGCGGAAGTCCGCGTCCGGCAGATCAGGGTTGCCCGCGTACTCGCGAAGCGCGACACGGTTGACCGTGACCACGGGGTCCCGGTACGGATTCTCGTCCAGGCCGAGGAAGTCGAACCCGAAGGGGCGAAGTCGGCGGCCGACGAGATTGGTCTCGTTGAACTCGGCGTGCTGCGCGACGAAGGTGAAGAACTCCTGTGAGGGAAAGTAGGCAGCGAAACCGTGATCACGCACCCAGCGAACGCTCTCCGCCACGTTCGCCGGCGGCTGGCTGATGACGTTCAGGTCGAAGTAGTAGGCCCGGGAGACCTTCTTCGCGAACTCGAGGTCGACCGTCCACTGGCTGAAGATCACCGTCCACCGTGGATCGTAGGGCAGTTCCGCGCCATTGGGCCCACCGACGAAGTAGTTGGGGTGCACGATGATGTCTGCCGCCGGATTGTGCGACCACACCTCGTCGGAGAGCCGTCGGACGAATTCGAACTCGATCTCGTAGTAGTGCCGTGCACCGCCGCAGTCGCCACCGGTGCAGATGTCGATGTCCGAGGATTCGATGAGCAGACCGTCGGCGTTCGGGTAGAAGTCGAAGTACAGTTCGCGCGCGTAGTCGAGCATGAACCGTTTCGCGTCCGCCTTCGTCGGATCGAGGTTGTAGCCCCAGGAGTGGATTCCCTGCAGCCGGGCCAGTTTTCCGTCGGACTGCTGGGCTTTGAGGTCCGGGCGAACGAGGGCGTACTGGTTGGTTCCGTCGTAGGTGTAGGGCGTGAACCCCAGCAGGACCCGGATGTTCCTGGTGTGCGCGTAGTCGATGAGTTCGCCGGCGAAGTTCTCCACGACGTTGCGGTGTGCCCGGTTGTACTGCCAGGTGATCGGGTACCTCCGGGACCGGAATGCGCCGCCCATCCAGAGCACGACCCGCTCGACGCCGTCCTCGGCGAAACTGTCCATGATGGACTTCCAGGTGTTCAGTCCGGCCGTCGGGATGCGGCAGAACGTCAGATAACAGCCCCGGCCGACAGGCCCGCCTGCGGGCGTTACGGGGTTTTCCGTCCGCGGTAGCGGCACCGCGTGTGCCGGACCCGCGGAAACCGCCGCGTCGAGGACCGTGCCCGCGAGCGCGGCACTGCCGATCCGTAACACGTCACGTCTGCTGACCATGCTGGCCCCCACGGTGTCCGGAGGTGTTCCTTCGACGTTAGGCCGGGGTTCAGCAAAGGAGAAGCAGGCTTGAGTGGTTGCTGTAGACCACTGGTGATCTCAGGAAGAACGGCCGGGCTGCAGGATCGCGGAGTCGGACGGCCGGGCCTCGGCAGCAGGAGCCGGCCGGGTGATGGCAGGCAGAACGACGGCAACGGTCAGACCGCCATCGGGATTCGGGGTGGCGGTGACCGTGCCCTGGTGGCTTTGCGCGATCGCTCGAACGAGAGTGAGCCCGAGGCCGTGGCCCGCGGACTGGACCCTGGTGCGCCGGCGGTAGAACGGCTCGAACAACCGGCGGGCCTCCTCTGCCGTGACGGTCCCCCCGGTGTTGCTCACGGTGAGCACCACGGTGGCCCCCTCGACCACCGTGGTGAGCTGCGCGGTACCGCCGGAGTGGTTGTGCCGGATCGCGTTGTACAGCAGGTTGGAGACCAGCTGGTGCAACAGGTCCTTGTCCCCGTCGACGTATCCGGGATGCAGGTCGCGGTGCACGCTGATCCGGTGGTCGGCTGCTTCGGACCTCACTTGTGCCAGCGCGTCCACCGCCACCGCAGTGAGGTCCACGGGCTGTGCATCGGTGATGCCGTGATCGGCGACGGACAGGGCGAGCAGGGATTCCACAGTCGCGATGCTGCGGTCGTTGGTGGTCAGCAATTTGGGCGCCAGCGTGGCCAGGTCGTGTTCCTCGGGGTGCGCGACGGCGACCTGCAACAGCGTGCGGGTGGTCGCGAGCGGGGTGCGCAGCTCATGCGAGGCGTTGGCGGCAAAGCGTTGCTGTGCCTGGAAACTGGCGTGCAGCCGGTCGAGCATCGTGTCGATCGTGTCGGCGAGTTCGGTGAACTCGTCCCGGCGCCCGCCGAGGTGGATACGTTCGTGCAGGGTGTGTCCCGCGACGGTGCGTGCGGTGCGGGTGATCCGGTGCAGCGGAGACAGGATGCGTCCCGCGATGAACCAGCCGGCGCCGAACGCAACCAGGGCCAGTCCGATCAGCGCCACCCCGGACGCTTCCAGCAGCACGGTCAGGAAATCGTCCGCGGAGGCGATGAGCGCGAACGGAGGCGAGCCGCCGACGTGGGTGGCCGGGATCATCCTCGTCGGCTGGGCCGAGGGCTTCAGGTCATAGGTCGGCAGGTAGCGCATCAGGAGGTACACCGTGGCCAGCAACACCAGGCCGCAGGCCAGCACCATGCCGCCGTAGAGCAGGGTCAGCCGCAGCCGGATGGACAGCCGGGTGCGGCGCAGTGCCGGGCGGACACTCACGAGGCGGCGGCGAGGTAGTAGCCGGCACCGGTGGCGGTGTGCAGGATCGGTGGGTCACCGAGCTTGCGCCGCAGGGTGGAGACGGTGATGCGGACCGCGTTGGTGAACGGATCGGCGTGCACGTCCCACGCCTTCTCCAGCAGGTGTTCCGCGCTCAGCACCGCACCGTCGGCTCGCAGCAGCAGCTCCAGCACCGCGAACTCCTTGCGGGTCAGGCGCAGGGCGTGGTCACCGCGGCGGACGTCGCGACGAGCGGGGTCGAGCCGGAGGTCGGCGTAGGTCAGCACCGGAGGGTGCGCCGGGGTGGCCCGCCGCTCCAGCGCACGCAACCGCGCCACGAGCTCGGGGAAGTCGAACGGTTTGACCAGGTAGTCGTCCGAACCCAGCTGCAGCCCGTGCACCTTGTCGGCAAGGCTGCCCGCCGCGGTCAGCATGAGGATCCGGCAGTCCGGCCTGCTGGCCACGACCTGCTCGCAGACCTGGTCCCCGTGCACACCGGGGAGATCGCGGTCGAGGACCAGTACGTCATACTCGTTGACCGCCACGCTGTCCAGCGCGCTCGCGCCGTCGCCCGCGACGTCGACCGCCATACCCTCCCGGCGGAGACCGGCCTGCAGTGCCTCGGCGAGGAAAACCTCGTCCTCCACGATCAGCACCCGCATCCGTCCGCCCTCCCGTTCCGTGCGCGCCCTGGCCCGAGCAGCGTGATCCCGATGATCCACAACCGCACATATCGAAACCGTATGGAGATCAACAGACGCTGACGATAACCCCGGACCGGCTGGATGGATGCGACCGCGGCACCGCCCCGGTCCCCGGCGGAACAACCACCGCCGGGCCGTTCACCACCACGGAGGAATCCCTTGTCCTACTTCCGAAAGACCGCCATGGTCGTCGGCGGCCTCGCCATCCTGCTCGGCACCGGCGGCACCGCGTTCGCCGGCACCGGCGCCACCGACACCGTCCCCGGGCACCCGATCGCCTGCCGGCCTGCCCAGCAGGTGCCGCCGGGCACGCCTTCGGTACCGGCACAGCCGATCGGCAGCAAGCCGACCCACGAGGTGCCACCGGGCACCCCGTCCGTCCCCGCGCAGCCGATCACCTGCCAGCCTGCCCAGCAGGTGCCGCCGGGTACCCCTTCGGTCCCCGCACTGCCGATCGGCCACGCCGAGTGACCGCTTGAGCTCCGGCGGCTCGCGTGGCCGGGACGGTCCCCGTCGCGCGAGCTGCCGCCTGGCCCGGACCACCCGTCGCGCTCAGCCGGACTCCGGCGCAAGCGCTTGCGACGTGCGGTTTCGTGGCACCGGGCAGCCCGCGGTCAGCCTGCTTTCCGGAGGGTCTTGCGGTGCTCGCGGTTGATGTCCATGAGCCCGTCCAGCGCCTCGCGGGTGCGGATCAGATCGACGATGTGCTCGGACAGCCGGTCGCGCTCCTGTGCCATGCGCTCCAGTGCGGCGTCGGAATTCTCCTCGCTGGGCGCGTCGCCGCACGGCAGCAGTTCCGCAATGGTCCGGCTGGACAGACCGGCGGCGTACATCCGCTGGATGAACTCGACCCGCTCGACGTGGTACTCGGTGTAGTGCCGTTGCCCGCTGGCACTACGGGTGCTGCTGAGCAGCTCCTGCTCCTCGTAGTAGCGCAACGACCGGACGCTCACCCCGGTCCGTGCAGCCAGTTCCCCGATGCGCACCTTCGTCCTCCCGCCTGTGGCTCGTGCCACAGATCTTTGCCCCTCACATCGATGTCAGGTTCTAGCTTAGCGGTGGCACCGCGAACCGGGTGCCACAGAACTCGAAGGAGCACGCGGTGGCAACGCTTTTCGACAGTTACCGGCTCGGCGGGCTGACCCTGCCGAACCGGGTGGTGATGGCCCCGATGACCCGGGCAAGGGCCGCAGAGGGCGATCTGGCGACCCCGTCGATGGCGACGTACTACGCACAACGGGCGACCGCCGGGCTGATCGTCACCGAGGGGGTGCAGCCGAGCCTGATCGGACAGTCCAACCCACGCACACCGGGTCTGTACACCGACGAGCACGTCGCCTCGTGGCATCCGGTGACCGCGGCCGTGCACGCCAACGGCGGACGGCTTTTCGCCCAGCTCATGCACGGTGGCCGGGTGTCGCACGTGGACACCACCGGACTGCCGCCGGTCGGCCCGTCGGCAGTGGCCGCGACCGGCGAGGTCTTCACCCCGACCGGACGGCTGCCGGCACCGATCCCGCGTGCGCTGGAAACCGCCGAGGTACCCGAGCACGCCCAGTCGTACGCCGTGGCTGCCCGGCACGCCGTCCAGGCCGGGTTCGACGGCGTCGAACTGCACGGCGCCAACGGCTATCTGATTTCGCAGTTCCTCTCGTCGAACGCCAACCTGCGCACGGACCGCTACGGCGGTCCGGTGGCCAACCGGATCCGGTTCGCGGTCGAAGCAGTGGCCGCCACCGTCGATGCCATCGGCGCGGAAAGGACCGGTATCCGGCTCTCCCCCAGCGGCGGGTTCTGGGGTGTGCAAGAGACCGAGGTCCCCGAGCTCTACGCCGCACTGCTGAAGGAACTGGCTCGCCTCGAGGTGGCCTACGTGCACCTCGAGGCCACCGTCGACGAGGAGATCCTGCTCGAACTGCGCCACGCCTGGCCGGGCACGCTGATCATGAACCCGGTGTTTCCGATGGGGCCCAAGCAGGCCGGCCGGGCCGAAGCCGAGCACTGGCTCGAACTGGGTGCCGATCTGATCAGCTTCGGCCGTGCCTTCATCGCCAACCCGGACCTGGTCGAGCGGCTGCGCACCGGGGTCCCGATCGCCCCCGTCGACGAGGCCACCTACTACGAGGGCGGCGACCGGGGTTACCTGACCTACCCGGCGTATCAGTACTCAGCCTGACGCTCCCCGACCCGCGCGGAAGCCTCGTCCAGCGCCGCGGTCTCGTCCGCGGTCAGTTCCAGCGTTGCCGAGGACAGCAGTGCCGGAAGCTGTCCGACCGTGCGGGCACTGGCGATCGGGGCGACGACCTCCGGACGGCCGCGCAGCCAGGCGATGGCCACCGTGGAAATCTCCGCCGCGTGCGCGGACGCCACCTCTTCGAGGACGTCGAGGACGGCGAGCCCGGCGTCGGAGAAGAACTGGTTGGCGAGGAACTGCCGCGGGCCCTCGCCGAAGTCCTCCTTCCTGCGGTACTTGCCGGTGAGGAACCCGCTGGCCAGCGCAAAATACGGCACCACGGCGATGCCGGCGTCGGTGGCGACCGGAGCGATCTCGCGCTCGTAGGGCAGGCGTTTGACGAGGTTGTAATCCGGCTGGAGGACGGCGGGCGGTTCGTACCCTTCGCGGCGCGCGATCTCCAGCCATTCGGTGATCCGGGCGCCGGTGTAGTTCGACAGCGCGACCGCGCGGATCTTGCCTGCCTTGCGCAGCGCTTCGAACGCACCGGCGGTCTCCGCGAGCGGGGTGCTCGCGTCGTCGCGGTGGGCGTAGTACACGTCGATGTAGTCGGTGCCCAGCCGCTTCAGCGAGGCGTCCGCAGCCGCCGCGACGTTGTCCGCGGCCAGCCCCTGGAACTGGGGGTGGATGCTCACCTTGGTGCCGATCACCACGCTGTCGCGGTTCTTCCGCGCCGCCAGCCAGGACCCGATGATCGTCTCCGACTCGCCGCCGGAATTGCCCGGCACGAACGCGGAGTAGTTGTCCGAGGTGTCGATGAAGGTGCCACCGCCTGCGACGAACGCGTCCAGCACCTCGTGCGAAGACGCCTCGTCACTGGTCCATCCGAACGTGTTTCCCCCGAGCACCAACGGGAAGACGTCGATACCGGTGCGGCCGAGCTGTGTCATCGAAGATCCTGCCTCCATCGCCCACGCTGTCCTTCATCCAAGGGATACCACAAGCCGGGTGGTCGGCCGTTGATCTTCTTGCCAGGTGGTCGGCGCGGTGCTATTGCACGAGCCGATCGCGAAGAATGTCGAGATCCTCAGCGGTGACACCTGCGTCGAGGAGGTACTGCCAGGCGTCGAAACCATCGAGAACGTGCAGCACGGCGTCCCGCGTCGTGGTATCGCGTTCCTCCAGGACGGCCCGGATGAGCGGGCCCTGATCGTCCACGCCCAGCGCGGCGTACAGGGGTTTCAGTGCCTCGGTCGACAGGTCGTAGTCCGCCGCGATGGCGTCGGGTTCGACCCCGGCCAGTGCGAGCAGCAGGAGCGAGACCAAGCCGGTCCGGTCGCGGCCGGCACTGCAGTGGAACAGCACGCCACCCGGTTCCGTCCGCGCGAGGGCGGTCAGCACCGCGGCGCAACGTTCGGCTTTCCGCTCGAGGAAAACGCGGTAGTAGAGCGGGCTGCCGTCGAGCTGTTCGGTGCGCACGTACTGCCAGAACTCGACGTCGCCGGCATCGTCGAGGGGAACTTCGATGCGCACCGTGCCGGGTGGGGTGAGCGCGCCCGCCGCGGAGCCGCCGAACTGCGCGGCACCCACGAATCCCGCCCGAGCCGCAGCAGCGGGCCGGATCTCGTCGGCGTTGCGCAGGTCGACGATGGTCCGGACGCCGCGGGAGCGAGCTTCGGACCACCCCGCTTCGGTGGCGAAGCGGAGGTCAGCCGCGCGGAAGAAGGCGCCCCGGCGGGTGTGGTTTCCCGATCCGGCCGGCAGACCGCCGAGATCCCTGGTGTTGAAGAACCCTTCCCAGTCCACCACTCGGTTTGTCCCCATCCGGGCACATTACCGCCGGCCCGGATGGGACGGACCGACGAGAAAGTCACCGAACCGCGCCGGGGTTCCGAGGCGTTCGGTGACTCCGCGGGCCGGTCAGCGGCGCGGTTCCCAGCGGAAGAGCCGGGACGCCACGGCCAGTGCCACGACGAGCCAAGCCACGACCGGGCCGAACTGCGGCAGGGCCTGTGCCCAGGTCGCAGTGCCGTTCCAGGCATCGACCACCAGTTCGGTCGACGCGCCGCCGGGAAGCAGGCGCTTCGGCACCGTGAGCTGGTCGGTGCCGGTGATGCCGACCCAGAAGGACACCCCGATCACGATCATGGTCACCGGCAGCGTGGTCACCTGGGCGTGTTCGGGCGAGTTGGTCAGTCCCGCCGTCGCCAGGCCGAAGCCGAGCATCAGGATCACCGTCAGCAGCACCGCCACGACCAGCATCGGGACGTTGGCGGGTGCGCCGACGACCACGCCGAGCACGATCAGGATCACCGCGATCTGGAGCACCGCGATCCCGGCCAGCGGGAGCACCAGGCCGGAAAGGATGCCGCGGTCGCTCGCCGCGGTGGAGCGCAGCCGTTTGAGGAAGAGATTCTGCCTGCGCGAGGCCAGGGTGGTCACGACGCTGGTGTAGAAGCCGATTCCGGTCACCACGAACAGCATCGCCGCCGCGATGAAGCCGATACTGCCCAGCTTTTCGAAGACGTCGTGCTGGTAGATCAGGTACGCGCTGAACGCGACGGGCAGGATGATGCTCGTGAGCAGGACCAGCCGGTTGCGGAAGATCTGGACCAGCTCACCGCGAGCGATGGCAAACATGGGGATTCCTTTTCTGGGAAGGTGCTCAGTCGTTGCCGATGGAGCGGAAGACGTCGTCGAGTCGGGTCGGGCCTGCCTGCAGGTCCCGCAGTTCCATCGCGTGGTCCTGTGCCCAGCCGAGCAGGGTGTGCAGATCCTTCTGCAGGCCGAAGGTCTCGATCAGGAATTTGCCCTCGGCGTCGCGCGTCGCGGGCAGTGGCAACGCGGGCGAGTGGTTCGGCAGCCGGAAGGTGATGGTGGCAGGCAGCATCCGGGTCAGCTCGGAAACCGTGCCCTCCCGGTGGAAGACGCCGTTGTGCATGAGCCCGATGCGATCGGCCCGCTGCTGGGCCTCTTCGAGGTAGTGCGTGGTGAGCACGATCGTGGAGCCCTCGGCACGCAGCCGGTCCACCGCGTCCCACAGTGCGTCCCGCGACTGGATGTCCAGTCCGGTCGTCGGTTCGTCGAGGAAGATCAGTTCCGGCGTCCCGTACACCGCGGTGGCGAAGTCCAGCCGGCGCTTCTCACCACCGGAGAGCTGGGAAACCTTGGTGCCCGCCTTGCGGGTGAGGTCGACGATGTCGAGCACCCGGTCGATCCGGTCGGTGCGCCGGGTGAGGCTCCCGATCAGCCGGACCGATTCCGCTACCGTCAGATCCGGGGAGAACCCGCTCTCCTGCAACATGATTCCCATCCGCGGGCGGACCGCGGCCCGATCGCGCGGGTTCTTCCCGAAGACCCGCACCGAGCCGGAGGTGGCACTGCGGTGGCCTTCGATGATTTCCAGGGTGGAGGTCTTGCCCGCACCGTTCGTGCCGAGCAGGGCGTAGAACTCGCCGCGCGCCACTTGGAAGGACAGGTCCTTCACCGCGTGGAAATCGCCGTAGGTCAGGTTCAGACGTGCAACGTCGATGACTGGTGTCGAGGGCATGCCAAGAGTTCACCGGTTTTCCCCGGCACCCGGCAGTGCAACCACGTCATCTATCCCACATGACATTCCGCTGCCGAAGACATGACGTGGCGTCACTGTTCGCACCGGCGCGCAGGCAGGCATGCTCAGCCGGCGACTGTCCTCGCCGGTACCACGGAGGCACCATGAACACCCGGCCCGTGCGCGTCCTGCTGACCGTGATCATGACCGGGTTTCTCTTGGTGTGCCTGGTGTTTCTTCTGTACCAGCTGCACGTGCCCTACCCCGCCGGAGTGCACCGCTGGCTCGCGGACCACAAGTGGCTGATGTGGACGGCCGCGATCGGCACCGTGGTCAGCTCGCTCGCCCTTGCGCCGTTGACGATGTTTTCCCGGCACCCCGCCGACGATCGATGACCACAGACAGCACCGACCGCACGGTTCAGTGCGGCAGGTCCGGTGTCAGTGTTGTGGGCCGCGGGGCAGGGTTGCCGAGCGACCTGGCCAGCACGCCGCCCGCCACCATCACCAGCCCGATGGTGACCAGGCCCCATTTGGCCGAGCCGAACAGGCTGGACATCCAGCCCACCCAGTACGGGCCGAGGAAGCCGGACAGGTTGCCGATCGAGTTGATCACCCCGATCGCCGCCGCCGCGGCCGCACCGGCCACGAAGGCGGCCGGCATCGCCCAGAACGCGGGGAACGCTGCCATCACACCGATCGCGCACGCGCACAACCCCGCGTAACCCAGCCACGGCGTACTGGTCAGGAAGGCCGAGACGATCAACGCCAGCCCGCCGACCACCATGGGCAGCATGGCGTAGGTCGCCGATTTGCCCGCGCGGTCGCACGCACGGCCCCAGAACACCATCGCCACCGCACCCACCGCGTACGGCGCCGCGGTGAGCAGCGTGACGGTCAGGTTGTCCTTGATCAGCAGGCTGGACTTGATGATCTGCGGCATCCAGAAGCCGAGACCGTAGAGCCCGAAGGCGATGCCGAAGTAGACCAGGCCCAACGCCACCGTCCGGCCGTGCACCAGCGCACGGCGCACCGGCATCGGATTGTTCCGCTCGGTTTCGGCCTGCTCCTTGGCGAGCACGTCCTCGATCGCGGTGCGCTCGTCGGTGGTGAGCCACTTGGCGTCCGCCGGACGGTCCGGCAGCAACCACAGCAGTGCGATGCCGAGCACCACCGCGGGCGCGCCCTCGATCAGGTACAGCCACCGCCAGCCGCTCAGCCCGGCCAGCCCTTCGAGCTTGAGCAGCAGTCCGCCCAGCGGCGCGCCCACCGCCGTGGACAACGGCACCGCGACCATGAACAGCCCGGTCACCGTGGCTCGCCGGGCAGCGGGGAACCAGTAGGTCAGGTACAGGATCATCCCGGGGAAGAAGCCCGCTTCGGCCACTCCGAGCAGGAAACGCAGCACGAAGAAGCTGACCTCACCGGAGGTCGCCGCCCCGCACGCGGCGACCACACCCCAGACGATCATGATCCGGGCCATCCACCGGCGGGCGCCGACCCGGTGCATGATCAGGTTGCTCGGCGCGTCGAGCAGGATGTAGCCGAGGAACAGCACACCGGCGCCGAACCCGTACGCGGTCGCGCTCAGACCGAGTTCGGCGTTCATGGTCAGCGAAGCCACCGCGAGGTTCGTGCGGTCGAGATAGGCGACGAAGTAGCAGACTGCCATCAACGGCACGAGCCGTCGCGTGGCTTTCCGCACCGCCACGGACGTCGGATCGGTCATGGCCCCCTCCTCGGACACCCGGCGGGAAGGCGACGCTAGCAGAGCGGGGCGTAAATTGGTAGGACCAGTTTACCCCTTCGACGGATGCGGAAGCCGGACTCGATCGGGAAGGATGGCCCCTGTGGGGACCAGCAACGAGCAGGTGTGGAGCGCTACGGTCGACCACCTGCGCGCACTCATCGACAGCGGCGAGCTGCCGTCCGGCTCCCGGTTGCCCGCGGAGCGCCGGCTGTGCGAGCAGCTCGACGTGAGCCGCGGCTCACTGCGCCAGGCACTACGGGTGCTGGACTCGATCGGCTACGTCTCCATCCGGCCGGGCTCGGGTACCTACGTCCGTGACCGCGCGGGCCCGGACCAGCCGCTGCGCAGCTGGTTCCGCGAGCACGACCAGCTGGTGGACCGGCTGTTCGACCTGCGCGTGACGGTCGAGCCCACACTTGCCGAGCGGCTGGCCGGACAGCACACCGAAGCGGTGCTCGCCACGCTCAAGGCCAACGTGGCGGAAATGGCCGCGGCCGCCGCCGAAGGCGACATGCTGCGGGTGATCGCCACGGACGCGGAGTTCCACCGCGTGATCGCGGACAACGCGGGCAGCGACGACGTGGCCGCGCTGCTGCGGTCGGTGCTGTCACTGGTCGGCGAGGAACGCCGTGCGGCGCTGCGGCTGCCGGGGCAGATCGCCAAGGCGGTCAAGGAACACCGCGCGATCCTCACCGCCGTCCGGCACCGCGACGGGGCACGAGCGCGTGAACTCACCCTGAGCCACCTGCGGGAGGCACAGAGCCTGGTGCACCGCTACACCGACGACACCGAAAAGTCCACTTCGGACTGAGGCTCAGTAGAGGTTCTGCCGGTAGTCCAGGTCGAGCCCGGTCCGCAGCATCTTTTCGTTGGCCATGGTGCGCACCACCTTGGCCTTGGCCCCGCTCGTCTCGTTGAGCTTGACGTGGTCGGTCCAGATCGCGGACGGTTTGGGCAGCTCGCCGGGATCGACGTGCCATTCGGCGTCCCACAAGCGGGATTCGCGCAGCGCCGGGGTGTGCCGGAGCCGGACCTGCGCGACCTCGACCACCAGTACCGCCTTCGGCGTGCTCCTGCGTTCGGACATCGACTCGCGCAGTTCGGGTTCGGTGCTGATGGTCGCGGTGCCGGTCAGCTCCAGCGTACGGTCGTCGCCGGGGGCGACCGCCACGATCGCCACCTCGGGACGTTCCAGGATGTTGTGGAAGGTGTCGGTGCGCCGGTTGCCGGGCCGGTCGGCGACCGCGACCGTGGTCGGCCCGATCGGCCGGACGACACCGGGCGGATCGCCCTTGGGGCTCGCGTCGGCGTTCCCCTCGTGGTCGTGCGAGGCGATCACCGCAAACGGCGCGGTGGCGAGGAACGCCTCCGCCGCCGGTCCGATGACCGTGCCCTCCTCGGTGTCTGCGGTCCCGCCTTCGCCGGGTCCCCACAGGTTCGACCGGATCACCGCCTTGCCGCAGTGCAGGAAGGCCTCCTCGACGGCGAGGCCGCCCCGGTCCACCGTCCCGTTGATGCGCAACGTCTCGCGCCAGCCGGGCAGCAGCACCAGCAGCGCGGCGCCGGTCCCCTGCGCGGCATCCGCCGGCACCGGCAACCGCAGCCGGGCAGACGTCTCCGGGGCGGCGAAGCCCGGAGCACCACCGACCACCGCCGCCCGCGGCCTGCCCTCGGTGTCGACATACCCGAGCACCGCCGCGGGCGCCCTGCCCAGCAGCGCGTGGCAGTGCGAGTCGAGCCGGTCGATGGACTTCATCATCACCGGCAGCGACCTGCTCCCCACGACGTGCTCGAGCTCGGCCACGTCACAGATCGTCCGCATGAGGTTAGGTTAACCTAATAATCCGGATCCGGCGACGACCGCTGCTCCCACCGCGGACGACGGCGCCTCCCCGGGAGGTGAGTCCGGGTTCCGATCGCGGGCCACGAACCGGGACCCGGTCCGGCAGTGTCTCGTTCACGCTTTCACGTACGCCGCCAGGTGTTCCCCGGTCAGGGTGGAGCGGGCGGCGACCAGGTCGGCTGGGGTGCCCTCGAACACCACGCGTCCGCCGTCGTGGCCGGCGCCGGGGCCAAGGTCGATGATCCAGTCGGCGTGTGCCATCACCGCCTGGTGGTGCTCGATCACGATGACCGACTGCCCGGCGTCGACCAGGCGGTCCAGCAGGGCGAGCAGCTGTTCGACGTCGGCGAGGTGCAGTCCGGTGGTCGGCTCGTCGAGCACGTAGACCGCACCCTTCTCGCCCATCCTGGTGGCCAGTTTGAGCCGCTGCCGTTCACCGCCGGACAGCGTGGTGAGCGGCTGGCCGAGGGTGAGGTAGCCGAGACCGACGTCGGCGAGCCGGTCGAGGATCTTGTGCGCAGCGGGCAGGTGCGCTTCGCCGGAGCCGAAGAACTCCTCGGCCGTGGCCACCGACATCGTGAGCACCTCGCTGATGTCCTTGCCGCCGAACCGGTACTTCAGCACCGACGCCTGGAACCGCTTGCCATCGCACTCTTCGCACACGCTGGCGACGCCGGCCATCATCGCGAGGTCGGTGTAGATCACGCCGGTACCGTTGCAGGCGGGGCACGCGCCCTCGGAGTTCGCGCTGAACAGTGCCGGTTTCACCCCGTTGGCCTTGGCGAACGCCTTGCGGATCGGCTCGAGCAACCCGGTGTAGGTGGCCGGATTGCTCCGCCGCGAACCGCGGATCGGGCTCTGGTCCACCGAAACCACGCCTTCCCGGCCGGCCACCGAACCGTCGATGAGCGAGCTCTTGCCCGAACCGGCCACGCCGGTGAGCACACACAGCACCCCGAGCGGGAGGTCCACCGCGACGTCCCGCAGGTTGTGCTCGTTCGCACCGCGGATTTCCAGCGCACCGGCGGACTCCCGCACCACGTCCTTGAGCGCGGCCCGGTCGTCGAAATGCCGTCCGGTCACCGTGTCGCTGGTCCGCAGCCCCTCGACGGTGCCCTCGAAACACACCGTGCCGCCCGCACTGCCCGCACCGGGACCGAGGTCGACCACGTGGTCGGCGATCGCGATGGTTTCCGGCTTGTGCTCCACGACGAGCACGGTGTTTCCCTTGTCCCGCAACCGCAGCAGCAGCTCGTTCATCCGCTGGATGTCGTGCGGGTGCAGCCCGATCGTCGGCTCGTCGAACACATAGGTGACATCGGTCAGCGACGAGCCGAGGTGCCGGATCATCTTGGTACGCTGCGCCTCGCCACCGGACAGGGTACCTGCCGGGCGGTTGAGGCTGAGGTAGCCGAGCCCGATCTCCACGAACGAATCCAGCGTGTGCACCAGGTTCGCCAGCAACGGCGCAACCGACGGCTCGGTCAGCCCGCGCACCCATTCGGCGAGGTCGCTGATCTGCATCGAGCCCGCCTCGGCGATGCCGACCTTGCCGATCTTCGACGAACGGGCCAGTTCGCTCAGCCGGGTGCCCTCGCACTCCGGGCAGGTGCGGAAGACGACCGCCCGCTCCACGAACGCCCGGATGTGCGGCTGCATCGCGTCGACGTCCTTGGCGAGGAACGACTTCTGGATCTGCGGGATCAGCCCGGTGTAGGTGAGGTTGACGCCCTCGACCTTGATCCTGGTCGGTTCCTTGTACAGCAGGTCGTTCAGCTGCTTCTTGGTGAACCGGCGGATCGGCTTGTCCGGGTCGAAAAACCCGCAGCCGCGGTAGATCCGGCCGTACCAGCCCTCCATGCTGTAGCCGGGGACGGTGATCGCGCCCTCGTTCAGCGATTTGTTCTCGTCATACAGCTGCGCCAGGTTCATGTCGTTGATCGAGCCCCGGCCTTCACAGCGCGGGCACATGCCGCCGGTGACGCTGAAGCTGCGCCGTTCCTTCACCTGCCGTCCGGCCTTCTCCACGGTGACTGCGCCCGCACCGCTGATCGAGGCGACGTTGAAGGAGAACGCTTGCGGTGAACCGATGTGCGGCTTGCCAAGCCGGCTGAAGAGGATGCGCAGCATCGCGTACGCGTCGGTGGCGGTACCGACCGTGGACCGCGGGTCGGCACCCATCCGCTGCTGGTCGACGATGATCGCGGTGGTCAGCCCGTCGAGCACGTCGACATCGGGCCGGGCCAGGTTCGGCATGAAGCCCTGCACGAACGCGCTGTAGGTCTCGTTGATCAGCCGTTGCGACTCCGCGGCGATCGTGCCGAACACCAGCGAGCTCTTGCCGGAGCCGGAGACGCCGGTGAACACCGAAAGCCGGCGCTTCGGGATCTCGATGCTGACGTCCTTGAGGTTGTTCACACGTGCGCCCAGCACGCGGATCAGGTCGTGGCGGTCGGCAACGGGCAGCTTCGCGTGCTGCGAATCCCGCTTCGTGGCGGTGCTCATCGGCTCTCCTTCGGCTCGGGCGTGGTCAGCGCAGTTCCTGGATTCGCAGCAGGTTGCCCGCCGGATCGCGGAACGCGCAGTCACGGACGCCGTAGGGCTGCTCGGTCGGTTCCTGGACGACCTCGGCGTCGCCCGCCTGCAGCCGCTCGAACGTGCCGTCGAGGTCTCTGGTGGCCAGCAGCAGCGTGCCGTAGGTGCCCTTGGCCATCATCTCGGTGACGGTGCGGCGTTCCTCGTCGGTGATACCGGGGGTGGCCTCCGGCGGGAACAGCACCACGTTCGTTTCGGGCTGGCCCGGCGGGCCGACGGTGATCCAGTGCATCCCCTGGTAGCCGACGTTATTGCGGACTTCGAAGCCGAGGGTGTCGCGGTAGAACGCGAGCGCGGCGTCCGGATCGTTCTGCGGGAGGAAGCTCGAGTGAATGGTGATGTCCATGGCGCTCACGCTAAGCGCGGTCCCCGGCCGCCGCTTCTCGATTCCTGATCGGTCTGGTCACCTGTTTCGCGACGCACGGCGGCATCCCCTCGGTCGACTGTGCGTGCTCGGCCCGGTACCGGCTCGGCGAAACCCCCACCAGCTCGGTGAACCGGGTGCTGAAGGTGCCGAGCGAGCAGCAGCCGACCGCAAAGCAGACCTCGGTCACGCTGAGCTCTCCCGCCCGCAGCAACGCCATCGCGCGCTCGATGCGCCGGGTCATGAGGTACGAATACGGTGACTCTCCGTAGGCCATCCGGAACTGCCTGCTGAGGTGGCCCGCCGACAGATGCACGCCCTTGGCCAGCGATTCGACGTCCAGCGGCTGGGCGTACTCGCGGTCGATCCGATCCCGGACCCGGCGCAGCCGGACGAGGTCGCCGAGCCGCGCGCCGGCGGCGGAACTACTGGTCACCTGCGCGATCGTGCCACGTGCTGGCAACGAGTCCCAGCCGGAAACTTTCCACCCGCGGTCGAGGTCGCTCGCGTGGGCCCTCCGGTCGTCAGTCCGCCGGGACGGCGCGGGTGCGCTGGTAGTGCCGCCGCGCTTTCATCCGGTTGCCGCAGACCGCCATGGAGCACCACCGGGCACGGTTGGGTTTGCTGTGGTCGACCAGGAACAGCCGGCATTCCGGGTTGGCACACGGGCGCAGCCGGCCGGGGCTGGACACCCGGAGCTCGTCCCAGGCGAGCACGGCGCGCGCCGCCGCGGACCGACCTTCCGGCAGATCCAGCGACCACGCCACGCCTTCACCGGTCAGCGATGCGGCGTAGTGGACGCCGTCGACAAAGCGCCTGAGCAACTCCGGCTTACCGCCGCCGCGGACGACTTCCTGCAACGCAGTGCGCGCGTCGAGCAGTGTCTGCCACTCGTCGTCGGAGGCCGGCTGGCCGTGCTCGACAAGCCAGCGACGGCCCGCCTGCGGATCGGCCAGCTCGTCGCGGTGCTCCCCGTCCAGGACGGGCGTGGTGTTCAGCAGGTCGAGCAGCAACGCCTCGTCGGTCATCCCTAACCCCTAAATCAGTCTTGACAGGTTAAAGTCTAGCGTGCTTCAGTCTAACCATCAAATTAGATTTAAGGGGTTATATATGACCGGGACAGTCCACCACCGCTACGCGACCGTGCAGGGCAGGCAGCTCTTCTACCGGGAGGCCGGGCCCGCGGACGCGCCGGTGCTCGTGTTGCTGCACGGGTTCCCGACCAGCTCGTTCATGTTCCGCACGCTGCTGCCCGAGCTGGCCGGCCGCTATCGCGTGATCGCACCGGACCACCTCGGGTTCGGCTACTCGGACGCGCCGCCCGCGGACGAATTCGACTACACCTTCGACGCGCTGACCGATCTGACCGCCGGACTGCTGCGCGAGCTTGGCGTGTCGCGGTACGCGATCTACGTGCAGGACTACGGCGCCCCGATCGGCTGGCGTCTCGCACTGGCCGACCCGTCCGCCATCACCGCGATCATCACGCAGAACGGCAACGGCTACGACGCGGGCTTCGTGCCCGATTTCTGGCAGACCGTGTGGGACTACCAGCGGGAGCAGACGCCCGAAACCGAAGCCGGCATCCGCGCTGCACTGACGCTGGAGATGGTGAAATGGCAGTACGTCACCGGCGTCGCCGACGAAAGCGTGGTCAGCCCGGACACCTGGCACCAGGATTTCGCACTGCTCTCCCGCCCCGGCAACGACGCCGTGCAGCTCGCGCTCTTCCGCGACTACGCGACCAATCCGCCGCTGTACCCCGCCTTGCACGAGTACCTGCGCCGTACCCGTCCGCCGGTGCTTGCAGTGTGGGGCAAGAACGACGAGATCTTCGGCCCGGACGGAGCACGGGCGTTCGCCGACGACGTGCCCGACGCCGAGATCCACCTCCTCGACGGTGGCCATTTCCTCCTGGAAAGCGCGGGTGCCGAAGTCGCCGAACTGATCCGCGACTTCCTCGGCAGGCACGGGTCGGCGTGAGCACGGCAACAACCCGAAGAAATTCATCGAGGAGGACCCGAAATGCCCGCATCGCTGAAGAATCGCAAAGTACTCGTGATCGGCCGTGGCAGCGGTATCGCGCAGGCGATCACACTGTCCATTCTGGACGTCGGTGGCACCGTGGTGGCGGCAGGCCGTGATCCCGGCGCACTCACCGCGGCCCACTCCGGCTCGCACGTCACCGTCGAGCGGGTCGATCTCACCGATGAAGCGAGCGTCGCCGCACTGGCCGCACGGAGCGGTACGGTCGACCACGTGGTGTCGACCGCGTCGGCACGCGCACGCGGCACCGCGGCGGACCTCGGCCACGACACCGTGCTGAATTCCTTCGACACCAAGGTGGTCGGCCCGATCCTGCTGGCGAAGCACTTCGCGCCGCGGATGCCGGAAGACGGCTCGTTCGTCTTCTTCTCCGGCGCTTCCGCGCGCAAACCGATGCCCGGCATGCTCGCGGTGGGCGCGACGAACGCCGCGGTGGACGCACTGACCCGGGGCCTGGCGGTCGAGCTGGCGCCGATCCGGGTGAACGCCGTCTCCCCCGGCACCATCGACACCGGGGCCTACGACGGACTCGGCGACCGGCGGAAGGCCGAACTCTTCGCGGCGCGTGCGGCCGGCAGCCCCGCGCGCCGCATCGGCCGTTCCGACGAGGTCGCCGACGCCGTGCTCTTCGCGCTCACCAGCACTTTCACCACCGGTGTTGCGCTGTCGGTGGACGGTGGTGAGTCCCTTGTCTGAACCCGGTCAGCCCGCGGTCTCCTCGACCGACACCCGGTCCGGGTAGAACGCCACGTGGTTCTTGATCGGGGCGACCGCGTCGTACGGCGCCTCGTAGACCCACACCGCGTTGGTGCCCTCCGGCACGCCGCCAAGGCTGTAGTACGCGGCTTCGCCCTTGTACGGGCAGTACGTGTGGTGCTCGGTGCGGCTCAGCACCGACGTGTCCACGTCCTCGAGCGGGATGTACTGCACCGGCGGATAGTTCGCCTCGCGCAGCACCTGGGCCCGTTCCGTCTCGGCGACGATCCGGTCACCGGCCCTGACCACGACGCGGGCGGGATTCGGCTCGACCGTGATCGGGTGGTCGGGACCGGGGATCTTCGGCTCTGGCATCGGTCTCCTCCTCCGCGCACCGGTGTGCGCCACCTCCCACAGTAGGCGCGTCAGGACGAAACGCGCTCGGGCGCGGTGCGGCGCAGCCAGTACAGCCCGATCACCGGCAGCACCAGCGGGATGAACACGTATCCCTGGCCGTACACCGACCACACCGTGGCGTCCGGGAACGCCTGCCGGTCGAAGATGCTGAGCGTGCCGACGGTGAGCACGCCGAGCAGTTCGACCGTGCACGAGGCGAACGCGATCCGCCACCACTTCACCCCGCCGCGGGCGAGCGCGACCGTGGCGAGGATGTACACCACGGCAGCGAACGCGGAGAGCAGGTAGGCCAGCGGAGCCTCGTGGAACTTCGTGCCGATCTGCACGCCCGCCCGCGAGGTCGCGGCGAGCGCGAAGATCGCGTACACCGCGACCAGTACCCGTCCGGGGCCGGTGGCCGTCCTACGCGCTTGCTCCACTCCACACCTCGTTCAGTCGCAGCACCATCACCGGGATGGCCAGGCAGGCGATGCCGAGCACGACCGTGCTCGACCGGCTGCGCTCGGCCAGCGCCCACGCCGCACCGACCGGCAGCACGACCAGGCAGCCGATCAGATAGGCCAGGTAGGTGGCGATGCTGCCCGGCCGCTCTCCGCCCGCCAGCAGCACCACACCGACCACGAGCTGGGCGACGAGCAGCAGTTCCACCACGGCGAGCGCGACGAGCAACGGAGTGTCCGGGAGCCGGTTGCGCACCGACTGCACGAAGCTCCACAACGCGACGAGCAGGGCGCATCCCGCCACTGCCACCGCGAAACCGAAGATCACCCGTTCCTCCTCCTGCCCGCCGCGCCCAAACTTACCCGCCTGGCTGAGCGCACCGGACGGGCGAGGCCTGCCGGCGTGGTCAGGGCCACGCCGTGCCGCGCCGGGAGGCCGTCGGCGGAAAAAGGATCACCGGCACGAGTTGATGACATTCTGCCAATTTCTCCGGACTCCTCGACGCCACCTGGGTCGGCAATCCGAAACGGCAACCGTTACCGCCCGACCGGGTGGTCAGGAATCACCCAGGGTCCCCGCAGTGGCGGACCGGGCGCACCGGCGTCGCCCTGATCAGCGGAGCCGAACCCCCGGGTTGGCGGATTGGCCACGGCGCACCCGCCGTGCGGGAATGGTGTTACCGTCCGACATCGGCCGGACGGCGTTTCACCGGAATGCGGAGGTGCCGTTTTCATGGATGTCCGCTGCTTCCTCGACCCGGTGTTCTTGGACGAACCACGGGAAACGCCCGAGCCGGCCGCGGACCTGCCCGCACCGGGACCGATGTGGACGGTCGGCGTGCGCGGGAGCTGGCTGCCGCCCGACCGCGATCTTCCCGTACAGGGCTGGAAAATCCAGGTCTCGGCCGAGATGGACAACGCGCGGGCGTACTCACCAGGGTGCCCGAGCACTGCCTCGACCACCGGGTTGCCCACCAGCACCTGCGCTCCCGCGCGATCCTGCTGGCCCGGAATTCGAAATACTTAGCACACTCCGGAAATGGCAAACTCAGCACGAGTTATCCTGCCGGCGAGTCCGCGCTGGAACGGATACTTCGCGACCTTTCCGCCGAGCTGCCCGGTGCGCACGGCGCCGGTATCCTGAGCGATCTGCGATACCGAGAAGTCCCGCTTTACGTGCGATACGGCGGATTCGCCGAACGCTGGACGGAACACGACGGAACCCGCGTGCCGGCGATCCGTCGTCCGGACGGGACACTGGTGCCGGATCCGCGGGAACCAGCGTTCTCCGTACCGGATTGGGTGCGGATTCCGGACTGCCTGGCCGAAAGCGTCGCTGTCCGCACGAGCAGCGCGCAGTCCCCGTACCGGGTCGCCGGCTGGGAGCACCACTACCTGGCGATGCAGCAGATGCCCGGAACGTCGCTGGGCAACTGGCTCGCGCTGCACTACCCGCTCACCCGCCGCGACAGCACCGAGGCCGATCTGCTGGCCTGCCGCGAACGCGCGCTGGCAGTAATGGCGCAAGTGCAGCGCATCATCGGCGAAATCCACCGCCGCGGGATCGTGTTCGGCGAGCTGCACGCGCTGAACGTGCTGGTGGACGGCGACGACACGGTGTCACTGGTCGACTTCGAGATGGCGATCGAAGCCGGGTCCGGGGACCGGCTCACACTCGGTGCGCCGGGGTTTCCCGCACCGGCCGACCGGCCCGGGTTCGAGATCGACGAGCAGCCGCCCGACTGGTCGCTGGTGCGCAAACAGATCGCCGAAGCCGTGCTCACGAGTGCCACGCCGGAACGCAGGGACCGGCTGTTCCCCGGCGATATCGAGCAGTTCCGGGCAGCCGGCGCAGGGTTCGCGGTGGGTGCTGCGGGAGTGCTGCACTCCTTGCACGTCACCGGCGCCGGGCGGTATCCCGAGCACGAGCAGTGGCTGCTCGGCTCAGTGCGCCGGGAACCTCCCGCCCGGCCCGGATTCTTCGACGGCAGTCACGGCATCGCCTACGTACTGGAGGAATTCGGCTACCACGACGAGGCAGACCGGCTGCTCACCGAGGCGCAGGCGCTGGTCGCGCAGACCACCGACCACGGACTGGGCAGCGGGCTGGCCGGCATCGGCCTCACCCGGCTGCACTTCGCAACCAGCCGCGGGGACAACGAGTTCGGCAGGCAGGCACTCGACACCGCGGTGCAGTTGGCCGAGGCGCTGGACACCGCGGCGCCACCGGGCCGGTTCGCCCGCGCCGGGCTGCTGAGCGGCTGGACCGGCCCGGCGTTGCTGTTCCTGCGGCTGTACGAGCGCACCGGGGAGGCGGCCTGGCTCGTGTTCGCCGACCAGGCGCTCGACCGGGACCTGGAGGAATGCGTCCAGGCGGACGACGGATCACTGCAGGTCCGCGACGGTGCGCGGCGCACACTGCGGTATCTCGGCGTCGGCAGCGCCGGGATACTGGTGGTCGCCGAGCAGCTGGCGCGGCATCGCCCGGAGGCGAAGGTGTGCCGGAGCCTGCCCGGACTACGGGAGGCGTGCCGCGGGGAGTTCGTGCTCCACCCCGGGCTGCTCCACGGCCGGTGCGGGCTGGCTGCTGCACTGTCCTTCGGACCGGCGCCGGACCGCCGCGTCCGCGAAGCCGTCGACCTGCACCTGGCCCGGCTGTCCTGGCGCGCCACCCCGTTCCGCGGCGGGCGGGCCCCGCTGCTGCGCCTCTCGACCGACGTCAGCACCGGCAGCACGGGGATCCTCCGCACCCTCTCCGCGCTACTGGACGGCACTGAACTGCTGCCTTTCCTCGGCACGACGGGCACCGGCACGGCCCGCCCAGCAACCTGAGCCTGCTCACCTGTTACTGAGTCCGCAGGAGACGGGATTCTGCCCCGGCGAAGCGAACCGAGACAGTGAGACGGCCGGATCCGCCGATCGCCTGCCGCGCTCGGTCGCCGTGCTGGACCGGGTCCGACCGGCCGCGGTAGTCGTGCCGTCGCTGATCCCCACCGGCCCGGACTGCTGCTGCCCGATGCACTGGCCGCGGCGCGATACTCCGTGGCCGGCGCAGCACTGGCGAGGTGGGTCGGTCGTGGTGCAGCTGGTGTCGCCGGGTGCTCTCGCGCGAGCGGTGCGCTGGCCGCGGCCGGATCCGGCAAGTTGACCGGACAGCTGACCGCAGGAGCCGTCCTCGGCTACGTCCCGCTCGGGCTCGGTTTGGTCACCGAGATCCCTTTTGCCCAGGGAGCACCGAAGCACTCCCGACATGCCGCCCCCGAGGCAGGCTGGGGTCGCTCTCGCCGGCGCGTTCGGCTCCCGGCTCGCCGGGCACGAGCTCGGCAAGGTCGTCGAACAGCTGCCCGAGTCGTCGAACCGCTACGCGAGCGGAATCGGCAAATCGGCCCTGGCCGGCCTGCTGCCGGCACGCCACGGCCAAGTGCTGCTCGGTGGCATCCCCGGCTACGAGCCGCGCGACCGGCCACGGTGTGCGCGGCCTGTCCGCGAGGCAAGCCCAGCTCATCGCGCTGACCCGGGCCTACGCTGCCGAAGCCGGCATCGTCGTACCGGACCAAGCAACCTCCACATTGGACCCGACGGCCGAGGTGCACGCGGAACACGGCGGCACCCTCGTGGTGATCGCGCACCGGCTGTCGTCCGGGCACGCCGCGTGCTCCTGCTCGACGGATCGGAAACCCTGCTGGGTCACCACGACCACCTCGTCACGGCCGCACCGCGTTACGTGGAAATGATGCGTGCGTGGCTACCCCGTCAGCCGGCCCGAAGCTGTCGACAAATCTCCTCGCCGACCGCCCAACCACTGGGAGCCGGCGACCGCCTGCCGATTTCACCTTCACCCGTTCAGCGCAGCCGGACCCGGTCCGGGGCCGGTACCTCCGCAAACACCGGTAACCTCGCCGCGACGGGCAGTGACCGGTCCGGCGGCGCGCTCACCGGGCCCGATCAGCGGCACCGCCAGGGGATCTTTCGTGATAGAAACCTGGGCTGTTCCATCCCGTGGCTCTGCGAAAGGTGTGTCATACCGGTATGTCGGACACAGTGTGACGACGACCACTCACACCGGCCGTCGTGTCCCTTCCCCCGCCGGCTTTCCGGCTTTCGCCGAGGATGACTCAGGAGTTCGTGGATCATCGTGGAGAACAACGACGAGCCCGGCAAGGCGTACGACAAGTCGATCCGCAAGAGGCTGACCAGAACCGTCCTCATCCCGAGTATCACGCTGCTGGTGCTGTGGACGGCGCTCTCGTCGTACTTCTTCATCAACGGCCTGTACGTGCGGCTCGTCGCGGTCTCCGTGCGTGACGTGTCGATCCCCGCGCTGACCGCGCTGTCCTCGCTGCAGCAGGAACGGCAGATCGCACTGCAGTACCTGGACAGCCCGGCCGCGGAACCGCAGGCACTGCAGCGACAGCAGCGGGACACCGACGGGAAGCTCACCGGACTGCAGAAAGCCTTCGACTCGACCATCTCGAGTGCACCGGACGAGATCGCGACCAAGGTCACCGCACTGCGGACCCAGCTCGACCGGCTGCCCGTGCTGCGCTCGCAGGTCACCTTCCGCAGCATCGACCACGCGCAGGTGAACACTTATTACAACGGCGTGCTCGACTCGGCGGCGACGCTGTTCGACACCCAGGCGCGCATCGTGCCCGACGCGACCGCCGTGCAGGGCGCCATCTCCGCGACCACGCTGTTCCGCGCGAGTGACCTGATGTCGCGGGAGACGTCACTGGTGTCCACCGGGCTCACCGGCGGTTCCATCAGCCCAGGGGACTTCGCGCAGTTCACCCGCCTCTCCGGCTTCTACCGCACCCAGCTGGACCAGATCGCGCCGTTCCTCGAACCGGCAGTACAGCAGCGCTACCGCGCCCTCGTGAACGGCGACGCCTGGAAACGGCTCACCGCCGCGGAAACCGCGCTGATCCAGCACGGCACGTGGTCCTCCGACGACGACAACCCGCTGCCGGTCGGCGCGAACGACTGGTACGAACTCACCACGCAGGTCGCGAACGGACTGAACCAGCTCACCTCCGAACAGGCCGATCAGGTGTCCGCCGCGGCCATCGACTCCGGTAACGCGCAGCTGCGCAACGCGATCCTCGGCAGCGTCCTCGCACTGCTCGCGTCGCTGGCCGCGATCATCGTCGCGGTACGGGTGTCGCGCTCGCTCGTCGACCGGGCGCTGATGACGCGGCTCGCCCGGCTGCGCAACGACTCGCTCGACCTCGCCCGCAACCGGCTGCCGAACATCGTCGGCAGGCTCCGCAACGGCGAACCGGTGGACGTGACCGCCGAACTGCCGAGGCTCGACCACGGACGGGACGAGATCGGCCAGGTGGCGGAGGCGTTCAACCTCGCGCAGACGACCGCGGTCACCGCGGCCGCGGACGAGGCGAAGGCCCGCAGCGGCGTGCACAACGTGTTCCTCGGCATCGCGCACCGCAACCAGGTGCTGGTGCACCGGCAGCTGCAGATCCTCGACGAGATGGAGAGCAGGGAGGACAACTCGACCCAGCTCGCGTCGCTGTTCCAGCTCGACCACCTCGCCGCGCGGGCGCGGCGCACCACGGAGAACCTGATCATCCTCGGCGGCAAGCAGCCCGGCAGGCGCTGGCGCAGGCCGGTGTCGCTGATGGAGGTGCTGCGCGCGGCGGTGTCCGAGACCGAGCAGTACTCCCGGGTGCAGGTCGAGCAGGTGCCGGAAGTCTCGATCGTCGGTACCGCGGTGGCCGACAGCATCCACCTGATCGCCGAGCTGGTGGACAACGCGACCTCGTTCTCCCCGCCCGGTTCGCCGGTCGAGGTGACCAGCAGGGTGGTCGCCCGCGGCGTCGTGGTCGACGTGTCCGACCAGGGCCTCGGCATGAAGGAGGGAGTGCGGGACTGGGCCAACGCGATGATGGCCGACGCCCCCGAATTCGACGCGATGGCACTGCGCGCGGACTCGAGCCTCGGCCTGTTCGTGGTCGCCCGGCTGGCCTCGCGGCTGGGCATCCGGGTCACCTTCGACCCGTCACGCTACGGCGGCACCCGCGCCACCGTGCTGATCCCGACCCAGCACCTCGCCGAAGAGACACCGGCCGACGAGCCCGAGGTCCCGGTGCTCGCGCAGGTCGGCGGCAGGCAGACAGCGGAGGAAGCGGGGCATGCGGTGGAACCCGTGCGCCAGGCGGAAACCGCCGGCTCGCTGCCGGTGCGCCAGGCGGAAACCGCAGGTTCGTTGCCCGTGCGCCAGGGCCAGGAGAGCAAACCCCGGCCCTACCCCGCGCACCCGCTGCCGCCCGCGGCGCCGAAACCCGCCGAGGCGGCGCCGCCTCTTGCGCAGGCACCGTCCTTTGCGCAGGCACCGTCCGCCGAAGTGACTCCGCCGGTCGAGCCGGTGCCGCCTGCTGAGGACCTCAGCCGGCTGCAGGGCGACCAGCGCCCCCAGCTGCCCCGCCGTCAACCGCAGCAGAACCTCGTGGCCCAGCTCCAGGACGAGCCCAGCACCGACGACGCGGACGTCACCGCTACCGGCGAGACCACCGTTCGCACGCTGACTGCGTTCCACAAGGGCACCCGTCGTGCCCGGGGTGGCGCGCATGAACAGTGACCGCGCCCCGCACCGGCGATACTGCACACCGAACACCCCACCCACCGAAAGTCAGGGTCTGTCCGCATGAACGAGTACCGGACCGCCAAACCCGATCTCAACTGGCTCCTCGACGACGTTGTCAACCGCGTCGTCGGCGCGCAGAACGCCATCGTGCTCTCCGCCGACGGGCTGTTGCTCGGCAAATCCGCCGGCATGAGCAAGGATGACTCCGACCAGCTGTCCGCCATCGCGTCGAGCCTGCAGAGCCTCGCCAAAGGGGTGAGCAGGCAGTTCAACCGGGGGCCCGTACTGCAGAACATGATCGAGATGGAGCGCGGGTACCTGTTCGTGTCGGCTGCGGGCCAGGGTGCTTGCCTCGCCGTACTCGCCGGTGCCGATGTGGACGTCGAGATGATCGCGTACGAGATGAACCGGCTGGTCAAACGCGTCGGCGACTACCTCGCGTCGGCACCGCGCGAAGCCGCGAACCTGCTACGGGAGGCCACGTGAGCGACGACAACTGGTACGACGAGGCAGCCGGGCCGTTGGTCCGGCCCTATACGATCACCAGCGGCCGGACCCCGTCCGACCACAGCAGGCTCGACCTGTCCACCCAGGTGATGACCCTGCAGGCGGACTCCGACCCCCGCGGGCTCGGCCCGGAGCACCAGGAAATCATCGAGCTGTGCCGGCGCCCGCTGTCGGTCGCCGAGATCGCCGCTTACGTGAAGCTGCCGCTCGGCGTCGTCCGGGTGCTCTGCGGCGACCTGATCGATCGCGGGCTCGTGATCACCCGCGCCCCGTCCCAGCAGCCGGCGCAGGCGCCGGACCACCACACTCTCCAGGCGGTTCTCGATGGCCTCATCAAGCTCTGAGCACACCGGGATCGACGCGGTCCCGACCCCGGTCAAGATCATCATCGCCGGCGGCTTCGGCGCGGGCAAAACCACCATGGTCAGCTCGGCCAGCGAGATTCCGCCGCTGTCCACCGAGGAGGTGCTGACCGAGGCGAGCACCCGGATCGACGACCTGTCCGGAGTGGAGCAGAAGAAGACCACCACGGTCGCACTCGACTTCGGCCGGATCACCATTTCCCCGCGGCACGTGCTGTACCTGTTCGGCACTCCCGGCCAGGAGCGCTTCTGGTTCATGTGGGACGACCTGGCCCGCGGCGCGATCGGCACCATCGTGCTGGTCGACCCGCGCCGGCTCGAGACCAGCTTCGCCGCGGTCGACTTCTTCGAACGACGCAAGATCCCGTTCATCGTCGCGGTCAACTGCTTCGACCACGCCCCGCGCTACACCTCCGACGAGATCCGCGAGGCACTCGTGGTGCCGGACCGGGTGCCGATCGTGATGTGCGACGCCCGTAAGCGCGACTCCAGCAAGATCGCGTTGATCCGGCTGGTGAAGCACGCGATGACGGTGGTCCCGCAACCCGCGTGAGTCCCGCCGGTGCGCCGGTGGCGGCCGGGCGCACCGGCGAGGCTCAGCCGACCGGCGCCATTCGCAGGTTGAAGTGCCGCAGGAGCTTCGGCGCGTCCACGATCCGGTAGCCGGGCACGCGTTCCGGATTCTTCGCGATGTCCGCGAGGACTTCGGCCACGTAGTCGTAGTGGCCCTGGCTGTAGACCCGCCGCGGCAGCGCCACCCGCACCAGTTCGAACGGCGCGGGGGTGACCAGCTCGTGGTTGTCGTCGAGCGTGCCGAGGTAGAGCGAACCCAGCTCCACACAACGGATTCCGCCCTCCAGATACAGCGAACAGGCCAGCGAGTGGCCGGGGAACCTGGAGGCCGGCAGGTGTGGCAGCAGCCGTCCGGCGTTGAGGTAGAGCGCGTGGATTCCGGCAGGCTGCACGATGTCCACCCCGGCCTCGTTCGCCAGCTGCGCCAACCGCGCGGCTTCGCCCGCCCGCGCGGCAAGGTAGTTCGGGTCCAGCACCTCCTGCAAGCCCTTGGCGACGCGGTCGAGGTCGTGCGCGCCGAGCCCGCCGTAGGTGCGGAACCCCTCGGTGGCGATGAGATTCCCTTCGCAAGCCTGCGCGAGCACCGGATCGTTCAGTCCGATGAACGCGCCCATCGGCGAGATACCGTCCTTCTTCAGGCTCGCCACACAGCCGTCGACCAGCTGGAACGCCTCTTGCGCGACTTCACGCGGGGTCTTGCCGCCGTAGCCTTGCTCGCGCTGTACCACCAGCCACGCGTTCTCCGCGAACCGGGCGGCGTCGAGGAACACCGGCACGCCGTGCGCCCGTGCGAGTTTCGCGGCCGCGGCGAGGTTGGCCATGGAAACCGGCTGACCGCCGCCGCCGTTGTTCGTGATGGTGATCAGCACCATGCCGACCCGATCGGACTCCGGACCGCTCAGCAGTGCCTCGAGTTCGGCCAGGTTGATGTTGCCCTTGAACGGTTCCGCGCTGTCGAGGTCGGTGAACTCGGCACACGGCAGGTCCCTGGCCTCGGCGCCGAGCAGTTCGACATTCGCCCGGGTGGTGTCGAAATGCGTGTTGCTGACCGAGATCCTGCCCGGCGCCAGCACACTGGAGAACAGCACGCGTTCGGCCGCGCGGCCCTGGTGCACCGGCAGGATGTGCGGGTAGTGCGTGAGTTCGGCGAGTGTGTCGCGGAAGCGGAAGAACGAGTCCGATCCGGCGTAGGACCGGTCCGCCGCTGCGGCGGCGGCCTCCTGGCGGGTGGAGACGGCACCGGTACCCGAGTCGGTGAGCAGATCGATGGTGACCTGGTTCGCGGGCAGGTTGAAGGCGTTGTACCCGGCCGCGGCGAGCGCCTGCTCCCGCTCCGCACGGGTGGTGATCGGGATTTCCGCCACGACTTGAGCGCGGTACGGGGGGAAGGTCCGCATGCGTTTTTCCTCCACTTCGGGGTGACCGCCGGAAACTACCGCAAGGCGGGTAGCGCGCTGAGCGCCGGTCGTTTCCGCGGGGGCAGTACCTGATACGCCTCCGAGGACAGGTAAACGGTGATTCCCGAGCCGAATTCGCCCATCCGCAGGGAAACGTGCGCGATCAGCCCGACCCCGTCCCGCAATGACCGATCGGAAACCGCGGCAATGGCCTTGTCCAATGTGGTTCCATCGAAATTGAATTGTGCCAGAATGGCCTGTACCCGAGCCCTGGCCACCTCATCGTCCGGCACATAACTGCGAATGGGCAGGTAGAGGCTGTAGTTGGCGGGCCGATGCCCGGAGCCTTCCACAAAAGAATAACTGGAGACCAGCGGCCGTCCGTCGAACGGACCCTTGCGCCCGCCGAGCAGAGCGAGGAATTCACGGATCAGTGCCGGATCGGTGCCGGGCACCAATTCGGCCGCACGTTCGGCGTCCTCGGACTCCGCCGCCTCGTGCGAGACGTACACCTTGACCCTCGACAGTGGACTGTCGTCGAGGTCGAGCGCGAAGAAGGCGAAGTTGTCCAGATCGCCGCGGCGCAGCGCGTACTCGATCACCGGATCGAAGGCCTCGGCGATGTTCAGTCGCCGCAACCCTTCGCTGACCAGGGAATCCGCCATGGTCGAGCCGCTGATCTGCGGGTTGAGGTAGACCTTGAGCCGCGGCGCGGCACCGGGCCGGAAGATCAGCGAGTACCACAGCGTGAACGGGCCACGGCGCTCCTCGTGCGGGAGGAAGAGGTCGGCCACCGCGTCGAGCCGGTCGGTGACCAGGCCGTATTCGGCAGCCACCCGGTCGAGAAAGTCCCGTGGCCCCGGATCGCCGACCGCCTCACCGAGAAGGCGTACCACACATTCACCGTCCGCATCGAAAGCCACCGAAAATTCGATCGGAGAAGTGTCGTCCGCCACATTTGAGGCAACCCTCGGCGGTTCGAAAACACTGGCCTCCCCCGCCGTCCCGAGCAATCCGCGAAGCAGGTCCAGGTGCCGACGTTCCGCGGGATCAAAACCCACCGCGCGGCAAAGCCGGTCGAGTTGTCCGCTGGTATGGGTGTACATCGACAAATCAGCCATCGACACACTCGCTTCGACCATGGCGCAGGTATTCACCGTTCATTAGTACGTTTGGCCCAGCCGACGGTGCGCCGGCTGGCGGACAGCCCGCCCCGAGCCGTGGAATAGATTAATCCGAAGATTACTCCGACGATACCCCCGCCGGAGCGACGGAAGCACCCGGAAACCGTGTCTGAGTGTGCCCGCGGAACCAGTGATTCACCTGAATTCCGCATGGACAGGCTCGGCCGAAGGCGCTAGCCGCGCCCCGCCGGGTGGCCTAGCGCACGTTCGAGCACGCCGGTCCGCAGCGGCGGCCACCGGAACCGGTGGGTGCCGGATGCGACGCGCCCACCGACGGTTCGGGTGGGCAGCTGAGCGCGTGCGATGCTGAGGACATGAGCGTCGATCCTGATTCCGGGTTGCTGTCGCCGGTGCGGGCAGGCACGCCGGCCGAACAGGCGACCGGCGACACCGCGTTCGCCGCGGCGATGCTGGAGACCGAGGCGGCGCTCGCGCGAGCGCAGGCCCGGCTGGGCTCGGTGCCCGCTGCGTCCGCGGAACGGATCACCACGGCCGCCCGGCGATTGGCCGCAGGCGGGCTGGACGTCGTCCAGCTGGCGCGCGGCTCGAGGGCCACCGCGAACCCCGTCGTCGGGTTGGTGCGTGAGCTGTCCGCGGCAGTGCCCGAAGACGCCGATCAGGTGCACCGCGGCTCGACCAGCCAGGACATTGTGGACACTGCGCTGATGCTGATCGCGCGGAACACGATCGAGCTGCTCGTCGTCGACCTCGATCGCGCAGCACAGTCGTTGGCCGAGCTGGCCCGCACGCACCGGGACACCGTGATGCCCGGCCGCACTCTCACCGCGCACGCCGTGCCCACCACGTTCGGGCTGAAGGCGGTCGGCTGGCGGCAGGGAGTGCTCGCGGCCGCACGGCAACTGCGTTCGCTGCGACTGCCCGTGTCGATGGGTGGCGCAGCAGGCACGCTCGCCGCGTACGTCGAGTACGGCGACGGCTCCGAGGACTACGCGGAGCGGCTCGTCGCCGCCTTCGCTGCGGAAACCGGCCTGGCCACGCCGATCCTGCCGTGGCACGCCGACCGCTCACCGATCGCCGAACTCGCCGGCGCGCTCGCACAGACGGCCACGGCGCTCGGCAAGATCGCCGTCGACGTCCTGGTCCTCACCCGCACCGAAATCGGTGAGCTGAGTGAGGCCGCGGGAGGCGGCTCGTCCGCCATGCCGCACAAGCGAAACCCCGTACTGTCCGCGCTCATCCGCTCCGCTGCGTTGCAGGTCCCGGTGCTCGCCGCCGGTGTCACGCAGTCCGGCCTTGCCGAGGACGAACGTTCGGCCGGGGTGTGGCAGGCCGAATGGCACCTGCTCCGCGAATGCCTCCGCCTCACCGGCGGTGCCGCGCACACCGCCACCGAACTGACCGGCGGCCTGCAGGTGCACGCCGAACAGATGCGGGAAAACACCGGCCACACGCACGGCCTGATCGTCTCCGAACGTCTTTCCGTCAGGCTGGCCCCACTGCTCGGCAAAGCACGTGCGGAGGAAATCCTGGCCACCGCGTCCCGCCGGGCAACCGAAGAAGACCGCTCCCTCACCGAAATCCTCACCACGACCGACGAGGTCACCGCCGTGCTCACCCCGGACGAGCTGACCGATCTCCTGACCCCGGCCGGCTACACCGGCGCCGCCGCCCGCCTGGTCGACCGCGCCCTGGAGTGACCCACCCGGCCCACGTGCGCTTCCCACCCAGTCACCCCGCACGACACGCCTAACGCAACAACCCGGACGGAACCGACCACCCGGACCGGCGACAATTCCCAAGTCGGCCTCGTTTGAACGTTTCACATCAGCGGGTTCGCGGCACGGCTGGCGTTGATCGTCGTACAGTTTGCCGTCACCACGTTCCGCGCGGCGTCACCCACCACCCATCGCGCCAAGTCAGACGGACGTCGGTGACCGTCGCCAACTCCGATCACATCCGGCACCGACGTCGAGGACAACACGCTCGACGAACCGCTCCAGCAGGTGGGCGACCTCCACAAGAACCGGCTACGCCCGCGGTTACCACTACCAAAAGCTTCTACGGCAAGGCCGACAGCTCCCCGGCCCCGCGCACCCCACCCGGACCACCAGCCATCCGCAACTTCCGGTCACCGCCAACCCCGCCGACGACCATGGACCACCGGCCACCGGCGACTTCCACTCACTCGCAACCACCGGCCACCGGCCACTTCCACTCACTCGCAACCACCGGCCACCGGCCACTTCCACTCACTCGCAACCACCGGCCACCAGCCACTTCCACTCACTCGCAACCACCGGCCACCAGCCACTTCCGCTCACTCGCGAGCACCGGCCGCCTTACGACTTCCGGCGGATTGCGCCCGGACATCCGGCCGGGCTACCGTCACAGCTCGCCGGTTAAAACGTTTAAATTCCGGCCTGGCCTCGCAGGGAGCCGCTATGCCCTCGCACCTCTGGCGACCGACCGCGACCGCGCTCGGTGCGGTTCTTCTGTTGGCCGGCATCGCTGCGCTGCCGTCGGGCGCGACATCCCGGTCCGGGCCGGGCACGGCCGCGGCGCCGCTCGATCTGTCCGCCGCGCACTGGGTCTGGTACCCGGAGGGCGATCCGCGCGTCTCCGCCCCGGCCGCGCAACGGTACTTCCGCACGACGTTCGCCGTCGCCGCCGGAGCCGTCGACGATGCCCGGTTCCTGGTGACCGGCGACGACCTGGTCGACGTCTGGCTCAACGGCAAGCCGCTGGCCTCCGCCGACCGCGGCAAGGGCGGGTGGCGCACCGCGATGTCCGTGGACCTGCAGCCGGCGTTGCAGGAGGGCACGAACACGATCGCGGTCGCCGCGCGCAACACCGGCGGGGCCGCGGGGCTGCTCGGCCACCTGCACGTGAGCACCGCGGGCGGGACCACCGACCTGGTCACCGACGCCGGCTGGAAGACCGCGCAGGCCGTGCCGCAGGGCTGGGAGAAGCCCGGTTTCGCCGACCGCGGCTGGCCGAAGGCCAGGGACCTCGGCAGCTACCGCACCGCACCGTGGAAAGACTCCATAGCGACGCCCGATGCAACCGCTGTCTCCCCGCTGAACGTCGCGTCCCCGAGCGTCGACGGGAACACGGCTCCGCTCGGCATCGACCCGGCGGCGCCACCCCGCTTCGGCTGGCAACTGGCGGCGACAGCGGCCCCGCACCGCCAGTCCGCGTACCAGGTCGTGGTTTCCGGCAATGGCAAGGACATCTGGGACAGCGGCAAGGTCGTCTCGGCCCAGCAGACGGATATCGCCTACCACGGACCCGCGCTGGCATCGATGACCGGATACAGCTGGCGCGTGCGGGTCTGGGACGAGCAGGGCCGCGCCGGGAACTGGAGTGCGACGCAGCGGTTCGAAACCGCGCTGCGCAAGCCGGCCGAGGAATGGCAGGGCGCGTTCATCGGCAGGCCCGGCGCCGGCCCGGATCTCGCCGGGGCGAACTGGATCTGGTTCCCCGAAGGGGATCCGGGCGCCGGCGTGCCACCGTCGACCCGGTTCTTCCGGCGCTCCTTCGACCTGAGCACCGCACCGGAAAGGGCGACGCTGGTGGTGACCGGCGATGACCGTGTCACGGTGTGGGTCAACGGAACCCAGGTGAGCTCGGCACCTCCCTCGACCGACTCGTGGCGGCACGCGAGTGTGCTGGACCTCGGCGGCAAGCTCACCGCCGGAACCAACACGATCGCGGTACGCGGCGAGAACACGACGCAGAGCCCGGCGGGCGTGCTCGCCAAGCTGACCGTCCCGGATGGACCGACGGTGGTCACCGACGGCGGGTGGAAAGCGAACCAGGACGGTCCGGATGGCTGGGAGCAACCCGGTTTCGACGACCGCGCGTGGACCGCGGCGCAGCCGGTGGCCGGGTACGGCAGCGGGCCGTGGGCATCGGAGGTCTCGATCAGTTCGCCGTCTCCTTTGCTGCGCAAGGGTTTCACCGTCGCCAAGCAGGTGCGGAGCGCACGTCTGCTGACCACCGCGCTGGGGTTGCAGGAGACCCGGCTCAATGGTCGGCGGGTCGGCTCGGACCTGCTCGCACCCGGCTGGACCGACTACGCAAAACGCTTGCAGTACAAGGAATTCGACGTCACCGACCAGATCCGCCAAGGCGAAAACGCGATCGGCGCGATGCTCGGCAACGGCTGGTACTCCGGCAGCCTCGGTATCGCCGGTGCGCAGCACTACGGCACTCGGCCCTGGTACTCGGCGCAACTGCAGCTGAGCTACGCCGACGGCAGCAGCTCGGTGGTGGCCACCGACGGCTCGTGGAAGACGATCGACGGGCCGATCCGCGCCGACGACCTGTACCAGGGCGAGACCTACGACGCCAGGCAGGCGGTCGCGGGCTGGGACAGTCCCGGATTCGACGACCACGCCTGGCCCACCGCCGTCGTGCGGACCGATCCGAAGCCGAACCTGGTGCCGCAGGTGGACAACGGCGTGACCGTGCAGCAGGAGTTCCACCCGGTGCAGATCACCCAGCCCGAACCGGGCGTGTGGGTGCTGGACCTCGGCCAGAACTTCGCAGGCAGGAACCGGCTCTCGGTGACCGGCCCGGCAGGCACGACGGTGACCATGCGGCACGCCGAGGTGCTCAACCCGGACGGCACGGTCTACACCGACAACCTGCGCGCCGCGCAGGCGAGCGACCACTTCACCTTGGCGGGCACCGGAAAGCCGGAGGTCTACGAGCCGAGGTTCACCGTGCACGGCTACCGGTACGTGGAGCTGACCGGCCTGGCCTCGCCACCGACCGCGGACACCGTGACCGGCAGGGCGATGTGGACCGACGGCAAGCAGCCCGGCACGTTCACCACCTCCGACCGGATGGTGAACCAGTTGCAGCACAACATCGTCTGGGGCGAGCGATCCAACATGCTGTCCATCCCGTCGGACTGCCCGCAGCGGGACGAGCGGCTCGGCTGGACCGGGGACATCGGGATCTTCGCCGGTACCTCGACGTTCAACCTCGACGTGCGCAACCTGCTCGGCAAGTTCACCGACGATCTGGTCGACGCCCAGCACGACGACGGCTCGTTCAGCGACGTGGCACCGGACGTGCTCGGCACCTCCGGCCGGGCAGGCTGGGGTGACGCGGGCGTGCTCGTGCCTTACACGATGTGGCAGCGCTACGGCGACACCAGTGTGATCGACCGGCACTTCGACGCGATGGTGAAGTGGGTCGAGTACCTGCGCAGCACCTCCGGCAGCGACCTGATCCGCGACCAGTGGACCCACGGCGACTGGCTCAACGTCAACGACAACACCGGCCAGGACCTGATCTCCACCGCGTTCTTCGGCTGGTCGGCGCGGCTCGTCTCGCGGATGGCGGCGGCAACCGGCCACTCCGCGGAAGCCGACGAGTACGGCACCTTGGCCGACCGGATCGGTGCCGCGTTCACCGGCAAGTTCGTCGCCGAGGACGGCACCATCGGCTCGAACAGCCAGACCGGCTACGTGCTGGCACTCGCGTTCGGTCTGCTGCCGGCGGACCGGGCGCAGGCCGCAGCGGACCGGCTGGCGGACAAGGTCGCTGCCGACGGCGGGCACCTCAGCGTCGGGTTCCTCGGGGTGGAGAACCTGCTGCCGGTGCTGGCCGACCACGGCCACGCCGGCGTCGCCTACCAGGTGCTGAAGCAGCCGGACTTCCCCGGCTGGGGCTACCAGCTCGGCAACGGCGCGACCACGATCTGGGAACGCTGGGACGGGATCAAGACCGACGGTTCGTTCAACGACCCGGCGATGAACTCGTTCAACCACTACGGTCTCGGCTCGGTCGGCGACTTCCTGTACCGCCAGGTGGGCGGGCTTTCGCCGGCGGCTCCTGGTTACTCGGAGCAGCTGGTGGCGCCGAAGCCCGGCGGCGGCCTCACGTCGGCGAAGTCGACGTACGAAACCCCGTACGGCGCTTCGGCCAGCGACTGGTCGATCGCCGGCGGCGAGCTCACGCTGCGGGTGAGCGTGCCGGCCGGGACCTCGGCCACGGTGCAGGTCCCGACCAGCCGGCCGGACGAGATCACCGCACCGCCCGAAGCGGTGCAGTCGGCGCCGGGCAGCTACTACCTGCCTGCGGGCTCGTACGTGTTCCGTGCCCCGCAGTAGGTGACGCGACCGATCAGTGCGCCAGCCCGTGCCCGCCGTGCGGATCCTGCGTTGCCGGACGAGCCGCGGCCGGCTCCTCTCCTTCCTCCTTCGGCATCCGGATCCGCCTGCGGGCAGGCAACACCGCGATCAGCAGGCCGAGTACGGCAATGCCGAGGTGCAGCCAGGTGTCGTTGTCCGCGAGGTCCAGCGGGTTGCCGAGGCCGGAGACCGGGTTCGTGCTGATGGTGCCGGTGAGCATCAGGCCCCAGACGAACAACACGCCGTAGCCGATGAGCAGCACCCAGCCGAACGTCCTCGCGCGGCCGGAGCCGAACGCCAGCAGCAGGCCGATCACACCGGTCACCACGTGCACCAGGTTGTTCATCGGATTGGCGGAGAACCCCCACAACACGTCGTGGTGGCCGGTGAAATCGCCGAACCCGGACTTGACGAACCCGATGATGCCGTAGGCGAGGAAGAGGAGTCCGAGGATGGCGGTCAGGACCTGCGTTGGCTGCAGACCCTCCACCCGTGCCCGAGCCCCATTCGCACGAGTCATGACTTCAGTCCCTTCCGTGCGGAGGTGACAGCGCTGTCCACCGCACGATTACCCGCCGGAACTGGCCCGAAACGCCGCAGTTCGACCGGCACCCGTCCGGGTGTGGGTGCCCTCGTCCAGGGTCACTTCCCCAACGCACGGCGCAACACGGTGATCGCCTGCGTGATCGCGGCTTCCGCAGCGTGCGTCTCACGCAGCGAATTGACCATCACGAAATCGTGGATGACGCCCTGGTAGCGCACGGCCGTCACCGGTACACCAGCCTGGCGCAGCTTCGCCGCGTACGCCTCACCTTCGTCGCGAAGCACGTCCGCCTCCCCGGTGATCACCAGCGCAGGAGGCAGTCCGGAGAGCTCGTCGAGCGACGCGCGCAGCGGTGACGCGGTGCTCTCGGCTCGCTGGGCCTCGTCGGTCGTGTACTGGTCCCAGAACCACTTCATGCCCTCACGGGCGAGGAAATAGCCCTCGGCGAACTTCTCGTACGACTCGGTGTCGAAGCTGGCGTCGGTGACCGGGTAGAAGAGCACCTGCTGCCGGAACTCCACGTCCCCGCGCCGCTTGGCCAACAACGTCAGCGCCGCGGTCAGGTTGCCGCCGACCGAGTCGCCGGCGATCGCGATGCGCGTCGGGTCGAGGCCCTTTTCCGCACCGTGCTGGGCAACCCACTTGGCCACCGCGTAGTTCTCCTCGATGGCGACCGGGTACTGCGCCTCGGGCGAACGGCTGTATTCGGGGAAGACCACCGCCGCGCCGATGCCGGCGGCGAGTTCGCGGACCAGCCGCTGGTGGGTGTGGAAGTTGCCGAAGACCCAGCCGGCTCCGTGCAGGTAGACGAGCACCGGCAGCGCGCCGGAAACTCCCTGCGGCCGGACGATCCGGACTTCGACCGGCCCGTTCGGTCCACCTGGGACAGTCAGCACCTCGATGTCGGCAGGCGCCAGGTCCACGTCGCCGTCCTGCACGCCGTCGACCGCCTTGCGGCCCTCGGCAGGCGGGAGCTGGAACAGGTACGGCGGCTGGTCGGTGGCTTCGGCGAACGCCTGCGCGGCGGGTTCGAGGATCAGGTGCTGCGGATTGGCGGTCATTGCTGCCTCCTCGGGAAGTGGTGTGCTGCCAAGTTAGCGCCAAATTCAGTTGGGCACAACTAAGTTGTGCACAATGAGATATGGAGCACTTAAGTTGCTTCACCGGGCAGGTTCCGGGATGATGGAGTGTTACCGGTCGGACCGCGAGGAGGAGTGCATGACCAGTCAGGACCCAGGTGAGACCGGTTCACTGCTGCTCGACGACCAGCTCTGCTTCGGGCTCTATTCGGCGTCGCGCGCGATCACTTCGCTCTACCGCACGCTGCTCGAACCGCTCGACCTGACCTATCCGCAGTACCTCGTGATGCTGGTGCTGTGGGAACACGACGCGCAGCAGGTCAAGGAACTCGGCGCCGCGCTGAACCTCGACTCCGGCACGCTCTCGCCGCTGCTGAAGCGACTGGAGAAGTCCGGGCTGGTGACCCGCGAACGCCAGGCCGAGGACGAGCGTTCGGTCCGGATCCGGCTCACCGACGACGGTGCCGCACTGCGTGCGAAGGCGGAGGAGATCCCGCCGCACATCGGTGCCGCAATGGGCCTCGACCCGGCGGTGCTGACCGGATTGCGAACCACGATGGACCGGTTGGCGGCGTCGGTGAACACCTATCGGGAGTCCTTCCCCCCGGCCTGACCCCGCCGTGGAGCACCCTGGTTAGCATGTGCCCCGGAGGGGAGTACGGCGATGAACACACGAGACGAAGCCCTGCGAGCGATCGAGGGGAGCCTCGACCAGCCCTCGGCCGCGCGGGTCTATGACTACTTCATCGGCGGGAACACGCATTACGCGGTGGACCGCATCTTCGCCGAGAAGGTCCGCGACCGGCTCCCGCTGATCGGCGACTACTGCCGCACCAGCCGCCAGTTCCTCGGCCGCGCGGCCCGCCAGTGTGTGCGCGCGGGCATCCGCCAGTTCGTCGACCTCGGTTCGGGCCTGCCCACCGCGGGCAACGTGCACGAAATCGCCGACGAGGAACGTCCGGAGCGCGACGTGCACGTGCTCTACCTCGACAACGAGCCGGTGGCTCTCGCGCATTCGGAGATCCTGCTCGCCGACACCGCGGATCCGGAGCGGCACCAGGCGCTCGCCGCGGACATGCTGGCGCCGGACGAACTGTGGGACCGGGTGACCGACTCCGACGTGATCGACGTCCGGCAGCCGATCGCGCTGATCCTCAACGCGGTGCTGCATTTCATCCAGGACGACGAGGGGGCCGATGCCATGCTGGCCGCCTACCGCGACCGGCTCGCGCCGGGCTCGCTGCTCGTGCTGTCGCAGATGACCAACGAAAACCCGGCGGACGAAGAGGAACGCCAGGCGCTGGCCGACCTCGTCCAGTACTACAAGTCGACCACCAACCCGGCGGTACTGCGCACGATGCCGGAGTTCGAACGGTTCTTCGGCGGCTGGCCGATGCTCGAACCGGGACTGGTGTACGCACCGGCGTTCCACCCGGACGACAACACGGTGTTCGCGAACGCCCCGTCGGAATCCCGCGTGATCGGCGGCATCGCCCGCAAACCGGCTCGCTGACCGGTTCCGGCCTTCCCCGCCCCGCGCGGCCGAAGTCGATCGCGACCTACCACCGCGGTGCCGCTTACGAAGCCTTCCGCAGCAGTTCCAAGGCTTCGTAGGTCGCGTCCCGGCCGAGTTCCACCGCTCGGCGCAGTACGGCCGGATCACGCTCCAGCACTGCGACGTCCGGCGCACCTGCCGGCGGGCGGATGCTGCTCAGCCGCGGGTCCTCCCGCAGCAAACGTTCGTCCTCGAGGTCACGCCGGTACTGCTCCCGCCAGGCGTCGATGGTGCCCGGCGCGTGCCGGCGCAGGAACCGCGGCACCACCACGTCCTGCACCCGCGGCGTCGGCAGCGGCAGCTCGTCCGCTCGCCGGGTGCGCAGCACGAGTACATCTGTCGCGCCCTGTGCGAGCGCGGTGCGGAACGGCAGCGGTTCGGCGATCCCGGCGTCCACGAACCGCCGCCCGCCCATCGCGATCGGCGGCCCGGCGAGCACCGGCATGCACGACGACGCGGCGAGTGCGGTCTTGATCCCGTCGACATCGGTGATGAACGGGTGCAGATCGGTTGACTCGCCGGTGTCCGCGTCGGTGGCCAGCGGGTGGAAGCCGACCGGATTGGCCAGTACCGCAGGGAAATCCATCGGCTCGAGCACCGAGTACACCTGGTGCACGAGGTACTCCAGATCGATCACCGCACGGCCGCGCAAGGTGTGCAGCGGATTGATGATCCGCCGCATCACCACCGGATTCCACCAGGTGCGCACCCCGGTCTGCGAACGTCCGCTCAGCAACCAGGCCGCATTCAGGGATCCCGCCGAGGACCCGTAGACGGCGTCGAACGCGGGCGTGGCGCCCAGCTCGTCGAGCGCGAGCACCATCCCGCTCGAGTAGGTACCCCGGCTGCTGCCCCCTTCGACGGCGAGCGCGAGCCGCCGCTCGTCGGTCCGCCGCCCCGGTACGCTGCCCGCCGCCATCCGATCGTTGATCAGTTCCAGAACCGGGTGCACGGCTCCATCCTGGTCGTTTCGTGCGATTCGTCGACCCGTTTTGCCCACCCCGCCGGGTGACTTTGGTTGCACCTCGTTGCACTGCACCCAGTTGCATATGACACTGCCGCATATGGCACTGGAGCACGCGATCCTCGTCTCGCTGTCCGAACGGTCCGGATCGGGCTACGAGCTCGCGCGCCGGTTCGAGAAGTCCATCGGGCTGTTCTGGAGCGCCACCCACCAGCAGATCTACCGCGTGCTGAAGCGGATGGTGCAGGACGGCTGGGTGGCCGCCGACGTCGTCGCGCAGGACGGGCGGCCGGACAAGAAGGTGTACACGGTGGGCGAGCCGGGGCGGGACGAGCTGCGGCGCTGGCTGGCCGAACCGTCGCCGTCCGCCGGACCGCAGGAGCTGGCCGTGAAGCTGCGGGGCGCGTCGTTCGGGGACGCCGGTGCGGTCGCCGCGGAGATCACCCGGCACCGCGACGCACACGCCACGCAGCTGGAGCTCTACCGCCAGATCGAGAAGCGGGACTTCCCTTCCCCGCACGCACTCCGCGGCCGTTCGCTGCACCAATACCTCGTGCTGCGCGGCGGCATCCGCGTGGAGGAGGGGCAGGTGGAGTGGCTCGAAGAAATCCGGACCGCGCTGCACGCCGACGAGGAGGACGACCGATGACGCCGTACCCGAACCTGCTGTCCCCACTCGACCTCGGCTTCACCACGTTGCGCAACCGCGTCGTGATGGGCTCGATGCACACCGGCCTGGAAGATCGGGCGGCGCACTTCCCGCAGCTCGCCGAGTACTACGCGGAACGCGCTCGCGGTGGCGTCGGGCTGATCGTCACCGGCGGATTCGCGCCCGATCGCACCGGTTGGCTGCTGCCGTTGGCCTCGAAGCTCACCACACCCGCCGAGGCGAAACAGCATCGGCGGCTCACCGACGCGGTGCACGCCGAAGGCGGCAAGATCGCGCTGCAGATCCTGCACGCCGGCCGCTACGCCTACCATCCGCTGAGCGTGTCCGCGTCCAGCCGCAAAGCGCCGATCAACCCGTTCCGCCCGCGTGCGCTGACCGGCCACGGCGTGCAGCGCACCATCCGCGCGTTCGCCGACTGCGCCGCACTGGCCCGCGACGCCGGCTACGACGGCGTGGAGATCATGGGCTCCGAGGGCTATCTGATCAACCAGTTCCTCGCCGAACGCACCAACCGGCGCACCGACGCGTGGGGTGGTTCGGCGGAGAACCGCCGCCGGTTCGCAGTGGAGATCGTGCGGCGCACCAGGCAACGGCTCGGCCCCGACGGCATCCTGATCTACCGGCTGTCCTTGCTCGACCTCGTCGAGGGCGGGCAGAGCTGGGACGACGTGCTGGCGCTGGCACACGAGGTGGAAGCGGCCGGCGCCACCATCATCAACACCGGCATCGGCTGGCACGAGGCACGCGTGCCGACCATCGTCACCTCGGTGCCGCGGGCGGCGTTCACCTGGGTCACCGGGAAACTCCGGCCGCACGTGTCGATTCCGGTGGTCACGTCCAACCGGATCAACCTGCCGCACGTCGCCGAGCAAGCACTCGCCGACGGTGCCGCGGACCTGGTGTCGATGGCCCGTCCGCTGCTCGCCGACCCGGACTGGATCCGCAAGGCGGAAAGCGGCCGCGAGGACGAGATCAACGTCTGTATCGCCTGCAACCAGGCCTGCCTCGACCACGCGTTCAGCCGGAAACCGGTGTCCTGCATGGTCAACCCGCGGGCCGGGCACGAAACCACCCTGCGCCTGCTGCCTGCCCGCCGGACCAAGCACGTCGCGGTGGTCGGCGCCGGTCCGGCCGGATTGGCCACCGCGACCGCGCTCGCCGAACGCGGCCACCGCGTGGAGCTGTTCGAGGCCGACGGGGAGATCGGCGGCCAGTTCGGCATCGCCCGCCGGATCCCGGGCAAGGAGGAGTTCGCCGAGACCATCCGGTACTTCACCCGCAGGCTCGAGGTCACCGGCGTCAAGGTGCACCTCGGCAGGCGGGCGGAGCCGGCCGACCTGACCGGCTTCGACGAGGTCGTGCTGGCCACCGGCGTCACTCCGCGGGTGCCTGCGCTGCCGGGCATCGGCCATCCGAAGGTGCTGTCCTACGTGGACGTGGTGCGGCACGGGAAGCCGGTCGGCGAACGGGTCGCGGTGATCGGCGCGGGCGGCATCGGCGTGGACGTGAGCGAGTTCTTGACCCACCCTTGCTCGCCCGCACTCGACCGGGACGCCTGGATGGCCGAATGGGGCGTCACGGATCCGGCGCTCGCCGACGGCGGAGTGACCGAGGCCCGGCCGGAACCGTCGCCGCGGCAGGTCTACCTGCTGCAACGCACGAAGGGCCCGATCGGCGCGCGCCTCGGCAAGACATCCGGCTGGGTGCATCGGGCGGCCCTGCGGGCCAAGGGCGTGGAGCGGATCACCGGCGTCACCTACGAACGGATCGACGACGAAGGCCTGCACGTGAGCGTGGCCGGGCGGCCGCGGCTGCTGGCCGTCGACACGGTCGTGGTCTGTGCCGGCCAGATTCCGGTGCGGGACCTCGCCGAAGCCCTCGGCGACGTGCCGGTGCACCTCGTCGGCGGCGCGGACGAGGCCCGCGAACTCGACGCGAAACGCGCGATCGACCAGGGCACCCGGTTGGCCGCCACGCTGTAGCCGCTTGCCTGCACTGGCAGGATGGCTGCGTGCGAGACGTATGCGTGATCGGGCTCGGGCTCATCGGCGGATCGGTGCTGCGGGCCGCCGCGGCGAGCGGCAGGACCGCGTGGGGTGCCACCACGTCCGAAGTGGACGCGGACGCGGCGAGCCGGAGTGGTTACCAGGTGACCGCGGACGTCGAGGCCGCGCTGCACCGGGCTGCCGAGGCGGACGCGATCGTGGTCGTGGCCGTGCCGCTGCCCGCAGTGGAGAACCTGTTGCGGCTGGTCGCGCAGCACGCGTCGCACTGTCTGCTCACCGACGTGGTCAGCGTGAAGGGCCCGATGCTCGAGGCAGTGCGCCGGCGCGCGCCGTACACGCGTTATGTCGGCGGGCATCCGATGGCGGGCACCGCGGAGTCCGGCTGGCTCGCGGGCAACGCCGAGCTGTTCCGCGACGCCCCGTGGGTGGTCGGCGTCGAGGAGGACACCGATCTGCAGGCCTGGGCCGAGGTGGCCCGGCTGGTGCTGGACCTCGGTGCGTTCGCGGTGCCGCTGCCCGCGGATTCGCACGACGAGACGATCGCGCGGATTTCTCATCTGCCGCACCTGTTCGCCGCGGTGCTGGCCTCCGTCGGCGCGCAGGGCGGGCCGCTGGCGATGGCACTGGCCGCCGGCTCGTTCCGCGACGCCACCCGGGTCGCAGGCACCGCACCGGAACTGGTGCGGGCGATGACCGAGGGCAACCGCGAGGCGTTGCTCCCGATCGTCGACGACGCGCTCGGCCGCCTCGGCGCGGCGCGCGGTTCGCTCGCCTCCACCGGTGGGCTGGCCGTGACGATCAACTCCGGGCACGAGGGCGCGCTGGCACTCGCCGCGGACCGCGATGCGTTGCGCTCCGGCGTCCGCATCGACCTCGCCGCTCCGGACGCCCGCGAAGGCCTCATCGCGCTGGGCGAACGCGGCGGCCGGATCACCGGGTTCGAGGAGGGCGTCGCACTCGGCGAGGTCTCCTGACCCGCTTGGCTGTCCGGACTTGCCCAGGCCGCCGGTTGTGTGAGGATGAGAGCCTCACGATCGGCGGAACGCGGAGGCACGCAATGGGCATCAATTTCGATGAGCTCAAGGACAAGGCGACCGGCGCCCTGCGCGACAACAGCGAGAAGATCGAACAGGGGCTGGACAAGGCAGCACAGTTCGCGAAGTCGAAGGTTTCCGGCCACGACTCGCAGATCGACGGCGGCGTGGACAAGGCAAAGGGCTTCCTCGGCAAGGTGAGCGGCAATCCCGAGGAGGGCGGCCGGTCCGAGGAGGGCGGCCGGTCCGACGAGGGCGGCCGGCCGGACGAGTCGCAGCCCGGCAACGGCCCGCAGCAGTAAGCCGCAGGCTCAGGTGCGCCGGTGATACGGCAGGAACCGGCGCACCAGCCGCAGCGGCGACTGTTCGACCAGGTCCGGGCCGCGTACCGCGTCGAACGTCGAGCCGAGCTGGTCGACCACCCCGGACAGGCGCGGGTTGTCCGGCATCGGCATGGACTCCGGGTCCCGCTGCTCGCGCATTGCGGTGGCCAGTTCCGCGAGCGCGTCGGTGACGAGTTCGATGTCCGCGGGCGACGGCGCGGGGGTGCCGCGTCCGATCGTCACGCCGACCTCGGTGACCGCGTCCGTCACGTGTTCGAGTCCGGCGATCACCGGCCACCACGCGACCGCCTGCCGTCCTGCCGGCGAGGGTTCCACGATGACCTGCTGGAACGCCGTGCGCAGGTCCGCGAGAGCCCGGTAGGCCGAGCGCCGGGCCCGCGAGCGCGCCATCCGCGATTCGGTCGTCGTGGTCCGCACCATGGCCGCCTGCACATAGGAGGCGACCGCGTCGAAGCTGTCCGCGAGCCGTCCCCCGACCTGCGGGCGGCGCGAACCCGGCCAGAGCAGGTAGCCGACCAGCAGCACGATCAGGCATCCGGTCACGGTGTCCACCAGCCGCGCCAGCACCTCCGGCCAGCTGCCCGTCCGCGCCAGGTCCATCTGCAGGATGATCAACGGCGTCACGAACGTGCCGAGCATGCCGTAATTGCGCACCTTGCCCACCGCAGCACCACCGGCGAACACCGCGATCAGCGCCACCAGCAACCAGCCGTGCGCGCCGACCGCGAGTACGACAGCGCCGATGCCGACACCCGCGATCGTGCCGAGCCCACGCAGCACCGCGCGGCCGAACACCGAGCCGAAGTCCGGTTTCAGCACCACGCCGACGGTCAGCGTGATCCAGTAGGAGCGTTCGAACGGCACCAGCAACGCCACCACCTCCGCCACCGCGACGCACACGGTGAGCCGCAGCGCGGCCAGCCAGGTCAGCGGACCGGAGATGAGCGAACTCGCCCACTCGCGCACGCGGCGCAGCGGCGAAACCGGCGCACGCCGTTGCCGGTCGTCGCCCTTCTCGATCCGCGCCAGCCCGGCATAGAGCGCGCCGAGCAACGGGTCGACGACCTTTTCCGGCGGCTCGGGCGGAGCGGGCAGCGGCTGCGCGGCCAGCACCGAGGCAGCGGTCCGGGTCAGGTAGTCGATCGCCTCGTCCGGCGCGCGCCCGCCCGCGTTCACCATTGCCACTCCCGCCTCGACGGCCGGGGTCGCGGCGGAGAGCCGGTTGAGCAGCCGGCGGTAGGTGGCGTCGCGGCCGGACAACCACGAGCGTGCGATGAGCAACCGGTCGTACGCGGTGCTCATCGCGGTGGTCAGCTGGTGCCGGGCGGCCCGCGACGCCGGTTCGTCGGTGGCCGAAAGCATGGCCGCGAGCTCGATGTAGACCTGTGCGACGGCGGTGCGTTCCTGGCTCGTGGCACGCACCGTCCAGGTCGAAAGGGCGACCAGCAGCGCCCATCCCGCACCCACGCAGAAGTAGCCGAACAGGACTTCGACCCGCAAGCCGGTGGCGTGCTGTGCGGTGCCGAGCACGCAGAACACGAACATCTGCAACGCCGCCACCGAAGCGTTGCTCCCGGCCGCGCTGATCAGCGCGGAAACCGCGGCGATGACCACGATCGCCGGAATCGACCACGCCGGCATGCCGCCGGTGAGCAGACCGACCAGATAGCCCCCGCAGGCAGCCACGGTCGAACCACCCAGCCGGCGTGCGCGGTACGGGTAGGTCCCAGCCGCTTCGGACAGCACGACCGGCAGCGCCCCGGTCGACATCAACGCGCCGACTGCGATGTCGCCGAAGCCGTAGGCGACCGCGAGCGGCACGGCGAGCGAGATCGCCGCGCGGGTGACCATGTTCCACGGAACGGGGACCGGTTTCGGACGCAGCAGCTGCACCAGCCAGTGCGGCGCGGCGAAGTCGGGGCGGCTCACGCCCCTATCTTGACCTACCGGCAGTCCGCTGGATTGATGAGCAGACTGCCGACAACGTTCTCAGGAGGACATCGATGCCCGGCCGCAGGTACTCGTTCGAGATCAACCGCGTCAGCACCGCGCCACCGGACACGCTGTTCCGGCTCGAAACCGACGGTTCGCTGTGGTCGTCCTGGGCCCGGCCGCTGATCCCGCAGTCCCGGTGGGCCGAACGCGGCGACGGCGGCGGGGTGGGCGCGATCCGCGAGGTCGGTCTCTGGCCGGTCCTGTTGCGGGAGAAGACCGTGGAGTACGAACCGGGCCGGCGGCACGTCTACACCTTCGCCGGCCCGGCCCCGGTCGACGACTACCGCGCGGAGGTGTTCTTCACCGCCAACGCCGCCGGCGGCACCGATCTGCGGTGGACCGGCGCGTTCACCGAATCCGTACCAGGCAGCGGTCCGGTCCTGCTCGTCCTGCTCCGCGGAGCGATCCGGATCCTCTCCGCCCGTCTGGTCAACGGGGCGGAGAAGCAACACTGACCTGCCCCCGGCCCCGCGGCCGCTGCCGGTTCCGGCCGGCTGATCAGCCCGCGCCGAGGCACACGAACGGCCGGCGCAGCGGATCCACCGCCACCGCCTCGGCAAGGGCCTGCGCAGGCGAGGTGCCCTCGGAGAGCCTGCGGTGGAGATCGGCCATGGTGTCCGCGGCGGCTCGATCGCCGACCCGCGCCACCGCGCCGATCACCGTGCGGGAACCGCTGGCCAGCAGCGTGCCGGCAAAGCCGAGCGCTTCCTCGCCCGGCCGGATGTGGCTCATCGCCAGCTCGCAGGCGGCCAGCACGACCCGTTCCGGCGGCTGCGTGAGCCGGGTGGTCTCGTGCGCGAACAGCGGTCCGTCGACGAGTTCGACCCGGGAGAACAACGCGTTCGCCGGTTCGTGCGCGCCGTGCGCCACCAGATGCGCCATCCAGGCACCTTCGAGCGCGGACAGCACCGACGCACTGGTCGCTTCCTCGCCTTCGACCAGCCGTGCGTCCGGGTACACCGAACGCAGCTTGCTCACCTCGCCGACCGCACCCGGTACCCCCGGACCGCCGGTCAGCAGCACCGGACCGTGCCCGGCGGGGCGGTTCGCGGTGATCCACGCGGTGGCCGACGGCGCGATCGACACCGGATGCCCGCGCAGCGAAGGCAGTGCACCCCACGGCATGGCGTACAACTGTCCAATCGGGACGATGATGATTTCACGATCGTCCAGCGTTTTCACCAGCGGCGCGGAGATCAGCCGGTCGAGTTTGTCGGCGCGGCGGCGGGCGGAGCCTGCGACCGTCTCGGCCAGCATCGGCGGCAGGTGGTCCGGCGCGAGCGCGTCGAGGTCGGCGTGCAGCTGCCGGGCCGTCTCCACGATGTCCTCGAGCGGCCCGAGCTTCAGCAACCGGAACGTGCCCCGGTCGACGACCAGCGAGTACAGCTGGCCGTTGTAGGGCACCAGGCTCAGCAGCACCCGATCGCCCAGTGCGGCGACGACCTCGTCCGGCGTGGCAACCGGACGCGGACGGCCCCACTGGCTGGTGTACCAGCCGAGCCTGCTCGCTTCCCGCTGCAGCTCGGCGTAGCGCTGTTCCAGCGCCCGCACCGGCTCGCCGTCCAGCCGGGCGCGCTGGATGGTGCGCTGCACGTGCCGCATTTCGGTGATGTGCCGCGTCAGCACCGGATCCTCGATCACCGGCAGCGGTTCGTAGCGGTACACCTGCGCCCGGGTGCGCTCCAGCCAGGCGAACATCCGGCGGGCACCTGCCGCATTGCGCCGTGCGCGCCGCAGCACCAGCCGCATCGCCAGCCTGCCCAGCTCCTGGCCGTGCACCGCGGTGCCGCACAGCAGGTCGAGCCCGCCCATCCGGTCCCGGATCATGCCCAGCTCGCGCAGCCCGGCACGGGCCTGCGCGAGCGCGGACCGTGGCCGGTCTTCGGCGACGGCCAGTTCGGCCCGGCAGAGCCGGAACAGCATCCGGTGGTCGATCGGGGTCGTCGCCTGTGGCCGCGGCACCTTGGTCAGTACCTGGGCGGCCTCTTCGGTTTCCCCGCGCCGCAGCAGCAGCCGCACGGCGAGCAACCGGGCCACCGCGACCTCGTCCCGCAATCCCAGCTCGGCCAGCCGGCCGGCCTGCTCGACCAGCGCAGCGGGCAGCCGGGGCGGGCAACGCGTGTCGGGTGTGGACAGGACCCGGTGCACATCGGCCCGCAACCGGGCCAGTCCGGCGATCTCCGTCCAGGTTCGGTTGCCACGGCGCAGGAACCGGCGCCGGGCAGTGGACGCGAGCTTGCGTGCCAGCGCGAAATCCCCTTCCAGCAGGGCAGCCGCGGCACGGGCGACCTCGGCTTCGGCGAGGAACTGCCAGGAACCGTTGGCACGCAGTTGCGGCAGCGCCTCGTCGAGTGCCCGCGCGGCCTCGTCGGCGAGCCCGGCGGTGAGCAGGGCACGGGCCCGGTCGAGCCGGATCAGCGGCAGCGAGCCGGGCGATTCGGTGACGAGGATCCGGGCTGCCTGCTCGTAGCTCGACAGCGCCTGCGGTACGTCCCCGATGAGCTGGGCGTAGTCACCGAGGTTCTGCCGGATCTTGCCCTCGAGCCGGGTGTGCCCGTGTCGCTGCGCCAGTTCGAGTGCACGGTGCAGGTCTGCTTGCGCGGCGTTCGGGTGGTTCAGGTTCAGGTGCACGAGGGCCCGGTTGTTCAGCGTGCGGACCAGCGCGAGGCGGTTGTCGTCGAATTCGGCCTCGATGCCGGGAAGCACCGCGTCGTGCACGGCGAGCGATTCGGCGAACCGACCGGCGCGCATCAGCACCACCGCGCGTTGCACGGTGGCCATCAGCCCCAGTTCACGGTGCTCCGGCAGCTGATCGAGGACCCGCTCGGCGGTTTCCAGGTAGTCGAGCCCGGCCTCGGTGGTGGCGACCTCCGCGGTCGCCGCACCAAGGCTGATCAGCACCCGGACCTGCAGCTCGATCTGCTCGGGACCGGGTTCGAGCACCTTTTCCAGGCGCACCAGCGCCTGCCGGAACAGCCGTGCCGCAGCTCCCGGCCCATGATCGAACGAGGCGGCCCGGCCGCGTGCGTAAAAGCCGGCAGCCGCCTCGGTCAATCGATCACGAACTGGCGGCACGGACACGGACTCCATGGGAGCACACCCCCACCACTCGCGGTAACGCCCGTCCGGGTTCGTCCCGGTTCACAGCACGACGGTCGGCGTCACCACTGTGCGGCGGTGTGGTCCCTCCCCGAGGTGCACGAGGATCTGGGTGGTCCCGCCGGGCACGTTGTCCAGCACGAACCGGCCGCCCTCGTCGGTCGTGGTCGCGAAGGTGCCCTGGTCGGCCACCCGGACCTCCACCTCGTACTCGCCCGCGGGTGCGAGCCAGCCGTCGATCCGGTGCAGTTTGCCGATCAGGGTCAGGTTGATCATCACGGTCAGGTCGCTGACGGTGAAGGTGATCGTGCCGGTGGCGGTGCTGCGGACGCCTGCCATTTCGTCGAGCCGTTCCCAGCGCGCGACCTCGACGTCGAGGTTCTCCAGTTCGATCGCGAACTGGACCCGCTGCACCAGATCATCCGGTGGCGGGTCCAGTTCGTCGAGGTACCGGCCGATGTCGTTCAACAACGTCTCGTCGTCGGGCAACGCGCTGCCGTTCCCCGGCCTGCCGATGTCGTTCACCGGCCACCTCCTTCTCCTGCAAGGAGATCGCGCATCGAATCGAGGCAACGACCTCTGGTCGGTCCGACGCTGCCCCGCGGCATCCGCATGGCTTCGGCGACCGCTTGGTATTCGGCCCGGCCGGCGAGCACGGTCAGCCGGAGCAGTTCCTGACAGCGAGCGGGCAACCGGAGGAAGGCCCGCCAGACCCGCCGATCCCGATCGGCGCGAACGGCTTCGTCCTCTGGTGCGGGCTGGGTGCTCTCCAGATTCGCCGCGACCTCGTCACTCAGCGGGACGGGCTGGGCGCGCCGCCCGTACGGCCTCGTGGCTTCCCTGCGGGTGGTGGTGATCAGCCAGGCCGCGAGCGCCCGCGGATCGCGCAGCTTGCCCAGCTGGCTGAACAACGCGAGCCATACGGTCTGCACGACGTCCTCGGCAACCTGCCGATCCAGCCCGTTGGCCCTGGCAACGTGCCAGACGAGCGGAGTCAGCTCGTCGACAAGCTTCGCCATGGCGCGCCGGTCCCCGCCCCGCGCCGCCTCCATACAGGCGGCGTGCAGGTCAGCACCGGTCAAGCCTTCCCATGGCGGATCTACCTCGGTGGTGTGCACGTCGGTCACCGTAGCTGCCTCACTCCCCAGGTGGGTTGACTTGCGCAACAGTGTCATTGAACTCGTGAATGTCATCGATCCAGATCTCACGGCGCGGTCGTAGGTAGTAGGGGTCCTGTCTTTCAAGAGCAGCGAGGCCGCACCGGGATACATCGATCCCGGATTTTCTCGAGAAGTTTTTCCCACCCCGACCGACCAGCGGTTTCACCCGAAAGGATGGCACCAGGACGACGGCAGTGACCTGAACTGGACCAAGGTAGGCCGAGCCGGGGCAGGCAAGGCCCACCGCGGCCGGATCGGGTTGGACCGGGTTGAGGTGGTCTCGGCTGGGCAGTGTTGGACTTGGCCGGTTGAGGTGGTCTCGGCTGGGCAGTGTTGGTCCCGGCTTGGCCGGACCTGGCCGAGTTGAGCCGGGCTCGGCTGGACCTGGCCGGGTTGAGCCGGGCTGGTCCGGGCTCGGCTGGGCTGGACGCGGCTGGGCTGGGCTGGACGCGGCTGGGCTGGGCCGGGTTGGTCCCGACTGGGCCGGTCTGAACTCGGCTCGGCGCGGCCGGTCTGAACTCGGCTCGGCTCGGCCGGTCTGAACTCGGCTCGGCTCGGCCGGTCTGAACTTGACTCGGCTCGGCCGGTCTGAACTCGGCTCGGCTCGGCCGGTCTGAACTCGGCTCGGCTCGGCCGGTCTGAACTTGACTCGGCTCGGCCGGTCTGAACTCGGCTCGGCTCGGCCGGTCTGAACTCGGCTCGGCTCGGCCGGTCTGGACTTGACTCGGCTCGGCCGGTCTGGACTTGACTCGGCCAGGCTGAGCCGGGTTCGGCCGAGCTGAGCCGGGCTCGGCTGGACCTGGCCGGGTTGAGCCGAGCTGGTCCGGGCTCGACTGGGCTGGACGCGGCTGGGCTGGTCCCGACTGGGCCGGGCTGGACTTGACTCGGCCAGGTTGAGCCGAGCTGGTCCGGGGTCGGCTGGGCTCGGTTGGGCTGGACTTGGCTCGGCTTGACTCGGCCGGGTTGAGCCAGACTCGGCCGGGTTGAGCTGGGCAGGGCTCGGTTGGGCAAGGCCCGGCAGGGCGACCGCCTCCGCTGTCCGACCGACGACCCATACTCACCACCCACCCACCAACCATCCCGCCCGGCCGAGGATCCACCGTCGGCGATCCGTCGGGTCAGCGAGTCGCCGGTCAGCGGTCCGCCGGGTCGACGATTCGCCGGGTCAATTGATCACCAACCCCCTGGGCTCACCAGCACATCGCCGACCGGCGACCCCGCAGCGCTCGGCCGATCGCAGCCGGGCCGCCCACCGACCGGTCGCCACGAGCGTCTCGGAGGCACAGACCGCCGGTTGCCAAGCCCCCTCCTGGCAACCGGCACCCCCACCCGGCGCCCCGCTCATGACGTGCACCGACAGTTCGCCACCCCCACGGCGAAGGTGAACACCACCACCCCGCCGAACCCACGAACCGTCGGCACTCAACCCACCGACGGCGCGCTCCCGCTCACGAGCACCACTCACAACGGACGGCGCTCCCCCAGACCGGCAGCCCGGGAGACCCCCACGAACGGGCCCGACAGCCGTGCTCACCCGGATCCGAGCTCACCCAGATCCGGGCGCACCAGAGCCCCCACTCACGCGCGCACCTCGCCAACCCCGCGTACTCACCCACACCCGAACGCATCAGAGCCCACCCGCACCCGCATTCATCACAGACCACGCCCACCAAAGACCGCACTCACCCAAGCCTGTAGCGACCAAAAATCATGCTCACTCGACCCAGTACTCAGCAAATCCCGCACGACTACTCACCGAATCCCGCGCGCTCAAAGACCGTGCTCACCCGCCCCGACACTCACCAGGACCGTGCTCCCTCAACCCCGCACTCACCGATCCCGCGCGAACCAAAGACCCCGCCGACCAGGTCGCCGGGGCACGAACCACACATCCGGCCGCACTCACACGGCCCGCTGGTCCCTGCGGTAGTTCGCTGGCGCTTCCGCCCGATGGCGCGACGCCGGATCGGCCGAAGACTCCTGCCGACAGCCCAGCGGTCCGCTACCAGCGATGCACAGTCGACCACTGGCGTCCCCTCTTGTCGGCAGTCGCCTGCTCACCACCGGCATAGGTGTCGGCCACCGGCATAGGTGTCGGCCACCGGCATAGGTGTCGGCCACCGGCATAGGTGTCGGCCACCGGCATAGGTGTCGGCCACCGGCATAGGTGTCGGCCACCGGCATAGGTGTCGGCCACCGGCATAGGTGC
>NZ_BAAAZN010000031.1:0-22038 GCF_039536925.1 Amycolatopsis ultiminotia | reverse complement strand
GTACGCATCGGTCGGCACGAGCTTGCGCCCGCGCCGACCGATGCTCCCCTCCCCCACGTGGGCCTGCTCCCCTTCAGGCCCGCCGGACGGCTTCCTCCCCGAACCCGCCCGGCCGACGGTGCCCGGCAACCCCCTCGGCTACCGGGCATCGCCCGTCTGGCTATTTGGCGGCAGCGGGCTCGTCGAACGGCTCGTAGTTGCCATTCGGGTGCACACCTTCACTCCGCGGGCGCGGCGACTCAGGCTTGTCGGGAGCGCTGACCGGCGCCGTCTTGACCGACTCGGTCTCTTCCTGCTCGATCGGCATCTGGACCTCCTTGATCCCTCGGTTCGCCCTATATGACGCAACCAGAGTGCACCCAGATACACGGAGCGCAGAACTTTTCCGGGAATTTTCGAACGCACTGGTCAGATAGGTGGCGGCGGCTCCCCCGGATGCCGACTGACCGTGACGGCAGGTAAACCCTCCGCAAGCGCCGCAGCCCAGGTGCGATACCCGGCCGGGCCCGGGTGGAAGCGGTCCTCGGCGAACAGACCGTCGTGCAGCAACCCGGGAGCGAACGGGACGTACGAGACTCCAGACAGCCACGTGAGTTCACGTGCCGCCTGGTCGAGCGCGGCTGCCCGAGCACCCAGTACGTCCCGTAACGGTCTTGGCAGCGCTGGGAAACTCCCCAACGGCGGCACCCCCGCCAGTACCACCGGAACGTCCCCGAGCCGCCGCCGAACACCGACGACGATCGCGAGCAGGTCCCGCCGGAAGCGTGCGGCCGAATGCAACTCCATCGCGTCATTGACACCAAGAGCGACGACCAGCACGTCGGCCGCCTGCAATCGCGGAACGAGCTCGCGCAACACATCCTGCGCCGACGCGCCCGTGCGGCCGACCGCCTGCCAGCGCACTTCCCTGCCCGGCACGGCCTTCGCCAACGCCGCCGCGAGCCGCCCGGTGAGCGCCTCGGTATGCGTCGGCGCGCCGACGCCGTCGACGGTCGACTCACCGAGGACGGCAACGCGCATCGGAACACCCGCGCCGATGGTGCCCTCGGTGGGCCCCGCAGCGCCGGGCAACCGCGGAGTCGCCCGACGCACCCGAACCGCCTGCACGGCGAGCACCGGCGCCAGCAGAAGGAAGACGAACAGCCGGAGAAATGCCATGCGTCCGACATTAGCGACGGGCACCGACAAGATCGGCTGGCCGAGGAAGTTACCCACCGGCGTTGCCACTTGTGGACAAACGGACGGCAGCCGCGGGACGCGGATGGAACCGAATCGGTAGCAGGAACGAGCTGCCGAACGGCGGTGCGGACAGGGCTGCCCGGGACGGGAAAAGGGATCGGCCGGGCTGGGCGGCCGCCCGGAGACCGGAACAGGACGAGGCTCTTGTACGCGGAGCGCGCGGTCGATCCAGGACAGCCCAACGGAGCCGGAGGTCGAAAGGGGCCAAGAGGGAGAAGAACAGCTGATCCGGGGTCGGACCGAGGCAGGACAGCTGATTCGGGAGTCAGACCGAAGAAGAACAACCGATCCGGGACCGAAGAGGAGCAGCAGGCGGGAGATCGGAACGAGGCGGCGGCCGATCCGGGCCGGGCACCAAAGGAGCGGTGGGCAGGGCCTTGCCGGCCAGGACTGGGCCGGGACCAAGGGCCGCGAGCCGGAACCGGGCCAGGAACAGGGCGGCCTGGGCTGGGCCAGTTCTGGGTCGGGTCGGGCCTGAGGCTGGGCCGGTTCTGGGTCAGGGCCGGGGCTGAGGCCGGGCCGGGGCTGAGGCCGGGCCGGGGCTGAGGCCGGGCCGGGGCTGAGGCCGGGCCGGGGCTGAGGCCGGGCTGGGGCTGAGGCCGGGCTGGGGCTGGGGCCTGGGGCCCGAGGCTGGGCTGGGCTGGGCTGGGCTGGGCTGGGCTGGGCTGGGCTGGGCTGGGCTGGGCTGGGAGGAGCGGATATCCGGCGAAGGAATGGCGAATGACGGGCCCAGGATGGGGCGAAGTGGAGGCGAGATACGACTCGGGAGAAGCCACGGGAGACGGAGAATGTGGGTTCGGAAGAACCGGCGGTGGCGAACGAACCGGGGAGAGTACGACGTTCCTGTCTGCAGTTGCAGACAGGAACGCTGGCAGCAGGCAAGTGGAACAAGGGAAAGCGGCTACGGACATCTGGTGGCTGCAGACAGGAAACCCGCACGGGCAGGCGGAGGCGGCGAGAGGAGGTGGCAAGCAACCAAGCAGCGCCCTTTCAAACAGCAGAAACCAAGCTGCGCCGGGCAAGCAAACAGAACTGGCCAGCCAAGCAGGCCAAGCAGGCCAGGCCGGGCCAGGCCAGGCCAGGCCGGGCGAGCCAGGCCAAGCCGGGTCGGGCGGGCCAGGCCAAGCAGGCCAGGCCAGGCAGGCCGAGCCAGGCCGGGCGGGCCAGGACAAGCAGGCCGAGCCGGGTCGGGCGGGCCGGGCTGTGCGGGGACCAGGCCCCACGTCAGCGGACTAGCTACAAAGCAAAGGAATGCAGTCAGAAGGCGGGGACCGGTGAACCGGCTACCAGGCACCGCGCACCGGCTACCGGGCACGAGGCACGAGGCACGAGGCACGAGGCACGAGGCACGAGGCACGAGGCACGAGGCACGAGGCACGGATACCGGCAGCGACAGCGACAGCGGAAGCGGCAGGCAAGCCGTGCATCGTGCGGGCAGGAGAATGCGTTGGGAGGCAGGCGATGGCCGGTTCCGGCGGGGCGTGTGTCGGCGCTCGCAGGCACACGATCACAGGTGGCGCTGTCAATGTTCCAAGTTGCCCGTCCTTACCCACCGGGCCGTTCTTGGCCGCAGGACCACCCACGCCCATGGGCGTGGTGTCAGCATTTGCAGACACTGCGCACGGTCAGAGCGCCGCCGGCGCTCGCGGTATCCAGGGCCACACCCGCAAAATCCAGACTCGCCCACCGGAACCGTGTCCGCACTCGCTGACACCATGCCCAGAAGCCGGGCCGACGCTCGCAGGCAACCAATCACCCACCGGTCCATCACCCACGCACCCAGGGGGCCGCTCGCACCTATTGGCAGCGTGTCCGCACTTGCCGACGTCCTGCCTGCTCGCACAAGCTCCGCGAGCACTCAGCGACGCCCGCCTGGGCCGCAAGATCAGCCGCGTCCACAGGGACCGGGGCAGGATTCGGGAACACGGCGTTCACGCTCACGAGCCCCAGCGCTCACGGAGGCCGGACCTCACCCGCAAGAAACCCGTCCACCGCCACTGTGTTCACGCTGCAGACACTGCATCGGCTTCGTCTCTGGTGGCCGGGTGTATCTGCGGCCGGGGATCGGGGCTAAGCGAGGCCGGTGTCAACAGCCGTAAACACAAGTCGTCCTCGGCGGTGGTGCTGGCCTTGGGCTCCGAGGTCGGGGGCGGCCGGAGGTGTCACCAACCGCAGACACTGGCGCGGGGTGGCGGCCGGTCCTCGGTGGACGCGGGGACGCAGAAGTTGCTGCGGCGGCGAAGGTGGGCCAGCCTCGGCGCAACCATGGGCTCGTCGCCGCGGCCCGAACGGTGTACAGCCTGGGACGCCGGAACGGCACGACACCGCGGCACGGCCATGCCCGCCACGACACCACGGCCAGCCACGTGACCCGCACGGCACGACACCACGGCATGCTCCGCGTACAAACAAGAAGCCCGCCACGTGCCCGGCCCGGCCACCCCCGCCACGTGCCCGGCCACGGCACAGCCTGGGACGGCACGGCCAAACTGGAGCCTCGCTAGGACTGCTTCTCCCGATATTCGTGCCACCGGGCGAAGAGTTCGTTGACTTCCTTGAGCATGAACGCGAGGAAGTCCCGCATGTCGGTGAGGCGTTTGCCGGCCGGTGAATCGGGGCCCAGCGCGTCGATGCCCTCCTCGGTCGCGTCGTGCCACACGGTCAGCAAGCGGTCGCGTTTGAGGAAGGTCGCGAACCAGAGGTCGTCGTAGAGCCGATAGTGGTCCCTGCGCTCGCCGGGCTCGCGGATCTTCGTCACCATGCCGACCTGCTCCAGGTACCGCACGGCACCGGAGATCGCCGCGGGACTCACGGACAGCTGCGTCGCCAGCTCACCTGCGGTCAGCTGGCCTTCGTCGGTGGTCATCAGCGCCGCGAACACCCGCGCGGCCATCCGTTGCATGCCGATCTGGGCCAGCACCAGTGCCAGGCTCTCGACATAGCGGCGGACGGTCTCCTCGTCGCGTTCGCTCGTCATCGATCCATCCTCCCGCAACCCCCGATTGAAGATCACTCCATCCAGACATTTTCATACTTTCACAACTTCGTGAAACAAAGGGTAGCTTCCCGGCCACCGGGAACGCCAGCACGAGCACCGAACGGCGCCGGGCAGTCCGCCGCACGACCGGCCACTGTGGACCGATTACTGTCCACAGTGGCCGATCAGCAAGCACTACCGGACACACCGAGTGCGTACGCCGGGCAGGTCAGCGCTCGTCTTGCCGGAAGCTCGGGCTCAACGACGTCGGCGCACCCGCGGACGAGGTCGGCGTGACCGACACCGTCGACGTGGTCGTCCGGTGTTCGGTCGGAGGCCGGCTGGTGACGGTGGTCGGCGGCGGAGCAGCATCGGTCACGGTGACCGTGGCCGGCTGCGCGGGCGGCGACGTACTGGTCGGCGGCGTCGAAACCGGGGCGGACCGCGGCCCGTTGCCCGCTACGAGGAGTGCCGCGACGAGCAGGCCGCCGGCAAACCCGGCGAGTCCGGTCACAACGACATATCCCCAGGTGGGAGCCGTGTTCGACATCCGGCACCTCCTCGCTGTGCCGCCCGCGGGCTACGAGGATCACTTCGTGTTGATCATAAGCTTCGTTACGGACAGTGCAAGTTGAGTAATACAGACTCAACTTATGTCATAGTGCTCGCATGAAGGGGCTGCTCCGGACACCGGACTTCCGCCGGCTCTGGCTCGCCGACGCGCTGAGTCAGGTCGGCGACCGCGTCGACTTCCTCGCCATCCCGCTGCTCGCGACCACCACACTCGCCGCGTCCGTGGTGCAGGTTTCGTTGCTGCGGACGCTCAGTACGCTGCCGTATCTGCTGCTCGGACTGCAGGCGGGCGCATGGTGCGACCGGATGCGGCACCGGCCGGTGCTGATCACCGCCGATCTGGGACGGGCACTGCTGATCGGCTCGATTCCGGTGGCCGCACTGTTCGGCGTGCTCACGCTCGGCCAGCTGTTCACCGTGGTGCTGATCACCGGCACGCTCACCGTGTTCTTCAACGTCGCGCACCAGACGTACCTGCCACACCTCGTCGACCGGGCCACGCTCCCCGAAGCCAACGCACGCCTGCAGACGAACATGTCGGTCGCCGCCGTCGCGGGACCGGGCGCGGGCGGACTGCTGGTGCAGTTCGCCGGCAACGCGGGTGCGATGGCCGTGGACGCACTGACCTACCTCTGGTCGGCGCTGTGGCTTCGCCGCATCCGCATACCGGACGCCGTGCCCGAACCGACCGATCCGAACCTGCGCCGGGAGATCACCGAAGGACTGCGAACCGTGCTGCGCCAACCGATCCTGCGTGCGATCACTCTGCACGGGGCGGTGTCCAGCCTGTTCCAGTCGATGTACATGGCGGTTTCGGTGGTGTTCCTCAGCCGCGACCTGCATCTCCCGCCGTCCGTGATCGGCCTGCTCAGCACCGTTTCACTAGTCGGCGCGCTGGTCGCGGGCGCGGTAGCCCGCCGGATCGGAGCACGGTTCGGTGCGGCTCGCGCACTCTGCCTCGCCGCCGGAATGTACGGCGGATCGTTCCTGCTCTGCGCCTTCACCACCGCCGGATGGGGGCTGATCTGGTTCGTGGCCTGCGGAATCGGGTCGAGCTTCGGGATCATCCTGCTCAACGTGTACACGGTGAGCTTCCGCCAAGCCGTCACGCCGCAGCCACTGCTCGGCCGCGTCACCTCCGTCGCGCAGACCGCGCTCTTCGGCGCCGCCCCGCTCGGCAGCCTCCTCGGCGGCGTGATCGCCGAAGTCACGAACACCCGGATGACGCTCTACGTCTGCGGTTTCGGCATCCTCGCGTCGTCGGCAATCCTGTTTGCCTCACCACTGCGCAGGATGCGTGACCTCCCGGGCTAGCCGACCCGCAAACCGTCCAGCAGCACCTGCACCACGCGCTGGTTGCCGGGTGCGTACCGCTCGACCGCCAACGCGCCGACGATGAGCGCACGCAGGTCGTCGGTGTCGATGTCGCTGCGCACGATGCCGGCGGACTGCGCACGCTCCAGCAAGGCGCCGAGGTTCACCCGGAACCGTTCGCCGGTTTCCGCCTTGTACGTGGAGCCGCCTGCCGCACCCAGCGCTTCGCACATCGCCCGGTTGCGGGCGGCCTGCTCGATCACCCGGGGCAAGTAGTCGTAGAAGGCCGACGCCGGCGCCGCGGAGTCGATCAGCTCCTGCGCCTCGTCCGCGTACTGCTCCAGCCGCTCCACGACGACCGCCTGGAACAGCGCTTCCTTGCTGGGGAAATGCCGGTAGACGGTGCCCGCGCCGACGCCGGCGAGCCGCGCGATGTCGTCGAGTGGCACGGCAAGACCGTCGGCCGCGAACGCCTCCTCGGCGGCCGCGAGCACCCGAGCCCGGTTGCGGCGGGCGTCCGCACGCAGCACTGGCTTGCTCACCGGCGTCCTCCTCGTTGACAAGCGGAACGCGCGTTCCGTATGGTCGGAAACGGGTGCACCGTTCCGATTCGCTCCCATTCTCACCCGGAGAGGCTTCCCATGCCGCGTACCGTGTCCGAAATCTCGAAGGTCGTCGCCGATGCGATGCGAAACCTCGACGCGACACCGATGTCCGACGTGCTCGCCGCCGACGCCGTCTACGAACTGCCGTTCGCCGGTCAGCGAGTGGAGGGGCGCGGCGAGATCCTGGCGGCGCTGGCCGGCGGCGGCGAACGTGCCCGCGCGCTCGGGGTGGAGAACGTGCAGGTCAGCACCCAGGAAACGGCCGACGGGTTCGCTGTCGAGCTCGTCGTGGAAGGACGCAGTCCACACACCGGTGACCAGTACCGTTTCCCGTCGTCAGTCGGTCTGCTGAGCGTGCGCGACGGCGAGATCACGGCCTACCGCGACTACCCCAACACCGCCGCCGTGCACACGATGGTGGGCGCGAAGACGGTGTTCCAGCGGTTTCTCGACGCCTCCGTCGCGAACCGCTGGGACGACCTCGCCGATCTGTACGCCGAGGACGCGGTGGTGGAACTGCCGTTCGCCCCGGACGGCATCCCGGCGGTGACTCAGGGGCGGGAGGTGCTGCGGAAACGCTTCCACTCGGTTGCCGGACGGCGCCGCATCACCAAAGCCGACCACGTCCTGGTGCGCGAGACGAGCGACCCCGAGGTGCTGGTGACCGAGTTCGAACTGCACGGCGAGATCGGCGGCGAGCCGTCCGTGTCGACGTACACGCTGGTGATGACCATCCGCGACGGCCGGATCGTGCACTCCCGCGACTACTCCGCGCCCGGCCCGCGGCGCTGACCACCACAGTCAGCCGGACCAGATCCGGGTCATCCGCTCGATGGCGGCGGCTTTGGACATACCGCGGATCTCGGCTTCGTCGACACCGTTCGCCAGCAGCTGGCTGACGATGGCGACGGGTATCGCGTCCTCGTTCTCCACTGTCACGCCCCGAGCGGGCCGGGTCCGGTCGCGCACGCAGGCCCAGAACTCGTCTTCGGTCACGTCGAGCTGGTCGCGCAGCACGTGCGCCCACAGGTTCTTGCCGTAGACCTGGCGATTCGGCGGATGCGAGATCCGCGTGCGCAGGATCCACCCGTCCGGCAGCGTCAGCTCGTAGGTGGCGTGATGACCGGTTTTGCCGCGCGCGTTGCGGACCTCGACCCACTCCTCGGTCCGGCAGAACGCCTGGTGGTCCTTGCGCGTCGGCTCCGGAAACCGCCCGCTCACCCGCGCAGCCACTCCTTCAGCTGCGGGTCGGTGGACAGGTCGATGATCTGCACCAGACCCCAGTTGTCCCGGTGGTTGGGTGCGTGCCGGAGATGGTCGACCCAGTCCGCGGCGTACTCCCGCAGCGCCGGCACCATCTCGTCCAGTGCTTCGTCGAAGGTCTCGCCGTCGGCCGCGATGGGCAGGCCGGGCAACAGAACACTCCACCCGTCGGCCTCCGCGACCACCTGTGCCCTCGCCGGCCGCATCGCGGCCAGGAAGTAACGCAGCCGCTCGGCATCGACCACGACAGCGCGCAGATGGTCCCGCCGCACCGTGTTCGGGATGCCGGCTTCGGCGGCGTCCAGCAGCTCCTTGAAGTGCTGCCGCCCCTCAGTCACCGTCTCGTAGTGCGTGTCGACCGACATGGCCCTCCTTCCCGCCTGTACTCAATGTACACCAGGTACAGGCGACTCGCCTGTCCCGTCACGGGGTCGCGGTCTGCGCGGCCGGCGGGGTGAACAGGTGCTCGACGGTGGTGACCGCCCAGCCCCACACCCCCGGCACCAGCAGCACTCCCACGAGCACGAACACCGGGAAGACCAGCCGCGTCTCCACCTTCTTTCCGGTACGCAGGCGCAGTGGCTTCGGCGGGCGGATCTCGTACCAGGTCTCCCCTGCGATGGGCAGCGGGAACAGGAACGGGCAGCCCGACTCGGTCAGTGCATCGCCGAGGCAGTGCACGAAGCAGCCTGCCGCCACGGCCACGCCCAGCCAGCCGGAGATCTCCGCCAGCTGGGCTGCGCTGTCCGGCGGTGCGGTGAAGTACCACCAGGCCACCGCGCCGCCGTAGACCGGCAGCAGCCAGTCACCCAGTGCGGCCTCGGCCAGCAGCAGACCGAGGATCAGCACGCCGAGCACCACCCACGGCCCGCCCGCGGAGCAGGCTGCGGTCGTCGCCGCACCGAGTCCGGCGGCGAACAGCACGGTGTGCGACAGATGCCGGTGCGTACCGGTCACCTTCTCGTCGCGGGGACCCTTCGTCAGCGCGTAGACCGCGGACGAGACCCGGCGCAGCAGCCAGGACAGCGCCCCGGTCAACCAGCCGAACAGCCGGGACGCGCTGGCGCCGGGGTGGTCGAGGTCGGGCAACAGTGCGAAGCCTGCCGTGGTGGCCGCGAAAACCACCGCCTGGTGCACCGTGGTGACACCGACCGCGGGCGCGAGCGCGAGGCCCGCGCACCAGCCGGTCAGGGCGTGCGTGCGCCCCATCATCGTGGTCGTCCCCCAGGTCGAGAGCGGATTTCAGGTCCGCGAGACCGTATCGGGGGATCAGTGGCCGGGGTCCTCCGACACGCTCAGGTGCTCGGCGACGCCGGTGAGCTCGATCACCCGGCTGACCGCCGGGCTCGGCACGACCGCGAGTTCGACGTCCTGCTCCCCGGCTTGGCGCTGGGCGTGCAGTACGACGTTCAGCGCCGAGGAGTCGAAGAAGGTCACGCCGGTGAGGTCGGCAACCACGCGACGGGAGCTCTTGCCCGTGATCAACCCGCCGAGGGCTTCCTGCAGCTGCGGGCTGGTGAGCAGGTCGAGCTCACCGGTGACCACCACCCTCGACTCGGCGGCCGCGGTGTCCAGCCTGATGCCGAATCCGGGCGGGGTGGCGTTCTGGTCGGCTGCGGGCATGCAGTTTCTCCTCGTCAGGCGCTGCTCCTGCGCCGGTACGCGCCTGTAGTCAAGCGGCAACCGTGTCACGGTCCAAAGGCATCTGGAAACCCAACCCTAACCCAGTGGGTGACCGCCGCCCGCGACGGCACGGTATCCCGTTCGACGACGGATCAGAACGGTACACACACGTCGAACCCCGCGTGCCGTACCGCACGCGGGGGAGGACAGCGGGGTGCTCAGGCCGACAGCGGCTTGCGCTTGGCCCGTCGTTCCCGGAGGAAGAGCTCGCGCCGCTCGATCTCGCCGAGACCACCCCAGATCCCGTACGGCTCTTGTACCGTCATCGCGTGCTTACGGCACTGCGCCAGCACCGGGCAGGTCTGGCAGATCGCCTTCGCCCGCGATTCACGGCGCTCCCGCGCCGAACCCCGCTCGTTGTCGGTGTGGAAGAAGAGGCTGCTGTCGGCGCCTCGGCAGGATCCCTGAAGCTGCCACTCCCACTCCTCGGCGACCACGTTGGGCAGCCGGCTCACGTCAGCCATCTCGTCCCCACTTTCCCCGGGATCGGCACTCCGACGGCTACATGCCCGCCGGTCGCACGGGTCAAACGCGGGTTTGGTTTGCTCACACCCCGGGCATGTGCAGACCGGGCAGCACAGGACACGGCGTAGCCCGCCGGAGAGAGGACAGCACGTGGAGGAGAACGCCCCGCTCGAGCGCGAGGACGCCCAGCTCATCGAGGTGCGGACGGCCGCCATCCCACACGTGGTCCCCACCCTGCGCACGATCGTGGCCGACATCGCGATGCGGCAGGATTTCGACCTCGACGCGGTCGAGGATCTGCGGATGGCGGTGGACGAGGCCTGCTCGATGCTGCTGCCCGCCGCCGCGGACGGCAAGCTGACCTGTGTCTTCTCCTGGATCGACGGCCGCGTCGAGGTCACTGTGTCGGTGCTGTCGGACGAGGCCGACCACGGCGACGACACCGGGCTGTCCTGGCAGCTGCTGACCGCACTGGCCACCTCGGCCCGGCGCACCGTGACCCCGGCCGATGGCCGGTATCTCTCACGCGTGCAGCTGGTCCGGGAGAGCGAGGCGGCCCGCTCGTGACCGATCCCGCCGGCGGCGAACCCACCGACGTGGCGGCGCTCTTCCACGAGCTGAGCACGCTGCCTGCCGCCGCGCCGCGCCGCGAAGAGATCCGGGACCAGCTGGTGCGTGAGCACCTCGAACTCGCCCGCAACCTCGCCCGCAAGTTCCGCAACCGGGACGAAGCGATGGACGACCTGGTACAGATCGCCACCGTCGGCCTGATCCACGCCGTGGACCGCTACGACCCCACGCAGGGCACCGACTTCCTCGCCTTCGCGGTGCCGACGATCTCGGGCGAGCTGCGCCACCACTTCCGGGACAACAGCTGGTCGGTCCGGGTGCCGAGGCGGCTCAAGGAGCTGAACGCGTCGATCTCGGCCACCCGCGAAGAGCTCACTGTGCGGCTTTCGCGCGCGCCACGGCCGAGCGAGATCGCACAGCACCTCAACGTGCCGATCGAAGACGTGTACGAGGGTCTGCGGGCCGGACAGGGCCGCTACGGCGCCTCGTTGGACAACCTGCTGGAGAACTCCGCGCACACCCGCTTCGGCGCACCCGACGCGAACCTCGGGCAGGCGGAACTGCGCGAAGCACTGCGGCCGATGCTGGAAGGCCTGCCGGAGCGCGAGCGGAAGATCGTGGCGCTGCGTTTCGGGTCCGGGATGAGCCAATCGGACATCGCGCGCCGCGTCGGTGTTTCGCAGATGCAGGTGTCCCGGCTACTGGCCGCGACCTTGGCGAAGCTGCGTACCGGACTGTCCGAGACAGACATCACCGAGGGGACCTGATTCGGCTTCGGCCCGGTTGGGTAAACAGCAGATGCGAGACACGGAAAGGCAGGGAGGTGTGGAGGGCCATGACGACGTCGTCGAGGATGCCGGCAACAGGCACCACGGCACCTGCCACGGTATGCCTGAGCCTCCCTGATGATGTGACCGCACCGGCGGTCGCGCGCCACCAGGTCCGGACCGCGCTGGCCGCACTCGAGCTCGACGAGCGGCTGCGCGACGACGTGCTGCTGGCGACTTCCGAACTGGTGACCAACGCGGTCGAGCACGGCGAACGGCCGGACCGGCTGGAGCTGCGGCTGACCACCGAAGAGCTGGTGGTGTCGGTGTTCGACACCGGATCGAAGATCCCTCGGCTGCGGGAACCGCTGCCTGCCGCGGCACGCAGCCGTGGACTCCAGCTGGTGCGCGCGCTGTCCTTGCGTTGGGGCTACGACCCTGCGGACGGCGGCAAGTGCGTCTGGGCCGCGTTCGCCCTCTGAAGTGCTCCGGGCCGGCTGCTGTCGCCGGTTCTAGGATCTGTGCCATGGAGAAACGGGAGATCACCCGGCTGGGTCGCGCAGTGTCCGCCGTCGGGCTCGGCTGCTGGCAGCTCGGAGCCGACTGGGGCTCGGTGGACGAAGCCGACGCGATGGACGTGCTGCACACGGCAGCCGACGAGGGCGTCACGTTCTTCGACACTGCCGACGTCTACGGCGACGGGCGCAGCGAAACGCTGGTCGGCCGTTTCCGCAAGGAGCGCGGTGACGACGTCCTCGTCGCCACCAAGATGGGCCGCCGGGCCGAGCAGGTGCCGGAGAACTACGTGGCGGCGAACTTCGCCGAGTGGAACGACCGTTCCCGGCGCAACCTCGGCATGGACACCCTGGACCTGGTCCAGCTGCACTGTCCGCCGACGCCGGTGTACGCATCCGACGCCGTGTACGACGCACTGGACGACCTCGTCGACAAAGGCCGGATCAAGGCGTACGGCGTGAGCGTAGAGACCTGCGAAGAAGCCCTCACCGCACTTCGCAGGCCGAACATCGCTTCGGTGCAGATCATCCTCAACTGCCTGCGGCTCAAGCCGCTCGAGCAGGTGCTGCCGACCGCGGCCGAGGTCGGCGCCGGGATCATCGTGCGCGTCCCGCTCGCGTCGGGGCTGCTGTCCGGACGGTACACAAAGGACACCACCTTCAGCAGCGACGACCATCGCAGCTTCAACCGCCACGGCGAAGCTTTCGACGTCGGCGAGACGTTCGCCGGTGTACCGTTCGAGGCCGGGCTGGAAGCGGTGGAACGGTTGCGCGGCCTCGTCCCCGAGGGCCAGACGCTCGCACAGTTCGCGCTTCGCTGGATTCTCGACCAGTCCGGCGTCAGCGTCGTGATCCCTGGCGCGCGCAACACTGACCAGGCGCGCGCGAACACCGTCGCCGGTGGGTTGCCTTCGCTGTCAGACGAGGCTCTCGCCGGCGTACGCGCCACGTACGACGAGCTGATCCGGCCGCTCGTGCACGACAAGTGGTGAGCCTCAGAGGTAACTGACCAGCCGCTCCGCGAGTTCGTCCGGACGGCTCAGCAGAGCGAGGTGCGAACCGTCGAGTTCGTCGGCCGTGCTGCCGAGCCGTTCCCGGGCGACGCGGCGTTGCAGGTCGGCTGGGAAGAACCGGTCGTCTCGGAAGAGCAGGACGCGGGTGGGCAGGTCCGGCAGCGCGTCGGCAGGCCACGGCTGGTCGTACTCGGCACTCACCTGGTCCCGGCCGCGGCGGACGTTCTCCTTGACCAGCTCGGGCGGGACGTCGTGCAGGAATTGCTCGACCGTGGAAAGCCCGTCCGGCGAAGAGAAGCCGACGTGGTCCCACCACTCGCGCGGCCGCTCCCCCGGCGCGGGCACCATGCCCGCCGCGAAGACCAGCAGCCGGGCCTTCACCCGTGCGGCGACCAGTGGCGCGGTGAACCCGCCGTAGGAATGTCCGACGACCACGACGTCCCGCGCGGGCCCGATCGCGGAGACGACGGTGTCCGCGAAGTCGGGCAAGGTCGCTTTCGGGTTCTCGATGGGCAGATCGGGCGCCACCGCCTCGTGCCCGAGCTGCCGGAGCCGGCCGGCGACCAGATGCCAGTCCCACCCACTGCCGCCACCACCGTGGATCAGCGCGAACGTCGCCATGCGGCCGAGCCTAGCCGGGGCACCGCCGCAACATGTCCGCCAAAGCGGACTTCTCCCCGGTGGTGATGGTCAGCCCGTAGTAGTGCTTCACGGTGATCCAGTCGGTTGCGTAGGTGCACCAGAACGAAACCAGCGGCGGCTTCCACTCGTCCGGTGCCTTGTCGCTCTTCTGCTGGTTCAGGTTGTCGGTCACCGCGAACAGCTGCGGACGGGTCAGGTCGTTGGCGAACTGCTCGCGCTTGTCCTGCGGCCAGTCCCGCGCGCCGCTCGTCCACGCCTGGCCGAGCGGGACCATATGGTCGATGTCCACGTCACCCGGCTTGGTCCAGGTCTCCGCGTCGTAGACGCTGAACCAGGTGCCCGACTTGGGGTTACAGTCGTTGCCCGCCTTGACGTCCTTGCCGTCGCGCTTGAGCACCAGTTCACGCGTGTTGCAGTTGTGCCCCTGGCTGACCCAGTGCGGGAACTTCGTGCGCGAGTAGCCGGTCATCGACGTGCGCGGGGCGATCTTCAGCTCCGCCAGCTGATTCCCGGCGTCCCCGGCCGGCCCCGGTTCGGCGTCCACCGTGCGCTCGGCGTACCACCAGATTCCGGCCACGACAACGATGAGCACCACCACGAGCGGCGCGAGCCGCTGGGTGCGGAAGGTCCGAGCCACAAGACGGCAGTATGCCCGTCCGCCCCGGCGCCGCCGCGCCGACACTCGGCACGTCCGAGTGGTCTCGGCCACTCATGTTGCCCGGCAACGAAAAGCCGTGACAGGAAGGGGTTCGGTAACAGCTGTCACGTCCGCACGGCCGCGAACGATTACGCGAGGGAACCGGGCCGAAGGGAGTATGTCCGATGTCCGGGCAGCTGCGGAAGTGGAACGCACGCGTCGACGACTACCTCCGGCGTAAGGCGGCCGACGGCGGCAACGTCGTGGCCATGACGAGGGTCGCCGCGGCATTGCGGGAGCGTGGCGAGGTCGCCGAAGCCGAGTCCTGGTACCGGCGAGCGGCCGCGGGCGGCGACCGGGCAGCGATGACCGCGCTGGCCAGGCTGCTGGCCGAACGCGGCGACAACGACGAAGCCGAACGCTGGTACCACGAGTCGGCGCTCTCCGGCGATCCGTCCGCGATGCTGGGGCTGGCCCGGACCTGCGAACGACAGGGGCGGACCACCGAAGCCGAACGCTGGTTCCGCGAAGCCGTCGAGGGTGGCGTCCGGGAGGCAGCCGGCCCGCTCGGCCACCTGCTTGTCGAAACCGGCCGCTACGCCGAAGCCGAGGACTGGTGCCGTCGCGGCGCACACACCGGTGACCCGACCGCGATGCTCGACCTCGGCGTGCTGCTGGCCGAACGCGGTGAACACGCTGAGGCGGTCCGGTGCTGGCACGACGCACTGGCCGCAGGCGAGCCGTCCGCGGCCTGTCTGCTCGGCCGACAGGCCGAACGCGCCGGCCGGATCCGCGAAGCTGAATCGTGGTACCAGCGAGGTGCGACCGCCGGTCACCTCGAGGCGAAGGTCCGGCTCGGGCTCCTGCTGCACCGCCGTGGCCAGCTCGACACGGCGGAGACCTGGTACCTCAAAGCCGCCGAGGCCGGCGACCCGACGGCGATGACCAACCTCGGCGTACTGGCCCGTGGCCGACACGACGACGGCGAGGCCGCGGCGTGGTACCGCAAGGCAGCCGAACACGGCAGCGTGCCCGCGCTGACGAACCTCGGCCACCTTGCCGAAACCCGCGACGACCTCGCCCGAGCCGAACGCTACTTCCGGATCGCCGCGGAATCCGGTGATGTACCAGGAATGCTGAGTCTGGCCCGGATGCTGCGCGCCCGCGGGGCAGCCGCCGAAGCACAAACCTGGCAAGCACGCGCGGAGAACTCCGCCGACCGCGCTTGACTGTCCATAACGGACACTCGGGTCGCACTGAGGCTCGGTGGAATCGCCGTGCTCGGCTACCCTGGATGCGGTCAGCACCTCGCGGACCTCGCAACACCCGGGAGCCCGAAGTGATCCACCACGTGCAAGTCGCCTGTCCGGCAGGTGCGGAGGACGCACAACGCGCCTTCTACACGGGCGTGCTCGGCTGGCCGGAGCTACCCAAGCCGCCGCTGCTGGCCGCGCGCGGTGGCTGCTGGTTCAAGGTTCCCGGCAACGGCGGCCCGGATGGCGAACTGCATGTCGGCATCGAAGCGGACTTCCGCCCGGCGGCAAAGGCGCATCCGGCGTTCGTGGTCGACGTGGACGCCACCGCGGCCGCGGTCGCCGCCGCCGGTCAGCCCGTGGTCTGGGCGGATCCGGCCGAAATCCCCGGCCGTCGCCGATTCCACACCTTCGACCCGGTGGGCAACCGGCTGGAATTCCTCGCGGCCTGACGCCGCCGGCGGACGCCCGGCCCTACCGTCTCGGATCGGAGGGAAATCAGGGCTACCAGGAACGCCGGATCGCGCTCATCGCCAAGCGGGGCGCTACTTCCGGAGCCCGGCGAGCAGATCCAGACCGGATTCATCGCACAGACCGGCCGACCACTGTTCACCGCACGCGTGTGGACGTTCGTGGTCATCGGCCGCCATCCGGGAAACACTGAACGCCCTGCCCTCCGATCGGAGGACAGGGCGTTCAGCACCGGGCCGGCACCCGTGGCCCTCCCCGATGGGTCAGCAGAATCCTGAGCGGACCCGTACCCGGTCGGGGGCGGACGGGCCGAATTCTGCTGGTTGGCAGGTGGTTTCCAGTACCGACATCCACAGGTCGCCGTCTGGGTCGACCTGGTTGCGGCGGCTGGTCATCAGGGGTAGCGGGACGTGCACGAAGCGTCGGCGCCAGCGGGCGACGGCGGCTTCCGTGCAGCCTGCCATGGCGGCGTGCACCGCCGCGTGCGCCAGGCGCAGGCAGTAGACGCTGTCGTAAGCGTTGGCGGCGATGCTGCGGACCGCGTAACTCGGGTCGATGTAGCGCATCGTGGGGGCCAGTCCGACCGCACTCAGGTGAGCTGCGATGCGCTCTTTGAGCAGTTCACCGATGTTGCCGAGTTTGACGTTGCCGGACGCGTCGGTACCGCGGCCGTTCTGCTGGGGCAGGCCGCTTTCTTCGAGGAGATCCTGGCCCGCACCCTCGGCGAGGACGATGACCACGAAGCCTTTGGCCCGCACCCGCTGCTCGACGTGGGCCAGCAGGCCGTCGGCTCCGCCGAGCTTGAAGGGGACCTCGGGGATCAAGACGATGTCCGAGGAATTGGCCGCCAATGCCGCGTAGGCGGCGATGAACCCGGAATGCCGGCCCATCAGCTTCACGATGCCGACGCCGTTCGGGCTGGCCGCGGCCTCGACCGAGACCGCGGAGATGAAGTCGGTGGCCCGCGCGAACGCGCTCTGGAACCCGAACGACTGATCGGTGAAGGGCAGGTCGTTGTCGATCGTCTTCGGCACCCCGATGACGGCGATGTCGAGACCGCGTGCCCGGATCGCCTCGCTGAGGAACGTCGCGGCGCGCATCCCTCCGTCGCCGCCGATCACGAACATGACGTTGATGCCCCGCAAAACGAGGCTGTCGACCATTTCGTCGGCGTCCTGGCCGCCGCGTGAGCTGCCCAGTATCGTGCCGCCGGCGTTGTGGATGTCCCGGACGCGTTCCGGCGTCAGTTCGATGGTGTCATTGCGGTGTTCGGCGGTAAGGCCCTGCAGGCCGTTCCGGAAGCCCAGTATCCCCTTGACCTTGTAATGCACCGCGAGCTCCTGGACGAGACCGCGGATGACATTGTTGAGACCAGGGCACAATCCACCGCAGGTGACGATACCGGCGGTCACGTTCGCCGGGTCGAAATAGATCCTGCGCCGGGGTCCGGCGGCCTCGAAGCTCGGAACCTGACCGGACGGGAGACCGTGCCCGGCAAGCATCGAAACGGTGTCCTCGAGCAGGACGCGGTCGCCCTCCGCAACGTAGTGCGGAGAGGTCTGCTTGGTGGAGAGCACTTCGGAGAACGGCGAATCGTAACGGCACGCGCCGAGGCGACGAGTGCGGAGGTCGTCCAGATGCAACGTCACCGAAACTCCTTGATCGCAATGGTCATCTTGTGCCTGCTCGAGGATGCGTACCGGGAAAAATGTCGCAGGCGCACACTATCCGGGAACTTACTCGAAAGTGGTGCGGGTGATGTGGCGAACCTGACCACTGGAAATCACGAGCGATTCGGTGATCGTAGTTCCCTCGGATTTTCGTGGCCGGCCGAGCAGCGAACCGCCGCTGACCCCGGTGGCCACGAAGAAGGCATCGCCGGTCACGAGTTCGGCACAATTGTAAATGCGGTCCAGCGACATGCCCGCGGCACGGATGGCGTCCGCCTCCTCGGCACGTTGCGGTGCCAGGCGGCCCAGCATCCCGCCGCCGAGGGCACCGACCGCCGCGGCGGTCATGACCCCCTCGGGCGTGCCACCGACGCCGAGCAACAGGTCGATATCCTGCGTGGGCAACAGCACCGCCAGACTCCCCCCGACATCGCCGCCTGCCGGGGTCTGCACCGCCGCGCCCGCCCGCAGCACCCGGGCGATCAGATCCTTGTGCCGCGGTTTGTCCATGATGACCACGCGGAGTTCGCTGACCTGCTTGCCGAGAGCCTTGGCGACCTTGGCCAAGGTCTCCTCCGGCGGATCGTCGAGATCGATGACGTCCTTCGCCTGCGGTGGCACCACGATCTTGTCCATGTAGAACCCGGGTCCGGGCGACCACAGGGTTCCCGATTCGCCGAATGCGATCGTCGCCAGCGCACCGGGAAGATCCTTGGCACAGAACGAGGTACCCTCCAGCGGATCGACGGCGATGTCGAAGTCGGGACCGTGCCCGTTGCCCACGATTTCACCGTTGAACAGCATCGGGGCGTCGTCCTTTTCGCCCTCCCCGATGACCACGGAGCCATGCCCCGGCGCGTTGGCCAATGCCTCGCGCATGGCCGTGGTCGCTGCCGCATCGGCGGCTTTCTGGTCGTACCTGCCGACCCATGCGTAGCTGGCCACCGCAGCACTGGCGGTGGCGGCGAGCGCAATCGGCTCCAAAGTGTGGATGTCGACGAAAGCTCGCTGCGCGACCTCACTCTGATACTGCATTTCGGACTCCTGTTCTCGGCTTTAGCATCAGGGGAGGAGATCGCGGTCAGCAGACCTCGGAAAGGGCACAGCGGTCACTCGAGATTGGCGTGCAGCCGCCACAGTTCGGTGGCCTGCGTCCCGCTGGTCTTCCACAGCGCGTGGAACAGCGCATCGGTGATCAACAGCACGGACTGCTCGAACAGGCTGCCCGCGTACTGCACCGAGGCGGTCCCGTCGAAGTCCTGCTTGTCCGCGGCAGGGATCACGAGCACTTCGGTTGCGGTCTTGGCCAGTGCCGAGTCCGGCGCCGTGGTCAGCGCGATCACGTCCGCACCCTGCTTGCGAGCGGTCTCCGCGGCCCGCACCACCCGGGCCGTCGAACCCGAGCCCGACGCCGCCACCAGCACGTCCCGCTCGCCGATCGCCGGAGCGGTCACCTCGCCGACCACGTGCGTGGGGAGCCCGAGGTGCATGAACCGCATCGCGGCCATCTGCAGGGCGAGCCCGCTCCGCCCGGTGCCGATGGTGAACACCGTCGGCGCCTTGAGCAACAGAGCGCCTGCCCGGGTCCAGGCTGGAGATTGCACCCCCGCGCGCACCCGGTCCACTTCTCCGACCACCGCGCGCGTGGCATCCGAGAAAATGCTGGCGTCAAGATTCTTTACAGTCGACTGCGTCAACGAGATCTTCCTCCAATTGCGGAGCGGATGACTTTTGCCGGTCACCGGCACTGCCACGAAGCCGGCTCCTCGGAGGAGGAACCTTTGCCCGTTGTGGTCACGACAGCCATCGCGCGGCTCAGTGCGCCGATACGCTACTTAGCACAATATGATTGTCCATCCGCGTGGCGAACAGCAAGGTTTACGACATTGGGAAACATTATCCCGTACTAGAAATAACGAATACTGGTCTCGAGCAGAGGGCGCGCCCCGGTCTTGCCACGACCACGGCGCCGGGAAAGCCGCGAAGAGCGGCGGCCCCGGCTGCTCACCGGGGCCGCCTGCCCGAACGGCCGTTCAGCGGGTTCCGCTCAGTCCTCGTCGGCGGGGACGAGGACCCGGGTCGGCATCAACTCGGCCGCGCGTTGCCCACGCTCCGTCGGGCCGCTTCCACCACTGCCTCGGTGGTGATGCCGAACTGCTGGTACAGCGTCTTGAAATCGGCCGAAGCACCGAACCGCTCCAGCGAAACGATCTCGCCCGCGTCGCCGGCGAACCGGTGCCACGACTGCGCGACACCCGCTTCGACGAACACCCGGGCGCGCACCGATGGGGGCAGCACCTGCTCCCGATAGGACCGATCCTGCCGGTCGAACCACTCCACGCACGGAATCGACACCACCCGGGTGGCAACCCCGTCGGACTCGAGGATCTCCTTGGCCGCCACGGCCAGCTGGACCTCGGAACCGGTGCCGACCAGCAGCACCTCGGGACTGCCGGAGGACGCCTCGGCGAGTACGTAACCGCCGCGGGCCACCCCCTCGGCGGAGGTGCCCCCCAGGATCGGCAGATCCTGGCGGCTGAGCGCCAGCCCGGCCGGGCCGTTGGTGTCCTCCAGTACCGCCTTCCACGCATGCGCGGTCTCGTTCGCGTCGGCAGGACGTACCACCGACATGCCGGGGATGGCCCGCAGCGAGGCCAGCTGCTCGACCGGCTGGTGGGTCGGGCCGTCCTCGCCGAGACCGATCGAATCGTGTGTCCACACGTAGACGGTCGGCAGCTGCATCAGCGCGGCCAGGCGCACCGCCGGGCGCATGTAGTCGCTGAAGATGAGGAAAGTGCCGCCGTACGGGCGGGTTCCGCCGTGCAGTGCGATGCCGTTGAGGATCGAGCCCATCGCGTGCTCGCGGATCCCGAAGTGCAGCGTGCGCCCGTAGGGATTGGCGCTCCAGGCGTCGGTGGAGATCTCCACCGGGCCGAAGGAGTCCGCACCCTTGATCGTGGTGTTGTTGCTCTCGGCCAGGTCGGCCGATCCGCCCCAGAGCTCGGGCAGCACCTCACCGAGCTTGGCCAGCACCGCGGCCGAGGCCTTGCGGGTTGCCACTGCCTTGCCGCCCGTCTCCCAGGTCGGCAGATCGTCCGCCCAGCCGGCAGGCAGCTCGCGGGCGCTGATGCGCTCCAGCAGCGCCTTGCGCTCCGGATTGCTCTTCGCCCACGCATCGAACTCGAGCTGCCACTTCTCGTGGTCGGCCCGCCCGCGCACGGCCACCTCGCGAGTATGACGCAGGACCTCGTCCTCGACCTGGAAGCTCTGCTCCGGGTCGAAGCCGACGGCACGCTTGACCCCGGCGAGTTCTTCGGCGCCCAGCGCGGCACCGTGCGCCTTGCCGGTGTTCATCTTGGTCGGTGCCGGGTAACCGATCACGGTGCGCAGCACGATCAGGGTCGGCCGGCCGGTCTCCGCCTTGGCCTGCTCGATCGCGTCGAGGAACGAGGCCACGTCCTCGCCGCCGTTGACCGTGAGGACGTGCCAGCCGTAGGACTCGTAGCGCTTGGCGGTGTCCTCGGACAATGCGATCCGGGTGTCGTCCTCGATGGAGATCTCGTTGCTGTCGTAGATCACCGTGAGGTTGCCGAGCTGCTGGGTTCCGGCCAGCGAAGAAGCCTCGGAGGTGACGCCCTCCTCGATGTCGCCGTCCGAGGCGATCACATAGACCTGGTGGTCGAACACGCTGCGGCCCGGCTCGGCGTCCGGGTCGAACAGGCCACGCTCACGGCGGGCGGCCATGGCCATCCCGACCGCGTTGGCCAGGCCCTGGCCCAGCGGGCCGGTGGTGGTCTCGACGCCCTTGGTGTGCCCGTACTCGGGGTGACCGGGGGTCAGCGAACCCGGCCGGCGCAAGGCCTTCAGGTCGTCGAGCTCGAGGCCGTAGCCGGAGAGGAACAGCTGGATGTAGAGGGTCAGGCTCGAATGTCCTGCCGAGAGCACGAACCGGTCGCGGCCGATCCACTGCGCGTCGTCCGGGTCATGCCGCATGACCCGCTGGAACAGCGCGTAGGCGACGGGCGCGAGACTCATGGCCGTGCCGGGGTGTCCGCTCCCGCAGTGCTCGACCGCGTCCGCGGCCAGTACGCGGGCGGTGTCCACCGCGCGCTGGTCCAGCTCGGTCCAGTCCTGCGGGAGTCGCTTGGTGGTCAAGCGAACAACCTCGCCAGTTGATTCGTTTGCTGCCATGGTCGCGCACTCCTGGTAAGTTTCGTTTTTCCGCGAATTCCGGCTGAGAATGGTTTTTCAGGCGGCGCGCTTTTTGAGTTCTTTGGCTGCGGCGGCGGGGTCGGTGGCGTTGTAGATGGCGCCGCCGGCGACGGCGACGGTCGCGCCGGCCTCACGCACCGAGCCGATGGTGTCGATCTTCACGCCACCG
>NZ_BAAAZN010000030.1:0-94758 GCF_039536925.1 Amycolatopsis ultiminotia | reverse complement strand
CGATCATTCCCGACCCGCCTACAGCGAAATCCTGCCCGACGAGAAGAAGGAAACCGCGGTCGCGTTCTGGCAGCGCTCCCAGATCTTCTTTGCTGCCAGCGCAATCACCGTTCAGCGGACACTCACCCGCCAGCCACGTCCCCAACCTCCCCGGGCAGTACACCTAGGCCGATGGCTCGTCCTGGCAGCGGTCGGCGGCCGCTAGTCTGCGGAGTTTGAGCCCCAGATGGAGCATCAGCCGATCGTCGCCGGCGTCGAGGCTGCAGCCGGTCCGCTGCTCGATGCGCCGAAGCCGGTGGTAGAGCGTGCCGCGGTGCACGCAGATCAGGTCCGCCGTGCGCTTGACGTCGCCGGCGTTGTCGAGAAAGGCTTCCAGCGTCCCCATCAGTACCTGCTGATCGTTGTCCGCGGCCCGGAGCCTCGCCAACGCCGGTACGTCGGCCGCCCGTGCCAACTCGTCGCTCGGCATGCGCAGCAGGATGTCGTACGGGCCGAGGAATCCCCATCGAGCCACCGCACCGACGGCCGGGATGAGCCGCGCCGCGCGCACGGCGAGCAGCGCCTGGCGGTAAGAGCCGACCACCAGCCCGAGATCCGTCACCGGTGCGCCGATGCCCACCGCCAACCGGGTGCGCGGGCCGCTGAGGGCGCGGAATCGCGCCGTCATGCGTTGCCCGACGGCGTGGAGAAGCCGCGTTGTCGGTTCTTGCGGCCGGGCGAGCAACAGCCAGGCCCGCGATCGGTGCGCGAAGACCAACCCGGCACCCTCCGGCAGGGCACGCAACCCGTCCTCGACGGCCACCTCCACTGCCATGTCCGCCATCTCCGCAGCCATGTCCGGCGCTGCCTCGGCGGTCGTGACCGGGCAGTGGTGCGCAGCGATGACCTGGTAGTGCATCGGCTGTTCGCCGAACAGCTGTTCGGCGCGCAGTTCCTCCGCGGCCGCCGCCCTAATCGCCTCGTCCACGGACACCAACTCGCGCAGGATCGACCTGCGGCGGGCCCGGGAGCGTTCGCGCACGAGCAGGTCGCGGTGGAGCACGACGCCGGCACGGGCTGCGGTCCGGGCGGCCATCTCGACGTCGTGTTCGGTGAGGTGGACCGGTCCGTCGTCGATCAGCCACAGGAATCCGAGGAGACGGCCGGCGGAGCGGACCGGGGCGCACAGCCGGGCCTTCGAACCGGGGACGTCGAGTTCGACCCGACCCGGCTCGGTCCACGTCGAGATGCCGAGTTCGAGCAGCGGGCGGGTCAGCTCGTCCGGAAGCGAACGGTTCAGCACCGCGGTCACCCTCAGCGGATCCTCGTCGCCGAAGTGGCGGCTGACCGCGAGCAGCTTGACCGCCGGATCATCGATCGCCACCGAGCGGTGCAGTTGCTCGGCGAGCTCGTCAACGAGTGATTGCAGGTCTTCGCCGGCCATCGCGGACCTCCCCGGCGGTGCCCCTCACCGGCGGACACCGAGTTCGTTCAGGACAAATGCCAGCCATTCGGTCTCCTGCGCGATCCACGACGGGATAGTCGGTGCCTTCTCGGACGAGGTCCCGTCCTCCGACCTGGCCCACCGGTCCGGCACGGTCACGCCGCCGAACCGCACCGCGGGTTCGCGCAGCACGTCGAGCCGGTTGGTGGCGCGGTCATGTCGATAGACACCCAACTCCATCGTGATTCCGTCCCCGGTCACGCAGTGCTCGCGGCATGACCGGTCGTGCACCAACTGATGACCCGCCACATCAGGATTCCAGTACGGAAACCCACTTGTCGGCATTATGCGATTCGAAGTGCTCGTTGATGTGCACAACTCGTCCATCGCTGTCGACGTACCAGACCAGTGCCGCCGGAATCCTGACCTCGGTCCCATCCGAAGCCGTGAAGGAATAAATGCACTGGAACACGAAACCGCCCGGGAACGGCTGGTAGGTCACGTCCTCATGGTGGACGTCGGTATAGGCTTGCATAAGCGGCCACAAACCCGCTGTGTGCGCCGACCATGGCACCTCCTGATCCTGGCCGGGGACGGTGTAGCTGCGCCACACCCGTGCCGCATCGCTCGGAATCAGCTGATTCTCCATCGTCGCGGCCCTGTCCTCGACCGCGCCGCCGCGATTGCGCTCGTACGCATCTTTATACGACGCGGCCAGCGCCTCCATCTGTTCAAGATGCTCGCGAAGCTCATCGCCGGACATCGCCCGCCAGTCAGGCGGTGTCCAACCGCCGCGATTCGGTGCCACCTCGGTCATTTCTCTCCTTTGCCAACCACAGCTGAACATCCCGGGGTCACGCCCGAGCCGGGTTTCCTACCGCGACGGGTGGGCGAGCACGAAATCGCGGAGCAGCCGAGCAGTTTCCTGCGCGAACTCCATGGTGATTCCGTGCCGCGCCCCGGCAATCACCTCCAGCCTCGACCCGGGGATCGCGTCGGCGATCTTCTGGCCGATTTCGGGACGGGCTACAGGATCGTCCTCGCCGTAGATGAGCAGGGTGGGCGCCGTGATCTCGGGCAGGCCTGCGGTGAGGTCGAAGCCAGGGACCGCGGCCAGTCGCCGCGCGTCCGCCTCCGGTGAGCGGTGGACCAATATCGACTTGAGTTCGGCCACCATCTTCTCGTCCGCTTGCCCGCGTTCGGACAGGGCGAAGGCGAGCATCTGCGTATCCCGTTGCGACGGCGACAGTTCGACGATCTCGGCGGCCACGGGTGCCTGCAGGGCCGAGCCGTCGGAGAAGGTGGTGCCGACCGTCAGCGATTGCACGACCTCGGGCACCGATACCGCGACCTGCAGGGCGATGAAGCCGCCGAACGAGGCTCCGAAGATGTGCGCCCGTTCGTACCCGAGTCCCCTGATCAGCGCGGCGCAGTCCTCGGCAAGGTCGGGGATGCCGTACGGGTCGGGCGGGTTGACCGACGCTCCGGAATCGCGCTGGTCGTAGGCGATCGCGCGGATCCCGGCACCGAGCAGGGGCCGGAACGTGTCGTACTGGATGTGGCTGCTTTCGCCGCCGTGCAGCAGAATCACCGGCTCGCCGGCACCGGATTCCGCATACGCGATCTCGATCTCGCCGGCCTTGACCGTGCCCAGCTCGGTGCTCACTGCTGCCCTCCGGAGTTTCCGTCGACGAATGTCCCGCGGCCGTTGGTCTCCCCGGGCAGGCGCTGCTCACTCGGCGATCGCTCGCTGATCAACTCGATGATGTAGTGCGTGACCGCCGTGTCACCCACGTTGCGGATGCGGTGCGGGGTAAGGGGCTCCGCGGTGCCGACCGTCTGGAACAGCACGAAGCCCGGTTCGGCGGCCAGCGAGATCCCCCAGCCGGGGTCGCCGAGATTCTGCGCCTCGGCCTGCCCGCTGTCCGGCCACAGCACCACGTGGTCGTAGTGGTGCTGATGGAAGTCGAACATGCCGCCCGGTTCCAGCGTCATCGACCACACGCGCACCCGGTCGTTCTCGAACACCAGGGTGTCGCCCGGAGCGCTCGGATAGGTGGACTCCACAAGACTCACCTCCTTAAAGAGACGTATCGTTGCTTCAAGCTAGCCTTGATCCACCGTGGTGTCCACCGAGAAATCAGCGGCGACAACCGATCTCGTTGCCCGACTCGACGATCAGCTGTTCGGCCGCGCGCAAACGGCCGCCCATCGCGAGCAGCGTGCCGACGCCCGCACCGGACAGGTGGTGCCGCCGTCAATGCCGGCGAGACGAGGATGCGGTCCGGCGTCCCGGCGCCGTTTCCGTTGGGCTCGATACCGAGACCACCGACGTGGCCGACGAGATCGGCGAGGGTACCGACCCCGCGGTCAACCGCAACACGATCGGGTCACGTCCTGCCCGAGAGTCCCCTTCCGACATTAAAGCAACACTTTTTTGCTATAGTTGCGGCGTTGGTACAGGGACCCGAGGGGAGACATGGTGAAGATCCTGGTCAGTGGCGCAGGAGCGGCTGGGCTGTGTGCGGGTATCAACCTCGCACGGGCCGGGCACACGGTGGAGATCGTGGAGCGGGCGAACCACCTGCGCGTCAACGGCTCGCCCATCGACGTGCGCGGCGACGCGCTCGAGACCGCGCGCAGCATGGGCATCCTGGACGCGGTGCACGAACACCGGATCACGATGACCGAGCAGACGATGTTCGTCGACCGGTCCGGTGCGGCCATCGCCCCCTTGGTGACACAGGAGATCAACGACACCCCCGAGGACCTCGAGCTCCCCCGCGAGGACCTGATGACCATCCTGCGGCAGGCTCTGCCCGAGCAGGTCGACCTGCGCTTCGAGGAGTCCATCGCAACGCTGGCCGACGACGGGGACCAGGTCACGATCACCTTCGCCTCCGGCCGCGAAGCCGCCTACGACATCGTGGTCGGCGCCGACGGGGTGCACTCGGCGGTGCGCCGGCTGGTGTTCGGCCCGGAGAAGGAGTTCAGCGAGCCCCTCGGGGTGTACGTCGCGATCGGGGATGCACCCGGTCAGGCGACTCCCGGCGAAGCCCGCGTATCGGAGGTCCTCAACCTGCCGGGGCGTTTCGCCGGCGTGGCCCGCTACCGCGACAAGGCGCTGGGAATCTTCGAGTTCCGGTCCGACCCGATCGACTACGACTACCACGACCTGGCCGCGCAGAAGCGCATCCTGGCCGAGGCCTTCGCCGGGATCGAGGACTGGAAGATCCCCGAGCTGATCGAGTCCGCCCAGCGCGATCCCGAGCTCTACTTCGACGCGATCGCCCAGATCCACATGCCGGCCTGGCACCGGGGACGGGTCGTGCTGATCGGGGACGCCGCGCACTGCGCGACTTCGATGGCCGGGCGCGGCACCTCGCTGGCCCTGCTCGGCGCGTGGGCGCTCACCGAGGAGCTCGGTCGCCACGGCGAGGACCTGGATGCCGCCTTCGGCGCCTACGAGCAGCGCCTGCGCCCCCACGCGACGGCCGCGCAGGAGTTCGCGCACGGCGGGGCCGACCTCGTGGTCCCCGCCACCTGGGAGGCCATCGAGGCACGCAACGCCCGGCTGCGCGCGGCGCAGCCGTTGTAGGCTGCCGTCCGTGGCCGAGGACAGATCCAAGCGAGAACCGGCCCGGCGTCCGGGCGGGCGCACCGCCCGGGTGCGGCGCCGGATTCTCGAGGCCGCGGCCGAGCTGATCGCCCGCGACGGGATCGGCGGGCTGCGCTACGACCAGGTCGCCGAGGGCGCCGGGGTCAACAAGACCAGCGTCTACCGCAACTGGCCCAACCGCACCGCGCTGGTCGCCGACGCGCTCGCCACCTTCGGCGCCGACGCCGCACCCCTGCACGACTCGGGCGACATCGACGCAGATCTCGTCGACTTCCTCGAAGCCCTCGCCACCGCCACCACGAGCCCGGAAGGCCGGGCGCTGCTGACCGTGGTGGCCTCGGCGCGGGAGGACCCCGAGCTGCGGGCCATCGTCGACGAGGTGTTCGACCGGCGGCTGGCAAGTCTGCGAGACCGGCTGCAGGCCGCAGTCGAGCGCGGCGAACTGCCCGCGGTCGACCTCTCCTTGCTCGGCACGATGCTCACCGGGCCCGTCCAGCTGTTCGTCAGCCGCGGTTCCCGCACGTTCACCCGCGCCGACGCGCACCGGGTCAGCGCGATCGTGCTCGCCGGCGTACGAGCCGCCGCCGACGCCCCGGTTACCGGTGAGCGTGACGCCGACGAAGCCCGCCACTGATCGTCCGCGAGAACCCTGGTAACCGCGGGTCTTTCCCCTCGGCCACGAGGGTCACACAACCGGTGGTCGTGCCTTCCGCGTCCCCTACCTCACCATGCCCGTCGCCGACAGTGCCGCCTGGCACCACTGGAACCGGCGCGCCAACGTCCCTGGACACTGCCGTCGAGCTCGTCCCGACGTCCGCGGGAAAACTCGCGTGGGCGGCAGCACCGTACGCGTCCCCGGCTCCGCTGCCGGTTCCCTCGGCGTACTGGCTTGCGGGCGAGAACACCAACGCCCTTACTCATTTCCCCTTGCTCGTATAGCGGAATCTGTGTGTTGCTGATGGTGGCGAGATTGTCGTTGGCGTGTGCAGGTTGTGATCGCGGTCGGCGGTTTTGCAGGCGGGCCACCGCAGTCGCTCCCAGGTTTACCTCGTCTTCGCTGATCGAGTATCCGGCAGTGCGAATCTTGGCGAGGACCAGCTCTGCCGGAACGATGATCGTCGTCTTCGTGAACGGTTCGAGCGTACGTTCGTAACGCCTGCGCCGCTCCGGATCCGGCCGGTGGGCCAGAATCGCCGACGCGCTCGCACCGGCATACGAGGGAAGCCAGGCGTAGAGCGTGGGCACGAATCGAACGCTGTGCCGGCTGCGCGCGGCTGCGACCCACATCCGTTCGAGCCGCTATGGGTCGAACACGGCAAGCAGCGCAGTTTCACCGGTTTGTTCCTGCACAAGCGCGGTGTGGTACTCGATATCGGCGACGCGGACGGGCACTCTGCGCTGTGCGCACTGCTGGCGCGGGCGGATGCCTCGTGACGAATCTCCGGTTGGGCTCGCGTGCGCGCCTCGGGCTGGACGTCGAAACACTGCAGACGCTCAACCCACGATTGATCGTCTGCACTGCCCAGGCGTACGGCACCGGGAGCAGCTGCGCGGAGCGACCGGGTTACGACGACACCGTGCAGGCCGTCTCCGGGACGGCCGACATGTTCCGGCTCGCCGAAGGCAATCCGAGATACCTACCGACGGTGCTCGCGGACAAGGTCTGCGGGTTGAGCGTCGCCTATGCACTGCTGGCCACGCGTACTGGCGGCGGGTCGTGGTCCACATCGGACTGCCGACGGCTGGATCAGTGTACTGCCGTATACCCGACGGGACTGGGAAAACTTCTTCGCCGACGTGGACACGGCTGCGGTATCGCCCGGACCGCGGTTCGCGGCTCCGGCTGCCGAAACCGCCGGCCCGGACGAGCTCATGGCCTCGTTGTCCGCGGTACTGGCGACGAAATCGACTCAGCACTGGATCGGCTACTGCGGCCGCCACGGCATCGCAGCCGAACGGCTGTTCCGGCTCGACGCGGCCACCACCGACCCGTACGTGCGCGAACGCCACCTGCTCGTGGACGCCAACATCCGACGGAAGGCTCCTACCGCTACGTCAGCCCGCCCGCTCGCTTCTCGGCAACCGGTACCCGTTTCCGGCGGCACGCGCCCAGAACCGGGCAGGACACCCGCGCGGTGCTCACGGAACTGGGTCTGGACGGGGCGGTGATCGATCTCCCCGCGGAGCGTGCGGAAAGCACGCCGAATGCGGAAAGCGCGCCGAATTCCGGTTACGCGTCGCCGGAACCGCCTGCACCGGCGGGCTCAGAGCCCGCGCCAGGTCCATCGGCCGCCGAGCAAGGTGCCCGCTACCGGCATGTTCCGTAGTCGTTCGGAGGTTGCGGTGCCGGGATCGTCGTCGAGGATGGTGAGGTCGGCGAGGTCTCCGGCCACCGGTCGAGTCCGTCCGCGCATACTCGCGGCCAGGGCCAGGTCGAGCGGCACGCGCTGCTCCGGATGCCAGGGGGCGCGGTCGTCGCGGGTACGGGTCGTCGCCGCGGCGATGGCGAACCACGGATCCAGCGGCGCCACCGGCGCGTCCGAGCCGAATCGCAGTGTTGCGCCCGCCGCGTGCAGTGAACCGTAGGCAAAGGCACGATCAGTGCGGCCGGACCAATGTCGGTCGGCGATGTCGCGGTCGTCCATGGCGTGCTCGGGTTGCACGCTGGCAACCAGGCCGAGCCGCTTGAACCGGGAGAAGTCGTCGGCGCGCACGAGTTGCGCGTGTTCGATCGTGCCGGCAATTCCGAGTTCCTCGAAAATGTCGATGACCTCGGAGTTCGCCCGGTCGCCGATGGCGTGCACCGCGGCGGCGATCCCGTGCCGATGGGCCTGCTCGAGCAGTACGCGTAGTTCGCCGGGCGGGACACTCGACATCCCGCAGGCGTGTGCACCGTGCCCTTCCCGGCCCGGGTAGGGATCCCAGCACAGCGCGGTGCGGGTGTTGAGCGATCCGTCCACGACGACCTTGAGCCTGCCCATGGTGACCAGGCCCCGGGGTTCGATCACCGCACCGGTGCGCAGCCCGCCGGCGATCGCGCCGTCCAGACGATGCGGCCAGACCGAGGCCTCCACCCGGAGACTGTCGACGCCGGCAGCGACGCGTTCCGGCCACTGCCCGAGATTGTCGGTGTTCTCGAACTCCACGACGCCGACGACACCGCGTCGCGCGGCCGCTTCCGCCGAGTCCCGGAACATGGCGGTGGTCGGCGGGGAGGCCGCAGCCAGTTCGGGGCCGAGCGCGAACCACTCTCCCTCACGCACGATCCCCGAGGGATCCGGCTGCGCACCGAGGCGGGCCGCGGCCGCGGAGTTGAGCCACGCGCAGTGCAGGTCCGCACTGATCAGCACGACCGGAACCGGGCCGGTGACCTCGTCGAGTGCCCGCAGCGTCGGAGGTGCCGGCCAGCTGCCGTCCCGGAAACCGTAACCGGTCACGATCGAACCGGCGGAGTGTTCGCCACGGCGGAGCACCGCGCGCACCCGCTCGAATACGTCCGCCACGCCGGCGGTGCCGGTCAGATCGAAGCGGCTGCGCTGGGTCGTCCACTGCGTGAAGTGCACGTGCTCGTCCCACAACCCGGGGGTCAGGATGCGCCCGTCGAGATCGACCGTTTCTCCGCCGGTGCGCGAGACGGCACCAGCCGGTGTGATGGCGGTGATCCGGCCCCCCTCGACACGCAGATCGAAGCGATCATCTCCGCCGAGAAACCGTGCGTTGCGCAACTCGGTGCCCGAGCCCATTCTGCACCCCCTGTCCGAGATTCGTCCCGTGTGGACGGACCCCGCCGGTCAACCTAGACAAGCGCACGCCGTGCGGTCCATGGGTCATCGGCACACCCATCCGGTGAGATGGTGTGCCCGATCTCCGCTCGGCAGATCGACCGCACGGCCGGTTGCGCACGGCGCCTGTTCGTGCCGACAACCGGATCCGGCCGATATTGGTGGCTTCTCCAGTGTCTCCGCCGGTCGTGGCGGCGCAGGATCGGGGCACTCGGTGGTCCCGGCAAGGAGGCCTGATGACCAGCCAGGATGGCACGTTTCGCCGGTCGTGGCGACAGCGCACCGCCGTGTTCGCCGGTCTCGCCGTCGCAGCGAGCGGACTGGCGGGCTGCGGGTTCTCCAGCCGGGCCGTCGTCCCGGGCGCCGTCGTGGTCGCCATCTACGAGTCCGAGGTGACCGACGTGCTTCCCGGGATGAGCCAGGGAAGCGACCTCGACTACGCACTCTTCACGCCGCTCACCCGCTACGACCCGCGCGCCCGCAAGCTGACCGACGAGGTCGCGCAGAGCATCACCACCGAGGACCAGCAGCATTGGCGGATCCGGATCAAGCGCGGCTGGACCTTTCACGACGGCAGTCCGGTCACCGCACGGTCCTTCGCGGACTCGTGGAACACCACCGCCGATCCGGCCAACGTGATGACGAACAACGCCGAGATGTCGGTTTTCGCGGGGTACGCCGAAATGAACCCGCCAGACGGGGAAAAGAAGGGCAGGCAGCCGGTGACGGCATTGTCCGGCGTGCACGTGGTGGACGACTACGCCCTCGACGTCACCCTCTCCGCACCGAACCGCCTGCTGCCCTACCAGCTCTCCTCGACCGCATTCGCACCGATCACCCCGGCGGCGGCCGCCGACCCGAAGAAATTCGCCACCCGGCCGGTCGGCAACGGTCCCTTCCGCGCGGCGAACGGCGGCTGGGAACTCGGCGAGCAGGACATCGCGCTCGAGCGGTACCCCGGGTACGCCGGCCGGCCGGCCGGACTGGCCAACGTCGACCTGCGCGTCTACCAGAGCGCAGGAACCCTGTTCACCGACTTCCAGGCAGACCAGATCGACGTCGCGTTCCTCGACGGCGACGAGTTCAGCGTCGCAGCCGACGAGGAGCCCGGCGATCTCGTCGACGCCGCGCTGCCGTCGTTGGTGTATCTCGGTTTCCCCCTCTACGACAAGCGGTTCGCCAACGCCGGGATCCGCCGCGCGATCTCCTTGGCCATCGACCGAAAGTCCATTGTGGACGGACTGCTCGAAGGCGACGGCTCGGTGGCGGACGGGCTCGGGCCCGCGATGCTGGCCGGTGCGGAGAAAGTGCGCTGTCCCTGCGGATACGACCCCGGGGCGGCACGGGCCGCACTGCGGGCCGCGGGCGGATGGCAAGGCGAACTGGTCCTGCAGACCTATGCCGGCCCGGAAACCGAGCGGGTGCTTCAGGCGATCGCCAACCAGCTGCACGACAACCTCGGTATCGACGCCCGGATCGAGACGGTTCCGATCAGCCAGCTCTACGAGGGCCTCGACTCCCATTCGGCGAAGGGACCGTTCATGCTCTACTCCGGTGCCGCCTACCCGCACGTCTACGCCCAGGTCAAGGCGCTGCTGTCGAAGGACGGCGAGCTCAACATGACGACATTCGCCGATCCGGAGTTCCAGCACGATCTCGCCGCGGCGGGCGCGGCAGGCACGGACGCGCGGGCCGGGACGCTGGCCGCACAAGCCGCCAGCGTCGGCCTCGGCAAGATCCCGCTGACGCCGCTGTACTACCCGAAGGCAGGCATCTTGCACGAAAGCGGGATCACCGGGGTCGTGCCCGAATTGCTGGGCGCGCCCAACCTGGCTTCGCTGAGGAAACCCTGATGCTGGGCTACTTGGTCCGGCGCCTGCTCGGCATGGTCCCGGTCTTGTTCGGGACGACTTTCCTGATCTTCGCTGCGGTCTACGCGTTGCCGGGTGACCCGCTCGCGGCGCTGGCCGGCGAGAAGCAGAACCTGTCGCCGGCAGTCCGGGCCGAGCTGACGCAGCGGTACCACCTCGACGCCTCCCTCCCCGCGCAGTACTGGCATTACCTGAGCGGACTGTTCCACGGCGACTTCGGCGAGGACCTGCGCGGAATCGACGTCGCGGACCAGATCGCCCGCGCCTGGCCGATCACGGTGGTCCTCGCGCTGACCGCGTGGACGATCATGGCCGTCGCGGGCATCGGCCTCGGCATGCTCGCCGCGCGCCGGCCGGGTGGCATCGGGGACCGGCTGGTCCTCGGGATCACCACCCTGGCGCTCGGTGTGCCGTTCTTCGTGCTGGCCTACGTTCTCAAGATCGCACTCGGACTGGAACTCGGCTGGTTCCCGACGTCCGGGGTACGCGAGGGGTGGCCGTCGTCGTACCTGCTGCCCGCTGCGTGCCTGGCCGCCTTCGGCGTACCGGAACTGGCCCGGCTGACCCGGGCCGGCATCCTGGAGAACCGGTACGCCGAGTTCGTGGACACCGCGATCGCCAGGGGGCTCTCGCCGACCCGGATCGCCGTGCGCCACGTGCTGCGCGCCTCGCTGATCCCGGTGGTCTCGGTTCTCGGCCTGAGCCTCGGCGGGATGCTCGGCGGTGTCGTACTCATCGAGGGGATCTTCAGCATCCCCGGATTGGGATACACGATGTTCAACGCCATCGATCAACAGAACGGCCCGGTCATCGTGGGCATCGGAAGCCTGCTGGTCCTCGTGTTCCTGGCGATCAACCTGCTCGTCGACCTGACCTACGGCGTGCTCGACCCGAGGGTGAGCCTTGAGCGCCGCGGTTGAGCAGGTGCCCGCCCGCGCCCGCGACACCCGCCGCGGGGTGCCGTGGCGGCTGGTGCTGCACGCGCTCCCGGTACTGGTGATCCTCGCGGTGGCGATCGCACCGGAACCGCTCGCCGGTGCGTTCGGCAACGGCGACCCGCACCGGTGCAATCTGGGCAACAGCCGGGGCGGGGCCCGCAACGGCCACCCGTTCGGCTTCGACGAGCAGGGCTGCGACCTGTGGGCGAACGTCGTGCACGGCACCCGTTCCTCGGTGTTGATCGGCCTTCTGGTCACCGCGGCGATCTTCGTGATCGCAGTGCTGCTCGGGACGCTGGCCGCCTACTACCGCGGCTGGGTCGACACCCTGATCAGCCGCGTCATGGACATCGTCTTCGGGTTCCCGGCACTGGTGGGCATGGTCATCGTGCTCACCATGCTGGGACAGCGCAGCGTGTGCACCGTCTCGGCCGTCCTCGCGCTGTTCAGCTGGCCGCCGATGACCCGCATCATGCGCGGGTCCGCGCTCGCGGTCGCCGACCGGGACTTCGTCCGCGCCGCCAGTGGGTACGGCGCCGCGGGCCTGCGCGTCATGGTGCGGCATGTGGTGCCGAATTCCATCGCGCCGGTTCTGGTGCTGGCGAGCCTGGCCGTCGGCAGCGTCATCACCGCCGAGTCCGCGCTCACCTTCCTCGGGGTCGGCCTGCGGCAGCCCGCCATCTCCTGGGGCGTGCAGCTCAACGCGGCCCAGCTGACCTTCCGCCAGCATCCCCACCTGCTGCTGGCCCCCGCGCTGTTCCTCTCGATCACGGTGCTGTCCTTCGTGCAGCTCGGCGAGGCGATACGTCGGCGGCTGCACCCGACACACGGCAGGAGTGTGCGATGAATGCCAGTCCGACCGGCGATCCGGTGCTGTCGGTGCGCGATCTGTGCGTGGAATTCCGGACGCCGCAGGGATGGGCCCCGGCCGTTTCCGGTCTCGATTTCGACCTGTACGCCAACCGGACCCTTGCCGTACTGGGCGAATCCGGGTCCGGCAAGAGCGCCACCGCGCGCGCGATCATGGGCGTGCTGCCCGCGAACGGTGCCCGGGTTCCGCGCGGGCGGGTGGCGGTGCACGGGGCGGATCTGCTCGCCATGCGGCCCGCTCGGCGGCGGGCGATCCGGGGACCGGTGGTCGGCATGGTCTTCCAGGACGCACAGGCCGCACTCAATCCGGTACTGCCGGTGGGGTACCAGATCGCCGAGGGGTGCCGGGTGCATCGCGGGCTGTCTCGCCGCGCCGCACGTGCCCGCGCCGTCGATTTGCTCGGCCAGGTCGGCATTCCCCGGCCCGCGCGGGCGGCAAGCCGGTTCCCCCACCAGTTCTCCGGCGGTATGCGGCAGCGGGTCATGATCGCCGCGACGCTGGCGCTCGACCCGGAAGTGCTGATCGCCGACGAACCGACCACCGCGCTCGATGTGACGGTGCAGGCGCAGATCCTCCGGCTGCTGCTCGATCTGCAACAGGAGCGTGGCATGTCCCTGATGTTCATCACCCACGACATGGGTGTCGTCGCCACCGTCGCCGACGAGGTGCTGGTGATGTACGCCGGCCGGTCGGCCGAGTACGGTCCGGCGGACACCGTGCTCGGCGCACCCGGCCATCCCTACACCAAGGCGCTGCTGGCTTCGATCCCGCGGCCGGAGCACCGCGGGCAGGACCTGCCCGCCATCGGCGGGCAACCACCCGAACTGACGCAGCTGGGCACCGGGTGCGCGTTCCGGCCGCGCTGTCCGAAGGCCACCGACATCTGCCGCGTGGCCCCGCCCGCGGTGCCCTTGCAAGCGGGCCGGCACGTGTGGTGCCACCACACCGGGGACCGTCCGGCCGAACCGGCGCTCGTGTCATGACCGTGCCGAACGGCGAGGCCGTGCTGCGGGCCACCGGGCTGGGCAAGGACTATCCGCTCGCGGCGGGTGGCGACTGGTGGCGCCCCGGCCGGAGCGGCGGGATGACCGCGGTCTACGAGGTCGACCTTGCCGTGGCGGCCGGAGAGACGCTCGGGATCGTGGGAGAGTCCGGATGCGGCAAGTCCACCCTCGCGGCCATGCTCACCGGCCGGCTCCGCCCGACCCGCGGCCGGGTCGAGGTGCTGGGTCGCGAACTCGACGCGCTCTCCCGCCGCGAGCGGCGCCGGGCACTGCGCGACGTGCAGCTGGTGCACCAGGATCCGTACTCCTCGCTGGACCCCCGCCTGCCGATCGGCGCGAGTGTGGCCGAGCCGCTCGTCGTGCACCGGCGCGGCAACCGCAGCGAACGGCGGCAGCGGGTCCTGGAACTGCTGGAGCTGGTCGGCCTCGACCCCGGCCACGCCGACCGCCTGCCGCACCAGTTCTCCGGCGGGCAACGGCAGCGGGTGGGGATCGCCAGGGCGCTCGCCCTCCAGCCGCGTGTGCTGGTGCTCGACGAGCCGGTCTCGGCGCTCGACGTCTCCGTCCAGGCGCAGGTGGTCAACCTGCTCGCCCGGCTGCAGCGCGAACTCGCGCTCGGCTACGTGTTCGTCTCGCACGACCTCGGCGTGGTCACCCATGTCGCGCACCGCGTGGCGGTGATGTACCTGGGCAGGGTCGTCGAGCAGGGGCCGTCCGGCGAGATCGAAGACCGGCCGCGGCACCACTACACGCGGGCGCTCTACGCCGCCAAACCGCAGCCGGACCGTGCCGCAAAGGGCAGGCCGGCCACGATCAGCGGGGAGCCACCGGATCCGGTCTTTCCCCCGTCCGGCTGCTCGTTCCGGACCCGCTGTGCTTCGGCCGCGGCCGTCTGCACCCGGGAGCGTCCCCCGCTGGTCGCCGCGGCCGGCGGCGACGCGGTGGCCTGTCACCTGCCATTGGAGCCGCCGGAGGGCAGCCGGGCCCGGTAGTACCGGCGGGCATTGTCGGTACCCACAACCACCGCAGCGGTTCCTCGTCGGATCGACAATGGTGCCGGCACGGGTGCGGCGGCCACGATCGACGCATGACCAACACCGCAGCCGGCACCGACACCGTCCACTCCGAGCAGATCCCGGTGTGGCTGTCCACCGAGTTGGCCACCGTGCCCGCATACGACGCCTTCGCCGGCGTCGACGCTCTGGTGGCGGGGGTGCACGCGATCGCGCGGGAATACCCGGACTGCGCCGCGCTGCACCGCGTCGGGACCTCGCGCCAGGGCGAACCCCTGTGGTGCCTGACCATCTCCGAGGACGTGCAGCGGCCGAGCGCACTGGTGGTCGGGCTGCCCCATCCGAACGAGCCGATCGGCGGGCTCACCGCACTCCACCTGGCCCGGCGCCTGTGCGCCGACCCGGCGCTTCGTGCCCGGCTCGCGCACACCTGGCACATCGTGGTCTGCGCCGATCCGGACGGGCTGCGGCTCAACGAGGGATGGCTGGCCGGTCCGTTCACCAGGGCGCACTACGCCCGGCACTTCTACCGCCCGGAGGGCGACGAGCAGGTCGAGTGGACGTTTCCGGTCGCGGTCGGCGAGGTGTACCACGACCGGCCGATCCCGGAGACCGAGGCGCTCATGCGGTTGATCGACCAGCACCGGCCGGCCCTGCTCGCCGCACTGCACAACGGTGAGCTCGGCGGCGCCTTCTACTACCTGAGCCGGGCCGAGCCGAGGTTGCACGGAGTGCTCAAGGCGGTGCCGCAGTCGATCGGCATCCCGCTGCACGGCGGCGAGCCGGAGTCGCCGATCGCCGTGCCCCTCGACCAGGCGATCTTCCTGAGCCCGGACGCCGAGAGCTTCCACGAGCGGCTGACCGCCGCCGGTATACCCTGGCCACCGCACGGTGGCAGCACGACGATGTACTCCGCGCGCTATGGCACGTTCACCGTGCTGTCCGAACTTCCCTACTGGTCCGACCCGGCGGCGGACGACCACACGCCATCCGGAATCTCTTACGCCGCAAGCCTCACCCGGCTCGGTGAGGGGGTTGTCGAACTCGGCGAAGTACTGACCCGGGCGGTGGACGACGTCGAGGGGCACCTGCTGGCACCGTCGTCGCCGCTGTGGACGGCGGGCAGTGCGTTCGCCCGCGTGCAGGAGCCGAGCGGGCGGAGCATCCTGGCCAGGGCGGGCCGGCCGGAGTCCGACCGCGAGGCGACCGTCGCGGAGGTGCGCTCGCTCGGGAACAGCCTGCACGCCCATCGCCTGCGCTTCGCCGGGATGGTGAACCGGGTCCTGCAGGGAGAGATCGCCATGGGGAACGTGCGCGAGCCGGTCCGGGTCCACGCGGCGGCAATCGCCGCGCGGTACGAAACCTGGCTCGACGAGGATGCCGCCGCCATCCAGCTCGAGCCCATTCCGATCGGCAAGCTCGTCACCGTCCAGTACGCCGCGGTGATCGGTGCCGCCGCGCACCTCGCCGGCACGCTCTGAACCCGGTCACCCCGCGCTCGGCTCGCCGTAACGCCAGTAGCCGACGAACTCCACCATCGCGGGATCGAGGCCCCACGACCGGATCACGTGCCGGCGTCCATCGGTCACCAGCCGACGTTCACCGACCAGGTAAACATAAGTGGGCAGCGGGTTCGGTTGCGGCAGCGCCCGGAGCGCGTCGAGGGCCAGGTCCCCCGGCCGCCGGCGCTCGTCGTCGCGGGGGAGCCAGCGAACGTCGACGCCGGAGCGCGAAGGCAGGCCCCGGATGTCTGCTGTGGACGGGATCTCGAGCAGCACGTCCGCCCGCCAGCCGGGCGGCGCCGATTCGAGGACGCCGAGGATCGCAGGCAACGCGCTTTCCTCACCGACGAGCAGGTGTGTGCCCGCGTAGGTCGGCGGCCGGAAACGTACTCCTTCCGCGAGCAGCCCGAGCCGGTCTCCCGGCCGCGCACGAAGTGCCCAGCGCGAAGCGGGGGCCTGTTCCCCGTGCACGACGAACTCGATTTCGAGTTCACCCGCGGCGGCGGAGAAGGCGCGAACCGTGTAGATCCGTGCTCGCGGACGCTGGTCCTGCGGCATGGCCCGGAACGCCGCGAGCCAGCCGTCGCGGCCCACCACCGGCAGCCGCAGCCCGTCCTGTCCGGGCTTGGGCAGGAACAGCCGCAGTGCCTGATCGAAGCCGAGCGGTTCGAACCGCGCAAGGTCCGGCCCCCGAACGGTCACCGAATGCAGATGCGGGGTGATCCGGCGGACGCGGCACACGGTCGCGGGCAGGATCTCGCGGTCGGCGGCGGAGCTGGGCACCGGGGCCTTCGTGTTCACCTTGCCCACGCTGGCAGCGCGGCACCGGCCCGTCTCTGGCGCCGGGCACGCACTCCGGCGCGGGCAGTTGTGCCAGGCCACTAGCCGATACCTGGTCACGTGACTACCCTGCCCCCGATGGGGATCGGCGAGGTGGTGGCACAGAGCACGAAGGTGCTCGTGCCCGAATCCGAGCCACCGACGGTCACCTTGCGCGAGATCCTGGAAACCGTGGGCGCACTGTTCCTGCGTCCCGCCGCGAGCGAGACGAGGACGCTCGATCTGCCCATCGGCGAGCCGATGGTAGTGGGCCCTGACGAGCCGATTTCCGGGCTCACCGACGAGCTGGTGCTGCTCACCGGCGGCCGCGAGTCCGTCGCGCGCATCGGCGATGCGCTCGCGCGGGTCGCCGACGCGGGTGGCCGGGCGGTGGTCGTCAAGAGCTGGGGCGCCGACCTCGCGGAGGCGGTACGCGCGGCGGAGGAGCTGGGCGTCACTCTGCTCATCACCTCGGACGACACCGCCTGGCGACAACTGGATGCCATGGTGACGGCGGTGTGCACGGCACCGGTCCGGATCGGCCCCGACCACGGCGACGCGGTGTCCGGCGATCTGTTCACCCTGGCCAACTCGATCGCGGCGTCGCTCGGTGGCCCGGTCACCATCGAGAAGACCTCGGGCCGGATACTGGCCTATTCCAACCTTCCCGGCCAGGGCATCGACGAGATCCGGCGGTTGGCGATCCTGGAACGGCAGACCCCGCAACGGCCGACGAACGACGAGGAATACCGGGCGATCATCCGGGGTCCGGGCCCGGTGAAGTTCGAGAGCTCGCACCCCGCCTACGCCGATCGGATGGCTGTCGCGATCCGCGCCGGCCACCGGGTGCTCGGAGTGATCTTCGTGCTCTGCGACCGGCCCCGGCTCGTCGAGGACGCCGACCACGTGCTGGTCGACGCCGCACACGCGACCGCACTGCACCTGCTGCGCGCAGGCGTGGGCCGGCACGACCACGACCGGATACGGCGCAGCGAAGCGGTGCGGGGGCTCGTCGCGGGACACACGATGGCCGGCGCCGCCGCCACCGCGCTCGGCGTGCCCGAGACGACCCCGGTCGCCATGGCCACGGTCCGGCCCGCACCCGGCACCCCACCGGCAAACGCCGAAGCCGTCACCGCCCGCGCGGCCGATCTGGCCGGTCTCTACGCGGATTACTGGCATCCGGCCGCCGCCAGCGTGCTCGAACGCGGCTCGATCACCCTCGCGTTGCCGAGCACCGGCAACGGCGGGGAGCAGGTCCGGCACCAGATCGCGCGCCTGCACAAGCTCGGCACCGATCTGGTCGCCGCCGCCCGCCGCGCCGGCGGTGTCGAACTGGTGGTCGGCATCGGGCCGATGCTTCCCCTCGCCGACGCCGCTCGTTCGCACCATCTCGCCGAACAGATCGCCGATGTGCTGCGCGCACGTTCCGAACGGGTCGCGACTCTCGACGACGTCCGGAGCGCAGTGGTGCTGGCCGCTTTCGGCGCGGGCCGCCCCGTCGACGACGACCTGCTGGTGCTGCCGCAGGTGAGCGCGCTGCTGGAACACGACGCGGAGCACGGCACCGAATACGCGCACACGTTACTGGTCCACCTCGGCTGCGCCGGTGACGTGGCGGCGACCGCGGAAGCCCTCCACGTGCACGAGAACACCGCGCGCTACCGGATGCGGCGGCTCGACGAGATGTTCGGCATCGACCTTGCCGACGGGGACGAGACCCTGGTGACCTGGCTGCAGGTGCGTGCCGCACTGCACCGATGACCGGCAGGCCTGTGCCGGCCGACAATCAGGTGCCCGAGGTTGAGGCCGCACCACATGGTCCCGGACCTGTCCGCGCGGGCACGTTGTGCACATGCTCCGACGCCCTGAACACGACTGGCCCGGCACCACGGCCGACCTCACCCGGCTGGTGGCCGCCCACCCCTGGGCGACGCTGGTCAGCACCACCGCCTGCGGCCTCGTCGTCTCCCACCTCCCGGTGGTGCCGGACCCACGCGCTGCGCCGGACCGCCCCACCGTGCTGGGCCACCTCCCGCGCGCCGACGCCGACGAGCACCGCCTCGGGGAGGCCGAAACCGTGCTCATCGTGCAAGGACCGCACGGATACATCAGCGCAGCCTGGTACCCCAGCTCTCCCCGGGTATCGACCTGGAACTTCGTGGTCGCCCACCTGCACGGCACCCCGGAGCTGCTGGACGCCGCGGACACGCTGGACGCGCTCCGGCTGACCCAGGACCACTTCGAGTCCCGGCGATCGCAGCCGTTCGACCTGGACGCAGTCCGCGGTTACGTAGACCGGCTGGCCCCGTTCGTGGTCGGGTTCCGGCTCGCACCGGGCCGGGTGGTGGCGAAGGCGAAACTGAGCCAGGGCCAGCCGAGCGCGGACTTCGCCGCAGTGCTCGCCGCGCTCGAGGATCCGGCGGAGGAATTCGCGTCACCGGAACTCGCCGCCGCGATGCGTCGTGGCGGGATCCCGAAGTGAGCGTCCACCGGCTTGCGGGCACCGGAGGCACGCCCGGTTTCGGCGGCGCCGGAGAGCAACCGATGATCGGCACCCACGAGGACTCCGGCCGTGCCGAAGCGATCCTGTCCGTGCTCCGGGCCGCGTCCGCCGAGTACGAGACGACCCCCCGTGAGCTGGCGGATTCCCTGGCCGCCTTGGCACTGACCCCGGCGGCCGAGACGAGGATCATCGATCAGGTACACCGGACGAACCGGGATCAGGCCCGGCTGCGTCGTCGCAAGCACGAGCTCACCGTGCTGGCCGCCGCCACTCGCGAACTCACCGGAACATCCGACACCACGGTGCTGCTCGAACGGCTGGTTCAGCAGGTACACGACATGCTGGACGCGGACGTCAGCTACCTCTCGGAGGCCGACCCTGGCGACGGACGGCTCCGGGTCCGCACGGCCGCCGGAGTGGCCGGCAGCCGATTCCGGGATCTGGCCGTGCCGACCGGGCACGGCCTGGCCGGCATCGTGGCCGAAACCCGGACCGCGCACTGGGTCGGCCGGTACGACCAATGGCTGTCCCGCCACGGTGACCGCGGCGGGACGCAGACGAACCGGTACGAACGGTCCCTCGACGGAGCCTTCGCGGCCGAAGGCGTTGTCTCCCTGCTCGGCGTGCCCATGCTGAGTGGCGGTGAGCTGCTCGGGGTGCTGTTCGTCGGCACCCGCGACGAACACGTCTTCCTGCCCGAACAGATCGCGCTGCTCACCACGCTGGCCGACCACGCCTCCGTGCTGCTGCGGATCGCCAGGAAGCTGCACGACCTCGACACATTCGCCCGCCGGCTCGCCGAACAGCAGCAGGCCGACGCCCTACGTGACCAGTTGACGCAGGCGGCACTGGACGGTGACGGGTTCACCAGGGTCGTGGAGACGCTGGCCGGTGCACTCGACCGCCCGGTGGCCGTGCTGGACGCATACCACGAGACCGTCGCCACGGCCGGCCCGCCACCGTCCGCGAGCCCGGACACCGTCACCGAGCTGTCGGTGGGCTCACGGCACTTCGGCGTGCTGCTGGTCGGCGGCGATTCCGGGCTCGACGCGGCCGAGCACCGCTCGGTCGAGCACGCCGGGCAGCTGTGCACCCTTCTTGCACTCAAACACCAAAACGCGATCGACGCTGAACACCGCCGTGAAGGTGAGCTCGTCCGCGACCTGCTCGGCGCAGCGCCGGAACGGCGCTCCGATGTGGAGCGTCGCGCGCGACGGTTCGGTTTTCCGCACGGCGAGGTGGCCAAGCTGGTCCTGTTCGTGGTCCCGGCCGACCATCGGGAGCATGCCGTCCGCGTGCTCCGGTCCACTCTGGACGGAGCAGGACTGGTCGGCAGGCACGAAGATTTCGTGGTTGTGCTCCTCGCCGGCGGGCCGGCGGGGGACGTCCGCTCGCTCTACTCCGGTGTCGCGTCCGCCCTCGCCACGACGGTACTGGCGGTACGCTCAGCGACGACCGCGGCCACTCTCGCCACCGCGTTCGACGCCGCCCGGCGCACCGCCCGGCTGCTCACCGCACTCGGGATCGACGATGTCCTCGCCGCCGGCGAGGACTACCAACCGTATGTGGCGGTGTTCGAGCCGGAAGACCACCACCTGCGCGCGTTTCTCGATGCGACGATCGGGCTCGTATCCGGCCATGACCGGGAAAACGGCACCGACCTGATGACCACGCTGAGGGCGTTCGTGCACAACAACGCCAGTCCGACCCGGACCGCACGCGAGTTGACCTTCCACCCGAATACCATCCTGCAGCGCCTGGCCCGGCTGAGCCAGGTGCTCGGACCGGACTGGCGCGAGGACGAACGGTTTTTCCGCATCTCGTTCGCCGTGCGTCTCGACGAACTGGTGGAACGCCTGCACGGGCCCGGTATCGCGAGGCAGCCCCAGCCCGGTACGGGCCGCAGACCACCCGGAGCAGGCGCCGCAGAAGGTGAGTGCGGCGACAGCAACGTGCGGAAGTGGTTGGCGTAGCAGTCTTGTCGGGCGTTGAGGTGGCCGGGCGGTACGTCGGTGCGGGTCAGGGCAGTGGGGTCAGCATGCGGTGCGGCCGGCGGAGGACTTGTGCCACCGGGTCGTCGCGTGGTGTGGCGTTGCGGCCCTTGGCGAGGCGCACGACCAGATCGGCGACGTCCGGAACGAGGCCGCAGGTCGGGCAGCGACCGTCCTCGTCGAGGTCGCTACCGCACTGTGCGTGGCTGAAAACGCGTGGCGGATGGTGTCCGGGCAGGTATTTCTCGCCCCATTTGCTCAGGCTGTGGATGGTGGGCCACAACGCCCGGCCGGCGTCGGTGAGCAGGTACTCGACGCCGCGCCCCTGTGGCCGGCGCTCCAGGACTCCGGCGGCGACGAGGGTGTCCAGACGTTCGGTCAAAACGCCGCGGGAGATGTCCAGGTGGGCCAGGAAGTCGCCGAAATGGCGTACCCCGTAGAAGCAGTCGCGCAGGATGAGCAAGGTCCAGCGTTCGCCGACCACTTCCAGTGCCCGCGCGAGGAAACACCCCTGCCGCTCGTATCCGGTGCCAAGCCCCATATCCGGACTGTACACCCACTGGTCTTGTCACAAGACTCACAGGTGGTCATACTGGTCTCGTGACCAGACCAGTCAGTACTGCCGTGCCCCGCCGGCGTCCCGCGTATCGTGCCGTTCTCGCGGTGGTCGCGGGCAGCACGTTTCTGGCGATGCTGGCCTACTCCGGGCCGTTGGGAAACGTAGTGACCCTGTCGCAGGCATTCGGCTCGTCGCGAGCCGGCTCGACTTGGATACTCGCGTCGATGAGCGTGGGGCTGGCCGTGACACTGCTCGCCGCCGGGGTGGTCGCCGACCGGATCGGGCATCGGCGCGTTTTCCGTCTCGGCGCCGTGGTGTTCACCGCCGCGAGTGTGGTCAGTGCGCTGGCCGGCACCACACCGGTGTTCGTGCTCGCCCGGGTCGTGGCCGGGGCCGGGGCCACCGGGATGATCGCCACCGGTTTGGGGTTGGCCGGCGCAGTCAGTGCGCATGCCCGGCACCGCGCGACCACGGCGACCGCGTGGAGCGCCGCGATGGGCGCGGGGATCGCGTTGGGGCCGTTGCTGACCGGGCTGCTGGACCTCATCGGTGCGTGGCGCGGGTTCTACGGGCTGCTCGCCCTCGGCGGGCTGGCCGTATGGGCCGGCACTCGCCGATTGCCGGGCGGGACCGGGCTTGGCCGGTCCGCGCCGTCCCGGCGGTTCGATCTTGCCGGATTCACCTTGCTCACGGTCTTTCTCGCGGTGGCGGTCACCGCCATCGTCGAGGTCCGGGCCGGCGGTCCGGTCACGGCGACAGTCCTGTTCGCGGTGGCGGCACTGCTGTTCGGGGCACTGATCGCGAGTCAGCGGATCGGTACCGCCCGCCTAGTGGACCCCCGGTTGTTCACCCACCGCCCGTTCCAGGCCGCGACCGTGGCGGGCTTCGGCACCGGCATCGGCGTGGTCGCCACGATGTCGTTCGCCTGCACCTTCCTGGTCGACGGCCTGGGCATGTCCACCCTCCAGGCCGGTGCACTGCTCGCCGCGTGGTCGGGCACCAGCGCCGTCGCCGCGCTCCTGCTGGCCCGGCACACCGCGAAGGTGTCCGCAACCGTGCAACTCGTCACCGGACTCGGTGGCGTGACGGTCGGTCTGGCCCTGGTGACCGGGATCAGCGCCACCTCCGGTATCGGCCGCCTGATGCCCGGCTTGATCGTGGCCGGACTTGCCTCCGGACTGCTCAACACGGGCCTCGCCCGCCAGGCCGTGGCCACTGTCCCGGCCGACGACGCCGCGATGGGCACCGGCGCGAACAACACCGCCCGCTATCTCGGCTCCTCCATCGGAGTCAGCGCCGCCAGCATCATCGCCACCGGCGGCGACCTCGTCGCCGGCTGGGACCGGGTCGTCTGGCTCGGCGCAGCGGCTTCCCTGGCCAGCGCCATCCTCGTCACCATTCTGTCCCGGCGAGCACGCACCTCCCCGGCGGCTCCGCCGATCCGCTCTCCGTCGTCCCCACCGTGACCCGCCCCGACCGCACACGACTATTCACGGACACCACCGCATTTCCCGTTTTTCACTCCCGAGAACGGCAGCCGGTTCGCCGCCCGGCTTGCCCGCGCCGTCGCTCACTTCCAGTGGATGCGCACCGTATAGATGACGTTGGAATCGGTCCAGGTGACCAGAATCGTGGCTCCGGAGGGATCGTATTCCGGATGCGGCGTCATGGCGTAACGCAGGCCGCAATTGCCGTCCGGGCAGCTGGAGGCGACGGTGACCGGGTCGGTCCACGGGCCTTCGAGCTTGGGTGCGGTCAGCACCCTGATGTCGCTGTAGCTGAGGTTGGCCCCGGCGACCCACATCCAGGTGTTGTAGTAATTGCTCCAGAATGCGTTGGACTGGCCGAGTTGGTTATCGGTAAATATCGCCTGTGCGTCGGAGAGCTTCACGGTGCCGAGCTCACCGCCGAGGCTGAACCGCTGCTGACCCCAGGCCTGGGAGGACTGGTCCCAGTATTCGTAGGCGGATACGTCGGTCGCCTTGGTCGCGTCCGCCCTGGCCAGATAAGTGTTGGCACCGAACGGGTCGGGCCCGTGCCCGTAGACGTAGACCTTCCCGTCCAGCGCATTGTAAGTGACTCCGTTCTCCCCCCACCACGGTTCGGTGGCTCCCCACATCGTGTCGTTGACCCGGGTGGCGTACGCGGCGTTCGCGTCGGCGGTCACCGTGGCGACACCCGCCCCGAGGATGCCCTTGCCGTCTGTGCCCCGGTCGTTTTTCAGGTACCAGACCAGGCCTTGATTGGGCGCGTATTCCACGACGTTGGTGCCGCCCATACCGTATCGGCTGAGCCCGCCGTTGGCATTTTCCTCGTCGGTGAGCGGGATCCACTCGTCCGGCCAGCCGGAGGAATTGACCCGGTCGTACACCCGGAGCGGATTCGACATATCGCCGAGTCCGACGCTGTCCGAGGCACTGAGGGCGTAGCCGCCGTTGCCGTCCGGGACCAGCGTGTCGCCGAAGGTCCACACCGACTGACCGTTCACCACCCCGGAAAAGCCGAGATCACGGGCGACATCGGTGCCGTAATCCTGGCGCCCGAGGTATTCCACGCTCGCCGGGGTCGCCGGCAAGACACCGGTACCGGTGGACTGTCCCGGCGCCGGATAGACGAAACCACCGGGATCGGCAGCGCGGGATTTGCCGCCGCGCCCTTCGGCCGAGGCGATCCCGGCCAGCGGGTAGGCGAGAGCGGAACCCGCGGCAAGACCAAGGAATCGACGACGATGCACCCTATTCATAAACGTTCACTTTCTCGTTGTTGATTGTGCAGACCCTTCGGTTGCCGAGCGCGATCCGCCATCGGACCGTCTTGACGCGGTAGACGGAGACCGCACCCAGCACGGCAATAGCCGCGCAGCACCACCCACATCCAGCACCGGTACTTCAGGGATCACCTTGCCCGCCGGCATATCCACCGGCGCCACCGTGGTGTCCGACACGGCGTGCCTGCGCCGAGCCTGATCCGGCCGCTCCGCAAGAGAATCCGGCCGACCCGATCGCTGCGCCACGCCGCTCCCATCCCCACCCACGTGCCCTCCTGGACCGTAGGCCAAGCACCAGAACACCTCGAGATGATCGACAACAACTGTGCCCGAACGGACCAGTGCACCACTCAGCGTTACTGCGCACACGCACCCATCGAACTGATCAACGAGCCACCGTGCCCTGTCTGGGCTGGTCGGGTGAATCCTGCCGGAATGTCGGTCTGGTCCGCCTCCGAGCTGCCACGATTCCCGTTGCGCCCGCGATCTGCCGGGCCGAACCCTGGGGAGGGACTCACATGTCAACGAAGAAGAAGGCCGTGCTGTGCGCCGTGGCCACGCTCGCCGGACTCGTGATCGCCGCACCCCCGTCCAACGCTGCGGCCTATCCCACCAACAGCTTCGACGTGACGTTCGGGGCAAGCTACGCGCGGGGAACCATCACCTGGTTCGACCGGTCAGTGCGCCTTACCGGCACCATGCGCTCGCTCAGCAGCAGCGGCTGCCGCAGGACCATCGGATTCACCTACAACGCCGACGTCTCGAAGCAACTTGGTGAGCGTGGAACCAGCTCGCAATGCGGCGACGTCATCAAGGCGCTCACACCGATCGACGTGCCGGCGGACGTCCCGGGCGGGGCGGGTTTTGCCACGGTCTGCCTCACTGATGGAGACGGGATCGTCCTCGGTACTGCCCAGGACCCCGCATGCCGGGCCTACGCCCGTTCCGACGCCAGCTGATCGATTCAGCGATCCGGGGTGGACCCGCCGACCGACTGACGCTGCGTCGCCGCGATCAACGACAGCCCGGTTGCCGGGCGGCTCTCCGGCGGCACCGTCCGGGAACCGAGTCGCGCGAGACCGAGGAAAGCGGTAACTGGGTCAGCGTGGTTTCCGGCCGCGTGTGTAGACGATTCCGAAGAACCAGTACCGCATGCCCGGATCGCGGAGGAGTTCGTGGAATCGGGCCAGTTCGTCCGGCGTGCAGCCGGCCGCGAGCAGCGGCGCTTCGGCTTGTCGCACCAGTGCGGCGGAGATTCGGCCGTGCGGGCCGTCACCCGCGGCGGTCTCGGAGAAATCCTCGGCGTACAGCTCGTCGAGCCCCGCAGCTGCCATCCGGCGGTAGGCCCGGTGCGCCCATCCGAAGTCCTGGCCGGCAGCCGGACCGACGATCTCCGAGGCGATGCGCCAGACCTTCCGGAACACCTCCTCGTCCGCTTCGCCGGGGGCGGTGATCGGTTGCGGGAGGCGGTAGCAGTCCCCGAGCACCAGCCACCCGCCCGGGGCGAGCGCGTCGACGAGCATCTCGAAGATCTGTTCGCGGCGCGGCAGGTGCACCAGCACCAGCCGGGCGTGGATCACGTCGAACGGGCCCGGCACCGGGAGGCCGTCGTTGATGTCGTGCCGGTGGACGTCGAGGCCGGGGCGTTCGACGAGATGGCCGGTGTCCAGGTCGACGGCGACCACGGTGCCGGCCGCGCCGGTCCGTTCGGCCATCCGGCGCGCGATGGAACCGCTGCCCGCGCCGAGTTCCAGGCAACGTTGCCCCGGCTCGATGCCGGCCACACCGAGGAACTCCACGGTCTTCGCGTCGAGAATCGATTCCAGGCCGGTGACGTGCTCCTGCCCCTGCGGCGAACCGGTGTCGAAGAGGTACTCGCTACCGGACATGGATCCTCCCTGGTCTCCTCCGCTGCACCACGCCGACCAGCATGCCTGACCGGCCGTGCCATCTCACGCGACAGTGGAAAGTTTGTCGGAACTCGGCTGCCCGGTGTGCGCGGTGCCGTCCGCCGATCACAGTGCCGTCGACGATGGTGCAGGCTTGTACGCGCCACCGGCACCGCCGCGACCGGTGTGATCGCGGCGGTGCCGGCGACGGTCAGGCCGACGGGTACTCGACGGCGATGTCCAGCACCCAGGTGATCCCGAAACGGTCGGTGAGCTGGCCGTAGAGCGGCGACCACTGCGAGGGTCCGATGGGCTGCTTGATCTCGGCTCCTTCGGCGAGCTTGTCCCAGTAGCCCTGGAGCTCGGCGGGGTCGGTGCCGCGGGCGGACACGAAGAACGGGTCCTGGCCCTGGTCCCAGGGCAGCTCGGGATAGACGTCGTAAGCCATGATCCGGAACCCGTTGTCGGCGACGACCTGCCCGAAGATGACGTGCTCGGCGATGGCCGGGTCGGTTTTGCCCAGGTCCGCGTAGCTGGCGATGGTCAGCGCACCTCCGAACACCGACCGGTAGAACTCCAGCGCCTCGCGGGCGTTGCCGCGGAAGTTCAGGTGGGGTGTGACATTGACGGTCATGTCCATGACTCCTGGTTTTCGTGACGAGCCGGCACGGTTCCGGCGGTACGGACAGCTTCACCGAAGTACCGGTCAGATCACGTCCGCTTCTTCCCGGATAATGAACGGCATGGCCGGATCACCGTCGTCGCGGATGCTGAAACTGCTGTCGTTGCTGCAGACCCGGCGTGACTGGCCCGGCCGGGTGCTCTCCGAGCGGCTGGACGTGAGTGACCGGACGGTGCGCCGGGACATCGATCAGCTGCGGGACCTCGGCTACCGGATCGTCGCGATCAAGGGCCCGGACGGCGGTTACCGGCTCGACGCGGGGTCGCAGCTGCCACCGCTGCTGTTCGACGACGACCAGGCCGTCGCCATCGCGATCGCCCTTCAGGTCGCGGCGACCTCGGGCGCTGCCGACGGTGAGGCGGCACTGCGGGCGCTGGCGACCGTCCGGCAGGTGCTGCCCTCGCGGCTGCGTCACCGGACCGAGGGGGTGAGCTTCACGAGTCTCCCCTCCGACGCCGCGACGACGGTGGACACCGGAGTGCTCGTCGCCGTGAGTGCCGCGGTCCGAGCGCACCAGGTCCTGAGATTCGACTACGCCTCGCCCGGCCGTGACCCGGACGCCGCACCGTCGCGGCGGCGCGCCGAACCCCATCATGTCGTGTTCGGCAACGGGCGGTGGTACCTCGTCGCGTGGGACCTCGATCTCGGCGACTGGCGCGTGTACCGGCTCGATCGGCTGACCGTCGGGATCCCGACCGGACCCCGGTTCACGCCGCGCACCGTGCCGGGCGGGGATGTCCGCGACTTCCTCGCCGGACGCTTCAAGGGCTCGGATCGCGGGAACACCTGGCCCTGCACCGGAGAAGCCGTGCTGGGCCTGCCTGCACGGAAAGCGATCCCGTTCGTGCGAGACGGCATCGTCGAGCAGGTTGACCGGGACCGCTGCCGGCTGATCGTCGGTTCGTGGTCGTGGGTGGCGCTGGCCGCATCGCTCGGTCGATTCGACGCGGCAATCATCGACGTGGCACCTCGCGAACTCGCGGACGCGTTCGATCTGCTCGCGCACCGCTTCGCCGAGGCCGCCGCCACACAGCCGACGTGAACCTCCACAACGGACAGTGCAACGCGGAATCGTGCTCGCGGCCTTCCCCGATACTGAGCCCTGAGCTCGCAACAGCCCCACCCCGGGCTGCACGTCATGGGCGGTTCCGCGGGCTCCGCCGACCTCGGCGTGAACCCGTCGCTGACCATCACCGCGCAGGCCGAACGCGCGCTGTCGTGCTGGCCGAACAGAGGCGAACCCTCGGCGAGAACTGTTTGCCCCAAGGCTGCTCTTCGGATTCACGGGTGCTCGGTACCGGTGCGTCCAATGTGGAGTCTTCGGCGGTGACATGCAGCCGGACGATCGTCGCGGGTGCCCGCCATGGCATGGCCCCCACAATGCAGCCGCCGGATCGCACCAGGGATCAGTTACCGGCAACGTTGCCACCGCGTGGGTCCTGACCGCGTGGTGGCAACCGGCACGCGGGAACTGCGGGTACCTTTGACACCATGAGCGGTTTCAGCCCCGGCGGCGCCTTCCTCGCCGATTGCCCGGCCCGCCTGACCGTCGAGCTGATCGCCGACAAGTGGACCGCGGTCGTGCTCTACGGCCTCAGCCAAGGCCCGGTACGCCACGGCGAACTGATCGAGCTGATCGGCGGTATCTCCCGCAAAGTGCTCACCCAGACACTGCGCCGGCTCGAAGCACGCGGACTCGTCCGCCGCCACGCCTACCCCGAGGTACCACCCCGCGTCGAATACGAGCTCACCCCTCTCGGCACCACCCTGATCGAGCCCATCCACACCCTCACCGAATGGGCCAGAACCAACGGCGACGCAGTCCTCGACCCACTCGACACCAACCCCCAGCACGGCTGAGCACGGCGGGGCGGACCGGCACGGAAACTCCGACCTGGGTGCAGGCCGATGTCCGAAGTTGTCCGTGCGCGCCGGGTTTTCCGGACCGGCGATTCGCCCGTCACCGAGCCCTTGGCACCCGGCAAGGACATCGCCGCGCACCTCCACGACTACGGCCGGCTCGGGAACGGGCGACCGCACAACGAGGTGCGTGACCACAGCCGAAGAACCGGGTCACTCGTGCTGGGTGAACAGGGTGGCGCCGCCGTCGGCGAAGTTCGCCAGGTCGGCGGCCGCGGCCTGGCCCTGCGGGGACTCCAGTGCCGCCTGCAGTTCCCCGAGAGAGGAAAAGCCGAGGTGCGCCATCGCATAGTAGGGCGCGGCCCGATCGTCGAGCGAACCGCACTTCAGCACCTCGAACCTCTGCACGCCCGGAATCCGTGCCACGAGCGGGCGGTGGGTGTCGGTGTAGTACTGATCGAATCGGGCCGGATCGCTCGGCCGCCCGTAGGCCACGGTCAGGATGTACATCGCCGCGCTTTCTGTGGGTGGGTTCGTACTGCTCAACGATCGCCGCGGACGAGCAGGGTGTCCACGCCGACCGGACCGAGCGGGCCCGCCCCGCCCGGGTTGCCGAGCGGAGCGGGGCGCCCCGGCAGGACTTCACTGAAGAACGCCGAGTTGTCCGGACCGAATTCATCGCCGCCGGCCTGGCCGAGCGGGTAGATCGCCTCCATCGGGCAGGCCGGTTCGCATGCGCCGCAGTCGATGCATTCGACCGGATTGATGTAGAGCTTGCGGTCGCCTTCGTAAATGCAGTCGACCGGGCACTCCTCGACGCAGGCTCGGTCCTTGGTATCGATGCACGAGCTGCCGATGACGTAGGGCATGGGGTTCTCTTTTCAGGTCGGTCCGCCGGTCACGCGGCTTGTTTGCCGGTGCTGTGACCGGGCGCCAGCGACCGGCTGGGGTCGAGGTAGGTGGCCGCGTTGTTGACCGCGAGCGCGGCTTCGCCGAATCCGACCGAGATCAGCTTGACCTTTCCGAGGTAGCCGGCGATGTCTCCGGCGGCATGGACTCCGGGCAGGCACGTGCGCATCGCGGAGTCGACGACGATCGCCCGGTCGACCACCTCCAGTCCCCAGTCGGTGAGCGGGCCCAGGTTCGCGGTGAACCCGAGCGCGGCGACGAGTGCGTCGGCGGGCAGCTGCAGCCGGGCACCGGACGCAGTCGCCACGACCACATGGCGCAGGTCCGGGTCACCGGCGATCGAGTCGACCTCCGCGTCCGTGTGCACGACGCACCGGCTCCGCCGCAGCTGGTCCACACTCGCCGCGTGCGCACGAAACCGGGCGCGCCGGTGCACGAGCGTCACCGATCTGGCGATCGGCTCCAGTGCAAGGGCCCAGTCGACCGCGCTGTCCCCGCCGCCGACGACCACGACGTCCTGATCGCGGTGCGCGTCCAGGTGCGGCACGTGATAGGCCAGGCCACGGCCCCGGTAGCCGGCCGCGGCTGCCAGCGGACGAGGGGTGAACGTGCCGATGCCGCCGGTCACCACGATCGCTCCGCAGTCGATCCGGCTCGCCCGGTCCGTGGTGAGCAGCCAGCGGGGCGGCCCGCCGTCGGCCGACGGTGCCCTGGCGATACTCCGCGCCTGTTCACCGAGCAGGTACCTGGGGGAGAACGCGTCGGCCTGCTTTGCCAGGCCGTCGATCAGCTCGCGCCCGCGGATCGCGGGCAGGCCGGCGACGTCGTAGATGAGCTTCTCCGCGTACAACGCCGAGACCTGGCCGCCGAGCTCGGCGAGGCTGTCGACGACGAGAACGGACAGACCGCGGAAGCCGGCGCAGTACGCGGCGTACAGCCCGGTCGGTCCGGCGCCGACGACCACGATGTCCACCCGGGCGTCGGTCATCGGTCGGCTGCCACGGGGTTCTGGCGTGGATCCCACTCCACGTGGAGGTGGTCGGGTCCGCGGAACGAGGTGTTGGCCGAGTAGTCGAACGTCTGCCCGGCCACCAGGCGCATGTGCGGCAGCCTGCGGGTCAGCTCCTCCAGGAAGATCCGCATTTCCACCCGGGCCAGCGGCGCGCCGAGGCACAGGTGCCTGCCGATGCCGAAGGCCAGGTGCTTGTTCGCGTTCGCACGGGTGACGTCGAGGCTGTCCGGGTCCGGGAACACCTCCTCGTCGTGGTTCGCCGATCCGGTGACCACCAGCACCTTCGACTCGGCCGGAATCGGCACACCGCCGATGCTCGTGTCGCGGGTGGCGACCCGCCGCCAGGCGACGACCGAAGAGCTGTACCTGAGGACCTCCTCGACCGCACCCGGGATCAGCGAGGCGTCCGCGCACAGCGCCTCCCACTGGTCACGCTGCTCAAGCAGGGCACGCAGGCCGTTCGCGGTGGCGTTGGTCGTCGTCTCGTGCCCGGCGAACAGGAAGTTCATCATGGTCGTCACGAGGTAGTTCTCGTCGAACAGCTCGTCGTTGCCGGGCCGGCGCCACGCCTTGATCAGCTCGCTGATGTAGTCGCCGGTCTGCTGCTCCAGCCGCCGCTTGACGTGCTGCTTGGCGTAGGTCCAGTACTGTCCCATCCCGGCCGCGAGCGTCTGCTGCTCCTCGTCGGAGGGGTATCCCCAGGTGAACAGCGCGAGCCGTCCGGAGAACGTCTTCGCCCGCTCCACGTCCTCGTCCGGCACTCCCATCAGTGCGAACGCCACCAGAGCCGGGATTTCCCACGCGAAGTCGGCCACCAGGTCCGCATGGCCGCGACGCACGAAGCGATCGACGTAGGCAGCGGCCAGCGCGCGGATGCGGGGGGTCACCTCCTCGATCCGCTGGGGGCTGACCATCGCCTCCCGGATCAGCTGCCGACGGCTGGTGTGGAGCGGAGGATCTTCGTTGACCAGGCTCGGCCCCATCACCATTTCGGCCTTGGCGAGCTCGTCCACCGCCGCCGGGCACAATTCCTTGAGCGGCGTGATGGACACCGAAGCCGAGAACGCCGGGTCGCGGAAAACCTGCCGGACGTCGTCGTAACGGGAAACGACCCAATAGTCGAGCGAGGGGCTGTAGAAGACCGGCTCTTCCTTGCGCACCGGTCCCCAGAACGCGTACGGATCCTCGAGGTAGTCGGCCGCGAAGGGATCGAACCGGGCGGCCGCCCCGGTGACCGGGCAGCGGCCCGCTGCGTCCTGGCTCGTCTGCTGTTCGGTGGACGGCGACATTGCCATTCCCGCCTCTCCTTGCTTGATCTCCACCGACGAGACCGTGGTGGTGCGATGAAAAGTAGGTCCGCTTCGCCCGGTGGCCTATACGTGTCGCGCCACCGCTGGACAGTTCCCGACGCCCGGTTCCGGCTGGACAGCTGAGGCACCGCTCCGGCCGTTTCACGAAACCCGATCCGGCCACGGCCGCCGATTCGGGCGGCGACCGGTTGACACCGGCGGGCGCGCTCCGACACTGGGAGCACCACGTATTCGTGCAAAGGAGCACCCGGAATGACGGTGTCGGCTTACCCCGGCGGAGCGGCAGGTCCGGCGACGCTGCTCTCGAAACGGCAGGTCTGCCGCACCAGGTCGCTGGAGGTGATCAGGGAAAACCTCGGCACCGTCTTCTATCCGGCCCGCGTCGACCCGGCCGACCGGCACGGCGAGCGACCGGCTTCGCTGCTCGCCGCGGCCGGTGGCCGGGACCTCACCGTCGGGCTGCTCTGGTTCGGGTCGGACATGCTGATCGACCCCGGCGCACTGGGCGCGTACCACGTCAACGTGCCGGTGTCGGGTTCGGTGGCCTCGGAATGCGGCGGCCGCCAGTCGATCGCGACGGTCCGGCGAGGTGCCGTGTTCACCCCCCGCGACCACACGGTGCTCCCCCGCTGGAGCAAGGACGCCGCGCAGATCTGCGTCAAGATCCGCAAATCCGCGGTCGAGGCCGAACTCGAGGCGCTGCTCGGGCGGCCGGTGGCCGGCGACGTCGACTTCGAACTGGGTTTCGACCTCGGGACCGCGCAGGCACAGAGCTGGCTGGGTGTGCTCCGGGTGGTGCTCGACGAACTCGACCGGCCGGGCAGTCTGCTGGAATCGTCTCCCGGCTACCGGCACCACCTCGAACTGGCGCTCATCACCGGTTTGCTCTGTACCCAGCCGCACCGGTTCCGCGCCGAACTCATCGCCGAGCAACCGCCGGCGCGTCCGCGCACCGTGAAGCGCGTGCTCGAGCTCATCGAAAGCGATCCGCGGGCGACCCATTCACTCGCCGGCCTCGCCCGGCACGCCGGGGTCAGCGCGCGACGGCTCCAGGTGGCGTTCCGGGAGACGCTGCAGACCACCCCCATGGCCCATCAGCGCAGAGTCAAACTCGACCACGCCAGGGCGGAGCTGCTGGCGGGCGGGCACAGCACCGCGGACGTCGCGTACCGGTGGGGCTTCAGCAATCCCGGCCGGTTTGCCGCGTACTACCGGGAGGTCTACGGGGAATGCCCTTCGGACACCCTTCGCCGGCTCACCTGATCCGGCTCATTGCCCGGCCCACACCGCACGCAGCCGGCGCTCGGCGATCTCGGAGATCGAGACCTGGGCCAGGCCCTGCCCGCAGGCGAACGCGTACAGCGCCGGGCCGCGCGCGAGCGCGCCCGTCCGCGACGAGCCGACGATCTCCGCGAAGACGCCCGCGGGCCGCAGGCCGGCCAGCCGCATCAGGTCGACCACGGCTTCGGCCCGATCCTGCTTGACCAGCACGCCGCCCACGTTCGCCCGGACCGGCACGACGTGTCCCGGCCGGGTGAAATCGTCCGGTTCCGCGTCGGACCGGGCCAGCAGCGCGATCGTCCTGGCCCGGTCGGTCGCCGAGATGCCGGTGCCGGCACCGGCCGCGTCCACGGTCACGCAGTGTCCGTGGCCGGAGCGCGGGCGCATCGGCGGGAGGCCGAGCCGATCGCATGCGGCTTCCTCCATCGGCACCCGCAGGAATCCCGTGGTGTGCTTGACGAGGAAGGCGATCAGCCGCGGCACGGCCGCCTCCGCGGGCAGCACCAGCGCGCCTTCACCGGCGCCGCGGACGTCGTCGACGAGGATGACCGGCAGGCCCGCGGCCAGCCGGTCGAGGACGCGCCGGACCCGGCCCTCGGCCGGGTCCAGCGTCGTCTGCCCGATCTCCGCAGTCATGCCGGGATCACCGGTTCGGCGCGGTCGTCGAGGCGGCGGAAGCGGCTGCCGTGGAACACCAGCGGCGCCGTGTCCGGCTCGATCGCCAGACGGTGAACGCGCAGCAGCACGATCGTGTGATCGCCTGCGGGCAGTTCGTCGTGGACGGAACAGTCGTACGACGCGGCCGCCCCGGTGACGAAAACCGCACCGCCCTCGCCGGCCGACCAGGTCAGCCCGGCGAACCGGTCACCGTCCTTTGTCGACAGTGTGCGGCAGGCCTGGTGCTGCTCCTGCGCCAGTACGCTGATCCCGAGCCTGCGGCTGCCGCGCAGTTCGGGCCAGGTCTCCGAGGAGTTCTGCACGCACACGGAAATCAACGGTGGTTGCAGGGAAACGGAAGTGAACGAGCTGACCGCCATCCCGGCCGGTGCACCGTCGCGAAGGGCACTCAGCGCGATCACGCCGCTGGGGAAGGCGCCGAAGGCCCGCCGCAGCAAGGTCACGTCCACGTCGGCCGGTTCGTCGGGGATCATCGGCCGCATCAGACGTCGAGGGTCAGCGGTTCGTCCGCGCCGAGCAGCAGCCTCCCGTACGCCTCCTTGCCCAGTTCCGGCATCACCAGCGCGTGCCGTCCGGCGATCTCGGAGTCGCGCCAGATTCGGCTGAGCACATTGGCGTCGGCGAAAGAGGATGCACCGTTGGCGGTCATCAGCCGGTCGATGCCCTCCTTCACCAGTTCGCCGATCATGCCGGTGTCCATCCGGACCCGCGCACGGGTGCGCCGGTCCAGCTGGACCCGCGCGGCGGCGGCCCCGTCGATGTCGGCCGTGGCGCGCTGCATCAGCAGCTCGGCCTGGTCGAACCGGCTCACCGCTTCGGCGACGGCGACCTGATGCGTCGGCGAATTGCGGGCGTTGGTGTAGTAGGTGTAGGCGACGTTCTTCGGCGGCAGCTTCGCCAACGTCACGTCCAGCGCGTGCCGGGCGAGGCCGAGCTGGGCGGCGACCAGTACCAGCGAAGCCACCGGGATGAAGGCCATGTTGGCGCTCTGCTCGTCCGGTTTGTGCGAGGTCGCGAACCGGCCCTCCACCATGTCGGCGAAGCTCTGGATCCGGTGGTCGGGCACGAAGTGGTCCTCCACGACGATCGTGTCGCTGCCGGAACCCTTCATGCCCGCGACGAACCAGGTCGGCTCGATCCGCCACGCAGTGGCCGGGATCAGCGCCAGCGCACGCGGATCCTGCCCCTCCGGGACGTCCAGCGCGATCCCCAGCGTCGCCCACGTCGCGGCGAACGAGCCCGACGCGTACCCCCACCGGCCGCTGACCAGGTAGCCGCCGTCGACGCGTTCGGATTTCAGCGGCGGGGAGAAGATCCCGCTGGCGTGCGCGTTCGGGTCCTCGCCGAACATGTCCTCCTGCGCGCGATCGGAGAAAGTCGTCGCGAACCAGGTGCACACGTTGAGCAGTGCGGCGGCCCATGCGGTGGAGCCGTCACCGTGCCCGATCTCGGCCACCGACTCCATCATCGTCCGGAGGTTCGCACCGAGGCCGCCGAGGTGCTGCGGCACCATGATCTTCAGCAGGCCGGCTGCTTCGAGGGCATCGACCACCTCCGGCACGACCCGGCGCTGCGCGGAAGTGGCTTCAGCGTGTTTCTCGATCAACGGGAGCAGCGCGGTGGCGCGGGCGACGATCTCGGTGTCGGGGGCGATCGCTTCGTTCAGCGACGGCGAGTCGAGGGTGGTGGTCATGACACGGTCTCCGCTCATCTTCGTTGACGGTCCCCGCAACCGGCGGCGGGATAGCAGCAACGCTAGGCGGATTTCCGGGTCTGTCTGCCCCGATCGCGACGCACGGTGTCCTGATTGCGAAACCGGATGTGTCCGAAGTGGACGTTGCTACCGGATGCGGCGCAAGGTCTCCGACGGCGCCTCGCCGAAGCGCTCGCGGTAGGCACTGGCGAACCGGCCCAGGTTGACGAACCCCCAGCGGTTGGCGACCTCGGCTACCGAGGACGCCCCGGCGACGAGGTCGCCGTGGGCCCGGTCGAGGCGGACCGCGCGGACGTACACGCTCGGGGTCATCCCCAGGTGCTCCCGGAAACCCTGCTGCAGCCGCCGTCCGCTCACCTCGGCCAGCCGCGCCATGTCCGACAGCGGCCACGGCTTCTCCGGAGCCGCCTCGATCGCGTCCACGACGCGCTTGATCGTGCGTGGCCGGGCCGGCACGCGCGGATCCCGCAGCTCGTCCTCGTAGTCGTGGTGCTGTGCCAGCACGAGCCCGCCGACGACCATCCGCTCGAGGTACTCCCGATGCCGATCCGAGCGGTGCACCAGGCTGTCGGGATCCTCCAGTTCGGACAGCAGCAGGCGCACCGCGGCAAGCCAGCTCTTGCCCGGCCCCTGCGTGAGATCGAGGTCGATGGCGAACCGGATCCAGGAACCCACCGGATGGCCCAGCAGCGCTTCGAGTTCCTGCTCGAGGGTGCGGCGGGAGATCTTGATGCACAGCTGTGCGGCGTCCGCGCTCCAGCCCGGCAGGACGGTGTGCTCGCGCGGGGTGAACACCGCGGCCCGCCCGGGAACGGCCAGCATCTGCTGCGGACCGCACTGGGTCACGACCCGGCCGGAGAACGGGATGTTCACGTGATACGAGCCGAGCGCGCCCGGATCGACGCTCGCATCGACACCGAAGCGCACCAGGCCGAGGGTGAGGTGCTCGAGCCGCGAGGCACTGAGCCGGGACGGCCGCAGCCCCTGCTCCGCCTGTCCGGTCGGCGCCACCCGCGCGGGGTAGAAGACCTCGTTGAGCTGGTCACGGAAAACGTCGAAGGGGGCCACCCGGCACAGCTCACGAAAACCCAGCCGGGCAGCGGGCCGGTCGCCGGGTTCCGGTCCGGGAACCCGTGCGCCACCCGTGTCCATCGTGTGCATGTCGCGCCCCTTTGCGCTCTTCGGACACCACTCGTCATGCTCGGCGGCGAGTCGCGTGGTGTCAAACCCACGGTAGGAGCGTGCTGCCCGCAGGCAAGCCGGTTCACGCACCCGGCAGGCCGGATCGCGAACCCGCCGGTGTTCGCGATCCGGCCGGTGCCCCGCACAAGGCGGCTCGACCCCGTCCGGCGCGGCGCCTACGTTCTGTCGAAATCACCGCCGAACGAGGAGCTCACCGTGATCGTCGAGAACGCCCACCTGCGGATCGTCCCCGGCCGGGAAGCCGATTTCGAACGTGCGTTCCGGGCGGCCCAGCCGATCCTCACCGGCGCGCAGGGCTGCCTGTCGGCCGGGTTGTTCCCCGACGCCGAGGACGATTCGGCCTATCTGCTGCAGGTCACCTGGCGAACTCTGCGGGACCACGTGGTGACCTTTCCCGGCAGCGAGGCGGGCCGCCGGTTCGCCGAGCAGGTCGCCCACTTCTTCGACGGCGAACCGCAGGTGCGGCACTTCGAAACCTCGGACATCGCCGCGGATCCGGCCACCTCGGCGGTCGTGGACAGCTTCCGCGACACCCCGGACCCGCGGCTGCGCGCCATCCTGGGCGGTCTGACCAGGCATCTGCACGCATTCGTGCGGGAGGCCCGGCCCTCGATCGCGGAATGGAACCAGGCCGTCGAGTTCCTGACCGAGGCCGGCCAGAAGTGCACCGACACCCGGCAGGAGTTCATCCTGCTCTCCGACGTGCTCGGCGTGTCGATGCTGGTCGAGACGATGAACGCGCAGCAGACCGGCACCGCGAGCACGGTGCTCGGGCCGTTCCACCTGACGGAATCGCCTCGCCGTGCGCTCGGCGACTCCATCGATCTGCTGGGCAAGGCGCGCCCGTGCGTGATTTCCGGCCGGGTGCTCGGCGCAGACGGTGAGCCGGTGCCCGGGGCCGACATCGACGTGTGGCAGTGCACCGAGGACGGCTTCTACGACGTCCAGCAGCCCGGCGTCCAGCCACCGGGCAACGGCCGCGGCCGGTTCACCGCCGACGGGGACGGCCGCTACTGGTTCCGCACGGTCGTGCCGAGTCACTACCCGATCCCGACCGACGGTCCGGTCGGGCGGCTGCTGGAATCGAGCAAGCGGCACCCGTACCGCCCCGCCCACGTCCACTTCATCGTCGGCGCGGCCGGTTACCGGGAACTCACCACCCACGCCTTCGTCGCCGACAGCCCCTATCTCGAGTCCGATGCGGTGTTCGCGGTGAAGCCGAGCCTGGTGGTCGATTTCGCGGAGTCGCCCGACGAGGCCGAGGCGGCGGGCTACCACGTCACGGCGCCGTTCGTGCACGCGCAGTTCGACATCATCCTGGAGAAGCACTCGTGAACGCTTTCGTCCACGACGCGCCCCCGATGCGAGTCGTCTTCGGCCCGGGACGGCTCACCGACCTCCCCGCCGAGGCCGCCAGGCTCGACCTGCACCGGGTCCTCGTGCTGTGCACACCGGAACAGCGTGAGCTCGCCGAGCACGCCGCCGCCCTGCTCGGCCCGCTGGCGGCCGGTGTGTTCGCCGGCGCCCGGATGCACGTCCCCGCCGACACCGCGGCCGCGGCCCACGACCACGCCGGCCGGATCGGCGCGGACGGCTGCGTCGCGATCGGCGGCGGCTCCACCATCGGCTTGGGCAAGGCCATCGCCCTCGAATCGGGCCTCCCGGTCATCGCCGTGCCCACCACGTATTCCGGCTCCGAGATGACCTCGATCTGGGGCATCACCGAGGCCGGCCGCAAGCGCACCGGCCGCGACCGGGCGGTGCTGCCACGCACGGTGCTCTACGACCCGGATCTGACCTTGGGGCTGCCGGCGGCGTTGTCCGGAACCAGTGGAATCAACGCGATCGCGCACGCGGTCGAGGCGCTCTACGCCCCCGACACCTCGCCGATCATCGAGCTGTTCGCCGAAGAGGGCATCCGCTGTCTGGCCGCGGCCCTGCCCAGCACCGCGGTGGACCCGACCGACCGCGACGCCCGAGCACAGGCGCTGCGCGGCTCCTGGCTGTGCGGCGCCTGCCTCGGCGCGACCACGATGTCGTTGCACCACAAGCTGTGCCACGTCCTGGGCGGCACGTTCGACCTGCCGCACGCCGCCACGCACGCGGTCGTGCTCCCCCATGTCGCGGCCTTCAACCTGCCCGCCGCACCCACCGCCCACGCGGCGCTGTGCCGCGCATTGGGAACCACCGACCCGGCACACGCACTGGCCGACCTCGGCACCGTCGTCGGCGCGCCCCGTTCACTGGCCGAACTCGGGCTTCGCGACACGGATTTGCCCGAGATCGTCAACGAGGTTCTCGGGCAGCCTTACGCCAACCCGAGAACCCCCACCCACAACGACCTGGAAGCCCTTCTCCGCGCCGCACACACCGGAGCCACCCCACGGCAACCGTCCGCATCGGGCCGTGACGTTGGCGTCGGCTGATGAAGCCTGGCCGGGTCCCCGCCCGCAGCAGCCCGCGATGCCCGGTAGCGGTTCGGCTGGCTGGGCACGGCGATGCCGTACCGGTCTTCGATGCCGAACCGTCGGGTCATGCACCGGTTCCTCCGGGGATCACGAGTCCGGGGGTCTCGTCTTCGCTGAAATGGCAGGCCGCCGCATGTCGCCGTGACGGCGCCGCTTCGGCCGGGTCGGCCCGGAGGCACAGATCGCGCTCGGTGCGCACGAGCGGGCCGATCGGGCACCGGGTGTGGTAGCGGCATCCGCCGGGCGGGTGGTGCGGGTCGGCGGGTTCGGCGTCGGCGAGCACCGCCGGTTCGTCCGCGCGGACGTCGAACAGGGACCTGTGCGCCGAAGGGGCGGCAGCGAGCAGATCGCGGGTGTAGGGGTGCTGCGGATCGGCGAGCACCTGTGCCGCGGGACCGAACTCGACGATGCGGCCCAGGTACATCACCGCGACGAAATCACTGAGATACCGCACCACGGCGAGATTGTGCGAGATGAACAGCATCGACAGCCCGAGCTGCCGCTGCACGGACCGCACGAGGTTGAGCACCGCGCCCTGCACCGAAACGTCGAGGGCGGAGGTGATCTCGTCGGCGATCAGCACCTCCGGCCGCCCGGCGAGCGCACGGGCCAGTGCCACCCGCTGCCGCTGCCCGCCGGACAGCTGCCCCGGCCGCTGTCCGGCCCGGTCCGGATCGAGGTTCACCAGTTCCAGCAGCCGCGCGATCTCGGCCGCCGCGCCGCGCCGCCGGCCGCGCGGAATCGCCTCGGTGATCGATTCGCCGATGCTCATCCGCGGGTCCAAAGAGGAATACGGATCCTGGAACACCATCTGCAGCGGCCGCCGCCGGGGCAACCGGCGCACGTCCACACCGCCGAGCAGCACCCGGCCCGCGCTGACCGGCGAGAGCCCGACGGCCGCACGGGCGAGCGTCGACTTCCCCGATCCCGATTCGCCGACGAGTCCGACGACCTTCCCGGAGGGGACGCGCAGATCGACCCCGTCGACCGCGGTCAGGCCACGCCTGCCGCCGTAGCGCACGCGCACCGCGTCGAAGACCAGCTCGCTCATTCCGCACCTCCGGCGGTCACGATCGCCCCGGCGGGCCCGGGAAGCGGCACGTCGTCCGGATGCCAGCACGCAACCCGATGCGCGGGCGCCACCTGTGCCAGCACCGGCTCCTCGGTGCGGCACCGCTCGGTCGCCGACGGGCACCGTTCGGCGAACGCGCAGCCTGCCGGCAGGCGATCCGGTTCCGGCGGACGGCCGGGGATCACCGGGAGCGGCGCCTCGCGGTCGGTGCCGAGGTCGAGGGTCGTGGCCAGCAGCGCCCGCGTGTAGGGGTGCTGTGGCGTCGCAGCCGGACCCGCGGACGGCAGATCCTCCACGATCCGCCCGGCGTACATGACCAGGATCCGTTCGCACGTCTGGGAAACGACCGCGATGTCGTGGCTGATCAGCACGATCGCGGTGTCCCGTTCGGCCCGGGTCCGGGCCAGCAGGCGCAGCAGCTGCCGTTGCACGGTGACGTCCAGCGCCGTCGTCGGCTCGTCGGCGATGATCAGCCGCGGGTCGCCCATCAGACCCATCCCGATCATCGCGCGCTGCCGCATCCCACCGGAGAACTCGTGCGGGTACTGCCGCGCCCGCCTTCGCGCCGCCGGGATCCGCACCGCACGCAACCGGTCGACCGCGCGCGCGAGCGCCTTGCTCCGCGAAAGCCCCTGGTGCTGCTCGGACACCTCGGCGAGCTGCCTGCCGATCCGCCGCGTCGGGTTGAACGAGGTCATCGGGTCCTGGAACACCATCGCCAGCGACGTGCCGAGCAGTCCGCGCAGTTCGCGTTCCGGCGTGCCCAGCAGGGATTTCCCGGCGAACTCCAGCCGGTCGGCGGTGACCACGCCGGGTGCCTCGATCAGCCGGGACACGGCAAGGCCGGTCAGGCTCTTGCCCGAACCGGACTCGCCGACGACGCCGATCGCCTCACCCGGCCGGACGGTGAAACTCACGCCACGCACCGGCACCGTCCAGCCACCCCGGCCGGGGAAGGCGACCTGGAGGTTGTCGACCACCAGCACGGCGTCGTCGTGGTCCTCGGCCGCCGCCGCCCTGGCGACGGGGGCCGGCGCCGCTGCGGGGTGCGTCGCGCGGGTCCGCACGCCGACCACGCCGGCCACCGCCTCGCCGGTGAGGTTGAAGGCGAGGCCCGCGAGGACCACCGCGAGCCCCGGCGCGAGCGCCGCCGCCGGGTTGACGTAGATCCCGTTCAGCCCGTCGTTGAGCAGCCGCCCCCAATCGTAGTCGGGGGCCTGCACGCCGATCCCGAGGAAGGACAGTCCCGAAAAGCTCAGCAGTGCGCTGCCGGCGGCGATGGTTGCGTTGACCACCAGCGGTTCCCCGATATTGGGCAGGATGTGCCGCAACAGCAACCGGATCCGGCCCACCCCGCAGACCCGGGCGGCGGCCACGAAATCCCGGCCGGCGATCGAAGCGGCCATGGTCTGGGCCAGCCGCGCGAACGAGGGGGCCACCGCCAATCCGACCGCCAGCACCGCGCCCTGGGTACCCACGCCGAAGATGACCGAGAAGAACAGCACCAGCAACAGGCTGGGGAAGGCCACCGCGACGTTCACCGCTGCGGTCACCAGCCTGCCGACCGGCCGCGGCAGGACCGACGGCAGCGTGCCGAGGACCAGTCCGCTCACCACGCCGAGCAGCGTGGCCAGCAGCGCCAGCACGACCGACAGCCGGGTGGCCACCAGCACGCGGTAGAAGATGTCCCGGCCGAGCTCGTCGGTGCCCGCCCAGTGCCTGGCCGAGGGACCCTCGCCGAGCGCGTCGAGGTCGAAAGAGAAAGCCCGGTCGTGCCACAGGATCGGGCCGAGCACCGCGAGCGCGATCACCAGGACCAGCAACGCCGCCGAGAACCCGCCCACCGGAGTGCGCAGGGCCGCCGCCCAGGAGCCCGCAGGTCGTTTCGCCATCTCAGCTCTCCCGGATCGTCGAACGCGGATCGAGGACTGCCAGCAGCACGTCGACCACCAGGTTCATCAGCAGCACCCCGATGCCGTAGACGAGCACGATGCCTTGCACCATCGGGTAATCCTTCTGCAGGATCGACCGTGCGATCGTGGCACCGAGGCCCGGCCAGGCGAAGACGTTCTCCACCAGCACGGTGCCCGCGAGCATCCCGCTGAGCAGCAGCCCGCCCAGGGTCAGTGTCGCGGTCAGCGCGTTCGGCAAGGCATGCCGCAGATAGACCAGCCGGGCGGGCAGCCGCTTCGCCCGCGCCGTGCGGACGAAGTCGTTGCCCAGCACCGAAAGCGTCTCCACCCGCACGATGCGGGACAGCACCGAGGCCGGGCCGAGGGCGAGCGCCGCGACGGGCAGCAGCAGTGAACCCACCCCGTCGCGCCCGGCCACCGGGAACCAGCCGAGCTGTACCGAGAAGAACGCCACCAGCGCGACCGCGACCAGGAATTCCGGGATCGCGGCGAGCAGGATGGTGGTCGAGGTGAACGTCAGCTCGGTGTGCCGGCGACGGCCACCACGGGTCAGCACGGCGAACAGCAGACCGAGCGGGATCGCCACCGCGATCACCACCAGGTAGGCCGGCAGCGCCAGCAGCAGCGTCGCGGGCAACCGGTCGCCGAGCACGTCCGACACCGGCAACCCGGTCAGCATCGAGGTGCCGAAGTCGCCGTGCAGCAGCCCGCCGAGGTAGTCGAGGTACTGCTGCCAGATCGGGTGGTCCAGGCCGAGTGCCGCGCGCTGGGCCTGGACCAGCTCGGCCGGAGCGGTCAGGCCCAGCGCCGCGCGCACCGGATCACCCGGGATGAGCTGGATCATCAGGAACGCCACGGTGACCAGCACCCACAGCGACACGGCGAACCGTGCGAGGCGGCGGATCCCGAACGTCAGCCACGGACCCGGCCGCAGGCCCGCCAGTGCAGTCGCGCCGGTCATCAGGAGTACATCCGAATCGACGAAGGCTCGAGCATGCCGCTGGTGGTCGCGAACCTCGCGCTGTCGCCGAAGACCGGCACGATCCGGTTCGCGAAGGGCACCACGTCCAGCCGGCCGAACAGCGCCGATTCGGCTGCCGCCCAGTCCGGGCAACCTGTTTCGCCTGCCTTCGACGCCGCCGCGGCGACGAGGGCGTCGTACCCGTCGTTCCGGATCTGCGCGAAGTTCGTGCCCTGCGGGGGCGCTGCCCCGGAGACGAACGGCACCAGCTGGCTGGGCAGTGCGATGCTCAGCGGCGCCATGGAGATGTCCCACTCCCCGGTGCTGAACAGCACCTGGCTGATCCCGGGACTGTCCACGCCCTTGAGCGCGACGTCGACGCCGATGTCCTTCCACTCCTGCTGCATCAGCTCGGCAGCCGGGGCCATGGTCGGCCCGAGCTGCGTGCCGTAGACCGCGGTGAGCGCGAGCCGGTTGCCGTCCTTGACCCGGATCCCGTCCGCACCGGGCCGCCAGCCGGCCGCGTCGAGCGCGGCTTTGGCGGCGGCGGGGTCGAAGCCGGGTATCTTCCCGCTGAGCGAGTCATCGGTGCACGGCCGCGGTTCCAGTGCGACCACGCCCTTCGCCGCAAAGCCGTTGCCGCCGGAGAGCACCTTGCCGACCGGGGCGAGGCGAAGCGCCTGCACCAGCGCCCGGCGTACGTTCCGGTCCGCCCCGGACCGGCCGGGTGCCTGGTTGAAGAACAACTCACCGATCGGACTGGTGATGTCGCTGTGGAACAGCTTCTGTGCGCGCAGCCGCTGCTGGTCGTTGGTCGTGACCGCACCGGCGTTGATTTCCCCGGACAGCAGCAGGTTCGCCGTCGTCGTCATGTCCGGCACCACCCGGATGACGACGCTGTCCGGCAGCCCCGGCTGCGTACGCTGCCACTGGCCCGGACCCCAAGTGTAGTCCTTGCGCCGGGTGAGGGTGTAGTGGTCGTTCGGAACGTTCTCGGTCATGGTGAACATGCCGGTGCCGTGCTGCCCCTTGGCCAGCGTCGCCCGGTCGCCGAGTCCCTTGGCGCACACGATCGGCACACTGCCCAGATTGCGCAGCAGGAACGCGTCCGGTGCTCCGCTGGTGACCGTGACGGTCCCGGCCGCGTCGTCGGCCACCGCCTTCGTGCCTGCCTTCACCGTGCCACCGGTCAGTGCGGACCTGCTCGCCGGATCACCGGCGAAGTCGATGTTCGCGGCAACGTCCTGCGCGGTCAGCGGGGCGCCGTCCGCGCAGGTGATCGCTTTCCGCAGGGTGAAGGACGCGGTGGTCGTCGTCGCCTCCCACTTCTCGGCGAGACCGGCGACCGGCGCGCCATGGGGATCGAGGTCGATCAGGCTGTCGTAGAGGAACAGATCGACCCCGTTGGCCACGGTCAGGACCGTTTTGGCCGGGTCGAGCGATCCGGGATCCGACGGAACCGCGTAGGTGAAGGTCTTGCCGTCGGTCAGCCGCTGGTCGGCGGTCCGGTCGGGGCCGGACTGCGCAGCCACCCCGCATGCGCTCACGGTCAGCGCCACCACGCCCGCCATCGCGGCGGTGAGCCGGGCAGTTTTCATGCCATTCTCCTACGGGTTCACGGTCTGCGCGCGAAGGTGCTCGACGGCGAGCCGCGCCGCCGCACCGAGCGACGAATCGACCGCGGGCTGCCGGTCGGCGAGGGATCCGCCGCGGGTGAACACCGCGACCGCGTACCGGTGACCGTCCACATAGGTCACCATTCCGGCCTCGTTCCGGATCGCCGGCAGCGTCCCGGTCTTCGCGGCGATCTGTACGCCGGGCGGGAACCCGGACGAGAGCCGGCGCGGCCGGATCTGCTGCGCCATGATCGTGCGAACCCGTTCGCACGCGGCCGGGTCGCCTGCCCGGTCGGTCCGGATGGCCTCGAGCAGCGTGGCGATCTCGCGTGCGGTCGAGGACGTGGTGCGCTCCGGATCGAGCTGCGAAAGCTTCCACAGCTGCTCCGGGGTGGCAGCGGCCGGCAGCTGTTCGAGATCGTCGTCCGGTCCCCCGCCCAGCTCGGTGGCCACCGAGGCGAACAGGTCCGCGCAGCACCCGATCAGCCGGGTGCTGCACAGTCCGAGGTCGGTCAGCACTCGCTCGACCGCTTCCTGCCCGATCCGGTGGAACAGCACGTCGGTGGCCGCGTTGTCACTCATCGTGAGGATGAGGTGCGCGAGGTCGCGCCAGCTCATCTCGACGTCGTCGGCGCACCCCGCGGTGCCGATCCCGCCGACCCGGTACCGCGCGGTGGCCCGGGTCCGCTCGGTGTCGTCCAGCCTCCCGGCGGCGACCTCCCTGGCGTAGGCGAGCGCGACCGGGATCTTGAACACCGACGCGAGGACCACCGGCTCGTCCGCATCCGCCGAAACCTCCGGCCCGTGCGGCACTCCGATCTCGCGCGCGTGCAGGAACCCTTGTGTACCCGCGGCGGCGAAGACCGCTTCGATCTCGTCGCTGAGCGCGCTCATCAGTCCACCCGCCGATCGGCGCGACCGGTGTGCAGGTACTGCGCCCGCCCGGTGCCGTCGTCGCCGGCGAACGCGTGCACCAGGTATTCGCCCGGCAGCTGCGCGTGCCGGGCGACCAGCGAATCACCCTGCCAGCCCAGCAGCTGCGCCTTGTCCGGTTTCCCGACGCCGGCCTCGGCGAAGATCCCTTTCGGCGTGCGCTCGATCCAGAGCTTGCCCTCCTCGTCCTGGCTGACCACGGTGTCCGCCACCCGCGACGAGTACCGGCCGACGTAGCGCGACCCGTCGGCCGGGGTCGCGGCCGGGTTCGGCGCCGGCAACGCCGGGAGCTCGACGCCGGCCAGTTCGCCCAGCACCTTCCGGAAGATCTCCAGGTACAGCCGGACCGGATTGCCGCCGTTGGTCACCAGTGCCACCGCGACGTCGCGGTCCGGCACCACCCGCAGGTACGACGACTGCCCGAGGGTGCCGCCGTCGTGCCCGATGAGCCGGCCGTCCGGCCGGTCGAAGAGCATCCACCCGAGGCCCCAGGCCCGGCCCATCGTGCCGAGGTCCGGCACCGGCACCTGCTGCTCCCGCATCGCGTGGACCGACTCCGGCGCGAGCACCCGGGTCCCGTCGTCGGCCTTGCCCTCGTTCAGCTGCATGCGGACGAAGGTCAGCAGATCCCGCGGGCGCATCGCGAGCGTCGAACCGGCCGGGGCGTTCGACCGGGCCAGTGCCCAGACCGGGGCGGGCTGCGGTTCGTCCGCCGGATTCGCCTTGAGGTGCCCGATCGCGGCGCGGTAGCGGATCGCGTCGTACGGTCCGGCGGCCGCGTGGGTCAGTCCCAGCGGGGCGAAGAGGTGCTCGCGCACGCACTGGTCCCAGGATGCGCCGTGCAGCACCTCCACGATCCGGCCGAGCACGCAGTAGCCGGCGTTGTTGTAGGAGAACATCTCCCCAGGCGGGAAGAGCTGCGGTACCTCGGACAGCGTCGCGACGAGCTTGGCCACGCAGTCGTCACCGACGCCGGTGTCGGTGAAGATGTCGCCCTCGAAGCCGGCGGTGTGGCAGGCCAGCTGCCGGACGGTGATCCGCGCCGCGGCGTCCTCGTCGGCGAGCGCGAACTCCGGCAGGTAGCTGCGGACCGGGCGGTCGAGGTCGAGCAGGCCCTCGTCGACGAGCTGCATCGCCAGCGTGGCCGTCCACACCTTGGTGATCGAGCCGATCTGGAACACCGAATCCACTGTGGACTCCACACCGGTGTGCTTGTTCAGCACACCCGCGGCGTGGTCGATGACCTCGCCCCCGGCGAGGACCGCGATCGCCGCGCCGGGCACCTGGTGCCCGGCCAGCAGCGCCGGCAGGCGATCCCCGAGCCAGGCATCGATTTCGGAAAGTTTCGACATGCGCACCTCGTGTCCGGGAAATGGTGGTCCGGTGTTTCCGGGATGCCGGGCCTGCGGCGGCCACCGGTTCGTCCGGAGCGAGGAAAGCCCCGGGGAAATTCATCCGGGCCGACGAATCATCCGGCCGCTGCCGCAGTGACCCGCAGCCATCGGATCGCCTCGGCGGCCGCGAAGCCGATGAACGCGTCCCGCTCGGGCACCCGCGAGCGGGTGTCCTCGGCCCGGGTGAACACCGCGACCGCGTAACGGCCGCCGTCCGGGTACTCCACCACGCCGACTTCGTTGCCTACTGCCGGTAACGTCCCGGTCTTGCCGGCAACCTGGATCCCGTCGTCCGGAAACCCGGCGCGCAGCCGGTGCGGCCACAGCTGAAGCCCCATCCAGCGCCGGACATCGGCGCACGCTGCGGACGGCGCTGCTTCGTTGCGCCAGATCAGGCCGAGCAGCCTGGTCATCTCGGCGGCGGTCGTCCGGCAGGTGAGCTCCGGGGGCGAGTACGCGCGCGGACACCCGTTCGGCGGGCAGCCCGGCCAAGAGCCGTTCGTCGTCCGCATAGGGCATTCCGAGGCCCTCGCCGATCGAATCGAGGATCTCCCGGCCGTCCTGCGGTACGGCGGTGTGCTCGAAACCGAGGCGCCGCAACGATCCGTTCACCGCATCCTTGCCCACCTCGACGAGGATCAGGTCGGTGGCAGCGTTGTCGCCGATGCCGGGCCGGTGCGTACCGGCGACCTCGGCCACGTGCAGCCGGACCTGGACCCCCACCTCCTTCGAGCGGCGGGCGACCGTGGCGATCGGTTCGGACGCTGTGGTCATTGCTGCTCCTGTGCACTTCGGAGGTGCCGCAGAGATGCGGAGGCCAGCAGACACAGTTGCCGAATGGCGGCGGGCCGCCCGCGCAGGCCGGCAGCCACGCAAGCAGACCGACTCCGATCGCTGCCGCCGCCCGGTGCGCGCCAGGAACGTGGACGCGATCCGCACCAGGCGTTCGAGACAGTCCTGGCGGCCGGGGAGCGCCGCGGCGGAGTACCGCTGCCGCACCATCTCGGCCGGCTCCCGCGTCCCCGACCCCGAGCACACGGCCGCACGGACCGGGAATTCGGAGTCGTCGTGCGGATCGTGGATGACGACGCCGAGCGGCCTTCGGCTGTCCCGGCCGACCGCGCTCGGTTCGAGAAGCGCGTCCCCGAGCGCTTCCAGGACGCGCCCCGAGCTGGTGTGCGGCTTGCCGGGCACCGAGGTCAGCACCCCCCGAAGGTAGATCCGCCGCGGCCGGACCGGCTGATTCGATCCGACCAAATCCACCCGCGGAATTCGTGTCCGGCTACGAACCGATCCGGGTCTTCGCGGTGCTGACCTCGTCGGGCAGAGCGGGGATCGGGGTACCGCCGGGCAGCTCGCGCAGCGCGGTACCGCAGCCGGCATCACTGCCGAAGATCGTCACCCACCCGCGGTGACGATCACGACGTGCAGGGTCCTCGGGCCGTGCACGCCTTCGACCCGGTCCAGTTCGATGTCGCTGGTCGCGCTCGGGCCGCTGATCCAGGTTTGCGGCCGCCGGGGATCGAGTGCGGAGACCGCTTCGGGGAGCCCGGCGACCACCTGGCCGGCGTGGATCACGCAGACGTGCAGATCGGGTACCAACGTCGCCGCCCGTCGGCCCTGTCCCGGACCGTGGTCGAGCACGATGGTGCCGGTTTCGGCGATGCCGATCGTTGCGGTGGTCAGGACTCCGTCGCAGTGGTCGAGTACGCCGACGGGAACGTCCGGTCCGTCGGCCACGATTTCGACACCGTCGGGAACGTACTCGGCGGGAAACCCCGGCGGGACCAGGATGCGCGCGAGCCCGGTGCCGGCTGCGCCGCCGAGTGCACCGGCGATCGCGCCCGCGACCTCCGGCTCCGGCACCTTCTCGACAACGGCGCGGTAGTCGGCGACCTGCTCGGCGAACAGGTCCACGAGCTGTTCGCCGGACAGGTCCCGGCGCGGCTGCGGGCGGTCGATCGGCACATCGACCGCTGGGTCCGTCTTCGGGACGTCGGAGAGTGCGCGGCGGGCCCGCCCGAGGATCTGTGCACGCGCGCTCACCATGGTGCACCGCCGGTGGTGTCGTCGTCGGCAATCCGGCCGCCGTCGGTGCGTTTCCACCAGTCCCGGAAGGATTCCGCCGCAGGCAACGGGATGTCGCGGGACTGTGACCACCCTGCGGCCGGTCCCGGTAGTGAGCCCAGCACTTTGCGCCCGCCCGGCGCGGTACGTGCGCGCTTGCCCACTACCCGGCTGCCCAGCGCGGCGGCCTTCTCCGCGGCGCCGGTCCGGCGGGCGGACGAGAGCGTCCACGATGCCGCCTTCATGGCCATGTCCTGCACCGAAGGAATGGACGATTCCTTTTTGTGCGCGTCGACCACTTTGCCGCGGAGGTGAACCAGTACCTCGGGAATGTCGATCCGGACCGGGCAAACCTCGAAACAGGCCCCGCACAGGCTCGAGGCATAAGGCAAGGAATCGGTCTGCGGATCGGATCCGCGCAGCTGCGGGGTGAGGATCGCGCCGATCGGTCCCGGATACACCGATCCGTAGGCGTGCCCGCCGGTCCGCTCGTAGACCGGGCAGACGTTCAGGCACGCGGAACAGCGGATGCAGCGCAGTGCCTGGCGGCCGGTCGGATCCGCCAGGACGTTCGTGCGGCCGTTGTCGAGAAGAACGACGTGCACCTCCTGCGGGCCGTCACCGGGCGTGACACCGGTCCACATCGAGGTGTACGGGTTCATCCGCTCCCCGGTGGAAGAGCGCGGCAGCAGCTGGAGCATGACGTCGAGGTCCTGGTAGGTCGGCAGCACCTTCTCGATACCGACGACCGAAACGAGCACCTCCGGCAAAGTCAGGCACATCCGGCCGTTGCCCTCGGACTCGACGACAGTGAGCGTGCCGGTCTCCGCGACGGCGAAGTTCGCCCCGGACACGGCAACCCTGGCGCGCAGGAACTTCTCCCGCAGGTGGCTCCGTGCCGCTTCGGCCAGTCGTTTCGGTTCGTCGGTGAGGTCCGCCGGCGCGGGCTTCCCGGCTTTGCCCATCTCGCGCAGGAAAATTTCGCGCACCTCGGCGCGGTTGCGGTGGATCGCCGGGACGAGGATGTGGCTGGGCAGATCGTCGCCGAGCTGGACGATCAGTTCGGCCAGATCGGTCTCCCAGGCCCGGATACCGGCGGCTTCGAGTGCACCGTTGAGGTCGATCTCCTGGGTGGCCATCGACTTGACCTTGACGACTTCGTCGGCTTCGTGGAGCTTGGCGATGTCGACGACGATCCGGTTGGCTTCCGCGGCGTCGTTCGCCCAATGCACGGTGGCGCCCGCCGCGGTCAACGATTTCTCGAGCTGTTCGAGGTAATCGGGCAAGTGCCGCAGCACCCGGTTCTTGATGGCCGCACCGGCCAGGCGCAGCTGCTCCCATTCGGCGACCTCGCCGACGACGTTCGCGCGCTTGGCACGGATGGTCCCGGTTGCGTGCGCGAGATTCCGGCGCAGCTGACTGTCCGACAACGCCTTCTTCGCCGCGACCGGAAACTTCGGCATCCCGAGGAAGGTGCCGCTCATCGCACGGCCACCTCCTTCGCGATACTCGCGGGCCCGGTGGGCTCAACCGAGGCGAGGATCTCGGCGAGGTGCATCACCCGGATCCCCGAACGCTCCCGCGAAAGCATTCCGCCGATGTGCATCAGGCACGAGTTGTCGCCGGCGACCAGCACCTCCGCCCCGCTCTCCCGGACGTGCCTGGCCTTGTCGCTGCCCATCGCCACCGAGGTGTCCGCGTTCTTCACCGCGAAAGTACCGCCGAAACCACAACATTCGGTCGCCGCCGGCAGCTCCAGCAGGGTCAGCCCGCGCACTGCCTGCAGCAACCGGGCCGGCCGAGCACCGACCCCCAGCATGCGCAGCGAGTGACAGGTGGGGTGATACGTGACCCGGTGCGGGAAGTACGCACCGACATCGACCACCCCGAGTACGTCGACGAGGTATTCGCTGAGTTCGTAGACCGGCGGCGCCTGCTCGACCGCCCGCACCAGTCCGCGGTCTCCGGACCGCTGCGCCACCATCCGGTGCTGATGGCGCACCGACCCGGCGCACGATCCGGACGGCACGACCACCGCTTCGCACTCCGCGAACGCTTCGAGATGGTTGCGTACCAACGGGACCGCGTCGTCCAGGTAGCCGGTGTTGACCATCGGCTGCCCGCAACAGGTTTGCGCAGCGGGAAAGTCGACCTCGACGCCAAGACGGCGCAGCAGGGTGACCACCGCGCGGCCGGTGCCGGGAAACAGCGCGTCGTTCATGCACGTGACCATCAGGCCGACGCTGGACATAAGTCCTCCGATTCAAGAAGCCGTGGACGGAGGGCGGGTGTGGTCAGACCAAGATAGCTGTATGGTTCGACCAAGTACAACCCGCCGCAGAGGAAGGACCGCCCATGCCGCATCACGTGCTGACCTTCGGTGATCGAGTTCCGTCGGTCTCCCCCGACGCATGGCTTGCGGACACCGCCGTCGTCATCGGCGCGGCCACCGTCGAAGCCGGCACCGGTTTGTTCTACGGAGCGGTGCTCCGCGGGGATCTCGAGTCGATCTCGATCGGCGCCGGGAGCAACGTCCAGGACAATGCGACGGTGCACGCCGACCCGGGTTTCCCCGCCGTCATCGGGCGAAGTGTCTCGATCGGGCACGGCGCCGTGCTGCACGGCTGCACGGTCGAAGACGGCTGCCTGATCGGGATGCACGCGACCGTCCTCAATGGTGCGACGATCGGAGCCGGGTCACTGGTGGCGGCAGGCGCGCTCGTGCTCGAAGGCACGCAGGTACCGCCCAGGTCCTTGGTGGCGGGGCTGCCTGCCAAGGTCCGCCGGACACTGACCGGCGAGGAAATCGAGGGCCTGCACCACAACGCCGAGGTGTACCGCGAGCTCACCAAGCGGTATCGGCACCTCCCGGCCGCGAATTCCGGGCCGGCACACTGAAACCGGGATGGCTGTGCCTGGTTCGACGACGCGCACGCGAGGAGGAATGTCCGTGACCCCGGGCCGGCAGCCGACCTACGAGATGGTGCTGAACCATGTCGAAAAGCAGCTCATGTCCGGGGACCTGCGCCCCGGCGACCGGCTGCCCCCGGAACGAGAGCTGGCCGCTCAGCTCGGTGCCAGCAGACAGGCCGTCCGCGAGGCGATGCGGGTGCTGCAGGCCCAGGGCGTCATCCGGTCCCAGGTCGGTACCGGCGACGGCTCGGGCACGGTCGTGGTTCCCGCTCCGGCACGGGCTCTTGGCCGGGTGCTCGCGCTGCATCTGGCCGTCGATTCCTTCCCCGTCGACGACGTGGCCGAAGCACGGGTGATGCTGGAACGGTTCTCGGCAGGCCTGGCCGCACGCCGGCGCAAGGCGGCGGACCTGCTGCGGATGGAGATCGAGCTGGACGCGATGGACGCCGACCTCGGGCCCGAGGAGTTCAGCGACCCCGACGTGGCCTTCCACGTCGCCATCGCGGGTGCGGCGGGCAACCGCCTGGTCAACGAGCTGACGGTGGCGATCCGGGAGTCGGTGCGCGGCTTACTGGGCGCGGTGCGCGAACAAGGCGACTGGGAAGCCCTTCGGGACCGGCTGCGCGCCGAGCACCGGCAGATCTACACCGCACTCGCCAACGGCGAAGCGGCCGCCGCCGCGGACCTCATCGAACTGCACGTCCGGAATTTTCACCGCCATTTCTAGAGCTGCCGCCCACGCAATCCTCGATCTGATTCTCCAACGCGGAGCCGTGGCGGTACCCGTGCCGGTGAGCGAGGCCGAAGACGTGCTCGACGCGCGCGAAGCGATCGAGGTCGCCGCCGTGCGCCGGTCGATCCGAACTACCCGAATCCGGCTACGGGAAAATCGTCAAGCGCACCATCCGCGACGAACTCACCACAGCCGGCCGGACCGCACCCGATCGATCCCACCTCCGATTCCTGCCGGACCCCTTTACCGCCGAAGCAGACCATTTCCGCGAATCACCGAAGAATGCCGAGCGGCTGAGCGACGTCGTGTTCGAGCAGGGCCGCCGCTTCCTGGCAGCGCTTCGGGAGGCAGGTGCGGCGATCACCCCGTCCGGCAGGTTGCCGGACGGGGTGATCGGGGAAGCGGTGCGGATCAGTCGCGTTTGGCGTGCCGTCCGTAGGCCACGGCGGCACCACCCGCGGCGAGCAGCACAGCGGCGCCGCCCAGCAGCCAGGAGAACTCGTCTCCTGGCAGAGCACCGGTCTGGGCGAGCTGGGTGTAGGTCACCGGGTGGCCGGTCTTGGCGCCGGTGGGCGACGCGTTTCCGCCGCCCTTGCCGGTAGTCGCGACGGCCCGGCGCACCGCGGATGCGGCCACCGGAACGGTGGTGGCGGCCTGCGGGGTGACCGGGTAGCCGGCCGGACCGGTCTGCGGACCTCCGGTGCTGGACGGCTCGGTGCCGTCCTGCGGGGTGGCCGGGCACACCACCTCGTCGAGCGCCTTCTGTGCGTCGGCGAGTGCGGTGGTCAGATCGGTGACGGTGCCGCGTAACGCGAGCACCTGCTGGTACGCCGCCTGGCCGGCGGCCTGGATGGACGCGACTTTGGCGAGCGCGGCCTGGTACTGCGGGTAGAGCTTCTGGCCGAGCGCGGTGTCCGCGTCGATCGCGCGCTGTGCGTCCCGAAGCGCGGCGGCAGCTGCGCCTCGGGTGGTGGTCGCCTGGTCGAACGTCTTCTGCGCAGCAGTCACCGCGTCGAGCAGTGCTTGGTCCTTGTCGATGTGGCCCTGTTGCGTGGCCCGCGACGCCGGGCCGTAGTGCTGCATGTCGGCTTGTGCGGTGGCGAGCTTCGCCCGAGCGGCGTCGGCAGCAGCGTGCGCGGCGTCCATCGCGGCGGTGTCGCCCGCGTCCTTGGCCTTGCGGTAGAGCTTCTGCTGCTTCTCGATCTCGTCCTTCGCGGCCTCGGCGCGCTGGTTCGCCGCGGCGTACTTGGTCTTGAACGCAGCGATGTAGCCCTGGCGAAGGGCGATGTCGTCGGCTGCGCCCGCTGCGGCGTTTTGTGCCGCTCGCAGTGTCGAGGCGGCGGTTCCGCGTTCGGCAGTCGCCTGGTCGAGAGCAGCCTGAAGACCCGGCAATGCTTGCTGGTGGGCGATCTTGTCCACGCTCGCAGCCCGAACCTGTGCAGCGAGGTTGTCGGCGGTCGTCTGCTGGGCGTTCTTGTCGGCGTTCAGCGAGCGCACGGTGTCCTCGGCCGGGCCGAGCCGGGACTGGGCGTCGGCGAGCGCGGCGCCGGCCCGGTCCACCGCGGTCTGGGCATCGGTCTGGGCCGGGCAGATCGCCGGGGTGGCCGGGGTGGCCGAGGTGCCGGGGGCGGATTCGGCGGCGTCGGCGATGCCGGCACCGCCGATGAGGACAGCAGCCGCCGCAACGGGAATCGCGATTGTGCGCATGGTGTGTGCTCCCTGGTCCGGGATGAACTCGTCAGGAACAGTCGATTACTGTCCGACACCAACCGCTCCGCCACGCGGGGTGTTTCGTTCTTATCCCAGCGCAAGCCCCGTGGTGGGGGTTACCCTGCGCTACCATGTCGACGGCGGCGGGGGTTCTGTTACAGCTCCCGCCCCACTGCCACAGATGGCGGTCCGGTGCACGCCGGCCACAGCGCGGTCCGGGAACTCGCCGATCCCGGCGGTACGCCTCGCTCGGCTGCAACCGCCGTCGGCCTCTTCGCCGCCGCTGCGGTGGACTTCTCGGCAACGGACTCGGCGACGATCGCCCTGCCCAGTTCGCGGACGGCGGCCCTGGCGTCGCCGGACCGGCGACGAGGCTGATCGCCGAGGACGGTCAGCGGCGCGCGTCGGCCCGGGACGCTGCTGCGGGGAACAATGCGCGAAAGGCTGCTGCCAAGTCGGCGGGGCTCCGGCCGACCGCGGACAAGCTTGCCGCGAGGGCATCGGCGGACGCGTCGACGACGTCCAGCCCCGCCGGCGGGAAGTCCGTCCCGAAGAGCAGGTGGCCGGCCCCCGCGAGATCGAGCACCGGCGCCAGGACGGACCTGTCGCCCGCGATGGCGGTTTCGTAGTACAGCGAGGCCAGTTGCTCGCGCATCTGCTCGCGGGTGATCCCGTTCGGATTCGGGATCCAAGTCTTGCTCCCGAGCGCGAGGATGCGATGCACCAACCCGGGCAGGGCCCCGCCCGCGTGCGCGAGAATCACCTTGATCCGCGGGTAACGCAGGAACACGCCCGCATACATGGCGTCCACAGTGGTCCGTGCCGTGTCCACCGGGTACTCCAGCAGCGGACCCGGCCGGCCCAAGCCGCTCCGGTCGGACGCAATCGGTTCGACCGGGTGCACCAGCACCGCCGCTGCCCTGCGGTCGAGTTCGGCGAACACGGGATCGAAACGCGGGTCTCCGAGATAGCCGCCGCCGTAGTTGCTCAGCAGCACGAATCCATCCGCCCCGAGCTGGTCACCGGCGTAGCGCACCTCGTCGAGCGCGCGTTCGGGCGTGCCGAGCGGCACGGACGCGAGCATGCCGAACCGCGCCGGGTGCGTCTCGACGATGCGCGCGGCCCCTTCGTTGGACCTGCGCACCAGGTCCGCGTCCATCTCCAGCGGAAGGGAAAGCAGCTGCAGATCGATGCCCCGCTCGTCCATGACGTCGATCGCCACCTCCGGTGTCCACCCGCCTCCCGCACCGGGACGATCCGCGGCCAGCCGCTCCAGGCCGGCGTCCGCGGGCGGCGCGAAGTGCGCATGGACATCGAATCGAGGGAACACCCCGGCCTTTGTTAACATACGTATATTATTATCACCTGTTAACATCCTGCGCATGGGAGACGACGAAGCCCTCGATCTGCTGGACCTGCTCTACCGGCTGTCCCGGTTGGTGATCAGCGACGCGCGGCGCAGCACGGCCGACGCCGCCGGGCTGGAGATGCCCGAGTTCGTGCTGCTTCGCGCCATCGCCGCCGAAACCACCTCACCCGGCGACCTGGCCCGGGAACTCGACGTCCATCCGGCCGCGATCAGCCGCACCGTCACGCAACTGGTGAAGGCCGGGCTGCTCGAACGCCTCCCGTCCCCGGCCGATTCGCGACGCTTCGTCCTCGCCCTAACCGAACAAGGCCGCGCCACGACCGACGCAATCGCGGCGAAGGTCCGTCCTGCGTTGCGGGCACGTCTGGCCGCACTCACGCAGAACGAGCGAACCGAGCTGCGTTCCGCACTCCGCCGGCTCCTCTGAACCAGCGGGCGATGCAGAATCGACCGTGCGGACACCGGTTACGACAGTGGCGGTAGCCGAGAGGACGCAGGTGCGGCTTCGAACGCGTGGACCACCATTGCGGCGAAGTCCACCGCACGCAGGAACGCGGACTTGAACGCCGTGGCGAAGTCATGGTCGCGGGCTTGCGCGCGCAATCGGTCGGTCACCGCTCTCACCTCGGCCAGCCGGACGGGAGTGTTCGTTACAATTGCCGGTGGGACGAGCCGAGCCCCCGGAAGGGCAAGCGCAGAACATGACGTCGGACAGCCATGACGGGGATTCCTGGGATCTGGCCTCCAGGGTCGGTGCGACCGCGACGATGGCCGCGATGGCCAGGGCGATCGCCGGCCGCACGGACCATCCGCTCATCGCCGACCCGTTCGCCGAACCGCTCGTCGAGGCGGTCGGCATCGACCTCCTCACCCGGCTGGCGACCGGTGAGCTGCCGCCTGCCGACTTGGTCGAGCGCGCAGCAATCGACGGCGCGAAGGTGCGAACCAAGTTCTACGACGAGTTCTTCCTCGACGCGACGAACGCGGGCATCGGGCAGGTCGTGATCCTGGCGTCGGGACTGGATTCGCGCGCATACCGGCTGCACTGGCCGGCCGGTACTGTGGTGTACGAGGTCGACCAGCCGCCGGTCGTCGAATTCAAGACCCGCACACTGGCCGAGCTGGGTGCCGTGCCCACCGCAGAGCGGAAAACGGCCGCGGCCGATCTGCGCGACGATTGGCCCGCCGCACTGCGCGCCGCCGGATTCGATCCGGCCCTGCCGACCGCGTGGAGCGCCGAAGGCCTGTTGGGCTACCTCCCGCCCGAGGCCCAGGATCGCTTGCTGGACACCATTACCGACCTCAGCGTGCCGGGAAGCCGGGTAGCCACGGAAAGCAGGCCCAGTCCGCGACCGGGCGATGAAGACCGGACGAAAAAGGGCCTCAACCGCGTCTCCGAACGCTGGCGCACGCAGGGGTTCGAGTTCAACCACGCGAGCCAGCGGTATTTCGGTCCGCGCAACGAAGCAGCTCCCTATCTGGCGGCCCGCGGCTGGTCGCTGAACAAGACCACCGTCCGGGATCTGTTTGCCGCCAACAACCTTCCGCCGCTCGAAGACGACGACCTTGGCACGGGCGACGTGCGCTACCTCGACGGCACGAGACGGTGAGCCGGCGATCGACGCCGGCCCGCGGGCGGATCCCTTCCGCGAAAGGACCCGGCCGGCGTCCGCTGGTTTCGGTCAGCTGACCTTGTCCTGGTCCGGAGCGCCCGTCCGGAACCGGGCCATCGGCGGCCGCGAGGCCACCGTGCAGTCGGCTCAGATGCCCAGTTCGTCGTCGATCAGGTCGAACAGCTCGTCGTCGGTGGCGTCTTCGAGGGCGGCGTCGTCTTCGGGGGGTGCTGCGCGCAGGTCGTGCAGCAGGGTTTCCAGGCGGGACGACACTTTCGCCTTCTCCGCCGGATCGGTGAGCGCCGCGAGCAGCGGACCCAGGTCTTCGAGGGCGGCGGTGAGCGGGCCGGCTCCGGGGCCGCCGTCGAGTTCGGCCAGCAGGTGAGTGGCGAGGGCGGCCGGCGCCGGGTAGTCGAAGACGAGCGTCGGGGACAGCTGCAGGTCCGTGGCGGCGCTCAGCCGGTTGCGCAGCTCGACCGCGGTCAGTGAATCGAAGCCGAGATCGCGGAATGAGCGTTGCGCGCCGACCGCCGCGGGGCCGGCCAGCCCGAGCACCAGCGCCGCCTGCGTGCGCACGACCTGCAGCACGGCCTCGTGACGGTCGCCGGCGGCGAGGCCGGCCAAACGTGCGGTGAGGCCCGATGCGGCGGGCACCGCGACGGCGGCCGTGGTGCGGATGTGCTTGCGGTGCACCAAAGCCGACAACAGCGGCGGGGTCTCCGCACCGTCACGACCGGACACGTCGACGCGAGCGGGCACGAGCACCGGGTCGCCCGCGGCAACGGCGGCGTCGAGCAGCGCGAGGCCGTCGGAATCGCTCAGCGGATGCAGTCCGCGGCGGGCCAGGCGTTGCCAGTCGGCGTCGGTGAGCTTGCCCGCCATGCCGCTTTCGCTGCGCCACGGCCCCCAGGCCAGTGACGTCGCCGGCAGTCCGAGCCGGTGCCGGTGCGCGGCGAGGGCGTCCAGGAACGCATTGGCGGCGGCGTAGTTGCCCTGGCCGGGGGTTCCCCAGATGCCGGTGACCGAGGAGAACAGCACGAACGCGTCCAGGTCGTGGTGCCGGGTCAGTTCGTGCAATACGAGCGCGCCACCGGCCTTGGGCCGCATCACCGAGTCGACGCGGGCCGGGGTCAGCGCGCCGACCAGCGCGTCATCGAGCACGCCGGCCGCGTGCACCACGACCTTGAGCGGGGTCGTGTCGGGAATGGTGCCGAGCAGGGCTGCCATGCCCCCGCGATCGGCGGCATCGCACGCGACCACCCGCACCTGCGCACCCAGGGCGGCGAGCGCAGCCACGGTGCCGGGCATGCCCTCGGCCGCCATGCCACGGCGCGATGCGAGCACGACGTGCCGCGCGCGCCGAGCCGAGACGACGTGTTTCGCCACCAGCCGGCCGAGTGCGCCCGAAGCACCGGTGACCAGCACCGTTCCCTGCGGATCGGCGGGCGCGGGGAAGGTCAGCACGACCTTGCCGACGTTGCGGCCCTGGCTGAGGTACCGGAACGCCTCCGCGGCCTGCCGCACGTCCCAGCAGGTCACCGGCAGCGGGCGCAGTACCCCGTCGGCGAGCAGCGGCGCCAGTGCGGCGAGCACCGGCCCCATCGTGCCCACGCCCTCGGACAACAGGTCGAACGCCTCGTAGCGCACGTCGTGGTCGCGCCGCACCTCGGCCGGATCGCGCGGATCGGTCTTGCCCATCTCCACGAACCGGCCGCCCGGCGCCATCAACCGCAGCGAAGCGTCGATGAACTCGCCGGTGAGGGCGTTGAGAACCACGTCGATCCCGCCGGTGAACTCAGCCTCGAAGTCGAGCGTGCGCGAGGATGCGAGACGGTCGCAGCCGAGCGCGCGCACCACGGGCCACTTCGCGGGGCTCGCCGTGCCGAAGACCTCGGCGCCACGGTGGTGCGCGATCTGCACAGCCGCCTGCCCCACGCCGCCGGCCGCGGCGTGGACGAGTACCGACTCCCCCGCGCCGAGTCCGGCCAGACCGACGAGCGCGTGCTGCGCGGTCGCGTACGCCACCGGCGCGGCCGCGGCCTCGGCCCACGACCAGTCCGCAGGTACCGGTAGCAGCAGCCGGGCGTCGGTGATCGCAACCGGGGAAAAGGCGCTGGTGAAGATGCCCATCACCGGGTCACCGACCTGGAAACGGTCGACGTCCTCGGCCACCTCCAGCACCACGCCCGCCGCTTCGAGCCCGAGTGGCCCCGCCGGTCCCGGGTACACGCCGAGGACCGTGAGCACGTCGCGGAAGTTCACGCCGGCCGCGCGCACGCCGACGCGCACTTCACCCGGACCGAGCGGACGCGTGTTGTCCACCTTGCCGAGCGTCAGGTTCTCCAGCGTGCCCTGGCCCGCGTACCCGAGACTCCAGTCTCCACGGTCCGCTGCACCGGATGGAATGGTCAGCTCCGCGGCAGCGCGCACCAGACGTGGCACGCGTAGTTCTCCGTTGCGCACGGCGAATTCCGGTTCCCCGAGTGCCACTCCGGCAGCGAGCAGCGGTCCGGGTATCGAGTCGTCCACATCGGACAGCAGGAGCCGTCCGGGATGTTCGGCCGCGGCCACGCGCAGCAGCCCCCACGCGGGCGCGGCCTCGGGGCGGACCGGTGCGCCGGGACCGGCGTCGACCGCGCGTTCGGTGATCACCAACAGCTGTGCCGAAGCCAGATCCTCGGCGGCGACCCACCGCTGCACGAGGTCGAGTGCTCCCGACGCGCCGTCGGCCGGACAGCGCACCGCGACGATCGGCGGCAGGTCTGCGCCGGAGCGCACGGCGTCGATCAGGTCGGCGAGTTCGGCAAACCGCTTCGTACCAGGCAGATCCAGGTCGCCGAGGACTGCCCACCCGGCCGTGTCGCCGGAGGCGCCGGCGGGGTGCCAGTCCACACGGAACAACGCCTCACGGGCGACCGCAGACGCGCCCGGGGTGAACGTGCGCAGGCTCAGCGAACCGACCGTGGCCAGCGGCGCACCGGTGGCGTCGGCGAGCGTCACGCGTACGCCTTCGCCGACCGGGCTCAGCTGGACCCGGGCCGCCGTGGCGCCTTCCGCGTGCACGACGACGTCCGACCACGCGAAGGGCACTCTCGTACCACCGCTCAGGCCGAGGATGTGCAGGGACGCGTCGAACAACGCCGGGTGTACGCCGAAACCGTGCGCGGTGAGACCGTCCGGCAGGCTGACCTCGGCGTACAGGTCGTCACCCTCTCGCCATGCCGCCTGTACACCCTGGAACGCCGGGCCGTAGGTGAGGCCGTTGCCCGCGAGGGTCGGGTAGAAGTCTTCGAGGTCGACCGGAATCGAGCCGGTGGGTGGCCACGTGCTGAGGTCGGCCGGCTCGCCGGCCTTCAGCGGGGCGAGGGTGCCGGTCGCGTGCCGGGTCCACTCGCCCGTGGCGCGCGAGTGGATTTCGATTGCGCGGCCGCCGTTTCCGTCGGGAGCGGCGACGGTGACCTGGAGGCGGACGGCGTCCCGTTCGGGCAGTACCAGCGGCTGTTCGATCAGCAGCTCCGCGACGCGCGGGCAACCGGTCTCGTCCCCGGCGCGCACCGCCAGCTCGACCAGCGCGGTGCCCGGCACCAGGGTGTTCCCGGCGACGACGTGCTCGGCCAGCCACGGGTGGGACCGGCGCGACACGCGTCCGGTGAGCACCACCCCGTCGTCACCGGCCACGTCGAGCGCGGCACCGAGCAACGGGTGCTCCACTGTGGACAGGCCGAGACCGCCCGCGTCGGTGACCGCGCCGTCGAGCCACAACCGGGTGCGCCGGAACGGGTAGGAGGGGAGATCAACCAGGTTCGCGCCGGTACCGGAGAAGAACGCAGGCCAGTCGACGTGACCGCCGCGCACGTGCAGGCCCGCGACCGCGGTGACCAGCGTGGTGGGTTCATGGCGCTCCCTGCGCAGCACCGGCAGCCACGCCTCGCCTGCCGCCGGATCGGCCATCGGCGTGAGCGCGGCGTCCGGGCCGATCTCGACGAACGTGCGCACGCCCGCCTCGCGCAGCGACGCCAGGGTGTCCGCGAACCGGACCGGTTCCCGCACATGCCGGACCCAATACTCCGGATCGCACACCTGGTCGGTCACCGGCTCACCGGTCACCCCGGATACCAGCGCCGCGGTGGGCCGGTGGTAGGTCAGTGCTTCCGCCACCTCGCGGAACTCGGCCAGCATCGGCTCCATCAACGGTGAGTGGAACGCATGCGACACCGTCAGCCGCCTCGACCGCACCTCACCCAACGCCTCCACAGTCGCCAACACCGCAGCTTCCACACCAGACACCACCACAGAACGCGGACCATTCACCGAAGCAATCCCCGCACCCTCCACCAACGCCGCCACAACATCGTCCTCAGCCGCCGTCACCGCCACCATCGCACCACCACCCGGCAACGCCTGCATCAACCGACCACGCGCAGTAACCAGCTTGCACGCATCCGGCAACGACCACACCCCGGCCACATACGCCGCAGCCAGCTCACCGATCGAATGCCCCGCGACGAACTCCGGTGCGACTCCCCAGCGTTTCAGCAAAGCCACCAGGGAAACCTCGACCGCGAACAGCCCGGCTTGCGCCCATTCGGTTTCGTGGATGCGCTCGGATTCCAGCGCCGCGCCCAACTGGTCGTCCAGCTCCGCGCAGACGGCCTTGAAGGTCTCCGCGAACACCGGGTACGCCTCGCACAGCTCGTGGCCCATCCGCAGCCGCTGCGCGCCCTGGCCGCTGAACACGAACGCCGTCTTGCCGACCGAACCGGACTCGCCGACGAGGTGGTCCGCCGACGACCGCAGCTCGGCACGCGAGTGCCCCACCACCGCGGCGCGGTGCGGCAGCGATGCCCGGCTCGAGGCCAGCGACCACGCCGCGTCCACCGGGTCCACTTCGGACAGCAGCGCACGGTTCTGCTCGATCCGCGCGGGCAGTACTTCGGGGGTGCGCGCGGAGAACAGCCACGGGATCACCGGCAGCTCGCGGCCCGGCTGCTCACCGAGCGGTTCGGGCGCCTGTTCCAGGATGAGGTGCGCGTTGGTCCCGCTGATCCCGAACGACGACACCCCGCCACGGCGCGGGCGCCCGCATTCGGGCCACGGCGTGGGTTCGGTGACCAGCGCGACGGTGCCCGCCGACCAGTCCACCCTCGACGACGGTTCGGTGGCGTGCAGGGTCGGCGGTACCACCCCGGCGCGCAACGCGGAGACCATCTTGAGGATGCCGGCCACCCCGGCGGCGGCTTGGGTGTGCCCGATGTTGGACTTCACGGTGCCGAGCAGCAACGGCCGTCCGGCGTCGTGCCCGGCGCCGTAGGTCTGCACCAGCGCCTGTGCCTCGATCGGATCGCCGAGGCGGGTGCCGGTGCCGTGCCCCTCCACGACGTCGACCTCACCGGGGCCGAGCCCGGCGTCGACCAGCGCGGCGCGGATGACCCGTTGCTGCGCCGGGCCGTTGGGGGCGGTCAGCCCGTTGGACGCGCCGTCGGAGTTGACCGCGCTGCCGCGGAGTACGGCGAGTACCCGGTGCCGGTTGCGTTGCGCGTCGGACAGCTTCTCCAGCACGAGCATGCCGGCGCCCTCGGCCATCCCCATGCCGTCGGCGGACTCGCCGTAGGCCTTGCAGCGGCCGTCGGAGGCGAGCCCGCCCTGGCGCGTGAACCAGACCAGCCACTCCGGCGTCGCGTGCACGGTGACGCCGCCCGCCAGCGCGAGTGCGCACTCCCCCGACCGCAGCGACTGCATGGCCAGGTGCACCGCGACCAGGGAGGAGGAGCAGGCCGTGTCGACGGTGACCGCGGGACCTTCCAGTCCGAGGGTGTAGGCGATCCGTCCGGAAAGGACACTCGTGGTGAGCCCGGTGAGCAGGTGGCCGCTGCGGATTTCGTCCTGCAGGGAACCGGCCGGACCGCCCGCGTACCCGGAGGCGAACGCCCCGGCGAACACTCCCGCTGCGGTGCCGCGCACCGCCGCCGGGTCGATGCCCGCGTGCTCCAGCGCCTCCCAGGACACCTCCAGGGCGAGCCGCTGCTGCGGGTCCATCGCCAGGGCTTCACGCGGGCTGATGCCGAAGAACTCCGGGTCGAATCCCGTGGCGTCGGCGAGGAATCCGCCGGCTCCACTGTCCGGTCCGAACAGTCCGTCGATATCCCAACCGCGGTTGAGCGGGTACGGCCCGACTGCGTCGGTGCCGGCGCAGACGAGTTCCCACAGTCCCTCCGCGCTGTCGGCGCCGCCGGGTAGCCGGCACGCGGTGCCCACGACGGCGATCGGCTCGCGCGAGCGGTCCTCGGCGGCGCGCAGCCGCTCACGCGTCGTCGCCAGTTCGGCGCTGACCCGTTTGAGGTAGTCGCGGAGCTTCTCTTCGTTGGACATCGGGTACCTTCCCGGGATTCGGACTCGTCAGCTCCCCAGCTGGCTGTCGATGAAGGCGAACATGTCGTCGTCGCTGCCGGTGTCGAGCTGTTCGGCGGCCACGGCGGTGGCCGGGGCGATCCGGGCCAGCAGCTCGCGCAGGCGACCGGCGAGCCGGTCACGCGCGACGTCGTCGAGCGCGTCCGCGCCGCTCTCGACGCGCTCCAGATCGGTGAACGCGACGAGCATCGGATCCGGCGCGGCGCCGGCCAGCTCGCGGTCGAGGTGCCGCGCGAGCGCCTCGGGCGCGGGATGGTCGAACACGACGGTCGGCGACAGCGTGACCGCGGTCGCAGCGTGCAGGCGGTTGCGCAACTCGACCGCGGTGAGTGAGTCGAAACCCTGCTCCCGGAACGGTTTCGCCGCGTCGACGCGGTCTGCGTCGGCCAGGCCGAGCACCAGCGCGGCCTGCGCGCGCACGATCTTCAGCACCGCGTCGTGACGTTCCTCGGGCGACAGCGCGGCGAGCCGATCGGCAAGACCGGCTTCCGCCGGTGCCGCCGCCACGGTCTTGCGTGCTTTCCGGCGGACCAAAGTGGACAGTAGCGGTCGCGGATCGTCCTGATCGGCGACCTCGACCCGTGCGGGCACCAGCACCGGCTCACCACCGGCCAGTGCGGCGTCGAGCAGCGCCAGACCGTCGGCGTCGCTGAGCGGGCGGAGTCCTTGGCGCGCCATACGTTGCCAGTCGGTCTCGGTGAGCCCGCCGGCCATGCCGTTGGCGCTGCGCCACGGCCCCCACGCCAGCGCCGTTGCCGGCAGCCCGCGGCCACGGCGGTGCGCGGCGAGGGCGTCGAGGTAGGTGTTGGCAGCGGCGTAGTTGGCCTGGCCCGGATTGCCCCAGATCCCGGCGACGCTGGAGAACAGCACGAACGCGTCGAGGTCTGCCTGCTCGGTCAGCTCGTGGAGCACCCGTGCGCCGTCGGCCTTGGGCCGAAGCACGCCGGCAATCCGCTCCGGGGTCAGCGCACCCACTGCGGCATCGTCGAGCACGCCCGCGGCGTGGACAACCGCCTTGAGCGGCGCCGTCTCGGGGATCGCGGCGAGCACCGCACGGAGGGCAGCATCATCGGCGACGTCGCAAGCCGCGACCCGCACGCCCGCACCCGAACCGGCCAGCTGCGCGACGGTCGTGGCCAAGTCCGGCGAACCGGCTCCGCGGCGGGAAGTGAGCACGAAGTCGTGGTCCGGTCCGGCGAGGTGCCCGGCGACGAGCCGGCCCAACGCGCCGGACGCGCCGGTGACCAGCACCGTGCTCCTCGGCCGTTTCGGTGCGGGCACGGTGAGCACCACTTTGCCGACGTTGCGGCCCTGGCTCAGATGCCGGAACGCCTCCGCCGCCTGCCGCACGTCCCAGCAGGTCACCGGCAGCGGCGTCAGAGTGCCGTCGGCGAACAGCGGGCTCAGCTCGGCCAGGATCGGCCCCATCCCCGCAACGCCGGTCTCCAGCAGGTCGAACGCGTGGTAGGCGATGCCGGGCAGGTCGCGGACGTCGGTTTTGCCCATCTCCACGAACCGGCCGCCCGGCGCGAGCAGCCGCAGCGACGCGTCGACGAACTCCCCGGCGAGTGCGTTGAGGACCACGTCCACGCCGCGGCCGTCGGTCGCCGTGCGGAACCGGTCCTCGAAGTCGAGTGTGCGAGACGACGCGACGCCGGCGAGTCCGGTGAGGACAGACCACTTGCCGGGACTGGCGGTGCCGTAGACGTGCGCACCACGGTGGCGCGCGAGCTGGATCGCCGCCTGACCGACCCCGCCCGCGGCGGCGTGGACCAGCACCGATTCCCCTTCCGAAAGGCCGGCGAGGCCGAACAGGCCGTGGTGTGCAGTGGCGAAGGCGATGGGTGCGGACGCCGCCTCGGCCCACGACCAGCCGTCCGGCACGGGCATCAGGAGCCGGGCGTCGGTGACCGCGGCCGGGGAGTACGCGCCGGAGAAGATGCCCATCACGGCATCGCCCGGCCGGAAGCGGTCGTCCGCCGTCTCCAGCACGATCCCGGCTGCTTCGAGGCCGAGCGGACCGGCCGGGCCCGGGTACATGCCGAGGACCGTGAGCACGTCGCGGAAGTTCACGCCCGCGGCCCGCACGCCGACCCGGACTTCACCGGGCGCGAGGGGACGCGTGGCTCGCTCGGACGGGGTGAGCGCGAGGGAGTCGAGGGTGCCGATCCGTTCGGCGGTCAGCTCCCAATGTCCGTCCGGAGTGGACAGACCGGGGTTCGCCCGCACCAGCCGCGGCACGCGCAGTTCCCCGTTGCGGACGGCGAACTCGGGTTCGGCCGACGCCGCTCCGGCGACCAGCAGGCCACCCTGGTCGAGGTTGTCCACATCGGACAGCAGGAACCGGCCGGGGTTTTCCGCGGCCGCCACACGCAGCAGCCCCCAGGCAGGTGCCGCGTCGGGACGCACCGGAGCGCCCGGCCCGGCGTCCACCGCACGTTCGGTCACCACCAGCAGCCGGGCCGGGGCCAAGATCTCCTCGGCGAGCCAGGACTGCACGAGCGCGAGCACGTCGACCGCACCCGCCACCGGGGTTTCCGGCGCCGGGCAGCGCACCACCGCCACCGGCGGCACCGGCGTGCCCGTACGCACGGCTTCGGCGAGTGCGGTGACGTCGGCGTATCGCGTGACTTCGCCGGGCAGCGCCAGCTCGGGGCCGAGTACCGCCCAGCCGTCCGCAGCCGCGATCTCCTGCCCGGCAGGCACCCAGTCGAGCCGGAACAGCGCTTCCCGCACCACGGCGTTCTCCGCGGCTTCGAACGGGCGCAGCACCAGGGAACCGGCGGTGATGATCGGTGCGCCGGTTTCGTCGGCCAGCGTCACCGAGACCGCGTCGCCATCGGCGGGTGCGATGCGGACGCGGGCGACTGAGGCGCCCTCGGCGTGCACGGTGACGTCCGACCACGCGAACGGCACCCGGGTGCCGCCCTGCGGCTCGAGCGCGACAAGGGTGTGCAGAGCCGCGTCGAACAGCGCCGGGTGCACCGAGAAATCGCCGGATGCACCAGGTGGCAGGGCGACTTCGGCGAAGATCTCTGCCCCCCGCTGCCACGCGGCGCGGACGCACTGGAACGCCGGGCCGTATTCGAGACCGTTCGCGGCGAGCGCGGGGTAGAAGCCGTCGAGGTCGACCGGGGTCGCGTCGCGCGGAGGCCAGGCGGGCAGGTCCGGTCCGGCGGGGCCCTCGGCCGGGGTCAGTTCGCCGGTGGCGTGCCGGATCCACTCGCCTGCCCCGCGGGAGTGCAGGGCCAGCGTGCGGCGGCCGTCGCCGGGAGCGCTGAGGGTGAGCTGGACCTGCACCGATCCGTGGTCCGGCACGACCAGCGGCTGCTCCACCAGCAGCTCGGCCAGGTGCGCGCAGCCGGCCTCGGCGCCGGCGTGCAGGGCCATCTCGACCAGCGCGGTGCCGGGAACGATGGGTGTACCGGCCACGACGTGGTCGGCCAGCCATGGGTGGGACTGCAGGGAAAGGTGGCCGGTGAAGACCAGTTCGCCGCTGCCGGCGACGTCCAGTGCTTCGCCGAGGAGCGGGCCGGTCGCGTCGGCGAGCCAGTAGCGCGTGCGTTGGAACGCCGTGGTCGGCAGGTCCACGCGACGGCCACCGGGGTGCACGGCCTGCCAGTCGACGTGTCCGCCACGCACGTGGAGTCCGGCGAGCGCAGTGACGATCGTGACCGGCTCCTCGCGGTCGCGACGCAGGAGTGGCAGCCATGCTTCGCCGTCGCGCTGGTCGGCCATCGGGGTCAGCGCGGCGTCGGGACCGACCTCGACGAACGTTCGCACGCCGTGCTCGCGCAACGTGTCGACGGTGTCGGCGAACCGCACGGTCTCGCGGACGTGCTGCACCCAATAGCCCGGATCACGGGGGTCTCCGGGACGTCCGGAGCTGAGCGGCAGCCTGGGTTCGTGGTAGGTCAACGACGCCGCGATCTCGCCGAACTCGGCCAGCATCGGCTCCATCAACGGTGAGTGGAACGCATGCGACACCGTCAGCCGCTTCGACCGCACCTCACCCAACGCCTCCACAGTCGCCAACACCGCAGCTTCCACACCAGACACCACCACAGAACGCGGACCATTCACCGAAGCAATCCCCGCACCCTCCACCAACGCCGCCACAACATCGTCCTCAGCCGCCGTCACCGCCACCATCGCACCACCACCCGGCAACGCCTGCATCAACCGACCACGCGCCTCGACGAGACGGCACGCGTCGGACAGCGACCACACCCCGGCCACATACGCCGCAGCCAGCTCACCGATCGAATGCCCGCCGACGTAGTCCGGCTCGACGCCCCACGACTTCAGCAGTGCCACCAGGGCAACCTCGACCGCGAACAGCCCGGGTTGCGTCCAGCGAGTCTCGTGGACTGCGTCGGTTTCCAGCGCTTCGGCGAGGCCGTCGAACTCGGCAACCACTGCGTTGAAGCTTTCCGCGAATACCGGATACGCCTCGCACAGTTCGAAGCCCATCCGGATCCGCTGTGCGCCCTGGCCGCTGAACAGGAATGCGGTCTTCCCTGCCGTCCCGGCCACGCCGTCGATCCGCGACGAACCGACGAGTACCGCACGGTAGTCCAAAGTGGATCTCGTGGTGGCCAGGGACCAGCCGACGTCAACCGGGTCCAGCGCGAGGTCGTCGAGGAGTGCGACCTGGGCGTCGAGTGCGGCGGGGCGGTGCGCGGACACCGGCCAGGCCGGGATGGGAACCGGTTGCGGCACCGGGAGTTCCTCGGTGACCGGCGCTTGTTCCAGGATGACGTGGGCGTTGGTGCCGCTGATCCCGAACGACGAGACTCCCGCCCGGCGCGGGCGGCCGTGGTCCGGCCACGGGGTCGGTTCGGTGACCAGGCGGACGGCGTCGGTCCAGTCGACGTGCGTCGTGGGGGTCCCGGCGTGCAGGGTCGGAGGCACCACACCGTGCCGTAGCGCCGCGATCACCTTGAGCACGCCGGTCACCCCGGCGGCGGCCTGGGTGTGGCCGAGGTTCGACTTCACCGTGCCGAGCAGGACGGGGTCCGTGCGGCCGGGACCGTAGGCGGCGATCAGCGCCTCGGCCTCGATCGGGTCGCCCAGCCGGGTGCCCGTGCCGTGCGCCTCGACGACGTCCACATCGGACGGACCGAGACCGGCGCTCGACAGCGCGGCGCGGATCACGCGCTGCTGGGCCAGGCCGTTGGGCGCGGTCAGGCCGTTGGACGCGCCGTCGGAGTTGGTGGCGGTGCCGCGGACGACGGCGAGGACCTGGTGCCCGTGGCGATCTGCGTCGGACAGTCGTTCCAGCGCGAGCATCCCGGCGCCTTCGGCCATACCCATGCCGTCGGCGGTGTCGGAGAATGCCTTGCAGCGGCCGTCGGACGCGAGGCCGCCCTGTTCGGTGAACCAGCTCAGCCACTCCGGGGTCGCGTGCAGCGTCACCCCGCCCGCGAGCGCCAGTTCGCATTCCCCCGCACGCAGCGCCTGCACCGCGAGGTGGAGCGCGACCAGCGACGACGAGCACGCGGTGTCGACCGTGATCGCGGGCCCGGCAAGGCCGAGGGTGTACGCGATCCGTCCGGAAAGGACGCTCGACGAAAGGCCGGTCATCAGGTGGCCGCTGCGGTCGGACCCGGCGTAGCCGGAGGTGAACGCGCCGGCGAACACGCCGATCTCCGCACCCCGCACGGAGTCCGGTGCGATCCCGGCGCGCTCCAGCGCTTCCCAGGAGACTTCCAGCAGCACGCGTTGCTGCGGGTCCATCGCCAGCGCCTCGCGCGGCGAGATGCCGAAGAGGCCGGCGTCGAAGTCGGCGACGCCGGAAACGAAGCCACCGCCGCCGCGGGGGTCGAGGGCGCTTAGGTCCCAGCCACGGTCGGCCGGGTAGCCGCCGACCACGTCCCGGCCGGTCTCGACCACGTCCCACAGGTCGTCGAGGCTGGTGACATCGCCGGGCAGCCGGCACGCCGCGGCGACGATGGCGATCGGCTCGCCGGAAGCTGCCCGCACCTGCGTGCGGACTTCCCCGGCGCCGCCGAGGTAACCGGCCAGCTCGGCCGGGGTGGGGCGGTCGAAGACGACACCCGCGGGCAGCCTGCGCCCGGTCGCCGCGGCCAGCCGGGTCCGCAACTCGACGGCGGTGACCGAGTCGATGCCCAGCTGCTTGAACGTGCGCCCCTCCGGCACCGCGGCCGGATCGGCATACCCGAGCACAGCCGCAGTGTGCGCGCGCACGAGAGCCAGCAGATCCGTGCCGGCGACCGGTGCCGTGGTCCCGGTGGTCCCGGCGGCTGCGCCGATCCCAGTGGTCCCGGTGGTCTCGGTGGTCCCGGTGGTCGAGGGGGTCCCGGTGGTCGAGGGGGTCCCGGCGGCTGCGCCGATCCCAGTGGTCCCGGCCGTCGCGGTGGTCCCAGTGGTCCCGGCCGTCGCGGCGGTCCCGGTGGTGCCAGTGGTCGAGGTGGTCCCAGTGGTCGCGACGGTCCCGGGGTGGCCGGGCTCGTCGAGCCAGTAGCGCTGCCGTTGGAACGGGTAGGTCGGGAGGTGCACCTGCTCGGCCGCCGGGAACACGGCGCGCCAGTCGACGGTGGCGCCGCCGACGTGGGCGGTGGCCAGGGACAGCAGCAGCCGCTCGGCGCCGCCGTCGTCGCGGCGGAGGGTTCCGGTGACCACGCCGTCGCCGACGGTCGCGGTGATCGCCGCAGTGAGCACCGGGTGCGGGGAGGTCTCGATGAACGTGCGGTGGCCTTCGCCGGCGAGCACGCGGACCGCACGCTCGAACTCGACCGGTTCGCGCAGTGCGGTGTACCAGTAGTCCGCACCGGCTTCCGGACCGGCGAGCCGTTGCCCGGTCAGGGACGAGATCATCGGGATCCGTGCCACACGAGGAGTGATTCCCGCGAGCGCAGCCAGGATCTCCTCGCGCAGCCGGCCCACCTGCGGACTGTGTGACGCGTAGTCAACGGGAATCATCCGGGTGCGCACCTCGGGGTGCGCGTCGGCCAGCTGCTGCAGGGCGTCCGGCGCACCGGAGACCACTGTGGACAATGGACCGTTCACCGCGGCAACCGAAACCTCCGGCGGCAGCCAGCTACGGACGACGTCGGCGTCCGCTTCGATGGCCAGCATCCCACCGCGTCCGGCCAGCGCGGTCAATGCACGACTCCGCAACGCCACGACACGTGCGGCGTCGTCCAACGACAGCACACCCGCGACCACAGCGGCAGCGATTTCGCCTTGGGAGTGCCCGACCACGGCGTCCGGCTGCACCCCGGCGGCTTCCCACACCGCGGCGAGCGCGACCATCACCGCCCACAGCGCGGGCTGCACGACGTCGGCCGCCGCGGAACCCGGCACACCGTCGAGCGCCGCGCGCAGATCAAGGTAGGGCGCCAGCGCCGTCGCGCACTCGTCCAGCCGGGCGGCGAACACCGGAGACACCCGTGCCAGCTCACGGCCCATGCCGAGCCACTGACTCCCCTGGCCCGGGAACACGAACGCCACCGGACCGGCTGTCGCGGTGCCCGTGATCAACGACGCGGCAGGCAGCCCCGCGGCCGCGGCGGACAGCCCGCTCTCGAGCGCACCCACAACCACCGCGCGGTCCTCGAACACCGACCTCGTCGTGGCCAGCGACCAGGCGACGTCCCGTGGGTCCGCCGCCACCGCACGCAACCGGGCCGCCTGAGCCGCGAGTGCGGCGGTGCCACGTCCGGAGAACGGCCACGCGACCGGTCCGTCGACCAGCACCGGTTCGTGCAGCGCCGGACCACGCTCCACCGCGGGAGCCTCTTCGACCACGACGTGCACGTTGGTGCCACCGATGCCAAAACCCGACACCCCGGCACGGCGCGGCTCGGGACCGGCGGGCCAGCCGACCGGTTCCGTGGCCAGCCGGACCGCGCCGGACACGATGGGGTCGGCGGCGTGCAGCGTCCGTGGCACCGTCTCGTGCCGCAGGGCCAGCACCACCTTCAGCACTGCGGCCACACCGGCAGCAGCGAGCGTGTGCCCAAGGTTCGACTTCACCGAGCCGAGCCATACCGGACGGTCCCGGTCCGCGCCGTAGGTCGCCAGTAGCGAACCCGCCTCGGTCCGGTCACCGAGCGGGGTGCCGGTGCCGTGCGCCTCGACCACATCGATGTCCGAGGCAGACAGACCGGCGTCCCGCAGCGCGGCACGGATCACCGCCTGCTGCGCTTCGCCGTCCGGTGCGGTCAGCCCGCTGCTGGCGCCGTCGGAGTTCATCGCCGAACCCCGCAGCACAGCCAAAACCGGATGCCCCAGCTCGCGGGCACGCGAAAGGGTTTCCACCGCCAGCATCCCGGCACCCTCGGCCCACGCCGTGCCGTCGGCGTCGGCGGAGAACGGCTTGCACCGGCCGTCCGCAGCCAGCCCGCGCAGGCTGGTGAACGCGGCGAAGTTCCCCGGCAACGCCAGCACCGACACCCCACCGGCGATCGCCAGCTCGCACTCACCGCGCTGCAGCGACGCCATGGCCAGATGCAACGCGACCAGCGAGCTCGACGCCGACGTGTCGACGGTCAGCGCCGGACCGCGAAGACCGAGCGTATACGCGATCCGTCCGGAAAGGACACTCCCGGCGGTGCCGGTGAACAGGTGCCCTGCCACGTTCTCCGGTGCCTCGTGCAGCCGTGGTCCGTAATCCCGCGACTCGGCACCGACGAACACGCCGGTGGCCGAGCCACGCACCGCGGCCGCGTCGATTCCCGCGTGTTCCAGCACTTCCCACGCGGTCTCCAGGGCGATCCGCTGCTGCGGGTTCATCGCCAGGGCTTCACGCGGGGAGATGCCGAAGAACGCGGCGTCGAACTCCGTCGCGTGGTCGAGGAAACCCCCGCGGTCCACAGTGGAATTCAGCGTGGTGCTGTCCCAGCCACGGTCAGCCGGGAAGGGACCGCCGACGTGCCGGCCCTCGGCGAGCACGCGCCACAGGTCCTCCGGGGCGGCGATGCCACCGGGGTAGCGGCAGCTCATCCCGACGATCGCCAGTGGTTGCGTGCTGCCCATCTCGCTCACCTTCGTCTGCGCACCGGGAACGGAGTTTCCCAGTGCCCGCCGGCACCGTAAAGCCGCCTGTTCAGCTGCCGGAAGTCCGCAGCTGAACAGGCTTTTCACCCGCGGACGCGGCCCAGTTCCGGCGCGGCCAGCGTCATCGTCGACGGGGCCGGGCGCCGGTCGGCCACGAGGTGCCGGAACTGGATCTCCCCGCGATCGGATCCCCCCGGCCCGGCAAGGCATGCGCAGTCGTCGTCGGTGAACCCGGCGAAGCGGTAGGCGATGTCCATCATCCGGTTTCGGTCCGTACGGCGGAAATCCGCGGCCAAGTGCACGCCCGCGCGCGCAGCGGAGTCGACCAGCCAGTTGAGCAGTGCGGCGCCCGCGCCGAACGACACCACGCGGCACGATGTCGCGAGCAGCTTCAGATGCCACACCTGCTCGTGGTAGCCGAGCAGCAGCACGCCGACCGCGCCGTGCGTGCCGAACTTGTCCGCCAGCGTCACGGTCAGCACGTCGTGGTCCGGATCAGCCAGCAGCGCACGGAGGTCGGCGTCCGAGTAGTGCACGCCGGTCGCGTTCATCTGGCTGGTCCGCAGTGTCAGCTCCTCGACGCGCGAGAGGTCGATCTCGTCCGCGCGCTTGATTTCCATGACCAGCTCGAGCGAGCGCAGGAAGTCCTCGTCCGGTCCGCCGAACGACTCGCGTGCGGCGTCGCGCCGGAACCCCGCCTGGTACATCGAACGGCGCCGCTTCGCGTCCACGGTCACGGTTTCCGGGCTGAACTCCGGGCGACGGGTCAGTTCCGGCACCTCGGAGGCGTCGTAACAGCGGACCTCGGGCAGATGGTAGGTGACCTCGGCGCGTTCCGCGGGCTGGTCGTCGACGAACGCGATCGTCTTGGCCGCGAAATTCAGCTCGTCGGCGATCGCCCGCACCGATTCCGACTTCGGCCCCCAGCCGATGCGCGGCAGCACGAAATACTCCGCGACGCCGAGCTCGGTCAGCCGCGCCCAGGCGTGATCGTGGTCGTTCTTGCTCGCCACCGACTGCAGGATGCCGCGCGAGTCGAGTTCGACGATCACCGCGCGGATCTCCTCGGGCAGCGCGACCTCGCCGTCCTCCAGCAGGGTGCCGCGCCACAGTGTGTTGTCCAGGTCCCAGACCAGGCATTTGACCAGGATCGGCTCGTCGGCCACGGGATTCTCCTCCGCTTCAGGGGTTACTGCGCCGGTCCAGCACGTGCCGCGCCAGTACCAGGCGGGAGATCTCGTTGCTGCCCTCGATGATCTCCATCAGCTTCGTGTCGCGGTACGCGCGCGCGACCACGTGTCCGTCGTCGGCGCCCCACGAGGCGAGCACCTGCATCGCCTTCGCGGCCGCCTGTGCGGCCTGGGTGGCCGCGACGTGTTTGGCGAGCACCGCGGCGACGGCCTGGTCCGGCGACCCGGCGTCCCATTGCTCGCTCGCGCCCCGGCAGACCTGCGTGACGGTCTGTTCGGCGACGTACAGATCGGCGAGGTGTCCGGCGACCAGCTGATGCTCGCCCAGCGGTTTCCCGGACTGCTCGCGCGTGGCGGCCTGTTCAGCCGCGGCGTCGAGGCACGCGCGCACGATCCCGGCGCAGCCCCACGCCACGGACATCCGGCCGTAGGACAGTGCGGTGGTGAACAGCAGTGGCAACGACTGTCGTCCGCCACCGAGCACAGTGGACACCGGCAACCGCACGCCGTCGAACACCAGGCGCGAGTGACCGGCCGCGCGGCAGCCCATCGGCTGCGGCACCGGCTCGATCGTCACGCCGGGCGCGTCGGCCGGGATCATCACCGCGGCCGCGTCCTCGCCGTGCCTGCCGAGCACGAGCAGGTAGTCGGCGTAGCGCGACGCGGTGACCCAGCGCTTCTCGCCGGTCACCACGATTTCCTCGCCGTGGGCCTCGATGCGGGTGGTCATCGCCGACAGGTCGCTGCCCGCGCCGGGTTCGCTGAACCCGACCGCGGCGAGCTTGCCGCCGGTCAGCTCGCCGAGGTAGTGCCGGCGCTGCTCGCGATCGCCGAACCGGCGCACGGCCGTGGCCGCGATCCCGTGCGAGGTCATGATGCTGCGCAGCGAACTGCACAGCCGCCCGACGTGCGCTGTCAGTTCACCGTTTTCCAGGCTGGACGCGCCGGGCCCGCCGAACCGCGCCGGTACTTCCGCGCACAGCAGCCCCATCGAGCCCAGCTTGCGCAGCAGGTCCGCCGGCAGCTCACCGGTGACGTCCCATCCGGCCGGTCCGTCGCCGACCAGCTCGTCCGGGAAGACCAGCTCAGCCATCGTTCTTCCCGCTCAGCCGCAGCACGAGCGCGGTCATCGCCTCGACGCTGCGGAAGTGGTCCAGGGTCAGCTCCGGGCCGACGATTTCGATGTCGTAGGTGTCCTCGAGGTGCACCACGAGCTGCATGGCGAACATCGACGACACGAGCCCCGCGCGGAACAGGTCGTCGGCGGGCTCGACCGGTGCCTTGATCCGCTCGGTGAGGAAGGCCAGCAGCTGCGCCTCGACGGCCTTCGGGTCGGCGGCGGGATTCACGGTGGTCATTCGGCGGCCTTCCGGTAGTCGAAGAATCCGCGGCCGGTTTTCCGGCCGTGGTGCCCGTCGCGGACCAGCTGGAGCATCAGGTCGCACGGGGCGCATTCGGGATCGCCGGTCCGCTCGTGCAGCACCACGAGCGAGTCGACGAGGTTGTCCACCCCGATCAGGTCGGCGGTGCGCAACGGGCCGGTCGAGTGCCCGAGGCAGCCTTCCAGCAGACCGTCGACGACCTCCGCGGACGCCACGCCTTCCTGCACGAGCATCGCCGCGCGGTTGATCAACGGGTGCAGCAGCCGGTTGATCACGAAGCCCGGCGCGTCGTGCACGACGAGACCCTCGCGGCCCAGCGCCGACAACAGCTCGGTGACCCGCTCCATCGTGGCGTCGCCGGTGCCGCTGCCACGGATGACCTCGACCATTTTGATCAGGTACGCGGGGTTCATGAAGTGCACGCCGACGAGCTCCTCGCCGCGCGGAACCCAGGTCGCCATCTCGTCCACCGGGATGCACGAGGTGTTGGAGATCAGCAGCGTGCCGGGTGCGACGAGACCGCCGACCTCGGTCAGCACCTTGTGCTTGACCTCGGTGACTTCGGTGACGGCCTCGATCACGGTGGTCGCACCGGCGATGTCGGCGAGCGTGGTCGTGGTGACCAGCTCACCGCGGCCGCGGCCGTCCGGCAGCACGCCCATCAGCTGCGCGTGCTTGAGCTTCTGCCGCACGGTCAGCCGCGCGGCGGCGAGCTTCTCGTCGTCGACGTCCACCAGCACCACCGGCACGCCGTGCCCGGTGGCGAGTGCCGTGATGTTCGTGCCCATCACACCGGCGCCGATCACGGCCAGCCGGTGTTCGGTGTGGTCGGTCATGGTTACCGTTCTCCTCGCTCGGCGAGCCACGCTTCGACGGCTCGCGCGGTGGTTTCGGCGTGGTCGGCCATCATCGTGAAGTGGTCTCCCGGCACGGTCACCGTCGTGACGTCACGGGCGAAGCCCCAGCGGGAGTCCGGTGCGCTCGTCGCACGGACGAGCAGGGTCGGCACGGCCAGCTCCGGCAGGCCGCGCCAGTCGAACCCGTAGTAGTGCGCCAGCGCGGTCAGCCAGCCATCACCGCCGGTGGCCTCGGCGTCGCCCGCCCCGGCCAGTACCGCGCCGGGGAGCGCCGCGAGGACGTCCTCGGGCACCCCGGCGTCTTCCGGGGTGAACGTGTCGATCAGCACCAGTGCGGACGGTCCGGTGCCGGTCTCCGCCAGCTTCGCCGCGAGCGCGTGCGCGACCAGACCGCCCGAAGAGTAGCCGGCAAGCACGAAATCCTCATCCGGCAACGACTTCCGGATCGCCGCGGCATACGCATCGAGCAGCGCTTCGGGGGTGCCGGCGAGTCGTTGCCCGGTCGTGAAACCGGGGGCAGGCAGTGCGGACACCGCCCTGGCGCCCCGGAAGCCGCGACCGAAGCGGGCGAACTCACGAGCGTCTGCGGTGCCGGCGAACGACGGCAGGCAGACCACGCGCGGCCGCGCCTTTCCGCGCGACACCGGCACCACCGGCGGAAGGTCCTTTTCGGACACTTCGGTGAACTTCGCGCGGAACTGAGCCAGACCTTGCACGAGTTGCATCACCTCGCCTGCACGGCCTTCCTCGGCGGCGCGGAGGTACAGCGTGGTCAACGACTCCAGCGGGGCCGGGGCGGCCGGCTTCGGTGTGTCCTCTTCGGACAACCGGGTGGCGAGATAGGCACCGAGCGCGGCCGGGGTCGGGTGGTCGAACGCGAGCGCGCCGGTGAGACGCAGCCCGGTCACCATCGCGAGCCGGTTGCGGAACTCCACGCCGGTCAGGGAATCCATGCCCTGCTCCAGGAAGCTCGTCTCGACCTCGACGGCTTCCGGTGCGCCGTGGCCGAGCACCGCGGCGGCCTGCGCACGCACCAGCTCGACGAGTATGCCGTCGCGTTCCGCCGCAGCGGCCCGGGTGAACTGCTCCCGCAACGCGGCGCTGGCGGCACCGGCCGAGACGTCCTTGGCCACCCGTGGCGCGGGTGCGAGGCCGCTCAGCACGGCGGGCAGCCGGCCACCGGCACGGGCGACGGCCCGCAGCGTCGGCACGTCGAGCGGGAGCGGCGCGAGCACTGCTTCGTCCCGCTGCAGAGCCAGATCCAGCAGTGCCAGGCCCTGTCCGGCTTCGAGCGAGCCGATGCCGGTGCGGCTGAACTTGGCCCGTTCGGTGCTGCTCAGGCCCTCGGTCATACCGGTCGCGTCCGCCCAGAGGCCCCAGGTCAGCGACACGGCGGGCAGTCCGGCTGCACGGCGACGGGCGGCGAGCGCGTCGAGGAATCCGTTGGCCGCGGCGTAGTTGCCCTGGCCGGGTGCGCCGAGCGTGGCGGCCGCCGAGGAGAACAGGACGAACAGATCGAGGTCGCGGCCGCGGGTGAGACGGTCGAGGTGCCAGGCGGCGTCGGCCTTGGGCCGCATCACGGCGTCGACCCGTTCCGGGGTCAGGGAACCGATCACGCCGTCGTCGAGGACCCCGGCGGCGTGGATGACGCCGGTCAGCTGCGGCACGCGGCCGAGCACCGTGGCGAGCGCGGCCGCGTCGGCGGCATCGCACGAGGTGACGCCCACCGCGGCACCACGGTCCGCGAGATCCGCGGCCAGCTCGGCGACTCCGTCGGCGCTCGGCCCGGAACGGCTGGTCAGCAGGACCTCGGCGGCCCGGCCGGTGTCGGCGAGGTGCCGTGCGACGACTCCGCCGAGTTTGCCGGTGCCGCCGGTGAGGAGCACCGTTCCGGCCGGACGGGGGTCGGCCGGAACGGTGAGCACAACCGGGCCCGGCGCGGCCTTCGCACGGCGCACGTCGAGCACGGGGAAGGGACCGGCCGCCGCCGCGTAGGACTCGTCGCCCATCGCGGTGAGACTCTCGGCCGGGATCGTGACGAAACGGGCACAGCTGTCCGGTGCGGTACCGCGCACGCGATCGCCGGTCGCGAACCGCGTCACGCCGGAACCGGTTTCCGCGACCACACCGGCAAATCCGTCGTCACCGCCGAACACCGCCGCGCGAACCGCCACCCGGACCTCACCCTCCGCAGGGGCAGCCACCGGGCACGGCTCGATGCCGTCGCCGGTCAGGCGCCACGGCTCGGCAGGCAGGACACCCCCGTCCGCGGGCCGGACGAGGCGACGTGTCCGGACGCCGTCGGCGCGGATCGCCAGCTCGGCTTCGGTGGAACTCAACGCCGTGACGAGTGCTTCCGCCGGAGCGTCGGGCGCAAGATCGACGAGCACGAGGCGGTCCGGGTTCTCCGACTGCGCGGAACGCACCAGGCCGCACACCGCCGCACCGGCCAGGTCGGTGATGTCCTCTCCTGGCGTGACCGCGACCGCGCCGCGCGTGACCAGCACCAGCCGGGCGGATTCGAAACCGGGTTCCGCCAGCCACTGCTGCACGAGACCGAGCACTTCGCCGGTCACCCGCCGTACTTGCTCCGGCGTGCCGTCGTTGTCCGGCAGCGTGGCCAACACGATTTCGGGTTCGGTGCCGGCGAGATCGTCGAGCGTGTCGCAGGAACGCGTCTCTACCCCGGGCACGGCCAGCTCACCCAGCACGGCCCAGCCGCCGGCCGGTTCCCGGCGCGCGGCGCGGACCGGTACCCAGTCGACGCCGAACATCGCTTCCCCGGCGCGGTCACCGGTGGGGGTGTCCGCAGCGGTCGCCTTGCGCATCACCACGGCGTCCACAGTGAACACCGGCGCACCCGCCGCGTCGGCTGCGGTGAGCGACAGCCCACCGTCTGCGTCACGGCGCAGCCGGACCCGCACCGTCCGGGCGTGCGCGGCGTGCAGGGCCATACCGGACCAGCCGAACGACAGCCACGTCTCGCCGGAGTCCCAGCCGCCGGTCGCGAACACCCCGGCCTGCTGCGCGGCGTCGAGCAACGCCGGGTGCAGACCGAACACCGCGGCGTCCGCCGAAGCCTCCTCCGGCAGCGTGACCTCGGCGAACACGTCGGTGCCACGCTGCCACACTGCCTGCAGGCCTTGGAAAACCGGGCCGAGCGCGTAGCCGCCCTCAGCGGTCAGTGCGTAGAAGCCGTCGATCTCCACCGGTTCCGCGCCGGCGGGCGGCCAGCTTGCCAAGTCGGCGTCCGGCGCGGGCAGCTCCACGGCCGAGGAGAGCACGCCGGACGCGTGCCGCGTCCACGGCAGGTCGTCCCCGGCACGGGAGTACACGGTGAATGGGCGACGGTCCTCCGCGTCGGGAGCGGCGACCACCGTCTGCAGCCGCACTGCTCCGTCGGCAGGCACCACGAGCGGCGCTTCCAGGGTCAGGTCTTCGACCAGGCCGCAGCCGACGTGCGCGCCCGCGGTGCAGGCCAGTTCGGCGAACGCCGCGCCGGGCAGCACCGTCGCGCCGCGGATCACGTGGTCCGCCAGCCACGGGTGCGTGCGCAGGGAAACCCGGCCGGTGCAGACGAGTTCGCCGCCGTCGGCGCGTTCCACCGCGGCACCCAGCAACGGGTGCCCGACCGGGTCCAGACCCAGCTCCTCGGCGCCGTCGACGTTGGCACCGTTCGGCTTCGGCCAGTAGTGCTGGTGCCGGAAAGCGTAGGTCGGCAGTTCGACCTGGCGGCCGCCGCCGAGCACTGCGGCCCAGTCCACCGGCAGGCCGTGGACATGCGCCTCGGCGAGCGAGCACAACACGCGAGCGGCGCCGCCGTCGTCCCGCCGAAGGGTTCCGGTGAGCACCGGTTCGGCGCGCGTTTCCAGCACGTCCTCGACCGCGGTGGTGAGCACCGGATGCGCGGAAACCTCGATGAAGCTGCGGTGCCCGGACTCGGCCAGCGCGATGGTGGCGTCGGCGAACCGGACCGTGTTGCGGACGTTGGCGTACCAGTAGGCGGCGTCCAGTTCCGGTCCGGTCAGCCAGCGGTTCTCGACCGTGGAGAAGAACGGCACCGCGCCGGTGGTGGGCCGCAGGTCGCGCAACGTCTCGGCGAGCACGGCTTCGACCGGTTCGCACAGCTTGGAGTGCGCGACGAAATCGGTCTGCGGGATACGCCAGCGCAGCACCCGACGGGCACGCAGCTCACGTTCGAACTCCGTCAGCGCTTCAGGCTCACCCGACACGACCGTCGCTTGTGGACCGTTCACCGCGGCGACGGCCAGCCGCGCACCCCACGGCGCAAGCAGTTCGCGGACCTCTTCGGCAGGCAGGACCGCCGACAGCATCCCGCCCTCGACGTCCAGCTCACTCAACGCCTTGGAACGCAACGCAACCACTCGCGCGCCGTCCTCGGGCGACAGAATCCCGGCGACGGTCGCCGCGGCGATCTCACCCTGGCTGTGGCCGACGACGGCGTCCGGGGTGATCCCGGCTGCGCGCCACACCTCGGCGAGCGCGACCATCAGCGCCCACAGCAAGGGCTGCAGGATCTCGGCGGTCTCCGGCTCGGGTGCCCCGTCGGCACCGGTGAGCACGGCGATCGGATCCCAGTCCACAACGGATCGCAGTGCGTAGGCGCATTCGGTGAACCGCTCCGCGAACACCGGCGACTCGGCGAACAGCTGCCGGCCCATACCCGGCCACTGGCTGCCCTGTCCGGGGAACACGAACACGACCTTGCCCGGTCCGCCGACCGGCACCGAACCGGTGACGGCAGCGGAATCCGGCTGCCCGGTCGCCACCGCCGCCAGCCGCGCGGCCAGTTCCTCGCGGTCTTCGCCGACCACCACGGCGCGGTGCGGGAACGTGGTGCGGGTCGTGGCGAGCGACCACGCGGTGTCGGCCGGATCGAGCTCCGGAGCGGCCAGTACGAACTCGCGCAGCCGGCCGGCCTGTGCGGCGAGCCCGTCGGCGGTGCGGCCGGACACCGGCCACGCGTGGACTTCGCCGGTGAGCACCGTGGGCAGGCCGAGCACCGGCGGTGCCTCGACCGAAGGCGGCTCCTCGACGATGACGTGCGCGTTGGTGCCGCTGATGCCGAACCCGGAGATCCCGGCACGACGCGGGCGCGGTCCGGCCGGCCAGGCGACCGGCTCGGCGAGCAGCTGCACGCGCCCGGAGTCCCAGTCGATGTGTGGCGAGCGTTCCTCGGCGTGCAGCGTGCGCGGCAGCACCTGGTGCCGCATGCCCAGCACCATCTTCATGATCCCCGCGACGCCGGCGGCGGCCTGCGTGTGCCCGAGGTTGGACTTGACCGAACCCAGCCACACCGGGCGATCCCGGTCCTGACCGTAGGTCGCGATCAGCGCGCCCGCCTCGATCGGGTCGCCGAGGACGGTGCCGGTGCCGTGCGCCTCGACCGCATCGATGTCCTGAGTGGACAGTCCGCCGCTCGCGAGCGCCGCGCGGATCACGCGTTGCTGCGAAGGTCCGTTCGGCGCGGTGAGGCCGTTGGACGCGCCGTCGGAGTTGACCGCGGTACCACGAACGATCGCGTGCACCGGATGCCCGTTGCGGCGGGCGTCGGAGAGGCGTTCGACGGCCAGCATCGCGGCGCCCTCGCCCATGCCCATGCCGTCGGCATCGGCGGAGAACGGCTTGCACCGGCCGTTCTCGGCGAGCGCCAGCGCGGAACCGAACCCGAACGCACCCGGCGTCGGCATCACCGTGACACCGCCGGCGAGCGCGAGCGTGCACTCCCCGGCGCGCAACGCCTGGACGGCGAAGTGCAGCGCTACCAACGAAGACGAGCACGCGGTGTCGATCGTGACGGCCGGGCCTTCGAGACCGAGCGTGTAGGAGACGCGTCCGGAAAGGACACTTCCGCCGTCGGAAGCCGGGGTGTAGCCCTGCATCGAGCTCTTCGCGAGCACGTTGCCGTAGACCTGCAACCAGCCGCCTGCGAACACGCCGGTGCGGGAGCCCTTCAGCGCCGACGGGTCGATGCCCGCGCGCTCCAGCGCCTCCCACGAGACCTCCAGCAGCAACCGCTGCTGCGGGTCCATCGCCAGCGCTTCTTTCGGCGAGATGCCGAAGAACCCGGCGTCGAATTCGGCAGCGTCCTGGACGAACCCGCCCTCCTGGCCGTAGAGGCCGCGGATGTCCCAGCCACGGTCCTTCGGGAACGGCGAGATCGCGTCGGTCCCGGCGGCGAGGAGGTCCCACAGCTGTTCGGGCGAGCCGACGCCGCCGGGAAACCGGCAGCCCATGCCCACGACGACGATCGGGTCGTCTTCCGCGGCCGTGGCGGTGACCTGCGCGGGCGTTGCTGCCGCGCCGAACAGGCCGTCGAGCACGAACCCGGCGAGCGCGGTCGCGGACGGGTAGTCGAAGACCACGGTCGAGGGCAGCCGGATCCCGGTCACCTCGGTGAGCCGGTTGCGCAGCTCGACGGCGGTGACCGAGTCGAACCCGAGGTCGCGGAACGCCCGCTCGGGCTCGATCTCGGCGGCGTCGGTATGGCCGAGCACCGCGGCGGCCTCGGTGCGGACGAGCCCGACGAGCGTGCTCAGCCGCTCCTCACCGGGCAGCGACGCGAGACGCTGGGCCAGCTCACCGTTCTCGGCTTCGTCGGCGTGACCGGCCAGCGCGCGGACGGCGTCCGGCAGCGTGGACAGCAACGGGCTCGGACGGCGCATCGTGAAGGTCGGAGCGAACTGCTCCCACTCGATGTCGGCGACCGCGAGCAAACCGTCTCCGCCGTCAAGGGCCTGGGCCAGCGCCTCGATGCCACGATCAGGGTCCATCACGCGCAGGCCGTAGCGGCGCAGCTGGTCACCGGCGTCCCCGGCACCCATGCCACCGCCGCCCCACAAGCCCCACGCCACGGACGTCGCGGCAAGACCGCGGGCGCGACGGGATTCGGCGAGGGCGTCGAGCGCGGCGTTCGCGGCCGCGTATCCGGCGAGCAGTCCGCTGCCCCAGGTCGCAGCACCGGAGGAGAAGAGCACGAAGGCGTCGAGGTCACCGGTCAGCTCGTCGAGGTGGTGAGCGCCGTCGACCTTTCCGGCGGAGACCTCGGCCAGCTGCTCGACGGTGGTGTCCGTGACGAACGACGCGCGCGCGACCCCCGCGGCGTGGGCGACGGCGGACAGCCGCGGTCCGGTCGCCGCGATGCGGTCCAGCAGTCCGGCGACCTGGTCGCGCACCCCGATGTCGCATGCCGTGACCTCGACCGCGCACCCGCGGCCGGCGAGGTCCGCGACCAGCGCAGGCACCCCGTCGGCAGCTGCGCCGGAACGGCTGGTGAGCACGAGCCGGTCGGCGCCGCGTTCGGCGAGCCACGCACCCATCCGGCTGCCGATCAGGCCGGTGCCACCGGTGATCAGGACCGTGCCGCGGGGTTCGTAGCGACCCGGCTTCGGCGCGCGGGCCCGCACGAGCCGTCGCGCGAGGAGCCCGGCCGGCCGGATCGCGACCTGGTCCTCACCGCATCCGGCGAGCACTCCGGCGAGCCGGGCGGCGGTCTGGTCGTCCCAGGCGGCGGGCAGGTCGATCAGACCGCCCCAGCGTTCCGGCAGCTCGAGGCCGATGACCTGCGCCAAGCCCCACACCTGGGCCTGCGGGATCGACGGCTGCTCCCCCACCGCACCCGAGGTGAGGGCCCACAGCGGTGCCTCGATCCCGGCGTCGCCGAGCGCCTGCACCAGGGCCAGGGTCGCGGCAACGCCGTTCGGCACCACGGGGTGTCCGGGCAGCGGCCGCTCGTCGAGTGCGAGCAGCGACACGACCCCGGCGTAGTCCCCGGCGGGCAGCGCGGCCAGCAGCTCGTCGCGGCTGGTGGCGTCGGTCTTCACCAGCTCGACCCCGGCACCGCGGGAACGCAGTGCCTCGACCGTGCCGGGTGCGTCGTCGCGGGTGACGACCAGCCACGTTCCGGTCAGGCCGGTGCCCGCCGGTTCCACCGTCGGTGCCCAGGTGATGCGGTAGCGCCAGCCGTTGACCGCCGAGTGCTTGCGCCGGCGCCACGCGGCGAGGGCGGGCTGCAGCTCTTCGACCGTGTCAGTGGCCAGGTCGAGTGCTTCCGCCAGCTCCGCGACGGCACCGCCCTCGACCGCGGCCCAGAACTCGGCGTCCTCGGTCGCCACGGGTGGCTGCTCGAACACCGGCCAGAACCGGCGATGCCGGAACGCGTACGTCGGCAGCGGCACCGTCTGTCCACTAAGGATGGTGCGCCAGTCGACGGTCGCACCTCGGGTCCAGGCCTCGGCGAACGAGGTGAGCAACCGGTCCCCGCCACCGTCGTCGCGGCGCAGGGTCCCGGTGACCACCGGCTCGTCGAGGGTGTCGGAGATCGCTCCGGTCAGCACCGCATGCGGGGAGGTTTCGACGAACACGCCGTGGTCCTCGCCGAGGATCCGGACGGCGCGTTCGAACTCGACCGTCTCGCGGAGACTGGCGTACCAGTACTCCGCATCCATGGTCGGATTCCACTCACCACTCATCGACGACACCAGCGGCACCACACCCTCGTGCGACTCAATGCCCTGCAACTGCCGGACAATCTCCTCCCGCAACTCGTCAACCTGCGCCGAATGTGACGCATAATCCACCGACACCATCCGAGTACGCACATCCGCACCGTCGGCAAGTTCCCGGAGCGCATCCGGATCACCACTGACCACCGTGGACAACGGACCATTCACCGCAGCCACCGAAACCCGGGCACCCCATCGTTTGATCCTGGCACGCACCGCATCCGCCGGTTCCGCGACCGACAGCATTCCACCACGGCCCGCCAGTGCGGTAAGTGCCTTGCTGCGCAAGGCAACCACCTTCGCCGCATCCTCCAACGAAAGGACGCCTGCCACCGCAGCCGCCGCGATCTCCCCCTGCGAATGACCCACCACCGCATCCGGGCGCACACCGGCCGCCCGCCACACCTCCGCCAGCGAGACCATCACCGCCCACAGCGCCGGCTGCACCACGTCCGCCGCTTCGAACCCGTGCACACCGGCCAGCGCAGCGTCCAGGTCCAGATAGGGCGCCAGGGCCGCACGACATTCGGCCAGCCGGGCCGCGAACACCGGCGACACCTGCGCCAGCTCCCGGCCCATCCCGACCCACTGACTGCCCTGCCCGGGAAACACGAACACCGTCCGGCCGACACCGCCCGCGGAGACCGTCCCGGTCACCACTTCCGGCGCGGGCCGTCCGGCGGCCAGGTCGGCAAGTCCGCCGGTCAGCTCGCCGCGGTCGTGCCCGAGCACCACCGCGCGGCGGTCAAACGCCGTGCGCGAGGTCGCCAGCGACCACGCAAGGTCGGCCGGATCCTGCTCCGTACGCGCGAGTACGTGCTCCCGCAGTCGCCCGGCCTGCGCGGCCAGCCCGGCGGAACCCCGGCCGGAAACGAGCCACGGCAAGGGATCCGGCCGGTCGAGGACGGCCGTTCGCACCTCGACCGGCGCGTCTTCCTCCCCGACCGCCGACAGCTCCGGCAACTCCGCCAGCCCCGCCGGCTCCCGCGACTTCCGCGGCTCCGGCGGCTCCGGCGGCTCCGGCGGCTCCGGCGGCTCCGGCGGCTCCGGCGGCTCCGGCGGCTCTTCGAGGATGAGGTGCGCGTTGGTGCCGCTGATGCCGAAGGCGGACACCGCGCCACGCCGCGGGTGCTCGCCCTTCGGCCACGGCATGGTTTCCTGCACCAGCCGCACGTTCCCGGAATCCCACTCGACGTGCGGTGACGGCTCCTCGGCGTGCAGCGTCGCCGGCAGCACGCCGTGCTGCAACGCCAGGACAGTCTTGATCACCCCCGCGACACCCGCGGCCTGCTGCGCGTGCCCGATGTTCGACTTGACGGACCCGAGCCACAGTGGCCGTTCCGCGGAACGGCCCTGTCCGTAGGTGGCCAGCAGCGCTTGCGCCTCGATGGGATCGCCCAGTTCGGTGCCGGTACCGTGCGCCTCGACGAGGTCGACGTCGCCGGTGCCGAGCTTCGCGCTCGCCAGCGCGGCACGGATCACGCGCTGCTGCGAAGGGCCGTTCGGCGCGGTGAGGCCGTTCGATGCGCCGTCGGAGTTGACCGCGCCTCCGGTGAGCACGGCGAGTACCTCGTGACCGTTCCGCCGAGCGTCGGAAAGTCGTTCCAGCACAACGATTCCGGCACCTTCGGCGATGCCCATGCCGTCCGCGCCGGCCGCGAACGCCTTGCAGCGGCCGTCCGCGGCGAGCACACGCTGCCGCGAAAACCCGACGAATTCCGCCGGGTCCGCCATCACGGTGACCCCGCCGGCGAGCGCGAGCGAGCACTCCTGTGCCCGCAGCGCCTGGCTGGCCAGGTGTACCGCGACCAGTGAAGACGAACACGCCGTGTCGACGGTGACCGCCGGGCCTTCGAGACCGAGGGTGTAGGAGACGCGGCCGGAGATGACACTCGTGACGTTGCCGGTGATGAGGTGACCTTCGGAACCGGCCATCCCGGCACCCGCGCCCAGGTAGCCCGACGGCGCGGCGCCGGCGAACACCCCGGTGGCGGAACCACGCAGCGACTCCGGATCGATCCCGGCCCGTTCGACGGCCTCCCAGGCGATTTCCAGCAGAAGCCGCTGCTGCGGGTCCATCGCGAGCGCTTCGCGCGGGGAGATCCCGAAGAAACCGGCATCGAAGTCCGCGACCCCGTGCAGGAACCCGCCCTCCGCGACGTAGGTGGTGCCGGCCGCTTCGGGGTCCGGGTCGTACAACGACTCCACGTCCCATCCGCGATCGGCGGGGAACGCCGAGATCGCGTCGCCACCGGATGCCAGCAGCGCCCACAGCCCCTCGGGATCCCGCACGCCGCCGGGGTAGCGGCAGCCCATGCCGACCACGGCGATGGGCTCCCGCTCGCTGACCTCACGCAGCCGCGCGCGCGTCGTGCGCAGCTTGGCGGTGACCTGCTTGAGGTAGTCGAGGAGCTTCTCCTCGTTCTGCATCCGTGTCACTTCCTTCGACCGGGGCCGGCAGGCGTCGGGCGGATCTGGTCAATCGAGGTCGTCGTTGAGCTCGTCCTCCAGGAGGGCGAATATCTCCTCGGCCCCGGCCGAGGCCAGTGCCTGTTCCGCGGCGGCGTCCTCGGCCGCCCGGTCGGCCGCGCGCGCCCGGAACCGCTGCGCGAGCGCCTCCAGCCGCGCCGCGATCTCCGCGCGTGCCGCGTCGTCCGGCGGGGTGAGCGTGGCCGCCAGCCGGTCCACCTCGTCGAGCGTCGCGGGGTAACCCGTTTCGCCCCCACCGAGCGCACCGAGCACGAACTCGCCCAGCACGGCCGCGTTCGGGTAGTCGAAGACCACCGTCGCCGGCAGCTTCAGCCCCGTCGCGGCGCCGAGCCGGTTGCGCAACTCGACCGCGGTCAGCGAGTCGAACCCCAGATCGCGAAACGCCCGCGTGGCGGGTACTTCCGCGACCGCGTCCAGTCCCAGTACCGCGGCGGCCTGCTTCCGCACCACCTCCGTCACCACCCGCGGCCGGTCCCCCGGCGCCAGCCCGGCGAGCCGGTCCGCGAGCTCGCCTCCACCGCCACTGTCCTCTTCGGACCCCCGCTCGGGCTCCCCCGCCTCGGGGATCAGCTCGAGCAGCGGCCGGTCCCGTTTGGCCGTGAAGACCGGGGCGAACCGCGCCCAGTCCACATCGGCCAGCGCCAGGAAGGTGTCCCCGTCGTCGAGCACCTGTCCCAGCGCCGTGAGCGCCCGGTCCGGGTCGAGGAAGTTCATGCCCTGCCGCACCAGCCGCGCCGGCGTGACGCTACCCGGACGCGCCTGGTCGAGACCAGCGTCCACCGCAGCCCAGTCCCGGGTATCCCAGACACCCCAAGCGATCGAGGTGCCCGGCAGCCCGCGTGTGCGCCGGTTTTCGGCCAGTGCGTCCAGGAACGCGTTGCCCGCGGCGTACGCACCGTGGTCGTTGCTGCCCCACGTCGCGGAGATCGAGGAGAACAACACGAACGCGTCGAGGTCCAGATCCGCGGTCAGCTCGTCGAGATGCACTGCGCCGGTGGCCTTCGCACCCATCGACACCGCGAGGCCTTCGACGCTGGTGTCCTCCAGCCGGGACAGGAACGCGGCGTTGGCGGAGTGCAGGACCCCGCACAGCGACGGCCCTTCCCCGGCGATGCGGTCGAGCAGTCCGGCTACCGCGGGCCGCTGCTCGAGGTCGCAGCACACGACGTCGACGCGCGCACCGCCGTCGGCGATCTCCGCGGCCAGGTCCGCGACTCCCGGCGCCGACGGACCGGACCGGCTGCTGAGCACCACGCGTGGCGCCCCGCGACCGGCGAGCCACGACCCGACGCGGCCACCGATCGAACCGGTGCCACCGGTGAGCAGCACCGTCCCTTCCGGACGCCACTGCCGACCGGGTGCGGTGCGCGTGGCCGAGCGGACGAGCCGGCGCGCGAGGATCCCGGTGCGCCGCAGCGCAACCTGGTCCTCGGTACCGGTGAGGACCGCGCACAGCCGGGCGGCGGTGCGCTCGTCCCACTCCGGTGGCAGATCGATCAGGCCACCCCAGCGTTCCGCGTGCTCCAGTCCGACGGCGCGCCCGAGACCCCAGACCGGCGCTTGTGCGGTGGCGGTCATGGGTTCGTCGGGGGTCGTCGTGACCGCGCCCTGCGTGACGACCCACAGGGGTGCATCGATCCCCGCGTCGCCGAGGGCCTGCACCACGGTGAGCGTCGCGGCGAGCCCGGCAGGCACCGTCGGGTGCGCGGCCAGTGGAAGGCCGTCGAGTGCCATCAAGGACAGGACGCCGCTGATCTCACCACGTGGCAGCTGCGCCGCGAGCCCGGCCCGATCGGTCGCGTCGGTGGTCACCACGGCGACCGTTGCTCCGCGCCCGGCCAGTGCTTCCGCGCTGGCCGCGGCGGCATCGCCGGACGGTGCGACGAGCACCCAAGTCCCGGTCAGCACGGTCGCGGCGGGCTCGGCGACAGGTGTCCAGGTGATGCGGTAGCGCCAGTTGGCCACCGACTCGTCGGCCCGCTCGCGGAGCCGCCACGACGCCAGCGCGGGCAGCACCCCGGCCAGCTGCTCGTCCTCCAGCGCCAGCTGTCCGGCCAAACCGTGCACGTCACCACGTTCGACCGCGGCCCAGAAGCCCGACTCACCCGAATCGACCGGAACCGCCGGAGCGACCGGTTCGGGCCAGAAACGACGGCGCTGGAACGCATACGTCGGCAGCGGCACCTGCTGCCCGTCGAGCACGGTCGTCCAGTCGACCGGCACGCCGTGCACGTATGCCTCGGCGAAGGAGGTCACCAGTCGCTCGGCGCCGCCGTCGTCGCGGCGCAGCGTGCCGACCACGACGGCATCGTCGACGGTGTCCTCGATCGCGCTAGTGAGAACAGCGTGCGGGGAGGTTTCCACGAAGACGCCGTGGTTTTCGCCCAGCGTGCGGATCGCGCGTTCGAACTCGACCGTCTCGCGGAGACTGGCGTACCAGTACTCCGCATCCATGGTCGGATTCCACTCACCACTCATCGACGAGACCAGCGGCACCACACCCTCGTGCGACTCAATGCCCTGCAACTGCCGGACAATCTCGTCCCGCAACTCGTCGACCTGCGCCGAATGTGACGCATAATCCACCGACACCATCCGAGTACGCACATCAGTGCTCTCGGCAAGTTCCCGGAGCGCATCCGGATCACCACTGACCACCGTGGACAACGGACCATTCACCGCAGCCACCGAAACCCGGTCGCCCCATCGCTTGATCCTGGCACGCACGGCATCCGCCGGTTCCGCGACCGACAGCATTCCACCACGACCCGCCAGTGCGGTAAGTGCCTTGCTGCGCAAGGCACTTACCTTCGCCGCATCCTCCAACGAAAGGACGCCTGCCACCGCAGCCGCCGCGATCTCCCCTTGCGAGTGACCCAGCACCGCATCCGGGCGCACACCGGCCGCCCGCCAGACCTCGGCGAGTGAGACCATCACCGCCCACAGCGCCGGCTGCACCACATCCGCACCCACCAACTCACCGGACAGTGCAGCGTCCAGATCCAGATACGGCGCCAGGGCCGCACGACACTCGGCCAGCCGCGCAGCGAACACCGGGGACGCAGCAGCCAATTCCCGGCCCATGCCGGGCCACTGACTGCCCTGCCCGGGGAACACGAACACCGTGCGGCCCGCCCCGCCGGGGGCGGCCGTGCCGGTCACGATCCCGGGCGCAGGCTGGTCCGTCGCCAGCGCGGCGAGCCCGGCCACCGGATCCGGCCCGCCCACCACGGCACGGTGCTCGAACCGGGTCCGTGTCGTGGCCAGCGACCATGCGATGTCCTCCGCCGCCAGGTCCTGGTGCGCCACAACGTATTCGCGCAGCCGGCCGGCCTGCGCGGCCAGCGCGGGCTTCGACGCGCCCGAGAGCACCCACACCGGGCTGCCGGCCGCCACCACCGGCGCCGGACGCACCTCCACCGGTGCGGGTGCCGCGGCAGGTGCCTCCTCGACGATGACGTGCACGTTGGTCCCGCTGATCCCGAACGCCGAGATCCCGGCCCGGCGCGGACGTTCACCGGCGGGCCACGGCACAGCCTCGGTCAACAGCCGCACGTCGCCCTCGGTCCAGTCGACGTGCGGGGTCGGCTCGTCCGCGTGCAGCGTGCGGGGCAGCTCGCCGTGCTGCAGCGCGAGCACCATCTTGAGCACGCCCGCGACGCCCGCCGCGGTCTGCGCGTGGCCGATGTTGGACTTCACCGAACCGAGCCACAGCGGCCGGTCACGGTCCTGGCCGTAGGTCGCCATCACCGCACGCGCCTCGATCGGGTCGCCCAGCGACGTGCCGGTGCCGTGTGCCTCCACTGCGTCGACGTCCGAAGTGGACAGACCGGCATCGGCAAGTGCGGCGCGGATGACCCGGCTCTGCGAAGGGCCGTTGGGAGCGGCGAGGCCGTTGGACGCGCCGTCCTGGTTCGTCGCACTGCCCCGGACAACCGCGAGCACCCGGTGGCCGTTGCGCTGCGCATCGGACAGCCGTTCCAGCACGATCATGCCCGCGCCTTCACCCCAGCCGATGCCGTCGGCCCCGGCGGCAAACGCCTTGCACCGGCCGTCCGCCGCCATGCCGCCCTGCTGGGAGAACTCCATGAACGCACCCGGTGTCGACAGCACCGCGACGCCACCGGCCAGCGCCATCGAGCACTCCCCCGATCGCAGCGCCTGCGCGGCGAGGTGCAGCGAGACCAGCGAGGAGGAGCACGCCGTGTCCACGGTGACCGCCGGACCTTCCAGACCGAGCGTGTAGGAGATGCGGCCGGAGATGACCGCGGTGAGGCCACCCGTGAGCAAGTAGCCCTCGACGCCGCTGTCACCGTTCGCCAGGCCCATGCCGTAGCCGGCGTAGGTGGCGCCGACGAACACCCCGGTGCGCGAACCCTTCAGCGATCGCGGGTCGAGGCCACACGACTCCAGCGCCTCCCACGAAACCTCCAGCAGCATCCGTTGCTGCGGGTCCATCGCCAGCGCCTCACGCGGGCTGATGCCGAAGAACGCGGCGTCGAAATCGGCGGCGTCGTAGACGAACCCGCCCTGCCGGACGTACGCCGATCCGGACGCCACCTGCTCGGATCCGTAGTTCTGCTCGACGAAGTCCCAGCCGCGGTCGGCGGGGAAGCCGGCGACCGCGTCGGTGCCCGTGGCGAGCAGGTCCCACAGCTGCTCGGGGCCGGTCACCCCGCCCGGGTAACGGCAGCCGAGGCCGACGATCGCGATCGGCTCGTCGTTCGCCACGTTCGCGGCGATGCCGGCCTCGGCGTCCGCGCCCAGCAGCTCCGCGCGGAGGCTGCCCGCGAGCGCGGTCGCGTTCGGGTAGTCGAAGACGACGGTCGAGGGCAGTTTGACGCCGGTCGCCGTGGTCAGGCGGTTGCGCAGCTCCACCGCGGTGAGCGAATCGAAACCCAGTTCCTTGAACGCGCGGCCCGGCTCGACCGCCGTCGGCGAACTGTGGCCGAGCACCGCCGCGGCTTCCGCGCGGACCAGCTCGGTCAGCACCCGGTCCTGCTCCGTGCGCGGGAGCCCGGTCAGCCGTCGCCCCAGCTCCGAGTCGGTGCCGGGGTCTTCAACGGCCTGGCTGCGGACTTCCGGCAGGCTCGCGATGAGCGGGCTCGGACGGCGCAGGGTGAACGTCGGCGCGAACTTCTCCCAGTCGACGTCGGCCACCGTGATCGCAGGCTCGTCACCGTCGAGGATCCCGGCCAGCGCGCGGATGCCACGCGCCGGGTCGAGCACACGCATGCCGTAGCGCTGCAGTTGCTCGCCGGCGGGTCCGCCGACCATGCCGCCGCCACCCCACAGGCCCCAGGCGATCGATGTCGCCGCCCGGCCCCGCGCCCGGCGCGACTCGGCGAGCGCGTCGAGGAACGCGTTGCCCGCCGCGTAACCGGCGAGCAGTCCGCTGCCCCAGGTCGCGGCGCCGGAGGAGAACACGACGAATGCGTCCAGCTCGCCGGTCAGCTCGTCCAGCCACCGCGCGCCGTCGACTTTCGCGCGGGTGGCAGCGACGAGGTCGGCCGCCGTGGTCTCGTCGATCGGGCCACCGTCGCCGACACCGGCGGCATGCACGACCGTGGACAGGCTGCCGAGCCGGTTGACGAGGTGCGCCACCTGATCGCGCTCGGCGACGTCGCACGCGAAAACCTCGACCGCGGTGCCCGACTCCGCCAGCTCCGCGGCCAGTGCCGGCCCCGCCGCCGGTCCGGACCGGCTGGTCAGCACGATCCCGCTCGCGCCCCGCCCGGCCAGCCAGCGGCCGACGTGCCCGCCGATCGCGCCCGTGCCACCGGTGATCAGCGCGGTGCCGCTCGGGTGCCACTCCTGCGTGCGGTGCGGGGCCGGAGCTCGCTCGAGCCGCCGGGCCAGCACTCCGGACTCGCGGAGCGCGACCTGGTCCTCGGTGCCGGCCAGGACCGCACGCAGGTGGTCGGCCGTCCGGTTGTCCTCAGTGGAGGGAAGATCGACCAGCCCGCCCCAGCGTTGCGGGTGCTCCAGTGCGGCGACCCGGCCGAAGCCCCACACCTGAGCCTGCTCCGGCGCCGGCACCGGCTCGCCCGGTACCGCGGCCACCGCGCCACGGGTCAGCACCCACAGTGGTGCGCCGAGATCGCGTTGCACCAGCGCGAGCGTCCCGGTCAGACCGTTGTCTTCGGGGACGTACAGGACGCCGTCGAAGTCGCCTTCCGGAACGGTTTCGAGGGTCGCGGTGACCACGTCGACGTCGCCGAGCGCGGCGGTGACCTCGGGGGCTTCGCCGATCACCAGCCAGGTGCCGCTCGGCACGGCCGTCCTCGCGGGCACCGGAGCCCAGGTGACGCGGTAACGGAGGCTTTCGTCGCTCTGCACCGGCTGCCGGATCGGTGCGGGCCAGTAGCGTTCGCGCTGGAACGCGTAGGTCGGCAAGTCGATCGCGGTGCCGCGCACGACGGTCGTCCAGTCGACGGGCACGCCCTGGGTGTAGGCCTCCGCGAAGGAAGTGAGCAGCCGGTACGCGCCACCATCGTCGCGACGCAGCGTGCCGGTGACCACCGGCTCGTCGAGGGTGTCCGCGATAGCGCCAGTCAACACCGCATGCGGAGAAGCCTCAACAAACACACCATGACCCTCACCCAAAATCCGAACCGCCCGCTCAAACTCCACCGTCTCCCGCAGACTCGCGAACCAATACTCCGCATCCATGGTCGGATTCCACTCACCACTCATCGACGAGACCAGCGGCACCACACCCTCGTGCGACTCAATGCCCTGCAACTGCCGGACAATCTCGTCCCGCAACTCGTCGACCTGCGCCGAATGTGACGCATAATCCACCGACACCATCCGAGTACGCACACCCGCACCATCCGCGCTGTCCGCAAGCTCCTGAAGCGCCTCGGGATCACCACTGACCACCGTCGACACCGGACCATTCACCGCAGCCACCG